>CAZDEZ010000026.1:38966-52405 GCA_964504705.1 uncultured Bradyrhizobium sp.
GGAACGGACCCGCGCGATGGACGCCAGGACGAACATCAAGGCAAGGCTCCCCAGCCGTCACGTGACGGAAGGGCCCGAGCGCGCGCCGCACCGGTCCTACCTCTACGCCATGGGCCTGACGACCCAGCAAATTCACCAGCCCTTCGTGGGCGTTGCCTCCTGCTGGAACGAGGCCGCCCCCTGCAACATCGCGCTGATGCGCCAGGCCCAGGCCGTCAAGAAGGGCGTGGCGGCCGGCGGCGGCACGCCGCGGGAGTTCTGCACCATCACCGTCACCGACGGCATTGCCATGGGCCATGACGGCATGCGCTCCTCGCTGCCGTCGCGCGAATGCATCGCCGACTCCGTCGAATTGACGGTCCGCGGCCATGCCTACGATGCCCTGGTCGGGCTTGCCGGCTGCGACAAGTCCTTGCCCGGCATGATGATGGCGATGGTCCGCCTCAACGTGCCCTCGATCTTCATCTACGGCGGCTCGATCCTGCCCGGCAGCTTCCGCGGCCAGCCCGTGACCGTGCAGGACATGTTCGAGGCCGTCGGCAAGCATTCGGTCGGCGAAATGTCCGATGAGGATCTCGACGAAATCGAGCGGGTGGCCTGCCCGTCGGCGGGCGCCTGCGGCGCCCAGTTCACCGCCAACACCATGGCAACCGTCTCCGAGGCGATCGGCCTTGCGCTCCCGTATTCCGCCGGGGCGCCTGCGCCTTACGAGATCCGCGATGCCTTCTGCGCCGCCGCCGGCGAGAAAGTGGTTGAACTGATCGCGCTAAACCTTCGCCCGCGCGACATTGTCACCCGCAAGTCGCTGGAAAACGCCGCTGCCGTGGTAGCTGCATCGGGTGGATCGACCAACGCCGCGTTGCATTTGCCGGCGATCGCCAACGAGTGCGGCATTAAATTCAATTTGTTCGACGTCGCCGAAATCTTCAAAAAAACACCCTATGTCGCCGATTTGAAGCCGGGCGGCCGTTATGTTGCCAAAGACATGTTCGAGGTTGGCGGCATCCCGCTTCTGATGAAGACGCTGCTCGATAATGGCCACCTGCACGGGGATTGCCTTACCGTCACGGGCCGAACGATCGCCGAAAACCTCAAGAGCGTGAAATGGAACGCGCACCAGGATGTGGTGCGCCCAGCCGACAAGCCGATCACCGTCACTGGCGGTGTGGTCGGCCTGAAGGGAAATCTCGCTCCAGAAGGTGCGATCGTGAAAGTCGCGGGCATGTCGAAGTTGAAATTCACCGGGCCGGCCCGCTGCTTCGACCGCGAAGAGGATGCCTTCGAGTCCGTCCAGAAGCGCACCTACAAGGAAGGCGAGGTCATCGTCATCCGCTACGAGGGGCCGCGCGGCGGTCCCGGCATGCGGGAGATGCTGTCGACCACGGCGGCGCTGACCGGGCAGGGCATGGGCGGCAAGGTCGCCTTGATCACCGACGGAAGGTTCTCCGGCGCCACCCGCGGCTTCTGCATCGGCCATGTCGGGCCGGAGGCGGCCATTGGCGGGCCGATCGGCCTGTTGCAGGACGGCGACATCATCGAGATCGACGCCGAGGCCGGTACCCTTAACGTAAAATTGACCGACGCCGAACTGGCTGAACGCAAGACCAAATGGGCGCCTCGCGCGACAAACCATACGTCGGGTGCGCTGTGGAAGTATGCCCAGCAGGTCGGGCCGGCGGTGGATGGGGCGGTTACCCACCCAGGTGGCGCACACGAGAAACAGTGTTATGCGGACATCTAGGCGTACCATATTTGCGTTCGTTCTGGGGGCCATCCCGCTGGCTCCCGCGTTCGGATTCGACGGCACGCCGGTCAACTCGCCCGCCAAGACGGCCGCGCCGCTCGGCATCGTTGCCGGCCCGCCCGCGGCGGCTGCCCAGCTCAACAACAAGCCGGTTCCGCCGGCGCCCGTGCCGGCATCCGCGGTCCCGGGGGCTGCGAACGGGTCTTCCTCCTCGATGATGGCGCTGGAATATGCGGCCGAGGGCGGCCATCCCGTGGCGCAGTGGAAGCTCGGGCGGATGTATGCCGACGGTGACGGCGTGGCGCAGAACGACCTGCGCGCCTTCGACTATTTCAGCAAGATCGCCAACCAGCACGCCGAGGACAATCCGTCGGCGCCGCAGGCGGGCATCGTTGCCAACGCCTTCGTGGCGCTCGGCCGCTATTACCTCAGCGGCATCCCGAACTCGAAGGTGAAGTCGGATCCCGAACGGGCGCGGGAGATGTTCTCCTATGCGGCGTCCTATTTCGGCAATGCCGACGCGCAGTACGATCTGGCGCGGCTCTACTTCAAGAGCACCGGCAATTCGCCGGAGAGCTTCCGCCAGGGTATCCGCTGGCTGGGTCTGGCCGCGCAGAAAGGCCAGTACCAGGCGCAGGCATTGCTTGGGCAGATGCTGTTCAACGGCGAGCAGATGCCGCCGCAGCGCGCCCGCGGCCTGATGTGGCTGATCCTGGCCCGCGAGAACGCCGGCGCCGACGAGGTCTGGATCAAGGAAAGCTACAACCGGGCGATCGCCAAGGCGTCCGAGAGCGACCGCGCCATGGCGCTGCAGATGATCGAGCACTGGGTCAAGGGCCGCCGCGACTGAGTTCGCAGCGGGGTTGCCTCAGGCCGTCTCGAGATCGAAATCCGCCCAGACCGGCACATGGTCCGAGGGCTTCTCCCAGGCCCGCACATAGCTGTCGATGCCGACATCGGTCAGTCGGTCGCTGGCCTGCGGCGACAGCAGCAGGTGATCGATCCGCAGCCCCCAGTTCTTCTGCCAGGCCCCGGCCTGGTAGTCCCAGAACGTGTACTGCCCCGGCGCGTCGCTGACGGCGCGCAGCGCATCGGTCAGGCCAAGACCGAGAAGGGCCTGGAAGGCCTCCCGGGTGGCCGGGCGGAACAGGGCATCGTTGACCCAGGCGGCGGGGTTGTAGACGTCGGCGGCGGCGGGAATGACATTGAAATCGCCGGCAAGCACAAACGGCTCCTCGGCCTTGAGCCGCTCCTTCGAATATTCAAGAAGGCGGGACATCCATTTGAGCTTATAGGTATATTTGTCGCCGGGGGCCGGATTTCCGTTGGGCAGATAGAGGCACGCAATCCGCATCACGCCGCGCTTTAGCGTCACCACGCCCTCGATGAATCGGGCATGGGCGTCCTCGTCGTCGCCGGCCAGGCCCGACCTTGTCTCGTCAAAGGGAAGTCTGGAGAGCAGGGCGACGCCGTTGAAGGTCTTCTGACCGTGACAAACCACGTTGTAGCCAAGCGACTCGATCTCCAGCCTCGGAAAGGCCTCGTCGGTGCACTTGGTCTCCTGCAGGCAGACGACCTCCGGCGAACACTCTTTCAGCCAGGTGAGGAGATTCTCGAGCCGTTGCCGTATCGAATTGACGTTCCAGGTAGCAATGCGCATGGAGTTGGCCGACCATTACCGACAATTTAGCTTAGTGGCATACCATGTGCCGGTCGCCTGTGATAACCATTTACAAATAAGGCACAAAATTCGCCGTCGAGAAGGCAGGAACAGGCGGCCCCGGTGTTATTGACCGGCGGACGTGAGAACGATGAAAAAACGAACCTGGATACTCCTGGCAGGCGCGCTTGGAATTGTAGCGGCGGCCGCCTTTGTGACCCGATCTTCTTGGATGGGCAGCAACGCAAGCGCCCAGGGGCCGCAGCGTCCGCGCACGGTGTCGGTTGAGATCGCCAAGGCAGAACGCAAGCCGGTTCCCGTCGACGTCGACGCCAACGGCACCGTCACCCCGATTTCCAGCGTGGCGCTGAAATCGCGGCTGGAGACCACCATCGTGGCGGTGCACTTCCAGGACGGCGCCAAGGTCAACGAAGGCGACCTGCTGTTCACCCTCGACTCCCGCCAGATCGACGCCCAGATCGAGCAGGCCGAGGGAACGCTCGCCAGGGACCAGGCGCAGCTCGAAGGTGCACAACGCGACCTGCGCCGCTACACCGATCTCGTCGCCAAGGGCGCGACCACCCAGGTCAATGTCGACAACGCCCGCACCCAGTCCGATATTCTCACGGCGACCATCAAGGCCAATCAGGCCGTGCTCGACAATTACAAGGTCCAGAAGAGCTACACCCAGATCCGCGCGCCGTTCTCCGGCCGCATCAGCGTTGCGAACGTGAAGGTCGGGAATTTCGTGCGTCCGGCCGACGTCCAGCCGCTGGCGGTCATCAACCAGATGGCGCCGGTCTACGTCACCTTCGCGGTCCCGCAGCGCGTGCTGGTCGATCTGCGCGAGGCCATGGCGAAGGACGGTTCGCGGGTGATCGCGACCGTTCCCGGCCGGCAGCAGTCGGAAGAGGGCAAGGTCGCGATGGTCGAGAATGCGGTCGATGCCGCCACCGGCATGGTCACCGTCCGCGGCGTCATGGAGAACGGCAACGAGACGCTGTGGCCGGGCACGCTGGTTTCGACCAAGCTGATCATCCGCACCGAAGAGTCCGTAGTGGTGCCGACCATCGCCGTGCAGCGCAGCCAGAGCGGCAACTTCGTGTTCGTCGTCAAGGATGGCGTCGCCAAGGTGCAGCCGGTGAAGGTCGATCGCACTTTCCAAGGCTATTCCGTGATCGCCGAGGGCCTCTCGGGCGACGAAAGCGTCGTCACCGACGGTCAGCTGCTGCTGTCGGACGGAACGCGGGTCGAGCCGCGCGCCAGAAAGGCCGGAGCGTAAGGCATGACGCTTTCCGAACTCTGCATCCGCCGCCCGGTGATGACGACGCTGATCACGGCGACGATCATCGCGTTCGGCGTTTTCGGGTTTCGCCTGCTGCCGGTGTCGGCGCTGCCCAAGGTGGACTTTCCCACCATCGCCGTGACCGCGACCCTGCCGGGTGCGAGCGCCGATACGATGGCGGCCTCCGTCGCCGGCGTGATCGAGCGGCAGCTCTCGACCATTGCCGGCATCTCCTCGATGACGTCAAATTCCTGGCAGGGAACCAGCGTCATCACCATCCAGTTCGACCTCAACCGCAACATCGACGCTGCCGCGCTCGACGTGCAGACCGCGCTGACCATCGCGCAGCGCAGACTGCCGATCGAGATGCGGATTCCGCCGAGCTTCCGCAAGGTGAACCCCGCCGACTTTCCGGTGCTGTTCATCGTGCTCGGTTCCCCGACGCTGCCGCTGTCCACCGTCAACGAATATGCCGACATCACCATCGGCCAGGCGCTCTCGCAGCTTCCCGGCGTTGCCCAGGTTTCGGTGTACGGCGCACAGAAATTCGCGATCCGCGTCCAGGCCGACCCGGAAGCCGCTGCCGCGCGCGGACTATCGATGGAAGATATCCGCAACGCCGTTACCAGCGCCAACTCGTCGACGCCGGTCGGCACGCTGAACGGGCCGAAGCAGGACGTGGCGCTGCAGGCCTCCGGCCAGATGGACAAGGCCGCCGACTACAGCAAGATCGTCGTCAAATGGATCAACGGCTCGCCGGTCAAGCTCGACGAGGTCGCGCACATCTACGACAGCGTCGAGAACGACAAGATCGCGAGCTGGCTCAACGGCAACCGCTCGATCGTCCTGGGCATCCAGAAGCAGCCCGATGCCAACACGGTGGCAGTTGTCGACTCGATCCTGGCCAAGTTGCCCGTGCTGCGCGCCGCTATCCCGCAGTCGGTCTCGATCGACGTTCTGATGGACCGTTCGATCTCCATCCGCCAGGCGGTCGCCGACGTCCAGGAGACGCTGCTGATCGCGGTCGGACTCGTCATCCTAGTGATCTTCATGTTCCTGCGATCGGCCTCCGCCACCTTCATTCCGGCGCTGGCAGTGCCGATCTCGCTGGTCGGCACCTGTGCGGTGATGTACGCGCTCGACTATTCCATCAACAACATGACGCTGCTGGCGCTGACGCTGTCCGTCGGCTTCGTGGTCGACGACGCCATCGTCATGCTGGAGAACATCGTCCGCCACATCGAGCGCGGCATGCGGCCGTTCGAGGCGGCGCTGAAGGGCGCGCGCGAGATCGGATTCACCATCATCTCCATCACCTTCTCGCTGATCGCGGTGTTCATTCCGGTGCTGCTGATGGGCGGCATCGTCGGCCGCGTGTTCCGCGAGTTCGCCGTCACCATTTCGGTGGCTATCGTGGTCTCCGGATTCGTGTCGCTGACGCTGACGCCGATGCTGTGCGCACGCGTGCTGAAGGCGCATGACGGGACCAAAAGGCCGAACATTGTGCTACGGGCGTTCGAGCGCATGTTCGATAGCTGGCTCCGCGCCTATGAATGGACGCTCGACCGGGTGCTGGCCCGCAAGTTCCTGATGCTTCTGGTGACCTTCGCCACCCTCGGCGGCACGGTCTATCTCTACATGATCGTGCCGAAGGGCTTCTTTCCGCAGGAGGACACCGGCTTCCTCATCGGCGTCACCGAAGCCGCGACCGATACCTCCTTCGAGGCGATGAAGGAACGTCAGCTGGCGCTGGTCGATATCCTGAAATCCGATCCGGCGATCGACTACATCAACTCGACGGTAGGCGCCGGCGGACCGAATACGACGGCGAACTACGGGCGGCTGTTCGTGGCGCTGAAGCCGAAGAAGGAGCGCGACAGTCTCAACGTGATCATCGGCCGGCTTCGGGCCAAGGCGCGGCAGGTACCGGGCCTGCAGGCGTTCTTCCAGCCGATCCAGAACCTCAATATCGGCGGGCGGATTTCGAAGAGCCAGTATCAATACGTGATGCAGAGCGGCGACACCGAGGCGCTCTATCGCACCGCGCCGGAGATGCGCGACAGGATCGAGAAGCTGCCGGGTCTGCTCGACGTCACCACCGACCTCTACATCAAGAACCCCCAGATGACGGTCGACATCGACCGCGAGAAGGCGGCGATCTACGGCGTCACCGTCGAGCAGGTCCGCAACCAGCTCTACAATGCCTTCGGGACGCGCCAGATCGGTACGATCTACATGCCTTCGAACGACTACCAGATCATTCTGGAAGCCGAACCGCGCTTCAAGGTCGACCCTTCCGATCTGTCGAAGCTCTACATGAAGACGGCAAGCGGCCAGACCATTCCGCTGGACGCGGTGGCCAGGCTGGTGCCGAGCGTCGGTCCGCTGCAGATCAGCCACCAGGGGCAGCAGCCGGCGGTGACGATCTCGTTCAACCTCGCGCCGGGCGTTTCGCTCGGCTATGCCGTGGACAAGATCACGCAGCTCGAGCAGGCCGCCAACCTGCCGGTGACGATCGCGACCGGATTCTCCGGCACCGCGCAGGTGTTCCAGGATTCGCTGCGCGGGCAGGGCGTCCTTATCCTCGCCGCCGTGTTCGCCGCCTTCGTCATCCTCGGCATCCTCTACGAGAGCTTCATCCACCCGATCACCATCATCTCGGGCCTGCCGTCGGCCGGCATTGGCGCGATCCTCACCTTGATGCTGTTCAAGATGGAGATGTCGGTCATCGCCATGATCGGCATCGTCATGCTGGTCGGTATCGTCAAGAAGAACGCCATCATGATGGTGGACTTCGCGCTGGAGCGCCGCCGCGTCGGCCTGTCGGCCGAGCACGCCATCCGCGAGGCGGCGCTGTTGCGCTTCCGCCCGATCATGATGACGACCTTCGCCGCGATCTTCGGCACGCTGCCGATTGCGATCGGCGCCGGCGCCGGCGCGGAGCTGCGCCAGCCGCTCGGCGTCGCCGTGGTCGGCGGCCTCTGCCTGTCGCAACTGCTGACGCTCTACATCACGCCCGTGGTCTACATCTATCTCGACCGCATCGACCGCCGTCTCAATCGCCGTCTCCAGCCGAAGGAAGAAGACACCGGCGATGCCGAGCCGCCGCGCGTGGTGGCTGCCGAATGAGCGGAGCGGGCAGGGCAATGCGGGCTGCCGCAGCACTCGCTGTCGTTCTTCTTCTGGCGGGACCGGCGCGCGATGCCCGCGCCGCCGAGCCGATCGAAATCTTCGACGCCCACCTGCACTACAATTGGGAGCCGAAGCCCTACTACCAGGTCGAGGAAGTGCTGGCGCTGTTTCGCAAGAACCGCGTCACCGGCATCCTCGCCACCAGCCGCCCCAACACGGGCACGCATGCGCTGATGGACGCGAAGCCCGAGGGCCTGTGGGTTGTGCCGTTCATTCGACCGTACAAGGTGCGCGCGGACATCCAGACCTGGTTCGGCGATCCCCTGACGCTGGAGCTGGTGCAGGAAGAATTCAAGCGCGGCTACTACCGCGGCATCGGCGAATTCCACATCTCGGGACGCGCGGCCGATACCGAAGTGGTGAAGAAGGTCGTCGATTTCGCCGTCGCCAACAACCTCTACCTCCACGCCCATGCCGACGAGGAAGCCGTTGAGATCCTGATGCGGCACAATCCGCGGGCGCAGATCGTCTGGGCGCATACCGGCTTTGGCCTGTCGGCGGACCGCGTCGCGGCGCTGCTGACGAAGTATCCCAAGCTATGGGGCGAACTGTCCTACCGCAGCGGTATCGTGGAAGGCGGCGGCAAGCTGAGTGCGGAGTGGCGCGGCCTGTTCGAGAAATTCCCCGACCGGTTCCTGATCGGCTCGGACACCTGGATCTCCGAGCGGTGGGCCAGCTATGGTGACATCATCGCCGGCTATCGGGCCTGGCTCGACCAGCTGCCGCCGAAGGTCGCGGCGCAGATCGCCAACGGCAACGCGAAAGCGCTGTTCGCCAGGAAATAGAATAGCGGATCAGATCGAGAAGCTGGTGCCGCAGCCGCAGGAGGCGGTGGCGTTCGGGTTGACCACCCGGAACGAGGCGCCGATCAGGTCGTCGACGAAATCGACTTCCGACCCCGCCAGGAACGGCACCGAGGCGGAATCGACCAGCACCACCGCACCCTCGCGGGAAATCACGAGGTCGTCCTCGGCTTTGGCGCGATCGACGTCGAACTTGTACTGAAAGCCGGAGCAGCCGCCGCCCTCGACGCTGATGCGCAACATGGCGCCTTCGCCTTCGCCCTTGAGGATCTCGCCGATCCGGCGCGCGGCCCTCTCGCTGACGGTGATGGCAGCAGTCATGTTTCGCCTCTCCGGGCATCCTACCCAATACGCGTTATACCCAATTCATTTGGTATCCCGCGCCCTCCATAGTTAAGTGCGCGGACAAACGGAATCAAATGGATAAGGATTAAATTGCCGTGACGGTCGGAATGGCAGCCCCGCGCGCGCCCTTTGCCTGCGACCCCGGTGAGAGCCGCGGGCGGCTGTTTGCGGAGCCGCCGAGCCGGACCCGCAGCCCGTTCCGGCGGGACTGCGACCGGGTGATCCACTCCACCGCCTTCCGCCGGCTGAAGCACAAGACCCAGGTTTTCGTGTTCCACGAGGGCGACCACTACCGCACCCGCCTGACCCACTCGCTGGAAGTTGCCCAGATCGCCCGCGCCATGGCGCGGCAGCTTGGCCTCGACGAAGACCTCACCGAAACGCTGGCGCTCGCCCACGACCTCGGGCACCCCCCGTTCGGCCATGCCGGCGAGCGGGCGCTCGATGCCTGCCTGAAGGACCATGGCGGTTTCGACCACAACGCGCAGGCGCTGCGCGTCGTAACCGCGCTCGAGCACCGCTACCCCGAATTCGACGGGCTCAACCTGACCTGGGAATCGCTGGAAGGCATCGTCAAGCACAACGGTCCGCTCACCGAACGGGGCGGGACCCCGATCGGGCCATACCGTGAGCACGGCATTCCCGTCGGCATCTCCGACTACGTCAGGGATTTCGACCTCGAGCTCTGGAGCTTTGCCTCGACGGAGGCGCAGGTCGCCGCCATCGCCGACGATATCGCCTATGACGCGCACGACATCGACGACGGCCTGCGGGCGGGGCTGTTCCGCGTCGACGATCTCAGGGTGGTGCCGCTGATCTCGGACATCATCGCCGACACCGCAAGGCACTATCCCCGCCTCGACGACATCAGGCGCGGGGCCGAGCTGGTGCGCGAGCTGATTTCGTACCTGATCGGCGCCGTCATGACGGAGGCCGGCCGGCGCATCGTGGCCGCGCAGCCGCAATCGGCGCAGGACGTGCGCAACCAGAAACAGGCGTTGATCGCCTTTCCCGCCGACGTCGCCAGGGCCGAAGCCGAGATCAAGGCGTTCCTGTTTCAGCGCATGTACCGGCACAGCCGCGTCATGCGGGTGATGGGGGAGGCCGAGCGGATCGTGGTCGAACTGTTCGAGCACTACCGGAAATCGCCCGGCGACCTGCCGGCGGAATGGCTTGAGGGCACGGGGCAGGAAAGCGAGACCGAGCGCATCCGCCGGATCGGAAATTTCATCGCCGGGATGACCGACCGCTACGCCCTGATCGAGCACCAACGGCTTTTTGACTCGACCCCGGATTTGCGTTAGGCGGCGGCCCCATGGCCGAAAAAATCGCCGAAAAAGCCGAGTCTCAACACCTGTTTGCCGCCGTTCTGGCACGCGTCCACGCGGTCTGCGGCGCGCTCGCCGCCGAAGGCGGCTGGCCGGCGGATGTCGATTTCTCGCGCGTGGTGGTGGAGCCGCCGCGCGATGCCAGCCATGGCGACATGGCGACCAATGCCGCCATGGTGCTCGCCCGGGACGCGAAGGCAAAACCGCGCGAACTCGCCGACAGGATCGCGGAAAAGCTGCGCGCCGACGACCTGATCGCCGCGGTCGATGTCGCCGGTCCCGGCTTCATCAACCTGTCGCTGCAGCCGTCGGCCTGGACCGGCGAACTGCGTAGCGTGCTGCGCGAGGGCGCTGCGTACGGCAAGAGCGTCATCGGCGCGGCACAGAAGGTCAACGTCGAATACGTCTCCGCCAATCCGACCGGGCCGATGCATGTCGGCCACTGCCGCGGCGCGGTGTTCGGCGATGCGCTGTCGAACCTGCTGCAATTCGCCGGTTTCGATGTCACGCGCGAGTATTACATCAACGACGCCGGCGCCCAGGTCGACGTGCTCGCCCGCTCGGCCTTCCTGCGCTACCGCGAGGCGCTCGGCGAGGCCATCGGCGAAATCCCCGAAGGCCTCTATCCCGGCGACTATCTGAAGCCGGTGGGCGAAGCGCTCGCCAGCGAACACGGCGACAAGCTCAAGGCGATGAGCGAGGCCGCGTGGCTGCCGATCGTGCGCGCCAAGGCGATCGCGATGATGATGGATGCGATCAAGGGCGACCTTGCCGCGCTCAACATCAAGCACGAGGTGTTTTTCTCCGAGCGCTCGCTGATCGAGACCGGCAACAACCGGGTCGCGCAAACCATCGATTTCCTGCGCGCCAAGGGCGACATCTACGAAGGCAATCTGCCGCCGCCGAAGGGCAAGCCGGTCGACGACTACGAGGACCGCGTCCAGACGCTGTTCCGCGCCACCGCCTATGGCGACGACGTCGATCGTCCGCTGATCAAGTCGGACGGCTCCTACACCTACTTCGCCTCCGACATCGCCTACCACAAGGACAAGTTCGATCGCGGCTTCCGCGACCTGATCGATGTCTGGGGCGCCGACCACGGCGGCTACATCAAGCGCGTGCAGGCGGCGATCAAGGCCGTCACCGGCGACAAGGCGACGCTCGACGTCAAGATCGTCCAGCTCGTCCGCCTGCTGCGCGCCGGCGAGCAGGTGCGGATGTCGAAGCGTTCGGGCGATTTCGTCACCTTGCGCGAGGTCGTGGACGAGGTCGGCTCGGACGCCGTGCGTTTCATGATGCTGTTCCGCAAGAACGACGCGGTGCTGGATTTCGACCTCGCCAAGGTGATCGAGCAGTCCAGGGACAACGCCGTGTTCTACGTCCAGTACGGCCATGCCCGTGGTCATTCCATCTTCCGCAATGCGCGGGAGGAGGTGGTTCCCGACCTGCCGCAGGAGCCGGCGGCTCGGCTGGCCTTCCTTGCGGGCGCCGCCGTCGAGCGGCTGACCGAGCCCTCGGAACTCGAAATTTTGAAGCGGCTGGCGGTCTACCCCCGGACCGTGGAGGCCGCCGCCACGGCACATGAGCCACACCGAATCGCCTTTTACCTGTATGATTTAGCCAGCGAATTTCATGCGCTTTGGACAAAGGGCCGCGATTTGCCCCATTTACGCTTCATTATCAATCATGATGCAGAGCTTACAAAGGCGCGCCTGGCCATGGTCCAGGGCGTCGTTTCGGTTCTGGCGTCGGGACTGGCCGTACTTGGCGTCCACGCCCCGACCGAGATGAGGTAGCTTGGTAGCTAGGGGTAGCAGGCCGCGCACATGGGGATGTCCGCGGCATCTGGCGGGTGACAATTCGTTCGTCGACGATTTGGCTCCTTCCTGAAGGGGATGCATCGATAGCGATGGCTGATCGATATCAGGACCGACCGTTTCCCGCCCATGACGACTATGGCCGCGGCGCGGATCCGCATGGTCACAAGGCCGAGAGCGATCCGCTCGCCGAACTCGCCCGCCTGATCGGCCAGACCGATCCGTTTGCGATGGGCCGCGCCAATGCGAAGCCGCAGCCGCAACCGGCTCAGCGTTACGATGCTCCGCAATATCAGCCGCAGCAGCAATATCAGCCCCAGCAGTACGAGCCTGAGCAGTACCAGCCCGAACAGTACGAGCCGGAGCCCGAGCCGCCGGCCGGGCCGCCGCCGTGGATGCAACGCGCCAATGCGCGGGCGCAGCAGGCCGCGCCGCCGCAGCCGCACTATGACGACGAGGCCGACTATCAGCCGGCCCCGGTGCATCCGCTGCACCGCTACGGGGCGCAGCAGCAGGCGGCCCCGCAGCAGCAGGCGCAGTATCAATACCAGGACGAGCCGCAATACGCCGAGCAGCCGCAGCAGAGCGATCCGTCGCGCTATGACGATGCGCTGTACGGCCAGATCGAGTCTGCGCAGGACTATCAGCGTGAGCCTGCCTATCCCGACGATCCCTATGCTTATCAGGGCGCCTACGATGAGGAGCCGGAGGAGCAGCCGAAGAGGCGCGGCGGCCTCATCACGGTTGCCGCCGTGGTGGCGCTCGCCGTGGTCGGCACCGGCGCAGCCTTCGCCTACCGCACCTTCGTCGGCTCTCCGCGAAGCGGCGAGCCGCCGATCATCAAGGCCGACCACAGCCCGACCAAGATCGTGCCGGCGCAATCCGACAGCGCGCCGAAGGCGCCGGACCGCATGACCTTCGGCGACGGCAACGAAAAGATCGTGCCGCGCGAGGAGAAGCCCGTCGACGTCAACGCCCGCAGCGGCCCGCGCGTCGTGTTCCCGCCGCTGAACCAGAACGCCAATCCGCCGGCGCCGTCGAGCGTTACGACCACCGTTCCGCCGCCGCCGAACACCGCCGCCAACGGCACCTTGCCCAACAACGAACCGCGGCGGATCAAGACGCTGTCGGTCAAGGGCGACGCTGTGGATGCCGGCATGCCCGCAGCTGGCCCGAAGCAGGCGGCCCCGGCGCAAGTGACGGCTCCGCGCGCGCAAGCGCCGCTCGCGCCGCCTCCGGGCGCTCCGCAAGCCGCGCCGCGCAAT
>CAZDEZ010000027.1:0-50779 GCA_964504705.1 uncultured Bradyrhizobium sp.
ACACGGTCGCGATGGCGAGCGAGCTGAGCCGCCAGCTGCGCGGCATCGCGGACGAGTTCCTGACCAGGGCCAACCGCGACCGGCCCGAACACCTCGAGGCGATCCTCGCGCCGAGCATCGTGCCGGCGGAGTGAGCGCGCGTTACTCACGCCAGGCCCGCAGTTGTCGTCCCTGCGAACGCAGGGACCAATAACCACAGTTGTAAATTTGGTTGGAACGGCAACGCCGAGCGACCTCTACGGATGAGCCGCGGAGTATGGGTCCCTGCGTTCGCAGGGACGGCGAGTTTGTGGATACAGCCCGCCTTACGCCGCGATCAGATCGTCGTGCAGCGGCACGATCGCATCTTCCGCCACCAGTTCCTCGCAGAACAGGCGCGCTTCCTCGCGGGCGGATTCGGTCGCAAAGCGGCGCAGCAGGATGAGCAGCGGCTCGGCCGAGCGGCCGTCGGTCTCGCAGTGGGTCAATACCCGCTCGACCATGCGACGTCGCAGCCGCGCGGCGGCGCCGTCGCTGTCGGCAAAGCCCATCTCCTGGCCGACGTCGATCGCCACCTGGAAGGCGGCAAAGGTGGACTCCGGCAGGCCCGCCTTGATCAGCAGCGCCTGCAGGCTGGTGCGGCCGCGGTCGTGCAGGAGTGCGCTGACGCGGGCGAGCGGCAGGCCGGAGAGTTCGGCAAGCGCGCAATGGAACAGGTCGAGATTGCCCGACAGCAGCGTGCGCAGGATGAGACCGGCGGTGAGATGGCCGGTGGCGCGCAGGTGCCGCACCAGGCCTTCCATGTCGGTGCCGCCGGAGCGGGCTGCGATGTGCACGGTGGAGCGGTCGCGCGCCTCGACGGCGATGCGCCCTGCCCGGTCGGCCGAGAGCCAGTTGCGGGCGACCACGAACTGCGCCAGCGTGTCAGAGAGCTTGGTCACCAGCGCATAGCGCGTCGCGGCGGGAAGGCCTTCCAGCACCAGCATGGCTTCGCGGATGGCGGCAAGATGGCCGTGGCGCTCGACGATGCGGTCCCAGGAGAACGGCGCCAGCTCGGCATAGGGATTTTCGATCAGCTCCAGCGCCGCCGATGCCGTGCCGACTTCGGCAATCGCCGCACAGACGGAGGCCGGCAGGCTGATGCGGCGCGCGATCGCGCATTGCATCTCTTCGTTGCCGGTCGCGACGATGTCCACGAGGTCGGCATCGATCAGCAGCGGTGAATGTTCGAGGATGGGCAGCGAGACCGAGGCCTGGTCGACCGCCAGCGCCTGCACGATGGCGGCGGGAGCGTCGGTGCTGCGCGAGAAGACTTCCGCCATCGCCCGGCGCACCAGCGGCGACGGATCGTCGAGCAGCATCAGCAGCGCGCCTTCGGCTGCTGCGCGGTCGTCCTCGGAAAGATCCGAGATCAACCAGGCCCGCGCCAGCGAGCGCGTGGCCTCCGCCCGCTCGCCGGCGGACGCGTTTCTGACCCAACTGATGAACTGCCGAACGATCATGGTCTTTCCGGCTTACGCAACTTGCGACGACACCGTGACGCGATGCCACTGTCACGAAAAATAAACCATGGGGCTTAACAAAGGGTTCACCATAACTCTTTGGGTTTATTGACGTTTCGTTAATGTCCCCGGGCGGATCTCCCGTCTTGCGGCGTGGTGCGGTGCTGATCCGGGGTCCATGGTCTCAGCCACGCCCGGGTCACGGCTCTGCGGTGCACCGCCCAGGAGCGCTGCACTTCGTCCGGGACACCAGATGCTTGCTAGCTCGAAAACGTGCCGTCGCGGTCGCTGAAGAGATCGAGCCGCCCCGGAGCGCGGACTTCCGGCGTTGCGGAAGCGACGTTTACCCGCGTCGGCGTGCTGCCCCACAATTCCTGCACGGCGGGCGAGATCGGCTGGGTCCGGTCGCCGGCCTGAAACAGGGTGCGGAACATCGGTTCCTGCTGCGGCAGGGATGCGGTCTTCAGCTCAGTTCCCGCGGCCGCCCTGACCGGTGTCACCGCACGCGTGTCCGGAAGCAGGGAAACGAAATTGGCGCTGTCCATCGTGGCCGTGGCCGCCGCTGACGGCGCAGCGACACTGGCGACCGCCGTCGGCCGCGGCGCACCGCCGAGCGCGGCGAAGGCGGTTCTTGTATCCTTGGCATTGGTGGCCGCCGCGTAGCGCGTCGCCAGCACCGAATAGACTTCGGAGACCGAGCGCGCGCGGCCGGTGCCCTTCTCGTAGAAGATCGAACGGTTGGCGGCGGCGGCATTCGGGAACAGCCGCGCCGCGGACGCATTCGGATTGTCCTCGGCGTTGGAAATCAGTTTGGCTGCGCCGCCGACCCCCATGAAATGCGCCATGTAGAGTTCGCCGTCGGTCGGGCGGCGGCCGATCCGGCCGGTGAGCTTGAAGCTGTTAGACTGCGTCAACACCGCGGCCATCGACGAGGCCGCATCGGGATCGTTGCGCAGCTTCATGATGGAATCGCGCATCGAGGGGTCGTTGACGTAGTACGCGCCCGACGAGGATCTCGAGATTGCGTCGGCATATTTGCCGTAGCCGAGCCGGGCCCCCGCCTCCTTCACCGTGCCGAGCCAGGTCTGGTCGATGAACTGGTAGAGCCCGCGCGCCGACGAGGTGCTCGCCGCCGCCTTCGGGTTGAAATTCGACTCCATCTTGGCGGTGGCGAGCAGATATTCGAAGCTCGCGCCGGTGGTCGAGGACGCCTGCTTGATGGAAGTGGCGATCTTCAGGCGTGACGGATCGATGCGTGACGCATCGGCGATGCGAGACGGATCGATCGCCGCCGCGGCCGTCGCGCTGATTGTTTCGACCGACATGTGTTGGTGCCTCGCTCCTCGCGAAACCCCCCGCGCGGTCTTACTGAGCGCCCACCCAGCGCTCATGCCTGACGAACACTGCGGCGATTATGGTTAATGGCGGGTTAAGGAATGGGGCGGCAGACGCCCGTCACTTCCGGTAAACGGCGTTCGGATCGAACAGCCGCTCGGCGTCTACAAAGGCCAGACTGACCTTGCCGCCCTCGCCCTCCACCTTGCGGTAGAAGCACGAACGCCGGCCGGTATGGCAGGCCGCATCCGCCTGCTCGACCCGGATCCAGACGGCGTCCTGGTCGCAGTCGGTGCGCATCTCGACCACGCGCTGGGTGTGGCCGGAGCTCTCGCCCTTGCGCCACAGCGCATTGCGCGAGCGGCTGAAGTACCAGGCCTCGCCGGTGGCGATGGTCTTGCGCAATGCCTCGTCGTTCATGTGGGCGACCATCAGCACATCGCCGGTCGCAGCGTCGGTGGCGACGCAGGTGACGAGACCCGACGCGTCGAACTTGGGCTGGAAGCTCAGCCCTTCTTCGCGGTCAGCTTCGGCAGGATTGGACAAGGCAACCTCGCATCGTCAGTGCGAGGTCACCGCTGCGGGGCTCGCACCATGGAAAGGAAACGCGACTGTTCCGCGGGATTGTCGCGGAACATGCCGGTGTAGCGGCTGGTGAAGGTCATCGCGCCATGCTTGGCGACGCCGCGCACCGACATGCAGGTATGCTCGGCCTCGACCAGCACGGCAACGCCGCGCGGCTTCAGGATCTCGTCGATGGCCGCGGCGATCTGCGCGGTGAGATGCTCCTGGGTCTGCAGGCGGCGCGCGAAGATATCGGTCAGCCGCGCCAGCTTCGACAGCCCCACCACCCGCTCCACCGGCGTATAGGCGATGTGCGCCCTGCCGTAGAACGGCATCATGTGATGCTCGCATTGCGAGGTGAACTCGATGTCGCGCACCAGCACGAAATCGTCATAGCCGGCGGTTTCGCCGAAGGTGCGGTCGAGCACTTCGGCCGGGCACTGGTGGTAGCCCTGATAAAGCTCGTCGAAGGCCTCGACCACGCGGCGCGGCGTGTCGAGCAGGCCCTCGCGGCCGGGATTCTCGCCGATGTAGCTCAGCAAGGTGTGCACCGCCTGTTCGGCTTCGGCGCGCGAGGGGCGCGGCTGGTCGGCGCGGACGGCGGCAGCGAGGAATTCGGAAGGATCGAGCTCGGCGGGACGGGTTTCCGGCGCCTTGCGCGGATTAAGGGATTTGATCAGTGCGTCCACCATGTCGTCTCCGTTCGACCGGCCCCAGGAGCCGGATGTGTCACCGGGCAGACGGGGCGGTTTTCGACCGCCGGACGCCTGAGTCCCTTAGCTAACGCGATAGCTTACTCTGCTATCCTACCACCGCCACGGCGGAATTGCCCTGCAAATCCGGCATGGGGCCGCCGAACGACGGGCTGTATTTCCGCCGTTCCGGTTCATATATAGGGCCGTGCACGGGGGCCGCCAAGGGCGCGCCGCCGCAGGGGAACGCTGGACTTCGCTCTATGCTGAACGACATCTACAACAAGCGGATCATCGAATTGGCGGGCAACATCCCGCGCCTGGGCCGCCTGCCCGATCCCCATGCCAGCGCCACCGCGCATTCAAAGCTGTGCGGCTCGACCGTGAAGGTCGACCTCAAGATGGACGGCCCCGTTGTCACCGACTTCGCCCATGACGTGAAGGCCTGCGCGCTTGGGCAGGCGTCCTCGTCGATCATGGCAAGACACGTCGTCGGCTCGAATGCGAGCGAATTGCGTGAGTTGCGCGAGACCGTTCGCAAGATGCTGAAGGAGAACGGCGCGCCGCCGGACGGCAAATGGGCCGACGTCGCCCTGCTGGAGCCGGTCCGCGACTACAAGGCGCGCCATGCCTCGACCATGCTGACATTCGACGCTGTGGTTGACGCCATCGGCCAGATCGAAGCCAGGGCGAAGCAGCCGGCTTAGCTCATCCGCTTTCGCCGATGACGACAGTCCCGGGACTTTACTTCTCCGGCGGCGGTTGCTGACCCGCCTTCTCGGCAGGAGCCACGCCACCGGTCTGCGCTTCCGCGGTCCTGGGGCCCTTTGGCGGCACCTGCGCGCCGTCGGCGACGGGCGTGCTGACCAGACGGTCCTGCACGGCTTTCGGCCTGGCTTCCGCGACGGGCACCGGGTTGTCGCGCGGCAGCACGTCCGCAACCGCATTCGTCGTCACCAGATTGGTCAGTCGCAATTCGGACGGCGTCAGCCGGTGCATGTCTTCCCACGGCGGCACGCTCAGCGACAGCGACAGCAGGTCGCCGGTGCCGCCCATGTCGAAGGTGTACTTGGCAAGACGGCCGATATCGCGCTCGACGATCATCAGGTCCTGCGCGGTGTAGCTTGCCGCCCTGGCATCGTCGGCGCGGTCGCCCATCCAGATCTGGTGCACGCGGATGCGCGCCGCCTCGGGCACATAGCGCGTCTTGCCGGCCAGCAGCATAAACACGCACATCGACTCGCAGTAGGCTTCCGGCGCGACGCTCGGACGCGCACCGTTGTCGCCGCGCAGGCTGATGCCGACCGTGGTGAGCATGCCGAGACCGCGGAAGCGGCGGCCGAGCGCGATGGCGTCGTTGACCGAGCCGCCGCTGGAATCGAACACGATGGTGGCGCCGGCCAGGTCGCGCCCACGCGCAAACTCGTCGAAATCGCGCGGGCTGTCCGCAGTGACGATGCCGACCGCGCTGACCCAGCCCCTGCAGTTGGGCTGGCACTCGACCCAGTCGAAGCGCATCGGCAGCCTGCGTTCTTCGAGGGTGACGCCGGCCTTCGCCGAATTGCCCGACGTCGCGACCGCGCCGGGCAAGGCGATGCAGAGAGCGGTTGCGCCGATCAGCGTCCAGCCGCGAAGTTCAAGCGACCTCAGTGACCTCAATTTGGTTCCTTCCCCAAGCCCCAACAAAGCGGCTTCGACGGCCCCGAAACGCGACATGATTCTGTCATGCCTGCGTTATCAAAACGGTAACTGTGCTGACCGGTATCGTCCATAGAACCTTTGCTGCACTGCCGTCAGCGGCGTGCAATATTTTCGAACTGTGGCGTAAATACCTGCAAAACAAGGGTTCCGCGCTTTGGAACCCCCGCAAGATCACGGGTATGATGGCGATCGATCGCCGATGAAGCACGCACCGCAACACCCTTGCCCCGACTGCGCCAACGCGTTGCTGCGCCTGCCGCGCAACGCAGGTCGCGGCATGGTCTGGCTCTATCGCCACACGCTGTCGCCGCTGGTCGGTTTCAATTGCCGACACCTGCCAACCTGCTCGGTCTATGCCGACGAGGCGATCGAGCGCTTCGGCCTGTGGGGCGGCGGCTGGATGACGCTGGCGCGCCTGTTGCGCTGCCAGCCCTGGGGCACGTCGGGCATCGACAACGTTCCGGAAACGCGACCGCCGGGTGCGCACTGGTACTTGCCCTGGCGCTACGGCCGCTGGCGCGGCGTCAACGCGCCGCCTTCGTGAGGGCCAGCGGCGCGGCGCTCAGCGTGCCGAGGCAGAGCGTGCACTGGCGATGCTGACAAGGAGTTAGCGGTTGAAGAACAGGAAGCCGCGCGGCGCGGGCGGCGGCGGCTTCGGTTTCTTCGGGCGCGCCGGCGGCGGAGGCGGTTCGGCCGACGATGTGGTCTCTACCGGAGCCGCGCCGTCGCCTGCCAGCTTCACCGAGAGCAGCAAGTTCGACTCGTTGGTGCGCCAGCGATAGCCGATGCCGAAATTGATCGGCTCGGCGCGGCGGAACAGGTCGGCATAGGACTGCTGGAAGCGTCCGGGGAACTCGCCGATCGGTCCGAGATAGCGGCCGAACGGGAAGAAGCGCCACTGCTTCGGGCTGTAGTATTGCAACGGAACGCCGGAATCGTCCTGGATGATGGTGGCACTGTTGGCGAGGATGTAGTCGCGCACCGTGGTGAAATTGCCGGAGTGCAGCAGGTAGGAAGCACTCTTGATCAGGCTGTTGCCGGGCGCCAGCGACGAGCAAAACTTGAGGAAGCCGCTCGACTTCGCGCCGCCATTGGAAAGATCGGTCGAGAAATAATATAGCGTCTTTTCCACCCCGTCGGGACCGGCGAAAGCGATGCGCGCACCGCGCGGCGCGTTGGGACCGGGATTTTCGCTGCCGGTCTTGACCTGTCCCTCGGAATCGAGCGCGATCGGCGTGACGCTCTTGATGGTCTTGCCGGAGCGCGCCAGGAACACGTAGAGGATCGGCAGCGTGCCGCTGATCTGACCGGCGCGCAGGTCGGTCTTCATCTGCTTGGTGATGAAGAAGCTGAACGACAGGATCGAGCCCAGCGAGTGCTCGACATTGTAGAGCGCAGCGCCCATCGCCCCGCGTGGCAGCTTCGTGAGATCCGGTACCTGTCCCGGCGGCTCCAGTGCACTCAGCACGTAGGTGGTCGCCTTCGGATAGAAAGCGTTGGCGTAGAGGAAGTCCGGACCCGAGAACATGTAGAACATGGTCGGCTTGGGCGCGGCGAGATGGGTGTCCGACCAGGCGCGGATTTTCGACAGCTGGCGCTGCTCGAGCTGGCCGAAGGCATTGTCGAAGAAGCGGGCATGGCGCTGCCAGGACGGATCCTTGGTCAGCGGCATCAGCGGCGAATCGGCCGATGGCTGCATGCCGGCGAGGAATTTGGCGGTGTCGTCCGCGGTGACTTCGGCAGCGCGCACGGGGCCGCTGGCTGCCCAGATCAGGGCGGCGGCGAACGCAATAGCCGTGAAAGACCGAAACAGTTTCATTCGCGACCCGAGGATGCGGCCGCGGGGCCATTGCCAGATTGCTTGCGGAAGATGGCGTAAATCAGCAGGCCCGAGAACATGATCAATAAACCGAGCAATGATGGCTTTGGCTGGGTGGTGAGAAGATAGTACATCATGAAACCGGTCACGAGCAGGAAAACCAGCGGCGTGAACGGGTATCCCCAGGCACGATAAGGCCGCGGCAGGTCCGGGTGGGTGATGCGAAGCTTGATGACGCCGAGCACCACGAAGAACGAGCAGAACAGCAGCGAGAACTGGATGAACTCCAGCACCGCCTCGAAGCTGCGGGTGAAAAGCATCAGGCTGGCGACCACGACCTGGAACAGGACGGCATAGGCGGGCGCGCCGTTCGCCGACTTGCGGGAGAAAATCCTCAGCGCCGGGATGTCCTCGCCCATGGTCATCATCACCCGCGGGCCGATCCACATCATCGCCGAGATCGAGGAGATCAGGCCGATGCAGATCATGCCGCCGACGATGCGCCCGCCGAGTTCACCGAAGATGTGGCTGCCGGAAACGCGGGCGACGTCCACCTTGCCGACGAGTTCGGCGATCGGCGCGGTGTGCAGGAACACCGCATTGAGCGCCACGTAGAGCACCAGCACGATCAGCGTGCCGATCAGCATGGCGCGCGGCACGTTTCGCTCGGGCATCTTCATCTCGCCGATGATGTAGGTCGCCGCGTTCCAGCCCGAGAAGGAATACATCACGAAGACGAGGCTGATCGCGAAGGGCGCGCTGAGGACGTAGGTGAAGTCGGACGATTGCGGCGCAAAGGAGACCGGTTGCGGAGTGCCGATGACGAAGCCGAGACCGAGAAAGGCGACGATCAGAACCACCTTGATGATGGTGGCGACCATCTGAAACGTCGAGGAATGCCGGATGCCGGTGAGCTGGATCAGCGACACCAGCCAGACCACGCCGATGGCGAGCGCCAGCGGCGGCGCATCCGGCAGGATCGAGCGGCCATATTCGCCGAATGCCATCGCGGCCAGCGCAACCGGCGCGGAAAAACCGACCGTCGCCGACACCCAGCCCGCGACGAAGCCGAACGCCGGGTGATAGGTGCGGCCGAGAAAATTGTATTCCCCGCTGGAGCGCGGAAACATCGCGCTGAGTTCGCCATAGGAGAACACGCCGCAGAGCGCCACGATGCCCCCGAGCGTCCAGAGCAGCAGGATGGAGAAGCCGTTGGGGATATCCTTGACCTGGAAACCGAGGCTGGTGAAGACGCCGACACCGACCATGTCGGCCACCACGATGGCAGCCGCTACCCAGAGCGATACGGTCGAGCCCTTGCTTGCCGTCGACCCTCCAGGCAAGGCCGCGCCCGCCGCTTCTGATGCCGCCATGTCGGTCCACGCCTTTGGGCACCGCGCCCGGGATTCGCGGTTAATCGTGCAGGCTCGGGCGCGCCAGTTCAAGCAGTGTTAACAGAGGTTTATATCCTGACCGATTTTCGGTATTAAAATACCAATGGGCGCGCGCGGTCCCCCGAAAAACGAGAGGTGCTTCCCACAATCAGGACACGATTCCGTGTTCAGATTCAGCGGTCCGGATGGGGAGTTTTCCGGATTCTTAACGTCGCCTAAACACCGGCCGGTTCAACTTGCCGTTCGGTGGATGTTGGGGGGTGGATGGTCGGGGTCGATCCGAAATCGACGACGTATGATCGCGCCGGTCTGACGATGCCGTTTGGCTCGTCGCCGCGTTGGCGCGCGCTCGCCTTTGTTGCCGCCCTGGTCCCGCTCTCTTCGTTGCTCGTTCAGTGCGGCAGGGCACCGCCCGCCGGCGCGATCGCGGCCAACGCGCACGCCGGCAGTGCCGATACCTTCGAGGACCGCTTCCCCGCCCCGCAGTTCAAGGACCGTTTCCCCTCGGATTCCGAAAGCATCAAATGGCCGTCGCGTAGCCAAATCGCGCGGGCCGAGCCGCAGCGCCAGCGCACGGTGCGCACCGAGCGCATCGCGCCCGATCCGGCGCCAGCGCCTTCGTCCTATCGCGTCGCCTCCTATGCGCCGACGCTGCCGCTGGAAAAGCCGCGCGATGACCTGACCACGCTGATCAGCATGAAATCCTCCGCCTTCCCTTACTTTGGCGAGAACCCGCGTTCGGAAGCGCCGTTCCTCAATGTCGCGAGCGGCGATCGCAAGGGCCACCGCAGCTATTCCGGCAAGGTCTACTGGCAGGACGAGACCTACAACGACAGCCGCGTGCTGGTGCATGTGCCCGAGCATTTCGATGCGAAGCGGCCCGGCGTGATCGTGGTGTTCTTCCACGGCAACGGCGCCACGCTGGAGCGGGACGTTCGCGACCGCCAGCAGGTGCCGCAACAGATTTCCGACTCCGGCGTCAACGCCGTGCTGCTGGCTCCCCAGATGGCCGTCGACGCGGCCGATTCCAGCGCCGGGAAGTTCTGGCAGCCCAACGGCTTCAAGCAATTCATGGAGGAGTCGGCCGCCCATCTCGCACGGCTCTATGGCGATCCGGGCGCGGCGAAGGCATTTGCCAACATGCCGATCGTGATCGTCGGCTACAGCGGCGGCTTCCTGCCGACCGCATGGAGTCTCGAGGTCGGCGGCATCACCAAGCGCATCGCCGGCGTGATCCTGCTTGATGCCGTCTACGGCGAACTCGACAAATTCGCCTCCTGGATCGAGAACAACCGGGGCGGCTTCTTCGTGAGCTCCTATACCCGCTACACCCGCAAGCGTGGCCTCGAACTGATGGCCATGCTGCGCGAGAAGGGCATCGCCTACCGCGAGGAGATGGACGGACCGCTGCGTCCCGGCAGCGTCGTGTTCGTGCAGACGCCCAACGGCATCACCCATCGCAGTTACGTGACGCAGGCCTGGACCGAGCATCCGCTCAAGGACATCCTGGTCAAGATGGCGGCGCCGCCGACGCGCGTCGCGTCTGCACCGTCATCGGCGAACGCGAGCCGCTGAATCCGTAGAAATACCGATGCGGGTGCCGCGCTGCGCCCGGTTGCCCGAATTGAGATGTTGATGTTTCAGCCCGATGCAATGGCGGGCATTGTCCGCGTGTTGCGCGCGCCCTACGCTGCAACCTTTGCTGGATGCATTGGTTCGGACGATTGCCTCGGGGACACAAGCTTTGCGCGAAGGCTTATACAAGGTCGAGTTTCACACCGTTCACGGCACCGGCACCGGCGTGGTCTATGCCACGGCGGGCAAACTGCGCGGCGGCAACTCCGCCTTCGCCTTCGTCGGCAACTACGTGGACAGGGACGACGGCGTCCAGGTCAAGGTAACGACGCAGCGGCACAATGCCGATCCGGCATTCCGGCCGTTGTTCGGAACCGACATGATCACGCTGACGCTACGGGGGATCGAGCACGGCGACATGGTCGACTTCGAGGGTACCGCGCTGCAGTTGCCCGGCGTTGCCTTCAAGGCGATCCTGACGCGGATCAGCGATTGAACCGCGCCGAACCTCCGTGCTCACCCAGACCTGGTCTCGCCAGGTTTCAGGACGGAAGCTTCGGCAACTTCTCGACGAAACCGTTGAAGCAGGTCAGCCGCTGCTCCTCGTCCTTGAAGCCGCCGCACTCGGTGACGGATTTGGTCGGCGCCTTGGCCTTCGGATTGGGCTTGGGCGCGATCACGGCGTCGTAACAATTGAGCCGCTCCTTGGTGCCGTCATCGATCTCGAGGCACGCTTGCAGTTTCTGCGCCATCGATTTCGGCTTGCCGGGCGCAGCCTTGGCCGACTTCGTCCCATCGGCCGGGGCGTCCTTCTTGGCGCCCTTCGGCTTCACTTGGACCAGCGGCTTGTCACCCACCATCGGCTGCTTGGCCGGCTGGCTGGTCTGCGCAATGGCGGCGGTCGAATAAAGGACCGCGGCAAGCACCAGAATCTTCTTCATATCGTTTCGCTCTCGTCCTGACCCCGGGGAATAAGGCAATGGCCCCGAATATGCTCCGGATTGCGGCAGATTGGCGAAGAATCTTCATCCGGTCACAAAAGATGCCCCCAGCGGCGCCCGGCATAGACCTCCGGCGTGCGCCGGCGCGCAGCGGAATTTGCCGGCGATCAAGCGACGTGTTGCCGGGGCCGGGTTGCGAGCACGATCACAAGGGCAACCACCAGGAAGGCGGTTCCCACATATCCCGCGCTATACAGGAAGTCACCGGCATACAGGATGCCGCCGACGGCGGATCCGAGCGCCTGTCCGATATAGAGCACGGATGTGTTGAGCGAGACCGAGGCGGAGGCGAGCGGCGGCGCTGCGGCAACGAGGCGAACCTGCTGCATCGAGTTGCTGGAAGCAAATCCCAGCCCCCAGATCGCGACCGCAACGGCCATCAGCGGATAGCTGCCCGCGGCGATCGCCCAGCCGGCAATGCCGACAAGCACCGTCGATACCGCCAGCAACGAGGTGCGGTAAGCTCCCCAGCCGTCGACGATCCGCGTTGCGATCGCGACGCCAATGAAGCCGAACGCCCCGTAGATCGCGAACACCAGCCCGACGGCATCCGCAGACGCGCCGGTTAGTCTGGCGAGCAACGGCCCCATGAACGTGAAGATCACGAACTGGCCGGACATGTAGAGCGTGGTGATCAGCAGCAACAGCACGACCAGCCGATTGCCGGCGAGGTCGAGCCAAGTCCGCAGCCGCACCGGCGCGGCGTACAGCCCGCCGGGCAGCCGCCATGTCAGCAGCATGAAGCCCACGGCACCCAGCGCGCCGATGCCGCCATAGGCGGCGCGCCAGCCGTAGCGGTGGGCGACCAGCGTGATCAGCGGCAGGCCGACAGCGGCGGCCAGCGACCAGCCGAGAAAGACATAGGCGATGGTCGAGCCGCGTTTCGCTTCCGGCACGATCATCGCCGCGGTGCCGGCGGCCTGCGGCGTGAAGATCACACCGATGGCGAGCATCAGAAGCCGCAAGCCCAGCAGGCTCGCATAGTCGGGTGCAAATGCGGAGGCGATGTTGGTCGCAGCGAGAACCGCCAGCGTCGCGGCGAGCAGCCTGCGGCGCTCGATCCGGCTGGTGAGCCATGCCGTGACCGGCGACCCCACGCACAGCACGATCGCCCCGAACGTGATCAACAGTCCCGCGGTTCGGATGCTGACGTCGAGCCCCTCCGACAACTCCGCAAGCATGCCCGCCGGCGCCAGCACCGCGCATCCGGTGACGACGTTGCCGAGCATCAGGGCGGTGGGGGCGAAACGAGGGGCTACAACCAGGCGATCTTGCATGCCGGACGCATGTAGGCCGCAGGCGGAAACCGCGGAAGAGCGCGGCTTGCGATTATTTCGCAGCCCCCTCATGCGCGCCGACGCTTTGCCGGAGCACGATGTTCTTCGGCGGCGGGCAGGTCGCAACGAGTGTCGTCAGCGCGACTGCCAGTCCTTCCGTGGAGAATTTGGCGGCCCGCGCCAGGCGGCGTCCGTCTGCCGCCTGCACAGATTCCGTGAACTCGAACTGCGGCGCGCTGGTCAGGCCCTGCACCGAGGCGTGCGTGAGACGCAGCCCCCAGATTTCAAATCCATGCAACTTCACCGGAGGCGAGTTGAAATGCCTGGGCGTCGGGCCGAGCCCCGAGATTGCGACCGCCGCAGTTGCGCCGGCGGCAGAAGCCGGCCGCTGGAAATTCAGCTCGAACTGCTCGCTCGAGGCGCAGACGATCCGCCATTGCGACAGGCGCCAGGATTTTCCACCCTCCTCGCGCACCGCAGCCGCCTTGCTGACCATGCCGCGCACGCTGTTCTCGAATTTCCACGGCGTCTCGGCCATCTCCCGCCGGTCGATACCGAAACGTACGATCTCCTCGCGCGTCAGCACGTGCATGCTCTCAAACCTGATCGAGCGGACGAGGTCGAACAGGCCGGCATCGGCCCCCATCTTCGCGATGTAGGCCGACAGCATGCGGTCGGCGCGTTCCCGGCCGCGCTGGTTCGCCGCGGCGCGCACTTCGGCGGATGGCTGGCCTCCGCCGCGGAAATGCACGACCACCTTCGCCGAATGCACCGCCAGCAGCGCATCGGGCGCGACTTCGCGGTCGGTTGCGCCGAGCAGCAGGTAGGGACACGCCGAGTTGCAGTTGGTGCCGCGGGTGAAGAGATCGCCGTGCAGCACGCGACCTGATTGCTTGAGCTTCAGGCAGGCCGGGCTGTCCTGCGCCTCGAAGCCGCAATCGCTGACCAGCGTGCGCCCGACCCGCGCGGTCGCGCGGCGCTCGCGCAGCATTGCGCCCATCGCCAGCGCATGATCGAGATTGCCGCCGGGCGAGGATAGATAGATCGGCAGGTCGCGATTTCCGAGCGCCTGCAGGAATTTCTTGAAGCGCGGCGCGGCCGCGCCGTCGACCTGCCCCTCTACCGCGATCCAGCTGTCGCAGCCGCGGCCGCATGCATCCGGCGCACCCTTGACGACATAGAACATCATCGGCGGTACCGCCCTCGAGACCGGCTCTCGCCGCACGACCTCAGGCGCCGCCGACGCCGGCGCGCCGAACAGGACGAGGACGACAAGGAGGAAAAATGCCCGCAACATCATGATGGTCTTCAGGTCACGGCGATGACACAGGTGCGACGCTAACAAGCCGACCAATCCGAGTCCATGCCGGCGCAATCAGCGGCTCTGCATTACAACGCGCGCCGGATATCGGTCTTTGAGAAATCCTCACCCGCATACAGCAAGGGACAATCATGTTCCCTCGCGGCGTCATACGCAAAGCAGTCGCCGAAATTGAGACCGGCGCCGTGGTTGCCTTTGCCCCATCGCGCATAGGCGGCTGCAACGCGTCGGGCGGCAGCCGCCGTCACCGGGACGACGGTAAAGCCGAGGCCGTCGACGATGCGCGACATTCCTTCGCCGACATTGCGGTGGGCGGCGACAATCAGGCTTTCGGCGACCGTAGCTGCCGAAATCACAATCTGTTGCTCCGCTTCAAGCGCCGCGACGCAGGCAGCGGCTTGCGGCTCGTCGAGCACGATGGCCATCAAGGCCGAGGTATCAACCGCGATCATCCGGGCAGGCCGTCGTCGCGATAGAGGAAGTCCTGGCTTCGCGCCGCTTCCGGTCCGGGCGTCGCCTGCCGGCGGCCGGCCGCGCGAACAGTGTCGAGCAGTTCGCGGCGAGCCTTGGAATCCGGCGCGCGCGTGACCGGCACGAGGCGCACGGCCGCATGGCCGTGGCGCGTCAGGATGATCTCGTCACCAGCTTCCGCACGGCGCACGAGTTCGGTGAGTTGGCCCTTGGCGTCGGTGACGGAGATTTTCATACCGGATAGCCTAGCAGAAATTTGGACCATTTGATAGTCTAATTTTTCGGATTTGATCGACCGAACCACTCACTTGGCCTCGACGAAGAAGAAGTCCTCTTTCCCCGGCAACGATCCGTAGGTGTACGGCTCCTGCCGGCCGGCGGTCGCTTCCATCACGTCATCGCGCACGAGGCGGAAGATCTTGTTGATCTCGACGCCGGGCGTTGCGATCCGCTGCACCAGCGCCACCGCAAAGGGCGAGTTGGCGCCCTCACCGTCCAACGCGGTCTGGCCGTGCTTGGCGGCAAACACCACGAGCGAAGCGCCGGTGACCTTGACCTCGCCCAGTCCGCGGCCGATCGAGCGGGTACCGACTGTGCCGGCGGCGGTCGACTGCACAGCGGCGACTTCGCGCACGCCGGTCTTCTCCATCTTTGGTGCAAAGGGATTGTCGCGGCACGCATCGAGCACGATCAGCTTCAGTGTCTTCGCACCGTCGATTGAAGACATCACCTGATCCATCGCCACCGCTTCGAACTGCACGTCGCGATCGGTCTTCAGCGTCGCATCCACCGGAATGAGATAGTTCTGCCCGTTCACCTCGATGCCATGGCCGGCGTAGTAGACCATCGCCCAGTCGGCCTTGTCGGCCTCTTCGGCAAAAGTCCGCAAAGCCCTGATCAACTCCTCCCTCGATTTGTCCGGTGCAACTGAAACGGATTCAAAGCCGATATTGCGCAACGACGTCGCGACGGCCGCGATATCGTTCTTCGGATTCGCAAGTGCGGGCGCTTCGCGATATGCGGAGTTGCCAATGATGAGCGCGACCCGACGGCCTTGCCTGACGGCGGTCGTCTGCAGGCGTTCCGGTGCAAGTGGCTTCGCCAATATTGGGGCGGCGATAACGGGGGTCGGCAGCGAGTTCACGTTTGCCGCCTTTGCCGGAACCGCGGGGATGACCGGCGGCGCCTCTCCCGATTCCAGCGCAGCCAGCCTGGCACGGGCTGCCTCCAAGGGTTCGTAATCGCCTGAGGATGCAATCGCCTTCTGGAATTCGGCCCGCGCTTGCGCGATGTTGCCCATTCTTTCATAGGTCAATCCGCGCCCGGTCAACGCCCATGCATACTTGCGGTCATAGCTCAGCGCTTTTTCGTAGTCGGCGAGCGCCCGGGTGAAATCCCCCCTGTAACGATAGGCATCGCCCCGTCGCGTGTAGGAGAGCGCTTCCTCGTTCTTCGCGCCAAGGGCGATCGCCTTGTCCTGATCCGCGAGCGCGCGCGTGAGGTCGCCCTTCAACCGCCAGATATCGCCGCGTCCCGAATAATACCTCGAGCTACCCGGATCCCAACCGAGGGCGCGGCCGAAATCCGCGATTGCCTGATCATAGCTGCCCTTGCGGCGCCAGGCATGAGCACGATTATTCACAATTCCGGCCGCGCGCTTGTTGTAGCTCTCCCCTTTCGGAACAAGTCGCAGCGATTCGTCGAAATCCACGATGGCGCGATCGAAATCCATGGCGTCGAACCACGCCGTTCCCCGATCGAGATAGTACATGTACCTGCGATCGAGCATCGTGGATTTCGGATTCTCACGATTGAACTTCGGCCAGTTGAGTTCTGCCTGACGAATCGTTTCGTCGAAATCGGCAATGGCCTTGTCGAATTCGCGCTTGCAGCGGGACCAGACGCCGGCACGGCCGGCATAATATGCTTCGATATTGAAGGGGAATTCGTCGGTCTTGCCTGTGCTCCTCAGCCAATTCTCTCGTAACCGGATCGCCTCATTGTAATCGGCGATAGCACCATCGCAATCGCGCTTGGCTGCCAACGCTTGGGCGCGCAAGGTCAGATATTGAGCGAGCAGCAACTCGTTCGGCCTGCGTTCGGACGCCTCTCGCCTGATCAGCTCGCTGCAGGCATCGGTTCTTTCGTCGTCCGTCGCGCGAACATTGCCCCAGCAGCGCTTCTCCGCCAGGGTTTGCTCTGCCCTGGCTGGTTGGGTGAAGCCCACAAAGGGCATCACGACTGCCAGCCCAACGGCCGCCAAGCGCAGGAATGAAAGTTCGATGCTCACGGCCCCACCATCGATGAAGTGATTGGACGACAACGCAAAAATCTAGCACGCCCACTTCTTTCGTCCAGCGCAGCGGCCATTTTTGACGCTCTGACCCGTTGCCCCGCCCGAATCGCCTGCTATACCGACCCCAGTTCCCGCTTACCTGCGTTGGTCCGCAGGAGTGAGCCACAGGAGAGACTGATGAGCGACTTCAAGTATTCCATTACGAATCTCAAGCCCGCCGAGCCCGTGAACAAGGTCAACCTCACCTTCCCCGACGGCGCCAAACGCGAATTCCCCAGGGGCATCACCGGCTTCGACATCGCCAAGGGTATCTCGCCTTCACTCGCCAAGCGCACCGTGGCGATGGCGCTCGACGGCACGCTCTCCGACCTCAACGACGCCATCGAGAGCGATGCGAAGATCGAGTTCGTCGCCCGCGAGGACGCGCGCGCGCTGGAACTGATCCGGCATGACTGCGCGCATGTGCTCGCCGAAGCCGTACAGTCGCTGTGGCCGGGCACGCAGGTCACGATCGGCCCCGTGATCGAGAACGGCTTCTACTACGACTTCTTCCGCAACGAGCCGTTCACCCCGGAAGACTTTGCCGCGATCGAGAAGAAGATGCGCGAGATCATCGCGCGCGACCGGCCCTTCACCAGGGAAGTGTGGGACCGCGCCAAGACCAAGCAGGTGTTCCGCGACAAGGGCGAGAACTTCAAGGTCGAATTAGTCGACGCCATCCCCGGCGACGAGCCGATCAAGATCTATTTCCAGGGCGACTGGTTCGATCTGTGCCGCGGACCGCACATGACGTCCACCGGCAAGATCGGAAACGCCTTCAAGCTGATGAAGGTGGCCGGCGCCTATTGGCGCGGCGATTCCAACAACCCGATGCTGACCCGCATCTACGGCACGGCGTTCGCCAAACAGGAAGAGCTCGACGCTTACCTCAAGCAGATCGAGGAAGCCGAGAAGCGCGACCACCGAAGGCTCGGCCGCGAGCTCGACCTTTTCCACTTCCAGGAGGAAGGCCCGGGCGTGGTGTTCTGGCACGCCAAGGGCTGGACCGTCTTCCAGCAGGTCATCGCCTATATGCGCCGGCGCCTCACCGGCGACTACAGCGAGGTCAACGCGCCGCAGATCCTCGACAAGGCGTTGTGGGAGACCTCGGGCCATTGGGACTGGTATCGCGAGAACATGTTCGCGGCGCAGTCCGCCGGCGACGAGGCCGAGGACAAGCGCTGGTTTGCGCTGAAGCCGATGAACTGCCCAGGCCACGTGCAGATCTTCAAGCACGGCCTGAAGAGCTACCGCGACCTGCCGCTGCGCCTCGCCGAATTCGGCGTGGTGCACCGCTACGAGCCCTCGGGCGCCATGCACGGGCTGATGCGCGTGCGCGGCTTCACCCAGGACGATGCGCATATCTTCTGCACGGAAGAGCAGCTGGCGGAGGAGTGCCTCAAGATCAACGATTTGATCCTGTCGGTCTACGAGGATTTCGGCTTCACCGGCGAGCTCACCATCAAGCTCTCGACCAAGCCGGAGAAGCGCGTCGGCACCGACGCGATGTGGGATCACGCCGAGCGCGTGATGGCGACCGTGCTCAGCCAGATCCAGTCGCAGAGCGACCAGATCAAGACCGCGATCAACCCCGGCGAAGGCGCCTTCTACGGGCCGAAGTTCGAGTATGTGCTGCGCGATGCCATCGGCCGCGACTGGCAATGCGGCACCACGCAGGTCGACTTCAACCTGCCGGAGCGTTTCGGCGCGTTCTACATCGACGCCGACGGCGGCAAGAAGGTGCCTGTCATGGTGCACCGCGCGATCTGCGGCTCGATGGAGCGCTTCATCGGCATCCTGATCGAGCACTATGCCGGCAGCTTCCCGCTCTGGCTCGCGCCGGTGCAGGCGGTCGTCACCACCATCACCTCCGAAGCCGACGAGTACGCGAGACAGGTGCTGGAGGCGCTGCGGCGCGCAGGATTGCGGGCCGAGATCGACCTGCGCAACGAGAAGATCAACTACAAGGTCCGCGAGCACTCGCTGGCGAAGATCCCGGCGATCCTTGCCGTCGGCAAGAAGGAGGCCGAGACGCATTCGGTCTCGGTGCGCCGCCTCGGCAGCGACGGCCAGAAAGTGTTGCCGACCGCGGAGGCGATCGCAGCGCTGGTCGACGAAGCGACGCCGCCGGACGTCAAGCGGGCGCGCGGACGGACCTGAGGTTCAGTGCAGCCTGCGACCGGGCAGGTCGAGGCGGAAAGCCGCGAATTCCGGCGGCCCCTCGGTCAGCCGGTGAATTCGCCGATCGCGCTCCTCTTCCGGCGTTTCCGGATCGATCAACAGGCCGACGCGGTTCGCCGCCTCGGCTTCGATCGCAAGGTCGTCGCGGCGGCGGTGCGGCGCACCGGCGATTCCCGCCTCCGCCCTCAGGCCGAGTTCGACCAGGCACATGATGGCGGCCGCACGATCGAAAGCGTGGGCGGCGGCCCAGACGTCGACAAGGGCAGCCAACTCGGGCGTCAGGCGTACGGAGTACAACTCCAGCTCCTTGGACATGGCGAACCTCCGAAAGGCGGGCGATGTAATGTCAGCATATCGGCTATGCCGGGCCGAACCTTGCGCAGGATCAAGCCGAAGCCGCCCTTCCAGTTTGGAATGTAAGTAAAATGGGGCGACTTGCCATCGCCTCGCAGATACGGATATCTGCAGCCAGCCTGCCAAACCTGCGGATACCAATGCCTGACGCGATCGAACTTCTGAAAACCCGCCGCTCGATGAAGCCCCGCGAGATGACCGGCCCCGGCCCCTCGCCCGCCGACCTCGAGACCATCCTGACCATAGGAGCGCGTGTTCCCGACCACGGCAAGCTCACGCCCTGGCGCTTCATCGTGTTCGAGGGCGAAGCACGCGTGCGCGCCGGCGACATCATCGCAGGGGTGTTTGCCAGGAAAAATCCACAAGCTGCCCCCGCCGAGATCGAGGTGGAGAGGAAGCGCCTCACGGATGCGCCGCTGGTGATCGGCGTTGTCAGCCTGACCAGGCCCCATCCCAAGGTGCCTGCCTGGGAGCAGGAGCTGTCCGCCGGCGCCAGCGCCATGAACATCGTCACCGCCGCCACCGCGCTCGGCTACGGCGCCTGCTGGCTGACGGGATGGTTCGCCTTCGACCGCGACGTGCTCGCCGGCTTCGGCTTGAAGCCGGAGGAAAAACTCGTCGGTCTCATCCACGTCGGCAACGTGGCCAAGCCAAGCGAAGACCGCCCTCGCCCGGCGCTCTCGGACATCGTGACGCGGTTCTAGGCACTCCCGTCTGATTGACGGATATGGCTCCTTCCGGTCTTGATCGGAACGCTTCCAGCGGGAGGAATCGGGATGAAACGCCTAGGCGTCGTCCTCACTGCAATCGTCGTAGCCGGCTCGCTGAGCGGCGGCGCATCCGGTCAGACCCGCGCGGCCGACGCCCCTGCTCCTGCGCCGGCCAGGCTGGAGGCCATCACGGCCTTCTTCGCCAACGAGGTCTCGACCGGCAAGCTCCCGGGCGCCGTGATCCTGATCCAGCAGCATGGCCGCCCGCTCTACCTGAAAACCTTTGGCTTACAGGACGTCACGACCGGGACCCCGATGAGCCCGGACACGATCTTTGCCGTCCATTCCATGACCAAGCCGATCACCAGCCTCGCCGCGATGCTGCTGATCGACGACGGCAAGCTGGCGCTCGACGATCCCTTGTCGAAGTACATCCCGTCCTTTGCGAGCGTGAAGGTGGGAATGGAGGTCAAGAAGCCTGACGGCACGGTCTCGGTCAAACTGGTGCCTCCGATCCGTCCCGTCACGATCCGGGACCTGATGCGTCACACCTCCGGGATCACCTACGACTATATCGGCGGCAAATGGATCGAGAAGGCTTACCAGGACGCGCACATCTTCGCCGGCGAGTTCGACAACAAGGAGTTCGCCGAGCGCATCGCCAGACTGCCGCTGGCTCGGCAGCCCGGCACGCTGTGGCGCTACGGCCATTCGACCGACATCCTCGGTCGGGTGATCGAGGTCGTCTCCGCACAGTCGCTTTACGAATTCATGAAGCAGCGCATCTTCGTTCCGCTCGGCATGACGAGCACCAGCTTCGTGCTGACCACGCCCGATCAACACGCACGGATGGCAAGGCCCCTGCCCAGCGACGCGATCCTGCTCGACGCCGAACGCGAACGCCTGGCCCATCCCCGGTGGGAATCCGGCGGCGGCGGCCTGCTCACGACCGTCAAGGACTACGCCCGCTTCGCCCAGATGCTGCTCGACGGCGGCGTGGTGGACGGCAAGCGCTATCTCAGCCCCGCCTCGTTCAAGGCCATGACCACCGACCAGATCGGGCCGGGCTCCGGTGTCGACCGCGACTATTTCTATTTCCCGGGCGACGGCTTCGGCTATGGCCTCGGCATCGGCGTGCGTGTCGAACCCGGAGACGCAAAGCCGCCGGCGGCCGGATCGATCGGCGAACTGAAATGGGATTCCGGCAGCGGCACTTATTTCGGCGTCGATCCCAAGCTCGGCATGGTCTACATCATGCTGCAGCAGACCCAGAACGAACGCGGCCGCATCACGCCTGCCTTCAAGAAACTCGTCTACGACGCCTTCCTGCAGAACTGAAGCCGTGGGAGATCCTGGTCGCTAGCGCGCGACGACCTCGACCTCGCCGTCGACGCCGTTGACGACGTTGAAGGGGCGCTCGAATACCTTGCCTTCGTTCTTGGCGATGGCGCGGTATTCGCCTTCCGACAGCACGACGCGCGGGAACGCGCCGATCGATTCCTTGATGACGTCGCCGCCCGGCGTGATCACCGACCATGCGGTATTGGCCAGCGCCTCGCCGCCCTTGTCGCTCACCAGCTTGAGCGTGATGACGGCGGCGCGGTGGGTGATGATGACGTCGGTCAGCTTGCCCGCCGCGACGCGGATGTCGGAGCGCACCACCGAATTGGCGTCGCCATAATTGGAGATGATGTAGTAGGTGCCCTCCGGCAGCAGCGCGACGTCGCCGGCCGCGACGTTGGGGATCAGCGAGGAGCGCTCGCCGGTCTCGAACTGGCTGCCCTTGTAGATCGAGAACGAAATCTGGTTCGGCGGGATCTTGCTGGTGCCGACGCGGCCCTCGATGCGCAGGCCGCCGGCGGGCAGGATGAAGGCCTCGCGGTCGGTCTCGGACTTCAGCGTCACCGCGCGCGTGGCGCTAACGAGGCCGAGCGCGACGTGCACGACATAGCTGCCGGGCGGCAGCACGATATTGGGCGTGGCGCCGCGCTCCTCGCGGATCAGCTTGAACGTGCCGGTCTCGTCGGGCTTGTCGGCGAACACCCGCCATACCAGGCCGCTGGTGATGACCGGCATGTCCTTGCCGTACCTCGCCGTCAGCGACAGCACCGCCTGCCCAGCGGTGGAGGCGCCCGGCGGCGGCAGCGCAGCCGGCGCATTGGTGATCGAGGGCTGGGCGAGGCCAGGCGGCGTCAAGGCCGGCTGGGTCAGCGTCGGCGGCAGGTTAGGACCTGCGCCGGGGCCGGAAGGCGGCGCAAGATTCATGGCCGGCCCCGCCGGCACGGCGTCGGGCACGGACGCGGGCGGAATCGGCGGGGGGCGGTCGGAAAAGAGCTGGGCCGAAGCCGGTCCCGGCAAGAGCAGCCAAACGGCAAGCCAAAGCACGGCGCCCGGCCCCGCGGCCCGTCCGTTGCCGGAAAATCCCTCACCCCACCAAATCATGGCCATGCTTTTCACCGAAAACGCGGCAAATTCAAGCCTGCGTGACCCCGGATACCTCCGGCTTGGGGAACCCCTCAGCCGCCCCAATCTTAATGAATATGTCGCGTTGCAGTCGTAGTCCTTCCCGGCCGGCCCGGCCCCTTCCATCGGGCATAAACCATGCAGACGCACTTCGGTGGCGGAACGCTGGCCGCGCGGCATTATGTTGCGCAAGCAGGAGAATTGTCGGTGCTCAATAGCTGGATTGGCCGGAATTCCCACCCCGCGGGTCCCGACAAGGTCGGACTCGGCACGACGCGGCGGCCGGTGATCGGCCTTGCCCTTGGCGGCGGGGCGGCGCGCGGTTTTGCCCATATCGGGATGCTGCGCGCCCTGATCGCACACGGCATCGTTCCCAATATCGTGGTCGGCACCTCGATCGGCGCAGTGGTCGGCGGCGCCTATGCCGCGGGCCATCTCGACAAGCTGGAGGAATGGGCGCGCAGCCTGCAGCCGCGCAACATCTTCGGCTATCTCGACATCCGCCTCAACGGCAGCGGCCTGATCGGCGGCTCCAAGCTCGCCGCCGAGCTCGAAGCCTCCATCGGACCGATCCTGATCGAGGACCTGCCGATCAAATACGCCACCGTCGCCACTGAAGTTCGCACCGGGCACGAGATCTGGCTGACGCAGGGCCGCATGGTCGATGCCATGCGCGCTTCCTATGCCCTGCCCGGGATCTTCTCGCCGGTGCTGGTCGGCGACCGCTGGCTGGTCGACGGCGCGCTGGTCAATCCGGTGCCCGTTTCGGCCGCGCGCGCCTTCGGCGCGGAGATTGTGATCGCCGCCAACGTCACCAGCGACGTGTTTGCGCACGGCACCACGGTCTATGCGCCTGGCCCCTCGGTCGCCGCGCCGACGGAAGTAGAACCCGAGAGCGAAGCGGAGGCGCCGAGGCGCGGCCTGCGCAGGCTGTTCTCCGCCGAGCGCACCATGAAGCGTGAATTCTTCGGCAGCGCCGCGCGGCCCGGCATCTCCTCCGTCATGGTCGATGCCTTCAACATCATGCAGGACCGCATCACCCGCGCGCGGCTCGCCGGCGACCCGCCGGACCTCTTGATCTCGCCGCGCGTCGGCCAGATCGGCTGGTTCGATTTCCACCGCGCCGACGACCTGATCGCACACGGTGCGCGCGCCGCCGAACGCGCCATCGACTCTATCCAGGAGGCGATCCACATCCTCGCGCCGCAGCCGGCCGAGCCGTCCGCTCCGGTCGAAAAGGCCGAGTAGGAAACTCAGGCCGTCTTGATGTATTCGCGCAGCGCTTCCTGCTCGCGCTCGTACTCGCCGACGCGCCATTTCACGATGTCGCCGATCGAGATCAGGCCGACCACGCGGCCGTCTTCCACCACCGGCAAGTGACGGAACTTGCCGTTGGTCATCACTTCCATCATTTCGCTGACGGTGTCCTTTTCGCGGCAGCTCACCACCTTGCGGGTCATCACGGAACTCACCGGCTCGTCCAGCACGGAAGCTCCGCGCTCGCCCAGCACGCGTACGATGTCTCGCTCGGACAGAATTCCCTCGATGCGGCCCTGACTCAGCACCAGCACCGCGCCGATGCGGCGTTGGCTCAGAAGCTTGATCGCGTCGGCGAGCTTGGCGCCCGGCTCGACGCTCTGCACGTGATGGCCCTTGGTATCGAGAATCGCGCGTACCGTCATTGTCGTCTCCCTGAATCCCGGTCGCGTCCCAAAAAAGCCGGAAGCGACCACGTTCGCGAGTCTTCAAACAACAGTTTCTTGCCCGTTTGGTGGCGGGCACGGCGGGCGGGCTCGGCCATTCGCCTGTACAGGCCGGCTTCGTGTTGCGTCTCACCGTCTGCGAATGATGGATGAAATCAGCCCGCCTCGCAAGCGCGCTCAGATGTCCCGTGATGACGCATCCGCTGCCGCAGCGGTACGCGGCACCGGATCGAACAGCGAGAACAGCATCAATCCGGCGATGAAGCCGCCGATATGGGCCTGCCAGGCCACGCTGGCGCCCTCGGCGCCGACCGAGATCGAGCCGAGGCCGAAGATGATGTTGACGCCGAACCAAACCGCGAGGAACGCGAGCACGCGCGGATTGCGCAACGCGCGCCACAGCGACAGCGCCGGCACTCTTGCGGCCTGGTCGGCGTCGCCGCGGCTGAAGGAGAGGAAGCTGCCTTTCACGAAGGCGAAGCGGATGGCAGCCGCCATCGCTCCCGACACCGAGGCCGATGCGCCGATCATCGGTGCGATCGCATGCTCGTGGGTGACGAGATGGGCAAGCGCCCCGGCCGCCGCCGTCACCGCCATGAACACATAGAAACGAACGCTGCCGAAGCGACGCGCCAGCGCGCTGCCGAACGGCAACAGCCAGAGGATGTTGAAGAAGATGTGGCTGAGATTGGCATGCAGCAGCGAGTAGGTGACGAAGGTCCAGACCTTCGCCCCCGCTCCGCCGGGAAAGTAGATCTGCAGCACGTTGGAATCGTAGCGGCGCGGGATGAAGCCGAACACGTCGATGGTCCAGTTCTCCGCCTCGGGCGGCAGGAACGTGCGCAGGTGGATGACCGCGATCAGCGCCACATAGGCCGTCAGCGCGCCCGGCAGGGTCAGGATCGGCTCGTGCGGCGGATCCGGCGGCGGCGCCTGATATGCGGGAACGGATTGCAAGGGAGCGGCAGCTTTCTCGGCAGACGACCCGTCCAGATAGGCGGCTTTGGCGGCATTGTGCAAGTGCACGGGCGGAGCGGCGTGCTGCACCGCGTCCGGGCCGCGATCTGGGCACGAAAAAGGGCGGGTGCTGAGAACACCCGCCCTTGGACTGCTGATCTTGTCGCGCCTTTGGGAGGGAATCCCCACCCCGCCCCGCGCGCTGACCAAACTGTTTGACGCCACCAGTGTAAACGAAGCGCGGACGGCAACCTGGAGAAAGCGTCCGCGCCGGAGTGACTGTGACCTTATTCGGGCGACCCGGCCCCGCCAACCCCATCGTTAAATTTACCTTAACGCTGCAAAGGCCACGCAAATTGCCGGAATCCGACAGCGCGGCATGGACGCTGCACGGCCCGTCCTGCACAACAACCACGGGGAAGGCACTTGCACGAGATCGGGACAGAAATGTCCCGCCGGGCGGGCCACGGGGCGGAACGGCATGAAACATCCTTCGAGTCGCGAGTTTTTCGCCTATTGGGACAAGATGCGCGGCACGGCGGCAGCGCCCGACCGCAGCGCGATCGAGCCCTCGGCGGTGCGCGAGCTGCTCGGCGACATCTTCGTGCTCTCCTATGACGCCACGGCCGGCTACCCCTTCCGGGTCGCGGGAACCCGGGTCTGCGCCCTGCTCGGCCGCGACCTGAAGGACCAGAGCTTCTCCGGCCTGTTCACGCCCGAAGCCCGCCGCGAAATCGAGGACATGATCGCTGTCGTCGCCGAGGAAACCCTGCCTGTCATCGCCGGCATCACCGCCACGGCCGAGAGCGGCGAGACCGCCCACCTGGAATTGCTGCTGCTGCCGTTCTCCCCCCGCGCCCATGCGCCGGTGAGCCTGACCGGCGTACTCGCGCCGTTCGAGAGCGAGTACTGCAAGCTCGAAAATTTCGGCCTTACCTCCTATCGCTACCTGCACCGCCAGGAGAGGCTGCTGCCGCGCGCCATCCGCAAGCTGCAGGTCGCCCGCGGCTTCATGGTCTATGAGGGCCTGCGCTAGGGCCACGCTATTTCCGCAAGTGAGCGGCCATCGCCGCGACGAAGCGCTCGGCATCGTCCTCGTCGTTGTAGACGTGGGGTGAGACGCGCAGTCGCCCGATGCGGGAGGCGACGTAGACGCCTTCGGACGCGAGCGCCTCGGCAAGCCCTGCCGGCATGCCGCCCGGAAACTTCAGACAGAGGATGTGAGGCGCGCGCAATCTTTGATCGGGCACGCCGATGCCGATCGCCTGCAAGCCCCTGGCGATGCGCTCCGTCAGCATGGCAACGCGTTCCCGTACCGCAGACGCGCCCCACTCGGCCATCATCTCCATGCCGATCGAGGCCATCTCCATCGAGATGAAATGGTCGCGCTCGCCCATGTCGAAGCGCCGCGCATTGTCGACGTAAGCGGTGTCCTCGAAATAGACCGCGTTCTCGGCGCGGACGTTGCGGCGGCCGGCCGACGTCTGCTCGAGCGGGATGCCGCCTTGATGGCGTTTGGCGATGTAGATGAACGCGCGGCCATAGGGCCCGAGCAGCCATTTGTAGGTCGGGAAGATCACGAAATCCGGATCGAGGCTCGATACGTCGAGTTCGAGCACGCCACAGCTCTGCGTGGCATCGATGAGAAAGAGCGCGCCCTGCCGCCGCAGCGCCGCGCCGACCGCGTCGAGATCGATCGCGCCGCCCTCCGACCAGTGCACCGAGGAGATCGACGCCAGCGCCACCGGGGCCGCCTTCGGCCGCTCGATGGCGCCAACAATAGCCGAGGTCCAGTCGCCGTCCGCGGGCTCCGAAATCGTCTCGACGGCAAAACCCTGCTCGCCGGCGCGCAGATGCCATTCCAGCACCGGCGAGGAATGGTCGTTCTCCAGCACGATGACGCGCGCACCTTTGGGAATCGTGAGCAGTTTTGCCGCGGTGGCGACGCCATAGCCGACCGACGGGATCAGCGCGACGTCGTCTGCCCCGGCGTTGATCAACCGTGCGGCGGCGGCGCGGGCGCGTTCGTGCTGCGCATTGGCAAAGCCGGCCTCCAGCGTCCAGGGCCTGCCCTTGCGCAGCACCGCCTCGCGGCCGGCTTGCAGCGTCCGCAGCGGCAACGGGCTGTAGGAGGCGGCGTTCAGGTAGCAGATCTGGCGTGGCATTTCGAACAAGTGGCGCTGCGAGGCGAGCATCTCGTCTCCTCAAGGTTTGCAAAGGACGCAGTCCGGGGTTGCACCTCACCATACGCGATGCAACCCGGCCGCGGCTGACGGCTGCAGGCGGGGCTGCTATGATGACAAAAAACACCGATCAGGGGAGTACCGCCATGGACGCCGTGACGCCGAAGGCCGATCAACATTCCCACCTCGTCCGGCCCGCAGAGATGGAGTGGCAGAAAACCCGCTTTCCCGGCTGCGAGGCCAAGACGCTGCTGTTCGACCGCAGCACCGGCCTGATGACCGCCCTGATGCGCTTTGCGCCCGGCGCGGTGCTGCCCGACCACGAGCATGTCAATATCGAGCAGACCTATGTGCTTGAGGGCTCCCTCGTCGACAAGGAAGGCCCGGCCGAAGGCATCGAGTGCAAGGCCGGCGAGTTCATCTGGCGCGAAGCCGGCAGCCGGCATGTCGCCTGGTGTCCGAAGGGCGGGCTGATGCTCGCGATCTTCCAGGTGCCCAACAAGTTCTTCGAGGCCGACGGCCGCGTCCGCGACGCCAACGGCAACGACTGGGACGAAGCCTGGGGTCACACGCGCACCGCATGAGGCCTTGCGCCGCGTTGATAACGCCGCCCCGCCCCGGCTCTTCCCTCGCCGGTTCTGCGCGGCTACGGTAATCCTCGCAAAACAAACCAATGCCGGCAGCGGGCGTTTCCGCGCGGCGAAATTCGGGAGGAAAGCTTGTTTTCGCATATCATGATCGGCACCAACGACCTCGACAAGGCCAAGACGTTCTATGATGCGCTGCTTGGCACGCTCGGCGTGCCGCCGGGCCGCGTCGACCGTCACCGCATCTTCTGGCGCACCAAGACCGGCACCTTCTCGGTGACCAAGCCGATCGACGGCAAGGCAGCCACCTTTGCCAATGGCGGCACCATCGGCTTTGCCGCCGAATCCGTCGACGCCGCCAACGCGTTTCACGCCGCCGGCCTCGCCCATGGCGGCACCACCTGCGAGGACCCGCCCGGCATCCGCGAAGGCTCCGGCGTCAAGCTGTACATCGCCTATCTGCGCGACCCCGACGGCAACAAGCTTTGCGCGCTGCACCGCGTGCCGGCGTAGTCGCTCTCTCTTCTCCTTCTCCCCGCTTCGCGGGGAGAAGGTCGGGATGAGGGGCTGCAGCCGCACATTCGACTCGCGGAGAGTCCCCCTCACCCGGATCGCATCTGGCGATGCGATCCGGCCTCTCCCCGCAAGCGGGGCGAGGCGATTGGACCTCCCGAGCTGAAAGGACTCCTTCATGACCGATGCACCCGCAGCGACGCCGGCTCGCTTTCGCGACCAGGCGATTTCGTTCGACGGCGTCGTCGGCCGCAACGTCGACATTCCCTCGGCTTCGCCGCTCAACTATCACCAGGTCATCAGCAGGCCTGCCGAGATGCCGAAGGTCACGATCGACGGCAAGCTGTTCCTGCCCACCTCCGCCGGCGGCAAAAAGCTGCCGCTGGTGATGATCGTGCCGGGCAGCCTTGGCGTCGCGCCATCGCATGTCGCGCATGCCGAGGCGCTGACCCGTGCAGGATTTGCCACCTTCGTGCTCGACAGTTTCGGCGCGCGCGGCGTCACCTCGACCGTCGCCAACCAGACCCAGTTCTCGTTTGCCGCCAGCGCCTATGACGTGCTCGCGGCGTGGAAAGTGCTGGCCGCCCTGCCCGGGATCGACGCCGCGCGGATCGGCGCGCAAGGCCACAGCCGCGGCGGATCGGCGGTGCTGACGGCGGCGACCCGTCGGTTTGCCGATGCGGTGATCGGCAAGGGCGCCGGGCTGCAAGGCGTGCTCGCCGCCTATCCCTGGAGCGGCCACCAGTTTCTCGATCCCGCCGTCGGCGCCACTGCCGTGCGCGTGCTGATGGGCGATGCCGACGAATGGTGCTCGCCGATGCAGGTGCAGGGCCATCTTCAGGCGATCCGTCTCTCGGGCGGCGAGGCCACCATGCGATTGATCGCCGGCGCCCACCACAGTTTCGATCGCGGCACCGCCATCGAGAACGTTCCCAGCGCCTCGGTATCGCCGGCAGCGCCGACCGCTTACATCGCCGATGACGGCGCGCTGATTCATCCGACCGGGGACCGGGGCGATTCCGCACTGGTCGATCGCGACCTGATGGTCTACGCGCTGAAGGCCGGTTACGGCCGCAAGGGCGCGAAGATCGGCAGCCGTCCGGGCGAGGCCGAGCTTTTCCGGGACGACATGCTCGCGTTCTGGACGAGGCTGTTCCGTAGGGCGGATTAGCGTCCCCGCCCGATCTGTTTCAACGAACGACGGCGGAAGCGTAATCCGCCGTCCTTCCAGATGCGGCGGATTACGCCTGCGGCTAATCCGCCCTACAGGAGAACCATCATGCGCATTGCAGTTGTCGGCGCCGGCGGAATCGGCGGCGGATATGGCGCAGCGCTCGCCAGAGCCGGCGCCGACGTCACCTTCATCGCGCGCGGCGCGCATCTGGCGGCGATGAAAAGCGCCGGACTGAAGGTCAAGAGCCCGCGCGGCGACACGCACCTGCTGCCGACGCAGGCGACGGACAATCCCGCCGACGTCGGCGTGGTCGATTTCGTGCTGTTCTGCGTCAAGCTCTGGGATGTCGAGAGCGCGGGTCAGGCGATCAAGCCGCTGGTCGGGGCCGATACCGCCGTCATCACCCTGCAGAACGGCATCGACGCGCATGAGCGGCTGCTCCCGATCCTTGGACGTCACGCCGTGATGCCCGGCGTCGCGCACATCTCCGCCTCGATCACGGCGCCCGGAGAGATCACGCAGGTTGGCGAATTCATGCGCATGCAATTCGGCGAGCTCGACGGCAGCAGCAGCGGGCGCGGCGAGGCCTTTCTCGCGATGTGCCGGAAGGCCGGCATCGAAGGCACCTTCAGCGACGCCATCCTCACCTCGCTCTGGATGAAATTCATCCTGCTCGCCAGCAACGCCGGCATGATGTCGCTGGCGCGCCAGCCGATCGGCAATCTGCGCGACGATCCCGACATGCGGCCGATCTTCCTGGCCGCCTATCGCGAGGTGGCCGACGTGGGCCGCGCCAAGGGCATCGCGCTGCCCGCAGATGCCGTCGAAAAGACCGTCGCGCTGACGAGCAGCATGCCGGCCGCCATGAAGGCCTCGATGGCGCTCGATCTCGAACGCGGCAACCGGCTGGAAGTGCCGTGGCTTTCCGGCAAGGTCGTCGAGCTGGGCAAACAATACGGCATCCCGACGCCGACGCATGCGATGATGTATGCGATGTTGAAGCCGTATGCGATGGGCGTGTCATCGTAGGGCGGGTTAGCGCAGCGTAACCCGCCGCGGCTGCATCGCGGAGAGACGGCGGATTACGCTGCGCTAATCCGCCCTACACACTGGATTGCTTCGCTTCGCTCGCAATGACGGTGGAGACATGCAGTCTCACTCCCGCGACGCGTTCTCGCCCGGGGTCTGCAAGTTCGTTTGCTCCCTCCTGATAGAGGGCGCGGAGAAGGCCGGGCGCCGGCGGCACCCGCAGCACCGTGTGCAATGGGTAGATAGAAAACGCACACGGATTTGACAGGTACAGCCAGGACATCCCGGCCTTCCCCGCGCAATGGGTTTACGGCTTATACGTACTCTCCCCGGGGAAGCGGCCTTTCTTGCCCCCGTAGCCGGCGGAATTGCATCCACCGGCGTAGCGCCAGGGTCGCGGCGCCAGGACCACACGATTTCACCGTCCGCCGCCGACGTTTCGCCTGGCATGAGAACACACCTGACGCCGGCAGCGGCCCATCGCAACCCGCACCACGCTTCGTGACGATCGCGAAACGTCCCTCATGGCGGCACGGGCTGGGTGGATCGATAACGCAAATCGTAATTCTTGTAAATAGAATTATTTTTATCAGAAGGTATTGACAGGCCGGTGGTGTATTCGCGCCGCCCCGCGGCTAGCCGTAGTAGGCTTGCGCCGGCGTCGCCCGCCGACGCGCGTTTGACGAGGATCAAGGCAGGACCGTCGCTCGCACATATATTGACTCCGACGCTTGCGGAGGTTCCATGCGCTTCTTCTTCAACACGCACGACAATCTCAGAATCCAGGACGAGCTGGGCCGCGAGTTCGCCGCTCCCTCGGAGGCCGTCGCCTTCGCCAAGCACCTGGCCGCGGATTTGCGCTGTCTCGAAACCGCGGTGAGGCCGGCGCTGGCGATCGAAGTGGTCGCCGAGAACGCCGGATGTATCCACCGGGAATTGGTGTTTTGAATCGAGACCGGCCGCGCAAGGCGACGGCCGAAGAGCTTCCCTGCCGCGACGCCGGCCAAGCGGACGAGCCTTGACCTGAATCAACGACGGGACCGGCCGGGCGCGTTCGGCTGCCGTAGCAACGACATTGGCAGCCAGACATGCTTGATCTCTACAACTACCCGCTGTTCGTCATCTTCGTGGCCGGTGTCGTCCTGATCCTCGCGGCCAGCGAGATCGGACGCCGGATCGGGATGCATGCGAGTGCGGTCGGCGGCGGAAACATCTCGACTCTCGAAAGCGCCGTGCTCGGTCTCATGGCGCTGATGATCGGATTCACCTTTGCGATGGCGCTCTCCCGATTTGAGAGCCGCCGCGACGCCGTCCTGAGCGAAGCCAATGCGATCGGGACCACGGCGTTGCGCGCTCGCCTCCTGCCGCAGCCGGAACGCGGACAGGTGCTGAGCTTGTTGCGGGACTACGTGGCGGTTCGGCTCGACATCACCAGGCGGCCGGTATCGCAAGCGGAGCTGACGGCTGCCATCGACAGGTCGAACGAGATCCAGGAAGCCCTGTGGCAACAGGTCAAGACGGTTGCATCGAAGGATACCGGGCTGGTGCCGACGGGGCTGTTCATCCAGACGCTGAATGAAATGATCGACCAGCAGGCCAAGCGGCTGGCGGCGCTGCGCAACCGGGTACCCAACATCGTCATCCTGGCGCTGTTCGGAATTGCCGCCGTCGGAACGGCATTTACGGGTTACGGCCGAGGGCTCGAAGCCAGGCGCACGCGTCTGCCGCTGTATCTCATGGCCCTGCTGCTATCCTCCGTCCTGCTCCTGATCCTCGATCTCGACCGGCCGACAACCGGCTTCATCGAAGTGAGCCAGCAGCCGATGATCGATACCGCCGCGAGCATCGCGGGATTCCGCGACTGAGGCGGCGGCGGGCCCGCCGTTACGGCGTGAACGAGGGGTTGGAGATCACGAACGCCAGCATGATCGCACAGAGATGGGCAGCGACCAGCGTCAGCACGGCCGGTGCGAGGCGGCCCTTGCTGCGGGCGACGTCGAGGACGATGCCGTAGAACGGATATTGCGCGATGCCGAGCACGACGAAGGGCTGGGTGATCGACTTGGTGACTACGGTCGACATCATCGTCCAGGGAAACAACAGCTTCGCCGCATAGTAGGTACCGTGACCGCCGCCGGCGGCGACGACGGCGAGGAACAAGGCAGCCGGTGTGACGAGGACGCCGAGAACCGTGGGCAGACCGCGAAAGCGCACCTTTCGCGGACTGCTTCCGTCGGCGCTCGCGGACGGGTCATGCTCCGGCTGACCCGTCGCGCTCATCCCCTACTCCGCCGCCTGCTTCATGCCCGCGTCGATCGCCGCGCTCACTTTCGGCGGCGACATCGGCAGGCTGTAGAAGCGGATGCCGAGCGCGTTGTAGATCGCGTTTGACACTGCCGCCATCACAGGCACCAGCGGCACCTCGCCGACGCCCTTGACGCCCTGCGGGTGCTTGGGGTTCGGCACCTCGACCATGATGCAGTCGAGCATCGGCAGATCCGAGCACACCGGCATGCGGTAGTCGAGGAAGCCGGGGTTATCGACCTTGCCGTCCTTGTTGTAGATGTACTCCTCGTTCAGCGCCCAGCCGATGCCCTGCGCGACGCCGCCCTGCAACTGGCCCTCGACGTAGCCGGGATGGATGGCACGGCCGACGTCCTGCACCGCGGTGTAACGGAGCACGCGCACGATACCGAGTTCGGTGTCGACCTCTACGTCGCAGATATGCGTGCCGAAGCCGCCGTCCGCGCCCGCAGTGTTGAGCTGCACGCCGGCGCCGATCGGGCCGCCCTGGCTCGGCGCCTTCTCGGCGAGTTCGGCCAGGGTCAGCGGCTCGAACTGGCCGGCATTGGGGCTGACGGGGTGTGCCGCGCCCTGGTCCCACTTCACCGCTTCGGGATCGATGTTCCAGATCTTTGCGGCGCGTTCGCGCAGGGTCTGGATCACCTTTTCGGTGGACTGCGTCACCACCATCGCGGAAGCAAACAGCACGCGGCTGCCGCCGGTCAGGTTGGAGAAGCCGATGGTTTGGGTATCGCCGATGATGACGGAGACGCGCCTGTAGTCGATGCCGAGCAACTCGGCGCAGATGTTGGCAATGCCGGCACGCGAGCCGCCGATATCGGGATGCCCGGTGGTGACGACGACGTTGCCGTCTTCGGTGATGTTGACCTGTGCGGAGGATTCGCCGCCGGCGTTGAACCAGAAGCCGGAGGCGACGCCCCTGCCCCGCGGCTTGCCGTGGCCGTCGCCGAGCGGCGCGGCGTAGTGCGCCGAGTTCTTCGCGGCTTCCACCGTCTCGATATAGCCGATGCGCGGGAAGGTCGGGCCGTGCGCGGCCTTGGTGCCTTCCCTGGCGCCGTTCTTCAGGCGGAAGTCGAGCGGGTCCATCTTCAGGGCTTCGGCCACCTCGTCCATCACGCATTCGACGGCATAGGCGCCGATCGGTGCGCCGGGCGCGCGGTAGGCCGCGACCTTGGAGCGGTTGGAGCAGACGTCATACCCTTCGGAAAGCAGGTTCGGGATGTCGTAGGGCGTGAAGCTGCACCCCGCGGCGCCGCGGATCGGCGAGCCCGGCAGCGCGCCGGCCTGCAAATAGAAGGTGCCGTGGGCGGCGGTGATGCGGCCGTCCTTGGTGGCGCCGATCTTCACCGTGCTGCGCGAGCCCGACGTCGGACCGGTGGCGCGCATCACCTCCTCGCGCGTCATCACCATCTTCACCGGACGGCCGGATTTCCTGGCGAGCAGGGCCGCGAGAGGCTCGAGATAGACGATGGTCTTACCGCCAAAACCGCCCCCGATCTCGGCGGGAATGGCGCGGATGTCGCTCTGCGGAATGCCGGTGAGATACGCCGTCATCGCGCGGACCATGAACTGGCCCTGGCTGGAGCTCCAGATCGTGGTCTTGCCGTCCGGGGCCACCGAGATGACGCAGGCATGCGGCTCGATATAGCCCTGGTGCACCGGGCGCGTGGTGAAGGTGCGCTCGATGACGACGTCGGCCTGCTTGAAGCCCTCGGCGATGTCGCCTTTCTTGTGCTCGAGCCGGCCCATGATGTTGGACGGCTTGCCTTCCCACTTGTTGAACTCGTGCAGGACCGGTGCGTCCGGCTTGATGGCGTCCTCGATCTCGATCGTCCAGGGCAAGACCTCGTAGTCGACCTCGATCAGGCTGCAGGCCTCGGCTGCGATCGCCTCCGTGGTGGCGGCGACGGCAGCTACGGGATGTCCGGGAAACAGCGCCTTGTCGCGCGCCATCACGTTGCGGCACATCCAGCGCATGTCCTGGATGCCCAGCATGACCGCGCCCTTCTCGATCGGGAAATCGACGACGTCCCTGGAGGTGACGACGGCCTTCACGCCCGGCAGCTTCTCCGCCTTCGACGTGTCGATCGAGCGGATGCGCGCGTGCGGATGCGGACTGCGCAGGACCTTGCCCCAGATTTGTCCGGGCATGGTCATGTCGGCGGCGAACTGGGCGCGGCCGGTGACCTTGTCCATGCCGTCGGGACGGATGGTGCGCTGGCCGATCCACTTGTTGTTGGTGACGGGGTTCATTGGGCGGCCTCCCTGATTCCGTCGCGCATTTCAGCCGCGGTTTCCAGCACAGCGCGGACGATCTTGTCATAGCCGGTGCAGCGGCAGAGATTGCCGGCGAGCCAGAAGCGGACCTCCTCCTCCGACGGATCTGGATTCCTCTTCAGGAGCGCATCGGATGCGACCAGCATGCCCGAAGTGCAGATGCCGCACTGGAGCGCGGCATGTTCGAGGAACTTCTGCTGCAACGGATGCAGCTTCTCGCCGTCGGCGAGGCCCTCGATGGTGCCGATCTCGGCGCCTTCGGCTTCGGCGGCGAGCATCAGGCAGGAGCAGACCAGGCGGCCGTCCACGGTGATGCTGCAAGCGCCGCAATCGCCGGAGGAGCAACCCTCCTTGGAGCCGGTCAGACCGAGCGGTCCGCGCAGCGCGTCGAGCATGGTGTCGCCGGGCTCGCACAGATATTCCATCGGCTCGCCGTTGATTGACGTGGTGACGTGAATTTTGGCCATGAACTTACTTCCCTGTCGCGCGTTTGGCGGCGATGGCGGCCGTGCGCTTGAGCAGCACGCCCGCAGTCTTGATGCGGTAGGCGATGGTGCCGCGCTTGTCGTCGATCGGACGGCAGGCGGCGCGGCAGGCTTCCGCCGCTTTCTCCAGCGCGGCGGCATCGAGTTTTGTGCCGATCAGCGCTTTCGCGGCCGGCTCGACCAGCAGCGCGGTCGGCGCCACGGCGCCGAGGCCGACGCGGGCGGCGGTGCAGACGCCGTCCTTGATGGTGAGGCTGACGCCGAGGCCAACGACGGCAATGTCCATCTCTGTCCGCGGGATCATGCGCAGATACGCATCGCCCGATCCGGCGGGACGCGGCGGCAATTTGAAACTGACGAGGATTTCGCCGGGCTTGAGATTGGTGCGGCCGGGACCGGCGGGCACCTCTTCCACCTTCAGCTCGCGGCGGCCGTTCGGGCCCTGCACCGTGACCACGGCGCCGGCCGCGATCATCGCCGGCACGCTGTCGCCGGCGGGCGAGCCGTTCATGAGATTGCCGCCCGCGGAAGCGCGGCCCTGCACCTGCTTGGAGCCGATCAGGTTCACGGCCTCCAGCACGCCGGGCCACACCTTGCCGAAGCGCGGATGGTCGTGCAGCGCCATGCCTGACGCCGCGGCGCCGATGCGGAAGCCGCCGTCGGCGGTTTCCTCGATATCCGTCATCTCGGCGATCTTCTTGATGTCGACGATCACGCCGGGCCTGACCATGCCGGAACGCATTTGCACCAGAAGATCGGTACCGCCGGCCAGAATGCGCGCCGCACTGCCTGCGGCGGCGAATGCCCCGATCGCTTCATCGAGCGAGCGCGGCGCAAGGTATCTTATGTCCGCCATTGTACTGGAAGGCCTCCCCTTAGTTACTCGGCATGATCTGGTCCGAAAACCGGATCCCACTTTTCGGGATCATGCCTGAACCTCTTGTTTTGATTGGTTCTAAGCCTACACGCTGAAGCCGGACTCGAACAGCCTCCGCGCTCGGTGCAATCGGCATGCTTCCCATGCGCAGGACGGCCATTGCACCGCGAATGGGCAGCGTTCCCCTCGCAGGTTTGACAGCGAACCGCGCGGCGCTTACCGCAAGGCAAAATGACACAACCAAAAAGGGGCCCGCCGATGAAGACCCGCGTCGAAACGCTGACGCCGCCGAACACGCCGAAGCCGATCGGCCCCTACAGCCACATCGCCAAGGTCGGACAGAACATCAGCATCGGCGGAACGGCGGGCTTCGATCCCGCCACCGGACAGCTGGCCGGTCCCGACATCCGCTCGCAGACGCTGCGCATCCTGCAGTCGTTCCGGACGATGCTGGAAGCGGTCGGCTCCGACCTCAACCATGTCGTGCACGTCAACGTCTTCCTGCGCGACATGGCGGATTTCGAGGCGATGAACGCCGCCTATGTAGATGTCATGGGCGAGCACCGCCCGGCACGGACTGCGTTTGCCGTGCGCGACCTGCCGAGGCCCGACGTGCTCTTGACGATGAACCTGACGGCGGTGACGCGGGAGGGGTGACTGCGCGTTCCCCGGATGCTGCGCAGCACGCCACCTTCGGCGTGGTGCGCTGCTGATCCGGGGTCCATCGCTGCGGCCTCGCGCTGCGGGATGGGTCCCGGCCATAGCGCGTCGAAGACGCGCGTAAACGCGCTTATGGCGGTGCACTGCTGAAGAAGCGCTGCACCGCGTCCGGGACACGAGACCTCGCAGGACGGTCGAGCAATACAACCGCTGCTAACGTCTCGTTAACCCTATCCGCCTTAGGGTCTTCGAGGCGTCGAAATCTGGCGCCGGGTGGCCACGATGTCGTTTGCGCAACAGAAATCATCCCTGCCGGCGGCGCAGGAGCGGCGACGCTTCCAGCGCGTCAAGGTGCACCTGCTCGGCCGCTACATGCTGCCCGACCGGCGCGAATACCCGTGCCAGATCATCAATATGTCGCCGGGAGGCCTCGCCTTGCTGGCGCCCGGCATCGGCAATGTCGGCGACCGCGTGATCGCCTATCTCGATCATATCGGCCGGGTCGAGGGCAAGATCACCCGCATCATCGACAACGGCTTTGCCATGACGGTGAATGCGACCGACCGCAAGCGCGACAAACTCGCCGCGCAGCTGACCTGGCTTGCCAACCGCGACATCCTCAACCTGCCGGAAGACCGCCGCCACGACCGTATCGTGCCGCGCAACCCGATCGCCGTACTGACGCTGGAAGACGGCCAGCGCATGAGCTGTCGCATCATCGACCTGTCGCTGTCGGGCTCGGCGGTGGCCGCGGAAACCCGCCCGCCGCTGAAGTCCATGGTCCGCATCGGCTGCGTGCCGGCGCGGGTGGTGCGCTATCTCGAGGAAGGCTTCGCGCTGGAGTTCACCCACGCGCAGGATCCGGAGACTCTCGAAGAGAGCGTTAGCATGCGGTAAAGCGCTTCCGGCGCGAAAACCCTCATTTTCAAGCCTTTCAGGCGGTATCCGCGGCATCGGATACCGCCTTTTGCTTGTCCGGTTCCGCCCGCACGCGGTTAACGCGGCGCCATCAGCGGCGATTTTCGCAAGCGCCCCAGCGCTTCGCCGGTTAACCCGTAAAATTTGAATCAATTGCAGTTGTCTCAAATTTTAGTCGAATTCGATTCAAGTATAGTTTGAATTCGCCGCGCCTTTTACTTGTATTCGCGTCAAATCTACTTGGCCGGCTTAGCGGCGGCGCAAATCCTTTGTGCGAAACGTGGTCCCAACAAGAAAAACGGGGGCCACGATGTTGTTCAAGGGACAGGGGAAGCGGCTGGCAATACTTGCCATCCTGCTGGGGATGAGCGGCCAGGCGAAAGCCGGCGACGTGATTTACGCGAGCCTCGGCGACGCCACGCGTGCGCCGATCGGCTGGGTCGAGTTCTGCGCCGGCAACGCCGGCGAATGCCGCGGCGGCGCGAGCCAGCCGCGCGACATCGTGATGTCGCAGACGGCATGGCGCGACCTCGTGCGCGTCAACAAATGGGTCAACGAGACCATCAAGCCGATGACCGACATGGATCATTGGGGCGTGATCGAGAAGTGGTCGCTGCCGACGGACGGTTACGGTGACTGCGAGGACTATGTGCTGCTGAAGCGCAAGATGCTGATCGACGCCGGATGGCCGCGCGAGGCCCTGCTGATCACCGTCGTGCGCGACAAGAAAGGCGAAGGCCACGCGGTGCTGACGGTGAAGTCGGACAAGGGCGAGTTCGTTCTCGACAACCAGAACGAGAGCGTCCTGGCCTGGACCGAGACCGGCTATCGCTTCGTCAAGCGCCAGTCACAGGGCGATCCCAGCGTCTGGGTCTCGCTCGGCGACGGACGTCCGGCGGTTGCCACCGCCAGCGCCCGCGACCGCTGAACAAGGAATTAGAGGACACGCGACCCGGTCACATCCCCACCCCTCCCCGTCCCAGACCGGTTCGCGCGCGGCCAGGCTTCCCCCAAAGCCTGGCCGCAACTTTTTTGGCATACTTCCGCAAGCTCACTTGAACAGCTGTGCGCCGAACGCGCCGGCCCACACCGCCGCGATCACGGCGATCAACCCTGGGATCAGCCGCAACGCATAGGCAGTCCCGCCGCTGACCCAGGCAACGACGGCCTTGCTGACGGTGTTGGTGGACATCGCCGCGACAATAGGCATGACCGCGGCGGCCGCGTCGATCCTGCCGGAGGCCGCGACCGCGGCGGCGGCGACCGCCGGCGCGTGCGTGTCGGCAAAGCCCGCAACCGCGGCGCCGATGACGAGACCGGTTTCGCCGAACGCGTGCTGCAGGGCGGCGGAGAGCAGCAGCACGCCGGCAAGCACCGCGGCCAGCAGCAGCGCCGTGGGCACGCTGAAGGCCCGGCCGGGTTTCAGCTCGGCATCGCTCGTCTCTCGCGCGGACCTGACGGTGAAGACGGCGCCATAGGCCACGGCGACGACGCCGCCGCAAGCGAGCGGCACGGCCATCGCCTGCAGCACCGGAATGCTGACGGCGGCGAGGATCGCGCACAACTGGCCGACGGTCGCGACGGTCGAAAGCACGCCGCCTGCGACCGCCGAGCCGAGCAAGGCAGGTGTTTTGGTGGCGCGGGCGCCCATCGCGCCGATCGTGGCGGTGCTCGACACGAATCCGGAGGCAAGTCCGGCAATCGGAAGACCGGCCTTCGCGCCGAGCAGGCGTATCGCGATATGCCCGGCGGCGCCGATCGCCATCACCAGGATGACGATGATCCAGATCGCGCGCGGCCTGAGCGCATCGTAAGGACCGACCGGCTGATCGGGAAGCAGGGGCAGAACCACCAGCGTGGCGCTTGCGAAGATCAGGCCGTCCCTCACCTCGCCTTCGGTGAGAACCTTGCGCACGAAGGCATGCAGCCGGGTGCGCGCGGCAAGGAGGACGGTGAGCGTGACGCCGACGCCGGCGGCGAGTCCCGGCCGCTGGATGGCGAGGCCGCCGAGCAGCACGGTCAGCACCAGCGCGACTTCGGAGGTGAGGCCGGGATCTTCGCGGCTGGTCCTGATATAGGCGATCGCGCTCAGCGCGATCACGCCGGCCGTCACCAATGCGAGCAGCGCGCCGCCGCCGACCACGAAGCCGACGGCGCCGGCAAGCGACGCCACGGCAAAGGTGCGCAAGCCCGCGGCGCCCCGCGTCGCACCTTCGCCCTTGCGGCGCTCGCGCTCCAGCCCGACCAGCAGCCCGATGCCGAGCGCGACCCCGATCCGTGCGACCGTGGAATCGAAGCCGAGCGTTACGGGATCGAACAGCGACATGCGCCGATGTCCTCCGATAGTGCCGCGCCCATCGCGCGCATGCTGCGCAACACGCTAGAATTTGTCGCCTGCGGGGCGTTGATCTGCCGCAATCGATCCCGCGCAAGCCCGGTTACTCTTGCCACGACGGCCCGCCAAGGAACGGCCATTGCAGCGCTCATCCCACCGTTGATGTCGGGGCCGGACCCGGCCATTGTAATCCGATGACCGAACAGACCAACAGCCCGTCCGACCTCCGTCGCGTCGATGCCCTGCTGCCGCCGGAAATGGCGCTGGCGTGCGAGGCTGCCGGCACGGCGAAGGCCGGCCGGGACGAAGTGGCACTCATCGTGCTCGGCGTTCTCGCCGGCGCCTTCATCGCGTTCGGGGCCATGTTCATGACGATCGTCATGACCGGCTCCGGCGACCTGCCATGGGGCGTCGCACGCCTTCTTGCCGGCCTCGTGTTCTCGCTCGGGCTCGTTCTGGTGATCGTCGGCGGCGCCGAGCTGTTCACCGGCGACTCCCTGATGATCGTGGCCTGTGCGAGCCGGCGCATCACCCCGGGATCGCTGCTGCGGGCCTGGGCGCTGGTGTATGCCGGCAATATCGCCGGCGCGGTCGGCACGGCGGCGCTGGTGTACCTGGCCGGCCTGCATGGATTTGCCGGCGGCGCCGTGGGCAAAACCGCGCTCGCCATCGCCTCGTTCAAGGCGGCATTGCCGACCGGCCAGTTGTTCTTCCTGGCCGTGCTTTGCAACGTGCTGGTCTGCCTCGCCGTGTGGATGTCCTTTGGCGCCCGAAGCGCGGGCGACAAGGTCATGGTCATCGTGCCGCCGATTGCGGCCTTTGTCGCCGCCGGCTTCGAACACTCCATCGCCAATCTCTATTTCCTGCCTTACGCGCTCGCGGTCAAACACTGGGCCGGACCGGAATTCTGGACGGCGATCGGCGGCAGCGCGACGGATTACGCGGCGCTCGACCTCGCCGGCGCGGCCCACAACATCGTCGTGGCCACGATCGGCAATCTGATCGGCGGCAGCCTGCTGGTCGGGGCGGTCTACTGGTTCGTCTATCTGCGCCGGCGTTGAAGCCCGCCGTTACGACCCGATTTCGAACGATCAGGAATTGACCGTCGCGCGGATATCGCAGCCGCGGCAGATCATTACTCGCAAGCTGCGCCAGCCAATCTGGGTGAGTAGTTTCTTTGTGGCGCGTATTGCGGCTGTAGCGGCCGAACGGATAGTATGAAGCATTAGATTGCACTCCGAAACCAGTGCAACTCCGATGGACCAATGATTGAAATAGCGCTGATGGCAGATATGGCAAAGCAGGCGGGAAATGAAATTTGGCCTTCTCTGGACCTTGCATCCCAATGGTTTGATCGCGCCTCGATCGGGCTATCGATTAGCTTGGCGATTGGATTAGCCTGCACGGTTGTAATTGTCTGGCTCGGGATAGTGAAGGAACATCATTGGGACTTGCTGAGAGAGCGGGCCAACGAAAAGATCGCGACTGTAGAGCTGGATGCCGCAAAGTCCAACGCCGAAGCTGCAAAAGCCCATGAGCGCATTGCCGAACTTTCGACGCAGGCCGAAGCGCTCAGGAAAGACACGGCAGAAGCAAATGCTCGAGCGTCGGAAGCTCAATTGGCTTTGGAGAGATTCAAGGCGCCAAGGCTAATGAGCGCCGAACAGGAAGTTCGAATAAGATCAAAGGTGAGACCGTTCAGTGGAACACCGTTCGACCTCTCCGTCATTCCGGGAGACCCAGAAGCTGTAAATTTCGCTCTCCAGATCGCTGTAGTATTGGAGGCAGAAAAATGGTCGTGGGTCGAGTTCAACCATCCTAACGGGCCGTTCATGCAGGTGCTCAACGTCCCTGGTAAGCCAAACGTCGGCTTGATTGGCTCATGGGCCGTTGTGATTCAAACGCACGCCGAACAGGCGGATCGCCTCGGCCCAGCAGCGCAAGCCCTCGCGGCTGCGCTGGATGCCGAAGGGTTTATCGCCGCCGCCGCAGGGAAGCCACCAGCCGCCATTCCAAATACCGACACCATGCACATCATTATCGGCAAAAAGATCGACCCTGCTACCAAATAGGCTGAGCTTCTCTGCTAGAAGGACACCAATATCGATGGCCGGGCTGGTCAAGCTCTATGCGCTGCCCGACTCTCGCGACGTGCCGCGCGCTTGCCCCCGAGGCAGCATCTTTCTTGGACAATGGAAATCACACTGACCGCTTGAAATATACCTCTAGTTGAGGATGATTAGGTACACTCCTCTTTGCGATACCCATCAGTTATTTCGTCTTTGATGGATCGGACATAGCGATGGATAGGGGCGAGACCCGAAGAAAATTGAAGGAAGGCGTGAAAGAGCAATTTGCTTGGGCGCCAACCTTCATCTCCTTTTCTGGTCTTTTCCTATCTCCTTTCGTTGCAATCCTTCAATTTAAGGATCTGTCCCTGCTCAATGTCGTAACCACAGCAGGCGGCCTTTTACTCACGCAAGTCGCGCTATTCCTCTACTATTCCTCCTATATCGTCGCAGCCCGTTCTGACTCACGGATGTTTGAGTCCGTCTACATCGTGATGGACAGGCGCATTCCACCGTCCCTCTACGTACAGCTGCCCTTACTGGTGATTGCAGCTGCCGCACTCTTTTTCACAAGCAAGACCGACAAGTGGCTCGCCATTTCACTCACTGTCTTTTTCATGGTTGACGTTGGTGCATGGCTAAACAACAAGCGCTTGGCCAGACCAATGTTCCTAGCATCCGGACGATACTATCTCGATAACAAGGAACTATACGAATTCGCAAAATTGTTCGAGGTTGGAAAATTCTTATTCGGAGTATGGCAAGTATTTCGCTACAGCGCGATGGGAGCTCTCGTGATGCTCTACGGGCTAATGGTGTTTGTTGCACCGCTGCGTCGCTTGGTTGGGTCAATCGGCGTGCAGTACTTTCCGGAATTGGAGATCGGCGCGATTCCTTCGTTCGTCGCTGGATGCATTTTCATGCTCTATGTGGTGACAGCCGAAGCGATAGTGTGGCTATTTAGGTTGAAGACCAAGGCGGTTCTTGAAAACTTGGACAATCAACGAAATCACTTTGAGCTGAGAGTATTGCAAGAAGCAACTGAGCATTCCTCTCAATTGTCGCAATCAATGCGGTCAATGGTTAGGCCGCGAACGGCTTGAGGCGAACGCCATGAAAATCTAGCATTATTGCCCAAGATCCGTTTCCGAGGAAAGGACACCGCTACCGATGGACATGCTGGTCAAGCTCTACGTGCTTCCCGACTCACGCGACACCTATGCGCGCCTCGACACCGGCGGCATCGTCACCCGGCGCGCGCTGGCGCCCGAGAAGCACAAGGTCGTCGCCTGGGTCCGCGAGCACTTCAGCGATCACTGGGCCAGCGAGGTCGAGGTCGCCTTCTCCCGCCAGCCGGTCTCCTGCTTCATCGCCGTCAGGCAGAAAGCCATCCTCGGCTTTGCCTGCCATGATGCCACCTGCGCGAATTTCTTCGGGCCGACGGGCGTCGCTCCCGGCGAACGCGAGCACGGCATCGGCAAGGCGCTGCTGTTCAACTGCCTCGAAGCCATGAAGAGCCAGGGCTATGGCTACGCCATCATCGGCGGCGTCGGACCGGCGGAGTTCTACACGAAAGCAGTCGGCGCGATACCGATCGAAGGCTCCGAGCCGGGTGTGTATCGCGGACTGCTGTAACCTGCCTCCCCGGAGAGACGCATGGCCGAACGCGAGATCGACGCCATCCGCAAGCTGCTGACGTCAAAACCGCGGCCGGTCGGCTGGGCCGAGCGCCGCGAACGGCTCGATGAGGTCGGCTCGGTTTGGCCGGTGGCGGACGACATCGCCTGCGAGAGCGTCGATATCGACGGCGTGCGCGGAGAATGGTCAACCGCGCCCGGCAGCGACGCCTCGCGCGTGCTGCTGTTCTTCCATGGCGGCGGCTATTGCTCGGGCTCGATCAAAAGCCACCGCCGGATGGTGACGGAAGCCGGACGCGCGGCGCGGATGCGCACGCTCGCGATCGATTACCGCAGGGCGCCGGAGCATCCGTTTCCCGCCCAGCACGAGGACGCGCTTGCCGCGTGGCGCTTCCTGCGTCTTCAGGGATTCCCGGCCGATCGCATCGCGGTCGGCGGCGACAGCGCCGGCGGCAATCTCACGCTCGCGCTGGTAGGTCGCCTGCGCGCGGCGGGCGAGCCCCTTCCCGGCTCACTGTGGCTCGCCTCGCCCTGGACGGACCTCACCATGTCCGGCGCCACGCTCGCGACCCGGGACGCCGTCGATCCGCTGATCCACAAGGCCTATCTCGAAGAACTCGCGGATGCCTATGCGCCGCCGCCGCTCGACCGCCGCGATCCCCTGATCTCGCCGCTGTTCGCCGATCTCTCGGGCTTTCCACCGATGCTCATTCAAGTCGGTTCGGCCGAGACGCTGCTATCCGATGCCACGCGGCTCGCGGAAGCCGCCGGCAGCGCCGACGTCGCCGTGCGTCTCGAGGTCTGGCCGCACATGATCCACGCCTGGCCGGTGTGGAATGCCGCGCTCGAAGACGGAAGGCGCGCGCTGGCGGCCGCCGGCGATTTCATCCGCGCGCGGATCGGTTGAAGCCGCATTGCCCGCCTACCCGGCGTTCTGCGGGCCTCCGGCGCGCGGCAGGACGATGGTGAACTCGGTGAACTCGCCGGGCTCGGTCGCGACGTCGATCTTTCCGCCGTGCTGCTTGACGACGATGTCGTGGGTCATCGACAGGCCGAGCCCCGTCCCCTCGCCGGCGGGCTTGGTGGTGAAGAAGGGATTGAACATCTTCTCCTTCACCTCGGGCGGGATACCCGTGCCGTTGTCGCGGATGCGGATCTCCACGCGGCTGCCGAGATTCCTGGTGGAAGCGCGCAGCGTCGGCTCGAACCCGGATTCGCCGCTGCGCCGGGTCGCGGCGTAGAAACCGTTTGCAATGAGGTTGAGCAACGCGCGGGTAATTTCCTGCGGAAACAGTTCGGCGACGCCGGCGCCCGTATCGAAATCGCGCTGCAGGGTGACGTTGAAGCCGGCTTTTTCCGCGCGCGCGCCGTGATAGGCCAGATTGAGGCTCTCCTCGACCAGCGCGTTGACGTCGGCGCTGCGCTGCTCCCCCGTCCCCTCGCGCGAATGCAGCAGCATGTTCTTGACGATGGAGTCGGCGCGCTTGCCGTGCTGTACGACCTTCTCGAGGTTGCTCCGCATCAAGCCCGTCAACTCTCCGACGTCCGCGCGCATCTTGTCGGTCAGCGCGGCGGTCTTGAGCAAACCATCCAGTTCGTCGGTCAGTTCCGCCGACAGCGCCGAGAAATTGTTGACGAAGTTGAGCGGGTTCTTGATCTCGTGCGCAATGCCTGCGGTGAGCTGGCCGAGCGAGGCGAGTTTCTCGGTCTGCACCAGGCGATCCTGCGCGGCACGGAGGTCGTCGAGGGACCGCGACAGCTCTTCCGTGCGCATACGCAATTCGTTGAGCAAGCGGGCGTTCTCGATGGCGATGACGGCCTGGTCGGCGAAGGTCTGCACCAGTTCGATCTGCCGTTCGGAGAACGGCTGCACCACCGAGCGGGTCAGAGAGAAGGAGCCGATCGGCACTCCCTCTCTGAGCAGTGGCACACCCAGCACGGTACGGAATTCGCCGAATTGTTTGTATCCCGACGTATAGGCGGGATCATCAAGTACGTCGTGGATGTGAACCATCGTGCCTGCGAGCACCACGCGGCCGGTTGTCGTGGTGCGGTCGACCACGATCGGGTTTGCCTTGGCGAATTCCGTAAAACCTTCCGAAAAGTCGCCGTGGCTGGCCGCAAGCCGGTACACATCACCGTCCTTCTGAAAGATCACCCCTTTGTCGGCGCCGCACAGCCGCGCTGCCGAAGACAACAGCGTATCCAGAACAGAATTCAGGTCGAACGCCGAGCGGCTGATCACCTTGAGCACGTCGGCGGTGGCCGTCTGCTGCTGCAGGGATTCTCCGAGATCGTCGGTGCGTTCGCGCAGTTCGCGCAGCAGGCGGGTGTTCTCGATTGCGATCGCCGCCTGGTTGGCGAAGGACGAGATCAGCGCGATCTGCTTGTCGTCGAACGGCTTGGGCTCGCGCTGCGCCACGCCGATGGCGCCGACCACCTTGTCGCCCGACAGCATTGGCGTGAACAGCACGGAATCAAAACCGAAGTCGCGCGCGAAGCCTTGCGTCCCCTCCGGCGCGGCGGGATTGCCCAGCACGGGCTGGACCTGGATGGTCCGCTTTTCCAGCATCGCAAGGCCGCCGACGGTGTCGGCGGCGAGCGGCCGCGGATAGCGCTGGGTCAGTCGCTCGAAACCGGCCTCGCCATCGGCGGCCGGCATGTCGATGATGCCGTCGTTCAGCGTCTGCACCACTGCAAATCGCGTTCCGAACAGGCGCAACAGGCTCCGCACGATCGCCTCGAACACCGGCCTGGTGTCGTCCATCGAGCCGCTGATGGAGGACAGGATTTCCGCCGTCGCGGTCTGCTGCTCCAGCGATTCGGCGAGATCGCGTGTCCGGTTCTGAACCTCGTTGAACAGTTTGACATTCGAGATTGCGATGACGGCCTGGTCGGCGAAGGTCTTCAACAGCTGGACGTGATGCTCGGCGAACTTGCCCGCCGCAGCGCGCGTCACGCTGATCGCACCGATCAGCTGTTGGTCGTGCATCAGCGGGACAAACAGCAGGCTGCGATACCCCCGCACCCGCGCCAGATCCCGCGCGTCTTGCGGAATGGACGGGCCTTCCACGTCGTCGATCTCATACACTTCTCCCCGGGCGATCGCTTCGCCCCATCGCATCTGGGCGAGCGGCCGCGGGAAGAACGCCCGAATCGCGGCATCGGCCTCCGGGCTCGTCGGCGTGAACGCCATCAGACGCGCAATGCCGTCAACCATGCTGTACACCGCAGTCGACCGCCCTGCGACGAGCCGGTTCGATCGCTCGGCAATGGCCTCGAACACCGGTTGGACATCGGCAGGCGAACTGGCGATCACCTTGAGGATATCCGCTGTTGCCGTCTGCCGCTCCAGTGCTTCCTGCGTTTCGTTGAACAACCGCGCGTTCTCGATGGCGATCACCGCCTGGTCGGCGAAGGTGCGCAGCAGCGCCAGTTCCTTGTCGCTGAACACCGCATTCGGCGCCCGCGCGGCCGAGATGATGCCGATGCCCTGCCCCTCCCAGACCAGCGGGGTCATCACGACCGAATAGTCGCCCATCAGCTCCGCGACCCGGCGCATCAGCGATGATCCCAGCGGACTCATCGCACTGGGAACGTAGGTTTGCCGCGCCGTCCTGATGACCTCGCTACCCGTGGTCTGCGCCATCGGCGCGGGAAACAGGCGGTCGGTGTCCTCGATGTCAATGCCGCGGCGGGCCACCAGATGCAGCATCCCCTCGCGGGCGAGGATGATCGAGCACTGCCTGACCTCGAACAGCCGCTCGACGCTGTCGAGGATGCGCTCGAACACCGGCTGCGTGTCGGCCATCGAGCTGCCGATGGCCTGCAGCACCTCGGATGTGGCGGTCTGATGAGCGAGCGCCTCCTTGGTCTCGTTGAACAGCCGGACGTTGTCGATGGCGATCACCGCCTGATCGGCAAAGGTCTGCAACAGATCGATGTGATGCGCGGCGAATGAACCAGCGGTCTTTCTTGTCACCGCGATCGCGCCAACTGACGAGTTGGAACTATTCAGCGGCACGTACAATATGCTTCGATAGCCGCGTGCCCGCGCTATTTCCTTCAACCGTGCGTTCGGCTGATCTTCCGTGTCCGCGACCTGCACTACTTCACCGGTCTGCGCGACCCTGAGATGAAAGTCGCCAATCGGGCGCGGGAAATTGGCGCGTGCCACATCGTCCCCGGCCGGACTTACCGAAGTCATGGCAGCAAGGTGAACGAGGCCGTCGACATAGCGAAACACCCCGGCGGAAAACGCGCCGATCACCCGCGCTGCGCTGGTCACGATGGCCGCGAATACCGGCTGCACGTTGTCAGGCGAACTGGCGATCACCTTGAGAATGTCCGCCGTCGCGGTCTGCCGCTCCAGCGCCTCCCTGGTCTCGTTGAACAGCCGCGCATTCTGAATGGCAATGACGGCCTGGTCGGCGAAGGTGCGCAGCAATTGCACGTGGTGATCGGCGAACGACCCTGGCTCGCGGCGGGTGACGCTGATTGCGCCGATGACGCCGCTGCCGCTATTGAGTGGTACTAAAAGCCTGCTGCGAAAGCCGCGGGCTCGCGCGATATCCCTGATATTGTGACGGGCATAAGCCTCGGACTCGGTATCGATTATCTCCGACACTTCGCCGCGGCGGGCCATGTCGAACGCCAAGGTCGTCGCAATCGGCATCGGAAATGACGACCGAAGTACTGCGTCGGCCTCTTCGCTGACATGTGTGTACGCTGCCAGTTCAACCGAGTCTTCGAGAATGCGAAGCACCGTGGCCGCATGCCCGCCAACAAGCGCGTTAGCGCGCTCTGCAATGGCGTCGAACACCGGCTGCACATCGGACGGCGAACTGGCGATCACCTTCAGGATGTCGGCAGTCGCGGTCTGCCGTTCCAGCGCCTCTCGTGTCTCGTTGAACAGCCGCGCGTTGTCGATCGCGATAGCCGCCTGCGCGGCGAAACTCTGCACCAGCGCGATCATTTCCGGAGAGAAGAGACGAACTTCGCGACGATAGATCGTGAACGCCCCCAGCATGACGTCGTGGCGGCGGATCGGTACCGCGAGGTAAGTGCGAGCTCCGGCAATGTCGACCAGAGCGCGCCGTATGGGATTGCCGCGCCGGTAGGCCTCGTCATCAGCGGCGTCGGCGATCTGAACATAGCGCTCGCCGCGCACCAGGCGGCCCACCCCCGTCTCCGGGCCAAGACGCATGGGATCTCGGAACATGTCGGCAAATCCCGGCGGCTCCCCCAGCATGGCGACGGCTTGATGCATATCGCTGCCTTGATTGAGGGTCAGGACACCGAAGCCTGCTCCGCAGAGCTGCGTCGCCTTTTCGAGAATGGCGTCGAACACCGGCGTCAGATCGCCAGGCGAGTTGTTGATCACTTCCAGGATTTGCGCCATCGCGGTCTGCCGCTCCAGCGCTTCCTGCGTCTCCTTGAACAGCCGCGCGTTCTCGATCGCGATCAGGGCCTGGTCGCGGAAGGATTCGGCGAGCGCGACGTCGCGAGCGTCGAAATTGTTGGCGCGCCTGCTGGCGAGCGCGAGTACGCCGATGCATTCCTCCTTGCGCAATAGCGGCAGGAGTAGCGACGAATTCACCTTGCGATGTTTTTGCAGGTCCTGCTCGAAAGGCGGCAGATCGATCTTCGACCAATCCGGCAAATGCAGTTTCTTGCGCAAGATGATGGCGCGCGATGGGAAGTTGGTGGCGGGGTCAATCGGCAGCGGCGCGGTCGTGCGAGGCTCCAGCAGCCCGCTCGGCCCCGCGATCGCAACGGTCCAGAAGGTCGTCGCGTCGCAGCGCAAAAAGTACGCGTTGTCGCAGCCGAACAGCCGCACCGCCGCCAGCACGATCGCCTCGAACACCGGCTGCGCGTCGGCGGGCGACTGGCTGATGACACGCAGGATTTCCGACGTGGCGGCCTGCCGGGCCCGGGCCTCGTCCAGCTGATGGGCGAGCGCTTCGGGCGTGGAGGACGCAACAGTACGACCGCGCGAAGCCTTGGCCGCCTTCTTCGCTGCGCGTTTGGGCGGGCTGCCGCGCCGGGCGCTTTTCTCAGCCCCCGGCCTCTTTTTTTTCGGCGAGCCGCTTTTGGCAGAGCCTCGCCCCATGGGCGTTCCCCCAAAACTATCCGGGCCAACAGTACCGGGTTTGCCGGGCTGCCTGTAGAGGCAGCCCGCCGGGATCGGTCCGCGCAAGCGGGGGCCCGGCTTCCGCGGCGTTAACTTTTCGCGGCCGCAATACCCTGATTCCGCAGCCCTTTTTGCGCCCGATTTTCACCGGATTCAGGAAAATCACGGGTTTGTCAGGGCTTAAGGTTGTGTTAAGCAAACGGAACCTCGCAAATCAGGTCCGGTTCGAATTCCCATGCGCGAACTCGCCCCCCGGTATTATCC
>CAZDEZ010000028.1:0-43966 GCA_964504705.1 uncultured Bradyrhizobium sp.
GCACACGGTGCTGCGGGTGCCGCCGGCGCCCGGCCTTCCCTGCGCCCTCTACACAGAGGGAGCAAACGAAATTGCAAAGCTCAGGCGAAAACTGCGCCTTGAGAACGAGATCGCATGTTCTCTCCACCGTCATTGCGAGCGAAGCGAAGCAATCCATCTATCCCCGCGGGGAAGGATGGATTGCTTCGTCGCTTCGCTCCTCGCAATGACGGCGGAAGCGATTTGAACGAATCAACGCAACATCAATCCCGTCGCCGCTTCCAGTTCGCCGATCGCCTGCGCCGCGTTGACGACCTTGATCGTCGTCATGCCCATTTCGCGCGCGGGCTTCAGGTTGACGCCGAGGTCGTCGAGATAGACGCAACGGTTCGGATCGACGCAGAGCTTTTCCACCATCATGCGGTAGATGCGCGGGTCCGGCTTGCGCAGGCCGATCTTCGCGGACTCGATCACGTGGTCGAACAGCGCCATCACCTCGGCGATGTAGAGCTTGCGGCCGGAGGCCGAGCCGATCGCGTTGGCGGGCAAATTGTTGGTGATGCAGCCGGTCCTGAACTTCGCCTTGATGCGCGTCAGCGCCTCGACCATCTCCGGGCGAAGGTCGCCGGCGAGCAGCGGCAGCACGTCCTTGCCGCGCACCTCTGCGCCGAGCGCCAGCGACTCCGCGGCGAACAGCGTGTCGAAAGCATCGAGGTCGACCTCGGCGCGCTCGAACTTCGCCCAGGCGTTCTCCAGATGATTGGCGGCATTGGTGCGGCGGATGATGTCGGCGGGCAGGCCGCGTTCGGTCTCGAACCGCGCAAACGCCTCGAACGGCGAGGTGGTCAGCACCCCGCCGAAATCCCAGATCACCGCCTCGATCATTCCGCGCCTCGGTTCCAGCTTCCGTGAGCGAGCGGCTAACATGGAATGCACATGCAAGCCAGTGCTATCGGGCGCTTGGCGGCAGGAGCGCGAGCCGCTATTTCTGCGCCATGAAATACGCAGGACCGTTTCTCGCCGCCGTCGCGCTGCTGTGCGCCGCGCCCGCGCAGGCCATCGTCGGCGGCGGCGCCCCGTCCACCGACGGCGTTGCCCGCTCGATCGTCACCATCGTCGGCTCGCGCGGCAATTTCTGTACCGGCAGTCTCATTGCGCCGAAGATCGTCCTCACCGCGGCGCATTGCGTGCAGCCCGGCGCGGAATACAAGATCGTCGACCGGAGCTCCGGCCAGCCCGAACTGCAAGCCGTTCGCAGCGTCGTCATCCATCCCGCCTTCAAGATCGACGCGATGCGGGCGCATCGCGCCACCGCCGACGTCGCGCTGCTGCAGCTCGAGAGCCCGGCCAGAGGCAAGGTACCGGCGGTGCTTGGCATGCCGAATATTCCGATCGTCGTCGGCGGTCGCTTCACCATCGCCGGCATCGGCGTCACCGTGCGCGGTGACGGCAGGAGCGGCGGCACGGCCCGCGTCGCCGGCCTCGTCGCCACCGGCAGGCCCGGCACGTTGCAGATCCGCCTCGTCGATCCCGTCGGCCAGGGCACGCGCGATGGGCTCGGCGCCTGCACCGGCGATTCCGGCGCGCCGGTGTTCGAGGACAAGCCGGGTGGTCCTGCCATCGTCGGCGTCGTCAGCTGGTCCACCGGTCCGAACGGCAGCGACGGTTGCGGCGGCATGACCGGCGTCACGCCGCTGACGCTCTACCGCGACTGGCTGTTGCAGGTGGCGCGGCAATGGGGAGCAGCCCTGTAAGTTTGCGGCAGCTCAATGCGCGGCGTTGCCTTGTCTGTCCAATGATTGGCCGCTAGAAAAATTTCCAGGAAACGCCTCACCGGTTCAAACAAAGATTAAAACAGATGAACGTCACCGCGCCCTCCCGCACCATATCCGCCGCGCAGAAAGTCGAACATTTCGACGTGCTGATCGTCGGCGCCGGCATCTCCGGCATCGGCAGCGCCTATCATTTGACCAGGCAGATGCCCGGCACTTCCTTCGTGATCCTGGAGGAGCAGGAGACCTTCGGCGGCACCTGGTGGACGCACAAATATCCGGGCATCCGCTCCGACAGCGACCTGCACACCTTCGGCTACAGCTTCAAGCCCTGGGTCGGACCGCCGATCGCGACGGCGGAAGAAATCCTTTCCTACATGGGCGAGGTGATCGAGGAGAACGATCTCGGAAGGCACATCCGCTACAACCATCACATCGGCCATGCCAGCTGGTCGAGCGAGACCAATCTCTGGACCATCGACGCCGTCAACAAGGTGACTGGCGAAGCGCAACGCTTCACCGCAAACTTCCTCTGGATGTGCCAGGGCTACTATCGCCATTCCCAGGGCTACACGCCGGAATGGACGGACATGGACAAGTTCAAGGGCCAAATCGTCCATCCGCAGACCTGGCCGAAGGATATCGTTACCGAAGGCAAGAAGATCGTCGTGATCGGCTCCGGCGCCACCGCCGCGACGCTGATCCCGAGCATCGCCGGCAAGTGCGAGCATGTCACCATGCTGCAGCGTTCGCCGACCTATTTCCGTACCGGCCGCAACGCGATCGAAATCGCGGAAGAACTGCGCCGGTTGCAGATCAAGGAAGAGTGGATCCACGAAATCGTGCGGCGCAAGATCCTGTTCGAGCAGGACTGGTTCACCAAGCGCTGCTTCAGCGATCCCGACGCGGTGAAGAAGGAACTGATCGGCGCCGTCAAGGCCGTGCTGCCGGAAGGCTTTGACGTCGAGAAGCACTTCACCCCGAGCTACCGGCCGTGGCGCCAGCGCATCGCGTTCGTGCCGGACGCCGACCTGTTCGAGGCGGTGAAGAGCGGCAAGGCCTCCGTCGTCACCGACGAGATCGACCGCTTCACCGAAAAGGGCATCCTGCTCAAGTCCGGCAAGGAGCTCGAGGCCGACATCATCGTCACCGCCACCGGCTTCAACCTCTGCATCCTCGGCGACATCGCCTTCGAGATCGACGGCAAGCCGCTCGATTTCGCCGACACCGTCACCTATCGCGGCATGATGTTCACGGGCGTGCCCAACATGGCTTGGGTGTTCGGCTATTTCCGCGCCAGCTGGACGCTGCGCACCGACCTCGTCGCCGACTTCGTCTGCCGCCTGCTGGCGCACATGAAGGAGAAGGGCGCCAAGCGCGTGGTGCCGACCCTGCGCAAGCAGGACGACAACATGCCGCTGCTGCCGTGGATCGACGAGGAGAATTTCAATCCCGGTTACATGCTGCGGCACATGAACCTGCTGCCGAAGCGCGGCGACAAGCCGGACTGGCAGCACACCCAGGATTACTGGGCCGAGAAGGACGAAATCCCGGCGATCGACCTCGACGATTCCGCCTTCGCATACGGCTGAGCCGCTTCGATCAGCGTGGCGTGCAGCAGATAGCGGTCGGGCCCCGGCGTGACCGCGTCGAACGGCCAGCAGGTGGAGAGGATGAGTTCGTAACGGTCGGCTGATGGATCGATGCCGAACTGGTCGAACCGCACCACCGAATGCGCATCGGCGCGATAGCGGAAGATTTTGCCGTCGCGCCGCGTCACCTCGATCTCGTCGCCGACCTTGACGTCCCTGAGAAAACGAAAATGCGTATCGCGATGCGCGGAATAGACCGCCACGCCGCGCTCGCCGGCATTGGCGGTGCGCTCGACATGCCCCGGCCCGAACGCCAGCGCCTGGCCGCTCGATCCCGCCAGCACGATCGCGCTGGCCCCGAGGCGCTTCACCTCGATCCGCGCCACCGGCCAGGTATCGGCCCATGACCACGGCTTGACGTCGCGTCCGGTCGCGATGGTCTCGCTGAACGCGCGCTGCAGCAGCAGCTGCGCCAGCACCGCCTTGGCGTGGATGTACGCGCCTTGCCCGAACAGGATCAGGCCTGCGACGGAGAGGAAGAGAGGGAGGAGGAGGCGTTTCATCGGCAGTGTTCCCTCGTCATTGCGAGCGAAGCGAAGCAATCCAGCTTCGCCACGGCAAGCAAAGCTGGATTGCTTCGTCGCTTCGCTCCTCGCAATGACGGTGGTGAGAGAGAGCCTCGCGCACGCGGCCTTGGGCGAAAGGCCGCGCGCGCTCGGACGGAGCAGGCTGGGGGACACCACCTCTCCATCATCCGGCGTCGGAGGGTGAGATCCGACGGCGGGTGATCAGGAACAGCACCAGGGCGATCACAAGCAGGATGCCGCCTGCGATCATCCTGATTTCCGCATCGGTCGCCGTCTTCGGCAGCATCACCGCTGCAGGCGCCGCCGTCGCGACCGCGGAGCGGGACTTCAGCATCGCGTGCTGGACCTTGGCATCGTCGGCGCGCCGCTCCACCGGCGCCTTGCGCAGCCGCTCGCCGAACACTTTGTCGAACTCCCAGCCGGCCGGCAGGTTGAGCGGCAAATCGGCCAGCTTCAGCGCCTCGCCGTCGGGACGGCTCGGCGTCTTGTCCACCGCGACGAGGCTGGTCAGGCGGGTGACGATCTGATGCTCCAGCGCCAGCCCGAGCACCGCCTTGTCGGTCACCTCGGGCGTGGACTGCCGCATGGTGCGCGACACCTCGGCGTCCGTGATCTTGCGATGGGCCCACAGCTTGGACAGGCCCTTGCCCTCGGCGGCGCTCGCCAGCGGCAGGGTCACCGACCACGGCCGCTCGCCGATGCGGCCCCTGATCTCGACGGAGCCTGCGAGCTTGTCGAGCCTGGTCGCCAGCACCAGCGGCTCGCCGCGATAGAGATCGGGCAAAACCTGGGGCGTCATGTCGGCCCTAGCCTCCGAGAACTTCGCCGACAATCCCGTCACGGCGGGATTCTCCAGCTTGGCGAACAGACCGCGCATCCGCTCCTCGACCTGGTCGGTCGAGCCGATATGGGTGAAGGCGCCGCGGCCGAGTTCGGCCGCGCGCGTCATCAGGAAGGTGTTCGGCGCGGAGCCGATCCCGACCATGAAGATGCGCGAGCGGCCGCGCAGCGCCGAGATGGTTTCGAACATCTGCTCCTCGTTGCCGATCGCTCCATCGGTCAGGAACACCACCTGCCGTACATGCGAGGTGTCCTCGCGATTGGTATCGCTCAGCGCCGCCCGCATCGCCGGCAGCATCTCGGTGCCGCCTTCCGCCTGCAGCGCGCCGACATAGGCCGTCGCGCGGCCGATATTCGAGCTGTCGGCCGGCACCGGCGCGGGGAACAGCACCGTTATGGTGTTGTCGAAGCGGATCACGTTGAAGCGGTCGCCGGGCTGCAGCCGTCCGAGCGCGTAGAGCAAACTCGCCTTGGCCTGCACGATCGAGGTGCCGCCCATCGAACCGGAATTGTCGATCACGAAGATGACCTCGCGGGCGATCTGCTTTTGTGCGGCATTGTCCGCCGCCGGCGGGGTGACATAGGCGAGCAGGTAATCGGCTTCCCCAACACGCTCGCGGAACAATCCGACCGACGGCGCCCTTTCCGCGGCCGCCGTCCAGGTCAGCTCGAAATCGCGATCGGCCGGCACCACGCCCTCGGCGAGCGGGATGATCCGCGAACTGTCATCGACCCGCTCGGTATTGACAGCGTGATGATGGCTCTTCACTTCGCCGAGTGGAAAGCCGGCGTTGAGGCGCACGGTGATCGCGGTCGGGTTGATAGGGGCATGCTCAGCCGGATCGAGCACCGGCGGCGCGATGCGTTCGCGATCCGGCACGGGATCGGTTGCGGTCGCGCCCCAACCGCCGCCGTCCGGCCTGAACTCGACGCTCTGCACGATCGGCTTGGGATTATAGCGCGGCGCCACCACCATCGGCACCCGCACCGAGAAGGTGTTGCCGGTCTGGTGCACCGGCTCCTGGTACTCGATCTGCACCAGCACGGTCTCGCCCGGGCCGATATTGGCGACCGAGTTGGTGAAGATGTTCGGCCGCTCCTGCTCGACCAGCGCCGCCTTGCGTCCGCTGGCCTTGGCCTGCTCATAGATGATGCGGGCCTGCTGGCGCTCCTTGATCTCGCCGACCACGACGCGGTCTCCGACCACCATCTTGAGCGTGTCGACCGCGCCGCCGGGGGGAAGCGGGTAGACGTAAACCGCTTCCACCCAGTCTCTGGTCGGATTCCGGAAAAGCTGGGTGACGCGGGCCCGGATGGTCGGGCCGGACACGGTGAGGTCGACGTCGATGCCGAGGCGAATGGCTTCGGCATAGCCGTCCTCGCTTTTCAGCAGCAGCGAGCCGGATTTGGCGTCGCCCGGCCGCGCCACACCGGCCGGCGGCAGGCTGCCGGACCAGGCGGGCTGGAGATTGACGAACAGCGCGGCGAACCCGATCAGCAGAACGGCGGCGCCTTCGGTCAACAGGAACACGAAAAGTCTGGCGGCGCGCCACAGGCGAGGCCTGGCGGCAGCGTCGAGTTCGTCAAGGGCGGTCATGAAAGGAAGCTCCGGGAGAGACGGCATCCACCGCCGTCATCCTTCGGGAACGGCCGCTACTTCGCGAGCAGAACGATCGGCAATGTTCAGCCGCCGCCGGTCAGCGTCCGCCGCGGCGTGGCGTGGCCGTACGGGCGGTTGCGGTTTTGTACGGAAATGTGCGTCTGCTAGACTGGCTCGGAATCGAAGGGAGCAGGGATGGCGTCACCGGACAAGCAGCTTTCGGCCGAGCAGAGCCGGCAGGTGGCGGAGCTCGTCCGCGAAGAACTCGCCCGCCGCCGCATCTCGCGGCAGGCGCTGGCCGAGCAGGCCAAGCTCAGCCTGTCCACGCTGGAAAAAGTGCTGGGTGGGCGAAGGCCGTTCACGCTCGCCACCACCGTGCGGCTGGAGCAGGCGCTTGGCGTCTCCTTGCGCAAGGGCAACGAGGCGCCACCCGCCGCCGCGAACGGCAGCGAGGTTTCGCCCGACGGCCTCGGCGCCTATTCGCGCCGCGCGGTCGCTTGGCTCGAGGGCACCTACATCACGGTGCGGCCGTCGTTCGGCGACAAGGAGGCGATCTATGCCTACCGCACCGACATCGCCTGGGACGGGCCGTCGTCATCGCTGGTGTTCCGCGAAGGCGAACGGCTCGATGCCGCCTATACCCAGTATGGCGAGGTGGCGGTGCCCAACCAGTCCGGCCACATCTATCTCGTCACCAACCGTCACGGCCAGCACCGCCTGATCACGGTGTCGCGCCCGACCATCCTGGGCGAGATGTACGGCATCATCACCACGCTGCTCGCCGGCCGCGGCTCCCTGCTGACGCCGATCGCCGCGCCCATTGCGTTCCTGCCGATCAAGCAGATCGCGAAACCGACGCTCGGGCGGCTGACGAAAGAGGACGCGAACTACGCAACCTACCGCGGGCACCTGCGCAAGACCATTGAAGAGCCGTTCGCGCTGTTCTTGCAGGGATAGTCTCCCTCGCCCCGCCCTTGCGGGGAGAGGGTCGGGGTGAGGGGGCTCTCCACGCATTCGGACTCGCGGTGACACCCCTCACCCGGATTGCTGCGCAATCCGACCTCTCCCCGCAAGAGCGGGGCGAGGTGAAAAGAAAGCAGCTACGAAGCCGCAGCGCTCGCGTCCGTCGGCTTCGCCACGCTGAACTGCTTGCGCAGGGTCGGCTTGTGGATCTTGCCCGTCGCGTTGCGAGGCAATGCGTCGACGAACTCGACCAGCCGCGGGCACTTGAACCTGGCGAGATTGGCGGCGCAGTGGGCGTGGATTTCCGCGGGCGTCAGCGCGTGCCCGGGCTTCACCGCGATAACAGCCATGCCGACCTCGCCCCATTGCTCGTTGGGGATGCCGATGATGGCGGCCTCGGCCACTGCCGTGAGTTGATGCAGAACGCTCTCGACCTCCGCCGGATACACGTTCTCGCCGCCGGAGATGTACATGTCCTTCCAGCGGTCAACGATATAGTAGAAGCCGTCCTCGTCGATCCGCGTGGCGTCGCCGGTGTGCAGCCAGCCATCGGTGAAGGAGGACCCGTTGGCATCCGGCCGGTTCCAGTAGCCGGGCGTCACGTTCGGTCCCTTGACCCAGAGCTCGCCGAGTTCGCCGATATCGGCGTCGCTGCCGTCGGGCCGCACGATGCGCACCTCCGTGTGCAGCACCGGCTTGCCGGAGGAGCCGGCCTTGCGGGCCGCGTCCTCCTTGTCGAGCACCATCACGGCCGGCGAGGTCTCGGTCATGCCGTAGCCCTGCTGCAGCGCCACGCCGCGCGCTTCCCACGCCTTCAGCAGCGGCACCGGCATCGGCGCGCCGCCGACGCCGCCGATCACCAGCCGGCTGAAGTCGGAGCCGGCGAAGGAGGGATGCTGCGCCATGAACTGATAGATCGAGGGCACGCCGAAGAAAACGTTGATGCCCTGCGCGGGATCGCTGATCAGCTTCAGCGCCTCGCCGGGATCGAAGGCGCGCATGATCAGCACCGTGCCGCCGGCATGCATCACCGGGTTGGTGTAGCAATTGAGCCCGCCGGTGTGGAACAGCGGCAGCACGGTGAGCAGCACGGAGGACGGCGAGATGTAGGCGGGGCCGCCGAGATTGACGCAGTTCCAGAACGTCATGCCGTGGGTGATGATCGCGCCCTTCGGCAGGCCGGTCGTGCCTGAGGTGTACATGATGGTCGAGATGTCATCGAGCGTGACGATCTCGGCCCTGTCGATCGGCTTCGCTGCGGCGATGCCGGCCTCGTAGGAACCGCCGGGACCGAACTTGAGAACGGACGCCACCTTGCACAGCTTGCTGACGGTCAGTGCCGTCTCGGCGAGATCGGCATCGTGGATCATCACGACAGGCGAGGCGTCGCCGACGATGAACTGCAGCTCCGGCACGGTAAGGCGGTTGTTCAGCGGCAGGAACACCGCACCCAGCCGAAAGCAGGCAAACTGCACCTCCATCGTATCAGTGGTGTTCAGCGCCAGCACCGCGACGCGGTCGCCGCCCTTGACCTTTAGCGCGTCGCGCAGATGGGCCGCGAGACGCGACACGCGCCGGTCGAGTTCGCCATAGGAGAGACGGCGGCCGCTGGCGAGATCGACCAGCGCGGTCTTGCCTGGATTGCGGCGCCCGTGATGGGCGATCCAGTCATAGTAACGAACGGACATGGCGCTTCTCCCAGGACCCGCGGTCTACTGCCGCCTCGCATTTGCGGCTATTCTATATCATCCATCGGAGTTACGTTGATCGAATATCTGCGTCTATCGGCGTACTGTACGGCCGCGGAAACGCCAGCGACTCAACGCAAGTGGGTCGCCGCCAAATCAAGGCAACGTGGAGACCTTCGGGAGGACACCATGCTGGAGCGCGCACGGCCGCAAAGCCCGTTCTACACCGCGGAACACGAAGCGTTCCGCGACGTGATGCGCCGCTTCGTCGCGCGCGAGATCGAGCCCTATGCCAGCGAATGGGACGAGGCCGGCGAGTTTCCGCGCTCGCTTTACGTAAAGGCGGCCGAAATCGGGCTGCTCGGACTCGGCTTCCCGGAAGAATATGGCGGCGTGCCCGCCGACCAGTTCATGAAGATCGTGGCGTCGCAGGAACTGGCGCGTGCCGGCGCCGGTGGCGTTTCCGCCAGCCTGAACAGCCACACCATCGGCTCGCCTCCGATCGCACGTGCCGCGCGCCCCGAGGTGAAGGCGCGGGTGCTGCCGCAGATCCTGTCGGGGCAGAAGATATCCGCGCTCGCCATCACCGAGCCGAGCGGCGGCTCCGACGTCGCTAACCTCCGCACCAGGGCGCGGCGCGACGGCGATCACTACGTCGTCAGCGGCGAGAAGACCTTCATCACCTCTGGCATGCGCGCCGATTATCTCACCGTCGCCGTGCGCACCGGCGGCGAGGGCGCAAACGGCGTCAGCCTGCTGCTGATATCAGGCGATACGCCGGGTCTGTCGCGCACCAAACTGAAGAAGATGGGCTGGTGGGCCTCCGACACCGCGACGCTGCATTTCGACGAATGCCGCGTGCCGGCGGAAAACCTGATCGGCGAGGAAGGCCACGGCTTCAAGATCATCATGCAGAACTTCAACAGCGAACGCATGGGCATGGCGGCAGGCTGCACGGCGTTTGCGCGCGTTTGCGTCGACGAGGCGATCGCCTATGCCAGGGAGCGCAAGACCTTCGGCAAGCCGATCGCCCAGCACCAGGTGATCCGGCACAAGATCGTCGACATGGCGCAGCGCGTGGCCGCGAGCCAGTCGATGCTGGAGCTGCTGGCCTGGCGGCTCGGGCAGGGCGAGAATCCGGTCGCCGAGATCTGCATGATGAAGAACCAGGCGACCCAGACCATGGCGTTCTGCGCCTCGGAGGCTGTGCAGATCTTCGGCGGCGCCGGCTTCATGCGCGGCGTCAAGGTCGAGCGCATCTACCGCGAGGTCAAGGTCAACGCCATCGGCGGCGGCACCGAGGAGATCATGAAGGATCTCGCCTCGAGGCAGATGGGATTGTGACGAGAAAAAACACCACCGTCATGCCCGGGCTTGTCCCGGGCATCCACGTCTTCCTTCACGGATGGTGGTTGCAAGGACGTGGATGGCCGGGACGAGCCCGGCCATGACGATTGCCGACAGACCGGAGCTTGACTGAAGATGCTGTTCACCGCCGACCACGACGAACCGCGCCGCGCGTTGCAGAAGTTCATCGCCGCGGAAATCAACCCTCATGTCGACGAGTGGGAGGACAACGACATCTTCCCGGCGCACGAGCTGTTCAAGAAGCTCGGCAATCTCGGCTTCCTCGGCCTCAACAAGCCCGCGGAGTTCGGCGGGCAGGGGCTCGATTACTCCTATGCGCTGATGATGGCGGAGGAACTCGGCGCCATCAAATGCGGTGGCGTGCCGATGGCGATCGGCGTCCAGACCGACATGGCGACGCCGGCGCTGGCGCGGTTCGGCTCGGATGAGGTGCGCCGCGAATTCCTCGCGCCCGCCATTGCCGGCGATGCGGTGGCCTGCATCGGCGTCTCCGAGCCGGGCGCCGGCTCCGACGTCGCCTCGATCAAAACCCAGGCGCGCTCCGATGGCGACGATTACGTCATCAACGGCGGCAAGATGTGGATCACCAACGGCACCCAGGCCGACTGGATTTGCCTGCTCGCCAACACCGGCGACGGCCCGGTTCACCGCAACAAGTCGCTGATCTGCGTGCCCATGAAGAGCAAGGGCGTGCAGATCGCGCGCAAGCTCGACAAGCTCGGCATGCGCTCCTCGGACACCGCGCAGATATTCTTCGACAACGTCCGCGTTCCCAAGCGCAACCGCATCGGCGAGGAAGGCGCGGGCTTCACCTACCAGATGATCCAGTTCCAGGAGGAGCGGCTGTGGGGCGCCGCCTCCTGCCTGAAGGCGCTGGAAGTCATCATCGACGAGACGATCGAGTACACCCGCGGACGCAAGGCGTTCGGCGGTACTATCCTCGACAACCAGGTGGTGCACTTCAAGCTCGCGGAAATGCAGACCGAGGTCGAGCTGCTGCGCTCGCTGATTTATCGGGCCGGCGAGCAGCTGGTCGCGGGCGAGGACGTCACACGATTGGCCAGCATGGCCAAGCTGAAGGCGGGGCGGCTCGGCCGCGAGGTCACCGACGCCTGCCTGCAATACTGGGGCGGCATGGGCTTCATGAACGAAACCCACGTCAGCCGCGCCTATCGCGACTTCCGCCTGACCTCGATCGGTGGCGGCGCCGACGAGGTGATGCTGATGGTATTGTGCAAGATGATGGGTATCCTGCCGGGCCAACGAAAAGGAAATGCCTGATGGTCACGCTCTATCACTGCGACGGCGCCCGCTCGTTCCGCCCGCTCTGGATGCTGGAAGAGATGGGTCTCGCCTATGAGTTGAAGATGCTGCCGTTCCCGCCGCGCGTCTTCGCCAAGGAATATCTCGCCATCAACCCGCTCGGCACCATCCCCTTCATGGTCGACGGCGAGACCAAAATGACGGAGTCGTCCGGCATTTGTTACTACCTCGGTACCAGATACGGCCCGACGCCGCTCGTCGTGGGTCTGGAAGACCCCGCCTACGGCGCGTTCCTGAACTGGATGTATTTTTCCGACGCCACGCTGACCTTCCCGCAGACGCTGGTGCTCCGCTACAGCCAGCTCGAGCCGGAGGAGCGGCGCAATCCGCAAGTCGCCGGCGATTACGCCAAATGGTTCCTCGGCCGGCTGCGCGCGGTGGAGGCGGCGACCGCGAACTCCGAATGGCTGTGCGCCGGCCGCTTCACCGCCGCCGACATCGTCAATGGCTATGCGTTGCGGCTTGCCGGCAACATCGGCCTCGCCAAGGACTTTGGTCCCAACGTCGCGGCGTATTGGGCGCGGTTGCAGGAGCGCGACGGCTACAAGCGGGCGGTGGCGGCCGAGCGCAAGGCCGGGGCGGAGCAAAACGTCGCGCCGCGGGTCCGTGCATAGCGATGGCGTGACGCCCGCGGTTTACCGTGCTCTGGTATACATCCGATCCGGTCTTTCTCGCCGTGACAGGCGGCAATTTTCCGTTATGGTCGTAACCATCGCAGCGGCCGGAGAGCCACGCGAGGAGGATGCGCCATGGACGACAAGGGCCGTGAATCCGGTCATTTGATGCTGATCACGCCGGAACGGGTGTTTTACGCCGGACTGGTCGGCCGGCCGCGCGAGCGTTGCCAGGGCGCATTCAATGTTTATGTTGCCCTCAAGGGCGGCCTGTGGGTCACGACATCCGATGGCGGCGAGCACTATGGCGAATTGCTGGTCGTGCCGCCGAATTGCCGTCACACCATCGCGAGCGATCATCGCTCCGCCATCGCCGTCCTGATCGAGCCCGAAAGCCTTCGTCCCGGCGCGCTGGAGGAACTCACCAGGCGCTTGACCGGACCCGAGCGGGACGCCTTCATTTCGAAGATCCGCTCGACCTACGACATGCTGCGCAACCGCCAGAACGGCGAGGACATCACCAGCGCGCGGCTCGACGCCATGTGCTTCGGCGAAGCGCTGCCGCGCCGCCAACTCGACCCGCGCGTGAGCCGGGCCATCGCGCAGATCGGACGATTCTCCGGCGAGCCTGTGACGGCGGCAAGCTGTGCGACCGAAGCCGGGCTGTCGTCCTCGCGCTTCCTGCATTTGTTCAAGGAGGAGACGGGGATTGCCTTCCGCTCCTTCCGCGCCTGGAAGCGGGCGCGGCACCTGCTGCACTTCGCCAACCAGGACATCAACCTCGCGCATCTCGCGCAGGACATCGGCTATCCCGATTCCACCCACTTCAGCCATTCGATCCGCCGCTTCTACGGGCTGAAGCCGCGCGCCATATTTTCGGGCTCACGGGATCTGGCGATCTATCGCTGCGGGGATGCGGCGCTTTCCTGATGGCGTGCCGACGTCGCGCCCGCCAGCGCGTGGCGCAGCGGAAACTTCGAGATTTCCAGTAGCACCAGCGAGATCAGCGCTGCACCCGCGGTGATGGCGAGATCGTCCGCATGCAGCGGGCCGAAGCGAAACAGGCCCGCCGCCGCCGGCCAGGCGAGGCTGAGTGTCAGTACGATCGCCACGAAGACCACGATGACGACCAGGACCCGGTTCGGCCGGGTGAAGGCCTCGACCAGCGAACTGGAGAACGAGCGGTTGACGAAGACCAGGCTGACGATGACGAGCACCAGCGAGAAGAACGTCAGCGCGCGCACTTCGTTCTCCGGCATGCCCCAGGCATTGGCCGTCACCATCACGCCGCCGGTCAGGACCAGCGCCAGGGCGCCCTGCAGCGCAGACCAGAGCACCAGGGCTTTCGGCAACAGCGGCTCGTCCGGCGAACGCGGCGGCCGCTGCATCACATTGCGCTCCTCGGTTTCGGCCTCGAACACCAGCGAGCAGACAGGATCGATGATCATTTCCAGGAAGGCGATGTGGACCGGGCCGAACAGCAGCGGCATCCCGGTGAGCAGCGGCAGCAGCGCCAGCCCGGCGATTGGCACGTGCACGGCGAGGATGAAGCTCATCGCCTTGCGCAGATTGTCGTAGATGCGGCGGCCGAGCCGGACGGCTTTCACGATCGAACCGAAATCGTCGTCGAGCAGCACGATGGAGGAAGCTTCGCGCGCCACGTCGGTGCCGCGCCCGCCCATGGCGATGCCGATATGGGCGGCCTTCAGCGAGGGCGCGTCGTTGACGCCGTCGCCGGTCATGGCGACGATTTCGCCGTCCCGCTTGAGTGCGTTGACGATTCTCAGCTTCTGATCCGGCGCGATCCGCGCGAAAGCGGTTTGCCCCTGGGCTGCGTTCGCGAGTTCGTCGTCGCCCAGCGTCTGGATTTGTGTGCCCGTCAGGATTTGCGCGTAATCGAGGCCGGCCTGCGCCGCGATCGCCGAGGCGGTCGCGGGATAATCGCCCGTTATCATGACCACGCGGATTCCGGCGGACCGGCATTCGGCGACGGCATCCCTCACCTCCGGTCGCAGCGGGTCGGCAAAGCCGATCAGCCCGCAGAATTGGAACGCAAAGTCGCGCTGCGATTCAGGAAGCTGGTCCGGATCGCCGGTGGCGCGCGCCACGCCGAGCACGCGCAGTCCTTCGCGGGCGAGCGCGTCCACGCGCTGGCGCAATTCGGCGAGCTCGGCTTCGCTCATGTGGCAGAGCATGCCGATGGTTTCCGGCGCACCCTTGGCCGCAATGGCGCATGCATCGCCGGCCGAACTCCAGGCGTTCGACATGGCGAGGAGATCCGGGCGCAGCCCGTAGCTTCGCTCGAGCTGTTGGTCGCCGGCTGCGTCCGGGCCGAGCGCGTGCAGCGCCTTCTCCATGGGATCGAACGGCTGCGGCGCGCAGGCCAGCACGCCGGTTTCGACCAGTGGAGCAAATGCAGGCGGCAAAGTCCTGGAAGAGTCCGGCGCGCGTTGCGTTCCGTCGGGCAGGACTAGGCGCGCGACGGTCATGCGGTTCTCGGTCAACGTGCCCGTCTTGTCGGTGCAGAGCACGGTTGCCGCGCCCAGCGATTCGATGGCCGACGCACGCCGTGTCAGCACGCGGGCCTGCGAGATCCGCCAGGCGCCCATGGCGAGGAACACGGTGAGCACGACGGGGAATTCCTCCGGCAGCATCGACATGCCGAGCGCGATGCCCGCCAGTACGCCCTCCAGCCAGCCGCCTCGGTAGAGCCCGTAGAGCAACACCGTCAGCGTGATGACGGCGGCGGCGACAATCGCGAACAGCTTGACGAGGCGCCGGGTCTGCAGCTGCAGACGCGGCGTCTCGGTCTCGAGCGAACGCAGCGACTGTCCGATCTTGCCGATCTCGGTGCTGATCCCGGTCGAGGTGACTTCTGCAATGCCGCTGCCGCGCACGACCAGCGTGCCGGAAAACACGAAAGGAAGGTCGTCGCCGCCGGTATGCGGCGGACCGGCTTCCGCCTCGGCGAGAGAGGCCAGCTTGCGCACAGGGACGGATTCTCCCGTCAGCAGGGACTCGTCGAGCAGGAGATCGTCGCACTGCATGACGGTGGCGTCGGCCGCGACCCGGTCTCCCTCCGACAGCACGATCAGGTCGCCGCGCACGACATCGCGGCCGGCGATGCGAATGCGCTCGCCGTCGCGGATGACCAGGGCGCGCGGGCTGGTCAGGTCGCGCAGCGATTCCAGCACGCGCTCGGTGCGCGCCTCCTGCACGATGGTGACTGCGATGGAGAAGGACGCGAACACCAACAGCAGCAGCGCCTCGCCGATATCGCCGAGCGTGAAGTAGATCGCGCCGCCGGCCAGCAACAGCAGCAGCATCGGCTCGCGCAGCACGTCGAGAACGAGCCGCGCGACCGAACGCCTGCCGGCATGGGGCAGTTCGTTGAAACCTTCGGCCTTCAGCCGGGCCAACGCCTCGGATGCAGTCAGGCCGCGCATGGAAAGTGATTCAGTGCGACAGCAGCACCGGCAGCGGCGGGCGGCCGATCATGTTGCGGGTCGCACCGCCCAGCACGAACTCGCGCAGGCGCGAATGCCCGTAGGCGCCCATCACCAGCAGGTCGCTGTCATGCGCGCGCGTGGCCGCTTCCAGTGCCTCCTGGATGCTGCGTCCGGCGGCATCGATCGTTTCCAGGACCACGTCCACGCCATGGCGGGAGAGATGCTTCGCAAGTTCGGGGCCGGAGCGCCTGCTGTCGATGCGCTTCTCGTTGGTCACCGTGACCACGTAGACGCGCTTTGCCCGGGTCAGCAGCGGCAACGCATCGCCCACCGCACGCGCCGCGGGTCGGCTGAAGTCCCAGGCTACGGTCGCGGTGTTCAGGGCAAAAGCCTTGCGCGGCTGGCGCGGCACCATCAGGACCGGCCGGCCCGACTCGAAGATCAGGGCCTCGGCGTCCGGCTGGTCGGCGAATTCGTTCGATTCGGCGGGGACGATGGTGAGGTCGCGCAGCCGCGCATACTCGACCAGCAAACCCGGAAGTTCGGACGCGAGGCAGCGGCCGAGAATCCGCTCCTCGAAAACGCCCTTGTCCTGCGCCGCCTTCTCGAACGCGGCAAGCGCGCTTTCCGCCTGCTCCCGGCTCTTTTTCGCCTCGGATTCGGCCAGGGCGGGAACGTTGAGGAAGGCGGGCGCGATGAAGCTGCCCGGCACGGCAATCCTGGTTTCGCAGGCGATGGCCGAGAGCTTTGCGCCGATGCTGGCCGCGAAATCGACCGCAACATCGACAGCCGCCGGCGGCGTGGCGTCAGGATAGTTCGCGAGGCTCAACAACAGATCCTTGTAGTTCATTCCACTCTCCGCAAGCGCGATTTCGGGGACCAGCAATATCCTGCTCACAGCACGACAGTTTGACACAAAGCAAGGTCCAATGTGGGCAATTGCCGCGGTGAGCCCGAGTTTTTGCAAATTATCGTTGTGCAGACAGCATCTTGCTGCGCCGCACGTGCAGCGGGTGCACGCAAGAGGCTTTGGCTGGAAGCGACCATCATGCAAAAACCGCATCTGGAATGGGCATCATGAGCGACAAGGCCGTCATTACCTGCGCGCTGAACGGCGTGCTGACCGACCCAAAACAGCACAACGTGCCGGTCACGCCGGAAGAGATGGCGCGCGAGGCCAGGGCTGCCTTCGATGCCGGCGCCAGTATCATGCATATTCACCTGCGCCAGCAGGCGCCAGGCAAGGGGCATCTGCCGTCTTGGGAGGTTGCCGTCAGCCGGGAAATCCAGCAGGCGATCCGCGAGGCCTGCCCCGGGGTGATCATCAACCACACCACCGGCACGTCGGGACCGCATTATCAGGGGCCGCTTGCCTGCGTCCGCGAGACCCGGCCCGAGATTGCCGCCTGCAATGCCGGGTCGCTGAACTACCTGAAGGTGAAGGCCGACAACAGCTGGGCCTGGCCGCCGATGATGTTCGACAATTCCGTCGAGAAGGTCCAGGACTTCCTCGACGCCATGAACGACGCAGGCACCATTCCGGAATTCGAGTGCTTCGACGTCGGCATCGTGCGTTCGGTCGGCATGTACGTGCAGACCGGCATGTACAAGGGCCCGCTGGAGTACAATTTCGTGATGGGCGTCGCCTCCGGCATGCCGGCCGATCCCGACCTGCTGCCGATCCTGCTCAAGCTGAAGCGCCCCGAGGGACACTGGCAGGTCACCGCGATCGGCCGCGCCGAAATCTGGCCGCTGCACCAGCGCTGCGCCGACCTCGGCGGACACTTGCGTTCGGGTCTGGAAGACACTTTCTACCTCGGCGACGGCACCAAGGTGACCTCGAACGGCCAGCTCGTCGAGGCGCTCGCCGCCTGCGCGCGCAAGGCCGGGCGGGAGGTGGCGAGCCCGGCGGAGGCACGGAAGATTTTCGGGGTGAGGCATTGAGCTGTCACCACGTCGTCATTGCGAACGAAGCGAAGCAATCCATAGAGCCGCAAGGGGAGCATGGATTGCTTCGTCGCTTCGCTCCTCGCAATGACGACGCGGGACGAGAGAGCTGAGTAATGGCCATCATCGAAAACACCATCGCCACCGGCAGCGCGGGCTTCAAGGCCAATCGCGACGGCATGCTGGCGTTGATCGCGCGGATGCGGGGGCTGGAAGATCGCGCCCGCACCGCCTCCGCCGCCGCCAAGGACCGCTTTCACAAGCGCGGGCAGCTGTTGCCGCGCGAGCGCGTGGCGCTGGTGCTCGACCCCGGCTCACCGTTCCTGGAACTGTCCACGCTCGCCGGCTACATGTTCGACGTATCAGATGCGAACAAGAGCGTGCCCGGCGGCGGCGTCATCGCCGGCGTCGGCTTCGTCTCCGGTATCCGTTGCATGGTCAGCGCCAACGATGCCGGCATCGATGCCGGCGCGCTGCAGCCGTTCGGCCTCGACAAGACCTTGCGCGTGCAGGAGCTGGCGCTGGAGAACAAGCTGCCTTATGTCCAGCTCGTCGAAAGCGCCGGCGCCAACCTGCTGCGCTACCGCGTCGAGGATTTCATCCGCGGTGGCAACATTTTTCGCAATCTGGCGCGGCTGTCGGCGGCAGGCTTGCCTGTCGTGACGGTGACGCACGGCTCCTCCACTGCCGGCGGCGCCTACCAGACCGGCCTGTCCGACTACATCGTGATGGTGCGCGGCCGAACCCGCGCCTTCCTCGCCGGACCGCCGCTATTGAAGGCCGCCACCGGCGAGATCGCGACCGAGGAAGAACTCGGCGGCGCCGAGATGCACACCTCGATCTCCGGACTCGGAGACTACCTCGCCGAGGACGATCGCGACGCGCTTCGCATCGCGCGCGAGATCATGGACAAGCTGGAATGGGAGCGGCCGGCGGCCAGGCAGAACAACTTCCGCCCGCCGCGCTACGACGCCGAAGAGCTGCTCGGCATCATGCCGATGGACCACAAGCGCCCCGTGGACATGCGCCAGGCGATCGCGCGCTTCATCGACGATTCCGACTTCACGGAGTTTTCCCCGAATTACGGCCCGGCCACCGTCTGCGGCCATGCCCGCATCGAAGGGCAGGCGATCGGCATCATCACCAACAACGGCCCGCTGGACGTGCCCGGCGCCAACAAGGCGACGCACTTCATCCAGGCCTGCTGCCAGTCGCGCACGCCGCTGCTCTACATGAACAATACCACCGGCTACATGGTCGGCCGCGACTACGAGGAAGCCGGCATGATCAAGCACGGCTCCAAGATGATCCAGGCCGTGACGTCGGCGACGGTGCCGCAGATTACCCTCTACTGCGGCGCGTCATTCGGCGCCGGCAATTACGGCATGTGCGGCCGCGGCTTCCATCCGCGCTTCTGCTTCTCCTGGCCCAATGCCAGGACCGCCGTAATGGGCGGCGAGCAGGCAGCCGAGACGATGGCGATCGTCACCGAAGCCGCTGCGGCGCGGCGCGGCAAGCCGGTGGCGAAGGAGCAGCTCGAGGCGATGAAGGCGCAGATCGTCGGCGTGTTCGACGGCCAGATGGACGTGTTCTCGACCTCGGCGCGCGTGCTCGACGACGGCGTGATCGATCCGCGCGATACCCGCGCGTTGCTCTCGGAAGTGCTGGCGATCTGCCGCGAGGGCGATGCCCGATCGCCCCAGCGCATGCAGTTCTCGGTGGCCCGCCCATGAATGCGAAGCGGACGCCGTTCTTCAAGATATTGATCGCCAACCGCGGCGAGATCGCACTGCGCATCATGCGCACGGCAAAGCGCCTCGGCTACGGCACGGTCGCGGTCTATTCCGACGCCGACCGCGATGCGCTCCACGTGCGCGAGGCGGATTCTGCGGTGCGCATCGGCGAGGCGTTGCCGGCGCAATCCTATCTGCGCATCGAGGCGATCGTTGCCGCGGCCAAGGCCAGCGGAGCCAGCGCGGTGCATCCCGGCTACGGCTTCCTCGCCGAGAACGAGGACTTTGCGCAGGCTTGCCAGGATGCCGGGCTGGTCTTCATCGGACCTTCGCCGGAATCAATCAGGGCGATGGGCAACAAGGCCGGCGCGAAGGAGATCATGCAGAAGGCCGGCGTGCCCACCGTGCCCGGCTATCAGGGCGCCGACCAGAGCGACGCCGTCATGCTGGCGGAAGCGAAGCAGATCGGCTTTCCCGTGATGATCAAGGCGGTGGCCGGCGGCGGTGGCCGCGGCATGCGGCTGGTGGCGGATGCCTCGTCCTTTCCGGATGCGTTGCGCAGTGCGCGTTCGGAGGCGCTAGGAGCGTTCGGCGATCCCGCGGTCATTCTGGAACGTGCGATTGCCGACCCGCGCCATATCGAAATCCAGGTGTTCGGCGACCGCCACGGCAACGCCATCCATCTCGGCGAGCGCGACTGCTCGGTGCAGCGCCGGCACCAGAAGCTGATCGAGGAAGCCCCCTCGCCGGCGGTCTCGCCGCAGCTGCGTGCGCGGATGGGCGAGGTCGCGGTCGCTGCCGTCAAGGCGATCGGCTATGAGGGCGCCGGCACGCTGGAGTTCCTGCTCGACGCGAGCGGCGCGTTCTACTTCATGGAAATGAACACGCGCCTGCAGGTCGAGCATCCCGTCACCGAAGCCATCACCGGCCTCGACCTGGTCGAGCTGCAGTTTCGTATCGCGAGCGGCGAGCCGCTTGGCCTGAAGCAGGAGGACATCCGCTTCGACGGCCATGCCATCGAGGTGCGGCTCTGCTCGGAGGACGCAGCGCATGATTTCATGCCGCAGTCGGGCAGGATGCTGCGGTGGCGGATGCCGGAAGCAATTCGCGTCGAGCACGCGCTGCAGTCCGGCGCGGAGATCCCGCCGTTCTACGATTCGATGATCGCCAAGGTCATCTCCCATGGCGCCACGCGCGAGGAGGCGCGGGGCAGGCTGATCTGCGGCCTTGAGCAGGTCGAAGCTTTCGGCGTCACCACCAATCAGGGGTTTTTGATCTCCTGTCTGCGCCATCCGGAGTTTGCGGGTGGCGGGGCAACGACCGCCTTCATCGGCAGCCACCGCGACGAGTTGCTTGCACCCTCTGCCGATGATGCGCGGGAGGCCGCGTTCGCGGCGCTGCTGCTCTATGTCAGCAATCCGCATTCGCCGCCCTGGCGCGCCGGCCGTTCGCTCGCCGCCACGTTCCCGCTCGTCACGCGCTTCGCGCTTGGAGGCAAGGGTCACGAAATCGAGATCGTCCGCGAGCGCGACGGCGGCTACGTCGCCAGGAACAACGGCGACGAGCATCGCTTCGAGATCGAGACGCTGGAGGACGGCAGCATCCGCTTCCGTCATGACGGCGTGATGCAATCGGCAAGGTTCCTGCGCCACGACGACAGGCTGCATTTCCTGCACGGGGGTGTCCTCTCCGCGGTTCGCGATCTCACGCTGGCAGTGCCGGAGTCCGCAGCCGCCGGCGGCGACGGCAAGGTCCGCGCCACCATGAACGGCCGCGTGGTCGCCGTGCTGGTCAAGCCCGGCGACAAGGTCGCCGCCGGCCAGCCCGTGATGACGCTGGAAGCGATGAAGATGGAGCACGTGCACACCGCGGGCGTCGCGGGCACGGTGTCGTCGATCGACGTCGCCGAGGGCGAGCAGGTGACGACGGGGAAGATCGTGGTGGAGATCGAGGCGGACAAGCAAGCGGCCCAAACCTCCGCTGTCGTCCCGGGCAAGCGAAGCGCGACCCGGGACCCATAACCACAAGGAGTGGTTTTGCGAAGGCTGAAGCTCCAGCGAGTTCTAACAACGCAAAGATGTGGTTATGGGTCCCGGCGTTCGCCGGGACGACAGTTGTGTATTCGGTGACAGCGATGAATTACCCCGGCCGCCCGGTCCCGTCGTTCAGCCAGCACGCCACCTGATGCCCGCTGCCGGCTTCCAGCAGCGCCGGCCGCTCCAGCTTGCAGCGGTCCATCACGTAGCGGCAGCGGGTGTGGAAGGCGCAGCCGGAGGGTGGATTGATCGGGCTCGGGACGTCGCCGTCGACCAGCGGCTTCAGCCGCTTCATCTTCGGGTTGGCCACCGGCACCGAAGCAAGCAGCGCCTGGGTGTAGGGGTGGCGCGGGTTGTCGAACAGCTCGGTCTTGTCGGCGATCTCGACGATGCGGCCGAGATACATCACCGCGACGCGGTGGCTGATATGGGCGACGACAGCCAGATCGTGCGCGATGAAGAGGTAGGAGAAGCCGTGGTCGCGCTGCAGGTCGATCAGGAGATTGATCACCTGGGCCTGGATCGAGACGTCAAGCGCCGAGACCGGCTCGTCGCAGACGATCAGCTCGGGGCCGAGCGCGAGCGCGCGCGCGATGCAGATGCGCTGGCGCTGGCCGCCGGAGAACTGATGCGGGAAATTCTTCATCTGGTCCGGCCGCAGGCCGACCTGCCGGAACAGCTCGGCGACGCGCGCCTGTTTTGCCTCGCCGCTGGCGAGGCCATGCACGCTGAGCGGCTCGCCGACGATGTCGCCCGCGGTCATGCGCGGGTTGAGCGAGGCGAACGGGTCCTGGAACACGATCTGCATCGAGCGGCGCACCGGGCGCAGCTCGCCCTTGCCGAGCGGAACGATGTCGGTGCCGTTGAGCTTGATACTGCCCGAGGTCGGCTCGACCAGCCGCAGCACGGTGCGCGCCACCGTGGACTTGCCGCAGCCGGATTCGCCGACCAGGCCCAGTGTCTCGCCGACGCCAAGCGAGAACGAAACGCCGTCCACCGCATGCACGGTGCCGACCTGCCGGCGCAGCACGCCGCCGCGCACCGCGTAGTGTTTGACGAGGTCGTTCACCTCGAGCAGGGGGCTCGTCTCGCTCATGACGCCTCCGCAAGTTCAGCCGCACGCCAGCAGGCGGCGCGATGGTGGCCGCCGAAATCCTGCAGCGGCGGGTACTCCTGCTGGCAGCGTTCGACGGCGAGCGGGCAGCGCGGCGCAAAGGCGCAGCCCGGCGGCAGGTTGGTCAATGACGGCACCATGCCGGGAATCTCGGTCAGGCGGACGTCGGTCCTGGCGCCGAGCGAGATCACGGCCGGCATCGAGGCCATCAGGCCGCGGGTATAGGGATGGCGGGGATCAGCGAAGAGATCGTCCACCGAAGCTTCCTCGACCTTCCGGCCCGCATACATCACGATCACCCGTTGCGCGGTTTGCGCCACGACGCCGAGGTCGTGCGTGATCAGGATCAGCCCGGTGCCGAGCTCCTTCTGCAGCTCGACGATCAGCGCCAGGATCTGCGCCTGGATGGTGACGTCGAGCGCGGTGGTCGGCTCGTCGGCGATCAACAGCGCCGGGCGGCAGGCCAGCGCCATCGCGATCATCGCGCGCTGGCGCATGCCCCCCGAGAGCTGGTGCGGGTATTCGCGGGCGCGCCGCTCGGCTTCGGGAATGCGCACCAGCTTCAGCATCTCGACCGCGCGGGCCCAGGCCTGCTTTGCCGTCATGTTCTGGTGCAGCCGCAGCGCCTCGGTGATCTGGTCGCCGATCCGCATCACCGGGTTGAGCGAGGTCATCGGCTCCTGGAAGATCATCGACATCCGGTTGCCCCGGATGTCGCGCATCGCTTCCTCGTCGAGCGCCAGAAGGTCCTTACCCTCGAGCGTCACCGAGCCGCCGACGATCTTGCCGGGCGGGTCCGGCACCAGCCGCATGATCGAGAGCGCCGAGACGCTCTTGCCGCAGCCGGATTCGCCGACGATCGCCAGCGTCTCGCCGCGGCGGACGTTGAAGGAGACGTCGTCCACCGCCTTGAACAGGCCCGAATTGGTGAAGAACACCGTTTTCAGGTTCTTCACGTCGAGGATCAGATCGTCCGTCTTCGCCCCGCTCATCAGCCGCGCTGCCTCGGGTCGAGGATGTCGCGCAAGGCGTCGCCGAACAGGTTGGTGCCGAACACCGCAAGGCTGATGGCCACGCCCGGGAAGATCACCAGCCACGGCGCGGTGCGGACATACTCGGCCGCCGATTCCGACAGCATGCGGCCCCAGGAGGGATAAGGCTCGGGGATACCGAGGCCGAGGAAGGAGAGCGAGGCTTCGGTCAGGATGGTGGAGCCGAGCTGCGCGGTGGCGAGCACGATCAGCGGCGCCAGCGTGTTCGGCAACACGTGGCGGATCGCGATCCGCGTCTCGCTCATGCCGATCGACTTGGCGGCCTCCACGAACGGCTGCTCGCGCAGCGCCAGCGTGTTGGCGCGGATGACGCGCGAGACCGTCGGGATCAGCGGGATGGCGATGGCGATGATGACGTTGGGCAGGGACGGGCCGAGCGCCGCGGTCATCACCAGCGCCAGCACCAGCAGCGGCAGCGACTGCAGGATGTCGGTGATGCGCTGGAACACGAGGTCGACCCAGCCGGAGAGATAGCCGGAGATCAGTCCGACGATCACGCCGAGCGTGGCACCGAGCGCGGTCGAGCCGATTCCGACCGCCAGCGAAATGCGCGCGCCGTGGATGATGCGGCTCCAGACGTCGCGGCCGAAGGAGTCGGTGCCGAGCCAGTGCGCCACGCTCGGCGGCGCCAGGCGATGCGCGGAATCCACCGTCAGCGGATCGTAGCGCGCGATGAAGTCGGCCGACAGCGCCGTCCAGACGAACAGCAGCATGATGACCAGGCCGACCGTTCCGAGCACGTAGCGCTGCGCCAGGAAGGCGAGCCGCCGCCAGCCGTGGGTAGCGTGGGCGCCGGCGCGCCGGAGTTCGCTATCGTAGTTGACGACGGCCATCAGGCTCTCTTTGTCTTGAGCATGATCTTGTCGGAAAACCGGTTCCCACTTTTCCGGATCATGCTCAGTCTCCGAAGCGAATGCGCGGGTCGATCGCCGCATACAGCATGTCGACGACGAAATTGGTGAACACCACGACGACGGCGATCAACATCACGAGGTTCTGCACGATCGGATAGTCGCGCCAGCGCAACGCCTCCACCAGGAAGCGGGCGATACCGGGGATGTTGAACACGGTCTCCGTCACGATCAGGCCGCCGATCAGGAACGCCGCCTCGATGCCGATCACGGTGATGACGGGCAGTACCGCGTTCTTCAGCGCATGGTGATAATTGACCGAAGCCTCGGAGGCGCCCTTGGCCCGCGCGGTGCGGATATAGTCCTGCCGCAGGATCTCCAGCATCGAGGAGCGGGTGATGCGCATGGTCAGCGCGGCGCTGCGGAAGCCGACTGCCATCGCCGGTACGGCATAGATCGCGAATGCTTCGGTCCAGGTTTTCGGGTTCGGGTTGAAGATCGGCATCGCGCCGAACATCGAGACCGACGCCATCAGGATCAGAAGGCCGAGCCAGAAGGACGGCAGAGAGAGGCCGCTCAGGCTGATGACGCGCAGGGTATAGTCCAGCCTGGTGCCCTGATGCACGGCGCTGATCACGCCGAGCGGAATGCCGATCGAAGCCGAGAACAGCAGTGCCAGTCCCGCGAGTTTTGCGGTGATCGGGATGCGCGGCAGGATCTCCTGCAGCGCAGGCTTTTCAGAGACGTAGGAATAGCCGAGATCGCCGCGAAACAGCCCGCCGATCCAGTTGAAATACTGCACCACGATCGGTTGGCTGAGGCCGAGCTCCTTTTCCAGACTGGCCTTCTCGGCGGGGTCGACGAACCCCGCCGCATCGAACAGGATGTCGACGATGTTGCCGGGCACCACGCGCAGCAGCACGAAGATGATGACCGAGATCCCGAACAGGGTCACGAGCATCAGGGCAAGGCGCCGAACGAGATAAGCGAACACCGGCTGCTCCCTTTGGATCGCCGCTACGCTATGGGCAGCGCGCCCTACTTGTCCATCCAGATGTCTTCGTAGCGATAGCCGTTGTAGGAGCTGTTCTTCATGACGGTGACGTTCTTGACATAGGGCTGCCAGCAGGTACCCGCGCGGGCGTGGAAGATGATCGGGCGGGCGACGTCCTCCTGCAGCTTCTTGTCGATCTCCCACACCAGCTTCTTGCGCTTGGCGACGTCGAACTCCATCGATTGCTGGTCGAACAGCTTCTCGATTTCCCTGTTGCAGTAGCCGGTATAGTTTCGTTCCGAGCCGCAGGAATAGTTCTCGTAGAAGGACTGGTCGGGATCGTCGACGGCGTTGCCGGTCAGGTTGAGGCCGAGCGAATAGTCCTTGCGGGCCACCTTCGGGAACCATTGCGCGGTGTCGACGACATCGAGCTCGGCGTCGATGTAGATGCCCTTGATCTGGTCGATCAGGATGATGGCGGGGTCGCGGTAGATCGGGATGTTGCGCGTGGCGATCTTGATGGCAAGACGCTTGTCGGGGCCGAAGCCCGCCTTCTGCATCAGCTTGCGCGCTTCCTCGCGGTTCTTCTCGATGTCGGGCCCGTAGCCCGGGATCTGCTCCAGCATCTCCTTGGGCATCGCCCAGAGGCCGCCGGGCGCTGGCAGCATGGTGCCGCCGATGTCGGCCTGGCCCTCGAACTGGATCTGGATGAAGGCCTTGCGGTCGAGCGCCAGCGCCAGCGCGCGGCGAACGTCGAGATTGTCGAACGGCGGATTGGACGAGTTGACGATGATGTTGGTGGAGACGTTGACCGGCTCGACCGCGCAGACGGCGTTCGGCGCCTGCGACTTGACGTCCTTGAGCAGCGGGATCGTCACTTCCGTCGGGAAGGTCATGTCGAACTTGCCGGAGATGAAGCCGAGGATCGCCGTCGAGCGGTTGGTGATGATGGTGTACTCGATGCCGTCGAGATAAGGCAGGCCCTTCTTCCAGTAATCGGGGTTCTTGGCGATCTTGATCGACTCGTTGGCCTTGAACTCCACGAACTTGAACGGCCCGGTGCCGACCGGCTTGGTGCGCATGTCGGCCGGGGAGACGTGACAGGGATAGACCGGCGTATAACCGGAGGCGAGCAGCGAGAGCAGCGCCGGCTGCGGGCGCTTCAGGTTGAACGAGGCCTCATAGTCGCCGTTCACGGTGACTTCGTTGACCTGGTCGTACCAGGACTTGCGTGGATTCTGCCGGAACTTCTGCTGCGACTTGCCCATCAGCATGTCGAACGTGCATTTGACGTCGGCCGAGGTGAACGGCTTGCCGTCGTGCCATTTGACGTCCTTGCGCAGCTTGAAGGTCAGGGTCTTCTTGTCGGCGCTCCAGGCCCAGCTTTCGGCGAGATCGGGGACGATGGTGTCCTGGCTGTTCTGCGCCTTGTGCTGGTCGAACATCACGAGGTTGTTGAACACGGCCATAAAGGGGCCGTTGATCGAGAAGGTCGCGCCTTCGTGGATCGAGGCGCTGCCCGGGCTGTCGCGGTGATAGACCCGCAGAATGCCGCCCGATTTCGGTTCGGCGAATGTCGGGTCCGGCAGCGCCAGCATCGTCAATGCCGCAACGCCCAGCGCGTGCACCTTCCGCATGAGTCCCTCCCTGTAATTCGGTCTCTTCGAGTTGCCGATTTTGGCGTTGACGATAGCATGGCGGCGGGGGCGGGCAACCGGCCAGCCTGCGGTCTTTTTGCTACTTCCGCCTAATGCGGGTTACATTCCGCCGCGTGAGTTTTGCCGCCGCAAGAAATTTTGCGGCGCAACCTGGCGTTTCACGATGCCGCATGCGGGTATGGCGACGCTTTTGCCGCTCAGACGATCCGCGACGTCTTGTTGCCCCAATAGCGGTCGCGCAACAGCCGCTTGTAGAGCTTGCCGGTCGGCAGCCGCGGCAGTTCAGCCTCGAAGTCGATCGAGCGCGGCACCTTCTGGCGCGACAACGACCCGCTGCAGAACGCGATCAGTTCCTGCGCCAGCGCTTCGCTGGGTTCCACCCCCGGCATCGGCTGCACCACGGCCTTGACCTCCTCGCCGAGATCGACATTGGGAACCCCGAACACGGCGGCATCGGCGACCTTCGGATGGGTGATCAACAGGTTCTCGCATTCCTGCGGATAGATGTTCACCCCGCCCGAGATGATCATGAAGGTGGCGCGGTCGGTGAGGTAGAGGAAATTGTCGTCGTCGACATAGCCGACGTCGCCGACCGTGCTCATGCTCTCGTCGGCCGAGCGCGCTTCCCTGGTCTTGGCCGGATCGTTGAAGTACTCGAACGGCGTTGCGGTCTTGAACCACACCGTTCCCGGCGTGCCCTTCGGGCAGGGCTGCATGTTCTCGTCGAGGATATGCAGATCGCCGAGCAGGACGCGGCCAACCGTGCCGCGATGCGCCAGCCATTCCTGGCTGTTGCAGGCGGTGAAGCCGAGGCCCTCGGTGGCGCCGTAATATTCGTGGATGATCGGGCCCCACCATTTGATCATGTCGTCCTTGACCGCGGCCGGGCAGGGCGCGGCGGCATGGATCGCGACCTCCAGCGAGGAGAGGTCGTAGCGCCTGCGCACGTCTTCCGGCAGCTTCAACATGCGCGAGAACATGGTCGGCACCAGCTGGGTATGGGTGATGCCCCATTGCTCGACGAGCTGCAGGTAGCGCTCGGGATCGAAGCTCTCCATAATGATGGCGGTGCCGCCCATCTTGATGGTGAGATTGACCGCCGCCTGCGGCGCCGAGTGATACAGCGGGGCCGGCGACAAATAGACCATGCCCTCGCGGTACTGCCAGATCTTCACCAGGAAATCGAACAGCGGCAATTGCTGCGAGGCCGGCTGTTCCGGCAGCGGCCGCAGGATGCCTTTCGGCCGGCCGGTGGTGCCGGACGAATACAGCATCGCCGTTCCCAGATATTCGTCGGCGATCGGCGTCTTCGGCAATCCCTTCGTTGCCTGCTGCAGGCCGACGATGCGTTCGCTTTCGCCCTCGCCGTCGGCGACGATGCAGAGTTGGACCTTCGGGCACTCCCTGATGGCTTCGCGCGCGATGTCGAGCTTGGCCTTTGACGTGACAAGGATCCGCGATTCGCTGTTGGTCAGGATGTAGGCCAGTTCGCCCGGTGTCAGGTAGGAGTTGACGCAGGTGTAATAGAGCCCGGAACGCTCGCCGGCGCCGCACGCCTCGAGGTAGCGGCTGTTGTTCTCCATGAAGATCGAATAGTGGTCGAGGCGTTGCAGGCCTTGCTTGCGGAACAGGTGCGCAAGGCGATTGGAGCGCGCTTCGAGTTCGCGATAGGTCACGGCCTCGCCGGTCGAGGCCATGATGAAGGCCGGTTGCAACGGACGAAGGTGAGCTTGCTTGCCGGTGTACATCTTCTTTCCAGTTTCCTACGCCGCAATTACCAGGATTTCGCGGACCTGCGCCGGCCCGTCGATCCGGCGCGGGTTGCGCGGCACCCAGGGCGTGCGCATCGCCTGCTCGGCGATCGCGTCGAAATGTTCGGGGCCGACACGGACGTCCTGCAGGCTGCGCGGCATGCCGAGCCCGCGGATGAAGGCGTCGAGCACGTCGCCGGCATCCTTGCCGGGTTGCCCCATCGCTTCGGCCACCAGCGCCTGACGCTCCGCATTGGCGGATTTGTTCCAGCGCATCACGGCGGGCAGCATCACGCAGGAGGTGTAGCCGTGCGGCACGCCGAAGCCGCCGCCCAGCACGTAGCCGATGCCGTGGCTCGCGCCCATCGGCACGCCGCCCGACAGCGGCGCCATCGACAGCCAGGTGCCGATCTGGCAGTCAAGCCGCGCCTCGATGTCGTTGCCGTCGGCCTTCACCCGCCGCAAGCCCTGCGTCAGCATGGCGAGGCCCTTGATCGCCTGCGCGTCGGCCCAGGGATGCGCCTCGCGCGCGCAGAGGCCTTCCACGCAATGGTCCACCGCACGGATCCCGGTGGAGAGGAACAGCCATTCCGGCGTGTGCACGGACAGCCAGGGATCGAGAATGGTGGCGCGCGGAACCGTCAGCGCGTGGCGCAGCATCTGCTTCACATGCGTGCGTTCGTCGGTGACCCCCGCGATATGGCTGAACTCGCCGCCCGCGATCGTGGTGGGCACGCTGATCTGCCGCACGGCCGGGGCCTCGAGCGCCGGCTCCTCGCCGCCACGCACGCGGATCGCGTCGATGCCCTCGACGGTCGAGACGTCGTTGGCAAGGCAGAGCTGCACCGCCTTGGCGCCGTCGGTGATCGAGCCGCCGCCGACGGTGACGATGAGGTCGGCCTTTGCCTCGCGCGCCTGGTTGGCGGCGGCAATCACGGCGGCGCGCGGCGTATGCGCCGGCATGCGGTCAAAGGTGCCGGCACAGCGCGTTCCCATCGCCTGACGGATGTTCTCGATCTCGCTGGTCTCGCGGTGGAGCGTCCCGCTCACCATCAGGAAGGCGCGCCGCGCGCCCAGCCGGTCGAGCTGCTCGACGATCGCCTCGGTAGCATGGCGGCCGAACACGACCTCGTCCATCGCGCCGAATACGACACGGCCCTTGTGCACGCGCGTCCTCCCGGGACTATCCTTGTTCCCGTCAAACTAGCGGAGGAAGTTTGCGGCGTCATGCCCGAATGCCGGCCGCGCGCGTCGATCTTTGCTGCCCACGCCAGCGGCTCAGCGCAAGACGCTGCAGCAGCGGCATCAGGCGTTCGCCGCCTGCTTCTGCTTGGCCGCCTCGAACGCGGCGAGCCGCTCGGCGAACTTCCCCTGCGGCGGCCCGCTGCGCGCGACGATCACCGGCGGCGGCAGCGTCTCGAAGAAGTGGCAGGCCACGCGGTGGCCGCTCGCCGCCTCGCGCAAGACCGGCTCTTCCGCCGAGCATCGCGCCTGCGAATGCGGGCAGCGGGTGTGGAAGCGGCAGCCGCTCGGCGGATTGAACGGGTTCGGCACGTCGCCCTGCAGCATCACGCGCTTGGTGCGCAGGTTCGGGTCGGTCTTCGGGATCGCCGCCATCAACGCCTGCGTGTAGGGATGCAGCGGCCTGGCGTAGATCGTCTTCTTGTCCGCGATCTCCACCAGCTTGCCGAGATACATCACCGCGACGCGGTCGCTGATGTGCTTCACCACGGCGAGGTCGTGGGCGATGAACAGGTAGGACAGGCCGAAACGCTGCTGCAGGTTCTGCAGAAGGTTGACGATCTGCGCCTGGATCGAGACATCCAGCGCCGAGACCGGCTCGTCGCACACGATCAGCTCGGGATTGACGGCGAGCGCGCGCGCGATGCCGATGCGCTGACGCTGGCCGCCGGAGAACTGGTGCGGATAACGCGCGGCATGCTCGGCCTGCAGGCCGACGACGTCGAGCAACTCGCGCACCCGCGAAGCGCGCGAGGCGCCGTCGCCGATCTCGTGCACGTTGAGCGGCTCGCGGAGAATGTCGCCGATCGTCATGCGCGGATTGAGCGAGGCGTACGGGTCCTGAAAGATGATCTGCAGATGGCGTCGCATCTGCCGCATCGCGTCCTTGTCGAGGCCTGCGATCTCTTCGCCCTTGAAGCGGATCGAGCCCGAGGTCGGGTTCATCAGCCGCAGCACCAGCCGCCCGGTGGTGGACTTGCCGCAGCCGGACTCGCCGACCAGCGCCAGGGTCTCGCCGCGGGCGATCTCGAAGGACACGTCCTCCACCGCGCGCACCATGCCGATCAGCTTCCGCCGCAGCACGCCGCGCGCCACCGGGAAGTGCTTGACGAGGCCGTCGACCTGCAGGACCGGCGTTGCGCTCATGCCGCCATCTCCACCGGCGCCTTCCAGCAGGCCACCCGATGGTTGGGCCCGAGGTCGCGCAGCGGCGGCGCCGCCTCGCGGCAGCGCCCGTCGGCGAACGGGCAGCGCGGCGCGAAGCGGCAGCCTTTCGGCTGGTTGTTGGCGCCCGGCACCGTGCCCTCGATGGTGGCGAGCCGCTCGCGCTCGACGTCGAGGCGCGGGATCGAGCCGAGCAGGCCAATGGTGTAGGGGTGCTGCGGATCGGCGAAGATGTCGGATACCGCGGCGCTCTCGACGATCTGTCCGGCATACATCACCATCACCTGGTCGGCCATCTCGGCGATCACGCCGAGATCGTGGGTGATGATCAGGATCGCCATGCCGAGCCGCTGCTGCAAATCGCTGAGCAGGTCGAGGATCTGCGCCTGGATGGTGACGTCGAGCGCCGTGGTCGGCTCGTCCGCGATCAGGAGCGCCGGTTCGCAGGACAGCGCCATCGCAATCATCACGCGCTGGCGCATGCCGCCGGACATGTTGTGCGGATAATCGTCGATGCGCCGGGCGGCCGAAGGGATCTTCACCAACTCCAGCATCTCGATGGCGCGGGCTTTCGCCGCCCGCGGCGACATCTGCGTGTGGGCGACGATGGCTTCCACGATCTGCTGGCCCACGGTGTGCACCGGGTTGAGCGAGGTCATCGGCTCCTGGAAGATCATCGACATCTTGCCGCCGCGCAGCCGCCGGCGCTCGTCCGCCGGCAGCGCCAGCACGTCGGTGCCGCCGAACGTCACGGCGTCCGCCTCCACCTTTCCGGGCGAGGCCACCAGCCCCATCACCGACAGCGAGGTGACGCTCTTGCCGCAGCCGGACTCGCCGACCAGGCCGACGGTGCGGCCGCGGGCTACGGAAAAGCTGACGCCGTCAACGGCCCGGAACAGGCCGCGATCCGTCGCGAAATGGGTCTTCAGACCGCGGACTTCCAGCAGACTTTCCATCAGAACGAGTAATCCAGTCCCTTGTAGAAGGTGTTCTGATAGAGCATGTGCGGCCGCACGCCTTTCAGCTTCTTCGAGCTCGTCGTGTACATCGCGACGTTCATCACGGGCATCCAGAGGTGCTCGCCCATCACCTTCTCCTGAATGCGGGCGTAGTTCAGCGCGCGGTCCTTTTCGTTCAAGGCCCCGCGGCCGGCGCGCAGCCACAGGTCGGTTTCCGGATCCTTCCAGTTCATGCGGTTGGGCGTCGGAATGTTCTTCGAGTCGAAGTAGATGTTCATCAACTCGCCCGCTGACAGATAGGGGACCGTCACGGTCCAGAGCTCATAGTCCTGCTTGGCCATCTCGGCTGGAGCGATGGTGGAATCGTATCCCACGATCTTCCAGTCGACGCCGATCTTGCGCATGTAGCCCTGGATCGCCTCGGAAACCCGCGGGAAATAGGCGACCTGAGTGAAGAGTACCCGCGGCGCCAGCTTGACGCCGTCCTTTTCCCGGATGCCGTCGCTGCCGACCTTCCAGCCGGCTTCGTCGAGCAGCTTCTTGGCGCGCTCGACGTCTTCCTTGATCACCCCTTTGGTCTTGTCGGCAAAGTCGAGCGCCTTGGGATCGACGAAGGTGAGTGCGGGCTCGGCATTGCCGAGCATGATGCCCTGGACGATCTCGGCGCGGTTGATGGCGATGTTCATGGCCTCGCGCACGCGCTTGTCGGCTACCATGGGCCGGGTGATCTTGTAGCCGTAGTACATCAGCTGGAAGTTGGGCGTCGCTTCCTGCACCGTCAGCGTCGGCGCGGCCTTGACCTGCTGGATGAACTGCAGCGGAATCTGGTGGGTGAGGTCGAACTGTCCGCCCATCATGGCGGCGACGCGGCTGGCGTCCTCCGGCACGATCTTGATGCTGAGCTTCTCGAACTTCACCGGCCCCTTGTTCTGGTACATCGAAGGGCCCCATTTATAGGCGTCGTGCCGCTTCAATACGATCTCGGTGCGTGGTTGCCAGCTCTCGAAGCACCACGGTCCGGTGCCGTCGATGCCCTTGGTGCCGTAGTCCTTGCCGAGCGTCTCCACGCTTTCCTTGCTGTGGATCGAGTTGGTGTACATGGTGAGCTGCAGCAGCAGCTCCGAATAGGGCTCGTTCAGCTCGTACTCCACGGTGTAGGGGTCGACCGCGCGCACCTCCTTGATGTCGCCGGCACGCCAGGCATAGGGCGCCTTGGTGTCCGGGTCCTTCAGCCGCTTGAAGGTATAGACCACGTCGGCGGCGGTGAATTTCTTGCCGCTGCAGAAGGTGACGTCGTCACGCAGCTTGAACGTATAGAGCTTGCCGTCTTCGCGGATGTCCCAGGACTTCGCCAGATACGGGATCGGCGTCTTGCCGTCCCAGTCCAGCGCCACCAGCGTGTCCTGGAACATGTTGACGATGTCGGAGGTCGGCGACCATGTCGTGCGCTGGCCGTCGTAGTGCGGCGCGTCCAGCGACTTCATCACCCGCAGCGTCTGCGCTTCCGCTGCCGTTGCTCCCGCGGCGAGCAGCGCCGCAAGTCCTGCCAAAATTCCGCGCATCCCGTTCACTCCCTTTTATTGTTGTTAGCGAGTCGCATCGAGGCCCTTGTAGAACGTGTTCTGGTAGAGCATGTGCGGCCGCGCTGCGCTGATGCGCTTGTTGGCGACCTGGTCCATGTTGATGTTGAGCACGGGAATCCAGAGGTGCTCGCGCATCACCTTCTGCTGCACCAGGGCATAGGCCTTGGTACGGTCGCTCTCGGTCAACGCCGAACGGCCCTGCTTCAGCCAGGCATCGGTTTCGGCGTCCTTCCAGTTCATCCGGTTCGGCGTCGGAATGTTGGCGGAGTCGAAATAGATGTTCATGAGGTCGCCGGCCGATAGATATGGCACCGTCACCGACCAGATCTCGTAATCCTGCTCGGCCATCTTGGCGGCGGCGATGGTGGAGTCCCAGGGATTGAGTCGCCAGTCGACGCCGATCTTGCGCAGATATCCCTGGATCGCTTCTGCGCATTTAGCCGAGTTGGCATTGGCCGTGTAATAGACGCGCGGCTGCAGCTTGATGCCGTCCTTTTCCCGGATGCCGTCGGCTCCGACTTTCCAGCCGGCTTCGTCGAGCAGCGCCTTGGCGCGCTCGAGGTCCTCCTTGACGATGTTCCTGGTGGCGGGGTCGTGATCGAGCGCTTCGGCATCGACGATGGTGAAGGCCGGGTCGGCATTGCCGAGCAGGATCGCCTTTGCGATCTCGGCGCGGTTGATGGCGATGCTCATGGCCTCGCGCACGCGCCTGTCCTCGACCATGGGTCGCGTCACCTTGAAGCCGAAATATAGCAACTGAAAATTGGGCTTGGCGGGCGTCACCGATAGCATCGGCGCGGCCCGGGCCTGGCTGATGAACTGCGCCGGGAATTGATGCGTGATGTCGAACTGCCCGGAAAGCATCGCCGCCACCCGGCTGGAGTCCTCCGGCACGATCTTGACGCTGAGCTTCTCGAACTTCACCGGCCCCTTGTTCTTGTACATCGAGGGGCCCCATTTGTAGGCGTCGTGCCGCTTCAGCACGATCTCGGTGCGCGGATGCCAGCTGTCGAAGCACCAGGGGCCGGTGCCGTCGATTCCCTTGATGCCGTAATCCTTGCCCAGCGCCTCCACGCTGTCCTTGTTGTGGATCGCGTTGGTGAACATCGTGAGCTGCAACAGCAGTTCCGAGTAGGGCTCGGTGAGCTCGTACTGCACGGTGTAGGGATCGGGCGCGCGCAGTTCCTTGATGTTGCCGGCGCGCCAGGCATAGGGAGCCTTGACCGCGGGGTCCTTCAGCCGCTTGAAACTGTATATCACGTCCTCGGCGGTGAACTTTTTGCCACTGCAGAAAGAGACGTCGTCGCGCAGCTTGAACGTATAGATCCTGCCGTCCTCGCTCATCGACCAGGATTTGGCCAGATACGGGATCGGCGTCCTGCCGTCCCAGTCCAGCGCCACCAGCGTGTCCTGGAACATGTTGACGATGTCGGAGGTCGGTCCCCAGGTGGTGCGGTGGCCGTCGTAGTGGGGCGCATCGATGCCTTTCATGAGCAGCAGCGTCTGGGCCGACGCGGGGGCGGCGATGGTCAGGGCGAGTGCAGCAGTCAGAGCCAGTCTGATCATGTCTGTAACCTCGGATCGAGAACGTCGCGGAAGGCGTCGCCAAGCAGGTTGGCGCAGAGCACGATGACGAAGATGGCGCAGCTCGGGATGGTCGCGATGTGCGGGGCCATGAACAGGAAATCGCGCCCTTGTGCGGCCATCATGCCGAGCTCGGCGGTCGGCGGCTGCGCCCCCATGCCGAGGAAGCCGAGCACTGAGCCGATCAGGATGATCTGGCCGAAGCGCAGCGTCAGGAACACGAAGATGGTGGAGATGCAGTTCAGCGTCAGGTAGCGCCAGATCAGCGCGCTGTCGGAAACGCCGACGGCGCGGCCGGCTTCCATGAACTCCTGGCCCATCACGCCCACCGCCGCGCCGCGCGCCACCCGCGCCACGTCGGGGACGGTCGCGATGACAAGCGCGACGATGACCGCCAAAAGCCCGGCGCCGAAGATCGCGGCCAGGGCAAGGCCGATCAGGATCGCCGGAAAGGCCAGCATGATGTCCACCAGCCGCATGATCCAGCCGCCGAGCCGACGGTAAAAGGCGGCGAAGATGCCGAGTACGCCGCCGATGGCGCCGCCAACGATGACGCCGACGAGACCCAGAATCAGCGTGTTGCGCGTGCCGTAGATCACGCGGCTCAGAATGTCGCGGCCGGTATTGTCGGTGCCGAACCAGTGCGCCGCGCTCGGCGCCTGCATCGCCTTGGGAAGGTCGGTGAAATAGGGATCGTACGGCGCGATCCACGGCGCGAATATCGCCGCCAGCACGATGACGCCGAGCACGGAAGCCGCCAGCGCCGCGACGCGGTCGCGCGCCAGCCGCCTGAGCAGGCTGTTGCGGGCGAGCCAGCCGTTCTCGGCGCCGGAGGCGACCAGGCCGCTGTCGAGGGCCTCGGTGCTCATGTCTGCACCCGCGGGTCGAGGTAGACATAGAGCACGTCCACCAGCAGGTTGATGGTCAGGAAGGCGATGGCCAGGATCATGATCGCGCCCTGCGCGGTCGGGAAATCGCTGGACACGATGGCGCCGACTGCAAGCCGCCCGACGCCTGGCCAGGAGAACATCGTCTCGGTGACCACGGCGCCGCCAAGCAGGAATGCCGCCTGCAGTCCGATCAGGGTCACCACCGGGATCAGCGCATTGCGCAGCGCGTGATGCACGATCACGACGGTCTCGCGCAGGCCCTTGGCGCGCGCGGTGCGTACGAAATCGGCGCCGAGCACCTCCAGCACCGCGGTGCGCGTCAGCCGCGCGATCGGCCCGATCAGCACGAGGCCCAGCGTCAGTGCCGGCAGGATCAGGCTCGGCAGGCCGCCGTCCCACACCGGACCGGTGCGGCCTGTGAACGGCAGCAGCGCCCAGCGGAAACCGACATATTGAATGAGGATCAGCCCGATGAAGAATACCGGCATGGAAACGCCGGCCACCGAGATCGCCATGATGAGGCGGTCGACGATGCTGCCGCGGTTGACGGCGGCGAGCGTGCCGAGCCCGATGCCGAAGGGAATAGCCATCAGCATGCCGCCCAGCATCAGCTCGATCGTCGGGCCGATGGTCAGCGCCAGTTCCTCGATCACCTTCTTGTTGGAGATGATCGAGCGGCCGAGATCGCCGCGCATCACGCGCATGATGTATTCGAAGAACTGCACGGGAATCGAACGGTCGAGCCCGAGCTCCTGCCTGATCGCGGCAATGGTCTCGGGCTTGGCGTCGGGACCGGCGATCACCAGCGCGGGATCGGCGGGCACCACCTGCAGCAGGCAAAAACAGAGGAAGAGTACCCCGATCAATGCGGGGATCGATATCAGCAGACGATGGACAATCTGTCTTGCCATCCGACGCCGTACCCGTTGGTTGAGCCAAAGGGACGCGCCTCGCCGCCAAATGCGCCGACGCCTCGAACATTCCCCCGTGGCGGCTGCACTTCGCGATGCGTGCGCAGCTCTTCGCTCCGGCAATCATACTGGCACGCAGCCGGGGCCGCGTCACGCCCAATCTGCCGGAGTGCGCTGCGATGTCGCTTCGCGGAGAATGCCGCTTTCATCTTCCGGTGTACGGAATTATCGCGCGTCACCGCCGCGCGCGTTTCCGACGAAGACATCATCGCTCCAGCGCGGTACAAGAGCTCAGTCTAGCTTGTCGGGGTTCTTGCTGCGATTTCCCCGTCCGTCCGAAAACGGACGGGGCTACGCGGAGCAACGAGGACGGCGCGCGGTTCGACGCGCCGCCGCGTTGCATTTGGCCGTTCAATCGTGATCGAATGTCGGCGACGCGATCCCAATCTCGTGATCCCTGAATGATTTCGGGGCGGGTGAACGCGCGCCCGTTCGACTGCGCGTCGCCAGGATTGCTACCGGCGATAATCGCTTTCGCCGGTTCCAAAATGAGTCTAGCCTGCCTGCATTGCGATGCTGCGGGGTGCGACATGTGGATGCGCGTCAGGAAATCTGCCCATATCCTGGAACGGAGCGGGCTCGCGATGGCTGGTGCTGCGAGCGGGTTGTTCGTCGCCGCGCATACCGGCTCGACCATCGCCGCGCTCACCACGCAGGGCTTCCTGCTGATCATGATGATCGGTGGTGCGATCGGCTTCTATCTCGGTATCGACACGCCGGAACTCGAATACGATCCGGCCGATGTCGGGAAAAGCGGCAGACCCAGGCGATTCGATTCAACCGAACTGTTGACCGCCATTGGCACCTTTTGCGCGGCGTTGACCGCCTTTGCTTCCGTCGGCGTGATCGTGCTGCGCGAGGAGCCGCATATCGCCTGGACGGTGCTGATCCTGATCGGCTGGGTGGCCGGCATATCCATGCAGATCGTCGCCGGCGCCATGGCGCGGCTGCGCAAATACTGAGAGAGTGAGACATCGCATTTCCGGCAGAGGTGCTGACCTAATCCGTCCGCACTCTCCGACGCGCGCGGCGTTCGTCGAGCGATCATCTCTCGGTCAATACCCCGTCAGCTCGAGATAGCCGACGCCGCGATGGCTGCCGGCGAAGCTGATCGGGCCCTCCCAATAGGCGAAGCTGGTGCCCATCCAGCTCTTCGCGTTGAGCGGCGTGCAGTCGATCGCAAGGTTGAGGCGCGGGATCGCGACGTGCCATGTCGTCGGAATCTTGCGGCCGGCGATCTCGGTGGTGCCCTTCGGCGTCATCGTGATCTCGGCCGTCGCCAACGGCATGCCCTTGCCCTCGGGAGAAATCCAGTTACCGGACGCATAGTGGCGGCCGTCGGCCTGCCGCATGCGGTAGAGCATCAGCTTCTCGCCGCCGTCGAAATGCAGCGCGAACCAGTCCCAGCCGCTCTGGTCGGAGGCCAGCGGCTGGCTGCTCCATTCACGATCCATCCAGGCAAGGCCCGTCACGCCGACGGGCTTGTTGTCGATGGCGACTTCTCCCGACACCTTGAAGAAGGGCTGGCTGTAGTAATACGAGGCCTGCTCGCGCTCGGATTTCCTGCTGAAGCCAGCCTCGCCCTGCAGCACCAACGAACGATCGGCCGTTAGTCGCAACGAATAGCTGAAATCGGCGGACGATGCCGTGAGCTGCAGTGGCGCGACCTTGTCGGCGTCGAAGCCGTCGAGCGCGCGCATCTGCCAGGCGTCGATCCAGGCGCGGAACGGCGCCGCCTCGACGTCGGCCTGCCCGACGCCGCCGCGCGCAAAGGTCTCCGCGGTGCGATGGGTGTCCGCGCGCGTCACCGCGGCGTGCGCCATCCATACCTGTTGCGTGGCCCAGCCCTCGCGCAGCGGGCCGGGCTGCAACGCCTGCCGGAACAGCGTCCACTGCGCGCCATGGGCGGTACCGGCGGCATCGCGCAGGTTCGCCGTCACATACCACCACTCGATGCGAAATTCCGGATGCGGACCGTGATCGGCGGGGAATGAAAACGCGCGGCCGGGAACGACGCGCGCAAAACCGTCCGCCTTCTCCTCCAGTCCGGCAAAGCCCTGCGCGCGCGCCGCGGCGGCAAGCGCGAGGAATGCCGCGCTGCCGGCAAAAGTCCGTCGCGTGATGCCGCTAGCGCTCATTGGCGAAGATCCGGATCAGGGCGGCCGGCTGCATCCGCGCCAGCCGCAGCACGGGCAGCGCCGCCGCGCAGAACGCCGCCAGCATGGCAATGCCGACGAGTTGCAGCAGTTGCAGCGGAAACAGCTGGAACGGCAACCGCCAGCCGAACGCTTTGACGTTCACCACCGCCAGAAGGCACCAGGCGACGAGCAGCCCGAGCGGCAGCGCGAGCAGGGCGGTGATCAGCGCCACCGACATGGTCTTGAGCAACTCGATCGCCGCAAGCCGCGGCCGCGTCACGCCGATCGCCCACAGCGGGGCCAGTTGCGGCAGGCGGGAATTGGCGAGCGTCAGCAGGCTGGTCAGCAGGGCGATGCCGGCGACGCCCAGCGTGAAGGCGTTCAGCGCCGTCGTCACCGCAAAGGTACGGCTGAAGATCCGCCTCGATTCCGCCTTGACGGCCGCCTGGTCGGCGATGGATCGCTCGCCGAGCGAAAATTTTTCGCGCAGCGCCGATATCAGCGCTGGAATCTGCGGGAGCTCGACGCGCAGACCGAAGCGGGTCTGCGGCAGCTGCGGGAACCAGCGCGTCAGCGCGGCGTAGTTGACGGTGATCTGGCCCTTGGGATTGCCATAGTCGGCATAGATGCCGACGATCTCCAGCGGCCAGTCGCCGGCAGCGGCAGGTACGTCGATGCGGTTGCCGATGGAAAGCTTCAGCCGCCGCGCGAGCTGCTCGCTGACGAAGGCGGTATTGCCGGGACGCAGGCGCACCCAGGCGTCGGGCACGGCTTCCAGCAGCGGCCAGTGCTCGCGATAGGTGGCGTGATCGGCGATCCCGAAGATTTCGACCGGCTGGCCTGCGAGCTGCACATCGGCGCGGCCGGTCGGCAGGATCGCCTGCACCTCCTTTCTTTCGCGCAGCCACGCCTTGATCTCGCTCGACTGCCTGTCATCTTGGGCGAAGACATAGACGTCGCTGGCGAGGCGGCCGTCGAGCCAGACCAGGAAGGTGCGGCTGAAGCTTTCCACCATGGTGGCGACGCCGACATTGACGGAAAGCGCGAGCAGCAGCGCCATCAGGGCGAGGGAAAGTCCGGAAAGCTGCTGGCGGCTGTCTGCCCAGAACCAGCGTGCCAGCGGCTTTTCGGCGCCGCGCTCGCCGAACGCCAGCACGCGCTCCAGGATCGGCGGCAGCGCCAGCGCCGCGCCCAGCATCAGGGCCGCGAGCACGGCAAATCCCGCCAGCAGCGAGTCGCCGAACCAGAGCAGGATTGCGGCGACCGCAAAGATCAGCAGCGCCGCCGCGCTTTGCCATTGCAGCCAGCGCCGCTGCGCCTCTTGCCACGCCTGCGGCTGCGCGGAGGCGAGTACCGACAGCCGCGCCGCCTTGACCAGGCTTGCGGCGGAAGCCGCCAGCGCGCCGATTACGGAGATGGCAATGCCTGCAAGCCACCATTCTCCCTTCAGCGTCAGTTGCCCGGGTATGACAGCGCCATAGAGCCCGCGGAGCGAGGCGGCGACGTCAGGCAGCAGCGCGGCGGCGATAAAATAGCCGCAGACGAGGCCGGCAAGTCCGGCGGCGAGCGCGAATGCGATCTGCTCGACGACCAGCACGGCATTGAGCATGCGCGCCGAGACGCCGCAGGAGCGCAGCGTGCGCAGCATCGGCAGCCGCTGCTCGAAGGCGAGCCCAACCGCGGAGTTGACGATGAAGAGGCCGACGAGGAACGACAGCAGCCCGAAGGCGGTGAGGTTGAGGTGGAAGCTGTCGGTGAGCCGCTCCAGATCGGTTTCCGCTTCCGGCTCGATCAGGCGGAGCCGGTCGCCGGCGACGCTCTGCAACGACGCTCGTTTGCCCCTGGCTTTTCCGAGCAGCAGCCGCGTCACCTGCCCCGGCATACCCAGAATATGCTGCGCCATGCCGATATCGACCACCAGCACGTCGGGCAGGAGGCTTGGTTGCAGCCGCAGCGGCGGCAGTTGCATGCCGTTGTTGGCCGCGGGTCGCGCGCCCTCGGCGAGATTTAGGCGGGACAATGTTTCCGGCGAGGCCAGCATCTGGCCCGGTGGCGTGATGAAGGCGGCGAATTCGCCGCGCGCCACCGTCGGTGCATTGCCGACTTCGCCCGGCAACGTCATCGGCTCGATGCCGAGCAGGCGGAAGCTGCGCCCGCCGATCTGGATACTGCCTTCCAGCACCGGCGACACTGGCCAGCCGGCACGCCGTAGTTCGACGAACAGACCTTGCGGAAACGCCTTGCCGTCCTTTTCAACCAGCATCGCCGTGCGCGTGCCGCCGAACATCGCGGCGGCGCGGTCATAGGACTGGCGCGCCTGCTGGTTCAGCGCCTGCACGCCGCTCCACAGCGCCGTTGCCGAGACGAGGCCGATCAGCAGCGTGGCGAGTTGCATCGGATGCCGTCGCCAATGGCTGAGCAGCGTCGCCAATGTCCACAACGCGCGCCTCATGCGATCAACCCCGCATGCAGGGTCACCTGCCGGTCCAGCGTCGCGGCAAGCCGCGCGCTGTGCGTCACCATCAGGAAGCCGCATCCCGAGCGCGCCACCAGGTCGCGGGCCAGCGCCAGCACTTCGTCGGCGGTGTCCTCGTCGAGATTGCCGGTCGGCTCGTCGGCGAGCAGCAGCAGTGGCTTCGGCGCCAGCGCGCGGCCGATCGCGACGCGCTGCTGCTGCCCGCCGGAGAGCTGCTCCGGATACCGCCTGAGCAGATCGCCCAGCCCGAGCCGTTCAACCAGCTCGGCGTGCCAGGAAGCATCGTGCCGGCCCGCAAAGCGCGACTGGAATTTCAGGTTGTCCTCGACGGAAAGACTGGGGATCAGGTTGAACTGCTGGAACACGAGGCCGAGCCGGTCGCGCCGGAGACGGGCGCGGGCGGCATCGTTGAGGTCCGAGAGCGCGACGCCGTCGACGCGGATCACGCCGCCGTCGGCGGCATCGAGCCCCGCGATCAGATGCAGCAGCGTACTCTTGCCGCTGCCGGATTCGCCCGTCAGCGCCACGCTCTCGCGCGCCGCCACGCGCAGATTGACCCCGCGCAGTACGGCAACCGTCTCGCTGGCCGAACGGTAGCTCTTGGTAAGGCCGGTGATTTCGAGCACGCTCAATTCGCTCCGCCTGCCAGCAATGCGGGTGAGTTCGCGATGTTCGCGCGATCGGTCAAGGTCGGCATCGATCCCTCTCATGTTGCGTCCGCACCATAGCAAGGCCGCCAGCGCCGATCCCGTGAAAATGCCCGATTGCCAACGCGATAGCGGCGTGGCTAGCATCCCTTCAGGCCGTTCGTCACAGAGCCAAACAACGAAGCTTTTCGGGGGTAATACCATGACCGGACAACCGACGCCTGCCGGCGCCTGGAAGATCACCTTTCTCCTGTTCCTGTTCATGGTGGTCAACTTCGCCGACAAGATCGTGGTCAACCTCGCCGGTGTGCCGATCCGGGCGGAAATGAAGCTCGATCCCGAGCAGTTCGGGTTCCTCGGCGCCTCGTTCTTCTTCCTGTTCTCGATCTCCGCCATCGTCGTCGGCTTCATCGTCAACCGCGTCGCCACCCGCTGGGTGCTGCTGGTGATGGCGGTGATCTGGTCGCTGGCGCAATTTCCGATGGTGGGCAGCGTCAGCTTCACCACGCTGGTGATCTGCCGGATCATCCTCGGCGCCGGCGAGGGGCCGGCCTTCGCGGTGGCGGCGCATGCCGTCTACAAATGGTTCCCGGACGAGAAGCGCACGCTGCCCACCGCGATCCTGTCGCAGGGCTCGGCGTTCGGCGTCATCCTCGCGGTGCCGGCGCTGAACTGGCTGATCGTCAATTACAGCTGGCATCACGCCTTCGGCGCGCTCGGCATCGTCGGCCTGTTGTGGGTCGTGGCCTGGGCCGCGCTCGGCAAGGAAGGCCCGCTGGTGTCGACTGCGGCCGAAGTCGCCAACGAGGTCCGCATTCCCTATTTCAATCTCCTGACTTCGCGCACCTTCGTCGGCTGCGTCGCCGCCACCTTCGGCGCCTACTGGGCGCTGTCGCTCGGGCTGACCTGGTTCACCTCCTTCATCATCGAAGGGCTCGGATTCACGCAGAAGGACGCCGGCTGGATCACGGTACTGCCCTGGGTATTCGGCGCCACGATCGTGCTGCTGACCGGCTGGCTCTCGCAGGTGATGCTGGCGAAGGGTTTCACCACCCGCGGCGCCCGCGGCGTGCTGGGCGCCGCTCCCCTCATCGTCGGCGGCTGTATCCTGGCGATGTTGCCGTATGTCAGCGGCGCCGGACTTCAGGTCGCGCTGCTGGTCGCGGGATCGGGCCTGTGCGGCGCCATCTACGTGGTGTGCCCGCCGATGCTCGGCGAATTCACGCCGGTGTCGCAGCGCGGCGCCGTCATCGCGATCTACGGCGCGATCTACACGCTGGCCGGCATCCTGGCGCCGCTGGTGATGGGCAGCGTGATCCAGCGCGCGGCGACCCCGCTCGCCGGCTACATGACCGGCTTCACCATCAATGCCGCGGTCATGGTCGTCTCCGGCGTGCTCGG
>CAZDEZ010000028.1:44066-50407 GCA_964504705.1 uncultured Bradyrhizobium sp.
CCGTCCACCTGCTGCAGCAGGCGCCGCCCGCCGACCGGCAGGTCGTAATGCACCTTCGGCGGATGCAGGTGCAGCCGGTCGTAGTCGATCACGTTCACGTCGGCCTTGAAGCCCGGCGCGATCACGCCGCGGTCGTAGAGGCCGACCGACAGCGCGGTCTTGCGCGACTGCGCCGCCACCACGAAGGGAATGCTCAGCTTCTCGCCGCGGCTGCGGTCGCGCGTCCAGTGCGTCAAGAGGTAGGTCGGGAAGCTGGCATCGCAGATGATGCCGCAATGCGCGCCGCCGTCGGACAGGCCGGGAACGGCGGTCGGGTCCATCAGCATCTCGCGCGTGGCGTCGAGATTGCCGTCGGCATAATTGAGGAACGGCACATAGAGCATGCCGCGGCCCTCGTCCGACAGCATCGCATCATAGGCGAGTTCCTCCGGTTGCCTGCCCATCCGCCGCGCCTTTGCACCCAGCGCATTCTCCGGCGGCTGCTCGTAGTCGGGGGGATCGCCGAGCAGGTAGATCTTGTCGTAGTTCGGCTTGAAGAACAGCGGATCGTCGGTAGGGCTGGCGCTCTCGCTCAGGATCGCCGCGCGCACCTCCGGTTGCCGCAGCCGCGCCAGCTTTTCCTTCAGCGGCAGGTGCGCGATCGCCTTGTAGCTCGGATGGGTCTGGAACGGATTGCGTGACAGTTCGAGCCCGAGCAAGAGTCCCACGGGCCGCGCCGCAATCTGTGCGGTGAGGGAAAGCCCACGCGCGGTCGCGGCATTGATCTCGTCGAGCGTCTGCCGCCAGCGCCGCGGCGCGCGGTCGTTCTGGGTGATCGAGAACGAGATCGGGCACTTCGTGTTGCCGGCGACCCGCAACATCATCGGAAGGTCTTCGTCGATGCCGGAGAGGTCCAGCACGAATTGCAGCACGCTGCGGCCCTGCGCCTGCATGCCGGCCGCAATCGCGGTCAACTCGTCTTCGCCCGCTTTCAGGGTCGGCGTGAAATCGCCGGTCGAGGTGCGGTGGTTGAGGGTGCGCGAGGTGGAGAAACCGAGCGCGCCGGCGCGCACGGCTTCCGCCGCCAGCTGCGCCATCGCCTTGTTGTCTTCAGCCGTCGAGGGATCGCGCCGCGCGCCGCGCTCGCCCATCACATAGACGCGCAGCGCCGCATGCGGCAGCTGCGCGCCGATGTCGATGTCGAAATTCCGCTTCGACAGCCAGTTCATGTAGTCGGGAAAGCTCTCCCATTCCCAGGGAATGCCGGCGCTCAACACCGGCTCGGGAATATCCTCGACGCCTTCCATCAGCTGGATCAGCCTTGTGTGGTCGGAAGGCTTGCACGGCGCGAAGCCGACGCCGCAATTGCCCATGATCGCCGTGGTCACGCCGTTCTGGGAGGAGGGCGTGATGTCCTGGCTCCAGGTCACCTGGCCGTCATAATGCGTGTGCACGTCGACGAAGCCCGGGGTCACCAGCTTGCCGCGCGCGTCGATCTCTTCCTTGCCCTTGCCTGCGATCTTGCCGACCTCGGCGATGCGCCCGTCGCGGATCGCGACATCCGTCTCGTAGAGATCGCCGCCCTTGCCGTCGGCAATGCTGCCGCCGCGGATCACGAGGTCAGGAGCATCGGTCATGGCGCTTCATCCCGGTTGTGAAATTTATTGCCGCATCATCCGGTATCTCCGCAGGCAGTCAACCGCCGCCAACGAGGCTCAGGGATGCGTTCGGCCCGCGCGCGCTGCCGACCTTCCGCCGGCCGACGACGCCCGGACGGCCACCTTTCCGCCCTGACGCGAACAAACGCCTCAACCAAAGCTGAATCGACGGCGCGACGACAAGCAGGAGAGTAACGTCAATGGATACGGATGAGGGCACGGTCTATTGTCCCGACGAGCTCGCGCTGCTCGGACGGGTTCTGGACCAGGTGGTGCAGTCGATGCCGCCGAACCTGCGCACCCCGTACAACCGCAACGCGCTCGCCATCAACATTTTGGCCTGTGCCGCCACTGGCGAGCGCAATCCGGAGCAACTCCGGCGCGCCGCGTTGATGGAACCGAGGATCAGCGCCGCAGCCTGAGCGAGGAACCCGTGCAGCGCTTGCGTCCCGGCGAACGGCCCGGGATCGCTGCTCCCAACATTTGCCGCACGGTTGCTGCGCGCCCGCCACCCTCAGGTCAAACCGGGATGAACTGATCGCCGGTCATGGGCAGGGACCGGCAACAGAGGACACCATGCTTTACTCACAAAGCCCGCCGCTCGCGGACAACGACGCGGCCCCGGAAGAACCACGCCGCTTTGCGCGCGATCAGGAGGACCGCAGCGAACCGCAGTTCGGCAGACGGCCCATCCATGCGTATCCGCCGCCGCGGCCGTCGCTGCTGCGGCGGATGCTCCGAGGCGTGACCCGTTTCACGATTGTCGTACTGATCGGCGTCGGCGCCACGCTGGGCTGGCAGGCCTATGGCGACATGGGCAAGCAGATGTTCGCAGAGTATGCGCCGGAGCAGGCCTGGCTGTTGGCCTATCTGCCGGCGACCAGGCCGCCTGCCGCCCGTGCAGCCGCCGCCGCGCCCGCGCTGCAACTGGAGCCCTTGGCGGCCAACCTCGATTTCGTGCGCCGCAGCGTCGAGCAGCTCGCCCTCAAGCAGGACCAGATGGCGAGAAACATCGCCGCGCTGCAGGCGGTCGACGAAGACATCAGGCAGAAGGTAACTTCATCGCCCGCCGCTGGGCCGGCGCAGCCGGTTGCGGCGACCCCGCCGCCAAAGCCCGTGCCGCCCAAGCCACAAGCCGCGCCCGGTGCGCCAGCCGCTGCGGCGCCATCGCCGCGTCCGGCGGCGGCCGGACCGGTCTCGCTATTGCCGCGCTGAGCTGTTTGCTTGGAAACCTTCGTCGTGGCCGGGCTTGACCCGGCCATCCACGTCTTCTTCCACCCACGCGAAGGAACGTGGATGAAGGCGACGGAAGGAGGAGCTAACCCACTCCCGTCGCTTCCGCCGGCCCCTTCGCCTTGCGGTCAGTCGCCAGCGCCAGCAACACCGTCATCAGCATGAACACGACGGCGGCGCCGAACACCCAGTGCGGCATTTGCTGATCCATGATGAAGCCGTAGAGCAGCGGCGCCAGGATGCCGGAGAAATTGAAGCCGGTGGAGACGATGCCGAAGGCGCGGCCCGCGGTGCCCGGAGGAGCGGCATTGCGCACCAGCATGTCGCGCGAGGGCGCAATCACGCCGCCGAGGAAGCCGGCCAGCGTCAACAGCGCGATCAGCAGCGGCGCGGGCAGGGTGACGATCGCAATGACGAGCATGATCGCCGCATTGACGGCAAAGCACGCCGCCGCCACCTGGCCGTGCCGCTCGGTGCGGTCGGCGAGGAAACCGCCGGCGAGCACGCCGACGGCGCTGGCGCCGAGAAAACAGGTCAGCGCGAGGTTCGCCGTGCCGAACGCCACGCCGTAGCCGCTCATCAGCGCCACCACGCCGAAATTGCTGATGCCGGCATTGGAGAGGCCGAGCAGCATGAAGAAGATCGTCAGCACGATGATGGCGGGCGTCAGCATGTTCGGCCTGGCCGCTTCGTCGCCATGCTTGCGTTCAGCGGCGCGCGCATCGGGCAGGCCCATCGCCGCCAGCAGCAACGCGACCACGGGCCCGACCGCGCCTGCTGCGATCAGCGCGCCGAAGCCGCCGACGGTTGCGACCAGCGCCGCCATGATCGCCGGCGCCACCGCGCCGCCGAGGAAGCCGGCAAATGTGTGCACCGAAAAGGCGCGGCCCATCCGCGCTTCGTCCATGTGCGCGGAGAGGATGGCGTAGTCGCAGGGGTGATAGACGCTGTTGGCAAGCCCGAGCAGCGCGGCGCAGACGATCAGCGAAGCGTAGGACAGGTGCAGGCCGAGCAGCATCAGCGCGAAGCCGCCGAGGCACAGCCCGATCAGCAGCACTCTTCGCGCGCCGTAATGGTCCGCGAGATAGCCGATCGGCGCCTGCGTCAGTCCCGACACCACGCCGAACACGGTCAGCGCAAAGCCGAGCTCGATATAGCCGACGCCGAGCTGCTGCTTCAAAAACGGGAACAGCATCGGCAGCACGAACAAATGAAAATGGCTGAGCCAATGCGCGACCGAGATCGCCGCCAGCGTGCGCAGTGCGCTGTCGGCCTTCGCGTGTTGCGGTGCAGCCAGAACGTCGGCCATATCTCGCTGAAAACCCTGCTTGAATCGCCCGGCCGGGCTGTTCGGAAACGAGGCCCAAACTATCGGCCAAGGGGGTTATCTGTCCATGAACGCGCGCGCATGGCTGCTTCCTTTTTGGCCGATTGGCGGCCGGATGCGGCTTTAAATCCGGGAGACATCGCGCGGCCGAGCAGGCAAATATCTACTTCATGACCGTTCCCGTAAGACCGCTGCGCATCCTGATCCCCGAGGGCTCCTCCACTTCCGCCCGCGAGGCCATCACCATTCTTGGCCTGGCCGGCCATCACGTCGAGATCTGCGATCCATCGCCGTGGTGCCTGTCGCGCTATTCGAGTTTCGTGCGCAAATTTCACCGCTGCCCCGGCCTGCGCCGCGATCCCGAAGGCTTTCTCGCCTTCGTCGAGAATTTGATTGCAAGCGGGCGCTTCGACGTGCTGCTGCCGACGCACGAACAGGGGCTGTTGTTCGCCAGGGTGCAGGATCGGCTCAAGGGCCGCATCGCGGTCGCGCTGCCTCCGTTCGAAAGCTATCGCACGGCGCACAACAAGGCCGGATTCAGCCGCCTGCTCGCGCGTCTCGACCTGCCGCAGCCGCCGACGCGGATACTGAAATCGCAGAGCGAGCCGCGCGGCGTCACGCGTTTCCCGGCCGTGGTGAAGGCCTCCGTCGGTACCGCCAGCCGCGGCATCCATTTCGTGCACAACGAGAGCGAGCTCGCCAGCGCGCTGCAGGCGATCGACGCCGGCGGCGCCTTCGACGAGGTGCTGGTGCAGGACATGATCCCGGGCACCACGGAGAAAGCGCAGTCGGTATTCTCCGGCGGGCGTCTCGTCGGCTTCCATGCCTATCGCCAAATTGCGCCCGGTGTCGGCGGCGGCGAGGCGATCAAGCAAAGCGTGCGCCGCCCGCTCGTCGCGGGCTATCTGGAAAGGCTCGGCGCCGAACTCGGCTGGCATGGCGGCCTCTCCGTCGACTACATCATGCCGGATGACGGCGGCGCGCCGCTGCTGATCGACTGCAATCCGCGCCTGGTCGAGCCGCTCAACGCCTGGGCAGCCGGCACCGACCTCGTCGCGCAGTTGCTGCGCGTCTCCCTTGGCGAGGCGCCGGCGCCGTTGCCCGAAAGCCGCGACGGCGTGCGGACGCATCTGGCCATGCAGGCGCTGCTGGGGCTGGCCGCGCGCGGCGGTTCGCGGCTTGCGATTGCGCGCGAGTTCGGCCGCATCCTCGACCACAGTGGACCCTACGCCGCCAGCACCGAGGAACTAACCCCGCTGGCGCATGACCGCCTCGGCGCGGTGCCGCTGCTGATGACGGCGGCGCTGCTGCTGGCTGCGCCGTCGTCGGCCGCCAAACTTGCGCGCGGCGGCTTCGGCGAGCATCTGCTCGATGTCAGGAGCATCCGCGAGATCGAGAGGTTAAACTCGTAACCACGAGGAGAGTCCTCATCCTGAGGAGCATCGCAGAGCGATGCGTCTCGAAGGATGGCTGCGGGCGAGATCGGGGCCTTCATGGTTCGAGACGCCTGCTTCGCAGGCTCCTCACCATGAGGATCAATCACTGCCACCCACGTCGAACGCGCCGAGCTTGTATTCCTCCTGCGGTCCGGACGAGAACATCGGCAGCAGCGTGAAGGCGGCCTCCGGATACTTTTCCCATATCGCGAGGTCGTCGGCCGTGACGATCACGAAGCCGAACCTGAACATGTAGCGGCCGGGCTCGGTGACCTTGCCAACCTGCGCCCAGTTGACCTTTCGCATGTCCTACCCCCGGACAAGTGCCCCGCCGGGCCGGCGGGCTCCGGGCAGTCTACGCGAGTTCGAGGCGGAATCGTAGGGTGGTGGAGGCGCTTGCCGCACTCGCCCCGGGTTGGCCAGGGGGAGGGGTTATGATTTTCAAAATGACTTCTTGACTATTCCGCAAATCAGAACTATATAGCCCCCAGCCCGTGCCGCCATGAGGGACGTTTCGCGATCGTCTACGAGGCGTGGTGCGGGTTGCGATGGGCCGCTTGCTGCGTCAGGTGCTTGCACCGGGCGAAACGCAGCGGCGGACGGTGAAGTCGTGTGGTCCTGGCGCCGCGACCCTGGCGTCTATCCCGGCCTGCCTGTGCGGGCCGGGCAACGGGGGCAAAAGAGGCCGTTCCCCGGGGAGAGCTCGAA
>CAZDEZ010000029.1:0-49663 GCA_964504705.1 uncultured Bradyrhizobium sp.
TCATACCCGGCATCGAGGCGCGCGCGCCCGAGCGCACCGAGACCAGCAGCGGATTTTTGGAATCGCCGAACGCCTTGCCGGTGAGCTTGCCGACATAGTCGAGCGCCTTCTCGACCTGCGTCTTCAGTTCCTTCGGATAGGTTTTGCCGTGCGCGTAGAAATAGGTGCAAACCGAGGTCGGGATGGTGAAGCCGGGCGGCACCGGCAGTCCGAGATTGGCCATTTCGGCGAGGTTGGCGCCCTTGCCCCCGAGCAGATCCTTCAGGCCAGCTTTACCCTCGGCCTTGCCGTCGCCGAAAGTATAGACCCACTTGCCGGCCTTCGCGGCCGCCGCTGCAGCCTTGGGGGCGGGCTTGGCCGCCACCTTAGCCGGCGCCTTCTTCAGGGCCTTCCGGGCCGAGGTCGCCGGCGCCTTCCGGGCCGGGACAGAAGGCTTTGATTTTGCTGCAATTTTCTTCGACTTCGCGACGGCTTTGGCCATGGCCCACAGAATCCGAAAGAGGGATGGGAGATTGCGCGCCTTACACCATTTTGGCGGGTTCCGCGCAAGCCGCGCGGGCGCATTTCCAGCACTACCTGTAACTGCGCCGTTACAGGCGCAGCCACTTGAATACGCCGAGACCGTGCAGGCCGATGACGATGAGGTAGATGGCGACGACGAAGTTCAGGAACCGCGGCATGATGAGAATCAGGATGCCCGCGAGCAGGGCCAGGATGGCAGGAATGTGCGCGGCGGTGATGACCATGGCAGTGTCTCCGGGATTTTGGGGAATCGAGTCGCGGGCGGAACTTAGCCGACGCAACCGCGGAATAGGAGACGCTTTCGCCTCTCGTCGGGTTCCGCGCAGTCCCACGAAAATTGCCTGAAATTGCCGCGTATGCGGCCGGCGCTTTTCCGGAACAATGCCGCACGCGAGGCATTGGCTCGCCGCGTAACGCGTTCATGCGAGCTGAAAAGGAGCGAGCCATGCGAAATATGATTCTTGCGGCGGCCGCAGTGGCAGGCGCGCTGGCGGTACCGGTCGCCGCGCAGGCGCAAGGCACCGTCGGCGTCGGCGGCAACACGGTCGTCATCGAGTCCGGCGGCGGACTCACGATCGAGCAGCGGCCGGCGTTCCGCGAGTATGTGGTGAGCCAGCGCGTGCCGGCCTTCACGATTCCCGACCGCGTCGCGGTCGGCGCAGTGCTGCCCGAGGCCGGCGTAACCTACTACGACGTGCCGCAACGCTTCGGCAGCACGCCGTTCCGCTACACCGTGGTGAACGGCACGACCGTGCTGGTCGAGCCGCGCTCCCGCCGTATCGTTCAGGTGATCGACTAGCCGCAAGCACCTGGACGAGAGAGCCCGGATGACGTGGTAGCTGATTTCTCGCGAGTCCGGCTCGAAAGCCTCGTCCGGTAATCCCCCACCGGGCGAGGCTTTTCGTTTTGCTCGCTCCGCTCTCTCGACGCGTCATGGCCGGGCTTGACCCGGCCATCCACGTCTTGGCCGCACGAAGAAGAACGCGGATGCCCGGGACAAGCCCGGGCATGACGCTGGATAGACCGGTGGCTCAATCCTGTATCTTGGAAAAATCAGCGACTGCGCGCGTCGCGGCGCGGATTTCGTTGAGCAGCTTCAGCCGATTCTCGCGCACCTTGGCGTCGTCGTCGTTGACCTTGACCTTGTCGAAGAACGCATCCACCGCCGGCCGCAGCTTGGCCATCTCGCTCATCGCGGCGGCGAAGTCTTCCTTCGCGACCGCCGCGCCCGTATCGGTCGTTACCTGGTCGATCGCCTTTGCCAGCGCCTTCTCCTCGTCGAGCTTGTAGAGCGAGGCATCCGGCGCACCGTCGAACGTACGCTTGTCCTTCTTCTCCTCGATCGAAAGGATGTTACCGGCGCGCTTGGTGCCGGCGAGCAAGTTCTTGCCGTCGTCGGATTCGAGGAACTTGCCCAGCGCATCGACGCGGCGGACCACCATCAAGAGGTCGTCCTGGCCGCCAAGCGCGAACACGGCATCGACGAGATCGTGCCGCGCGCCCTGGTCGCGAAGCTGGACCTTCAAACGGTCGGCGAAGAAGGCGAGCAGATCGGCCGGAAGTTTTGCGGCATCGCCCGCAATCTTGCCTGGCAATCTCGTGATCGCTGATGTCGCGGTCTTCAGGATCGACAGACGAAGCGCATTGTCGGTGATCAGCCTGATCACTCCCAGCGCAGCACGGCGCAGCGCGAACGGGTCCTTCGACCCCGTCGGCTTTTCATCGATCGCCCAGAAGCCAACCAGTGTGTCGATCTTGTCCGCGAGTGCAACCGCAACGCTCACCGGGCCGGTCGGCACGCGATCCGCAGGACCTTGCGGCTTGTAGTGCTCCTCGCACGCGGCTGCGACGGCGGCATCTTCACCCTGGGCCAGCGCGTAGTATTTCCCCATCAGTCCCTGCACCTCGGGGAATTCGCCGACAACTTCGGTCAGCAGGTCGGCTTTGGCCAGCCGGGCAGCGCGTGTCGTTTTCTCGACGTCGGCGCCGACCAGCGGCGCGATCTCGGCGGCCAGCCGCTCGATGCGCTTGATGCGCTCACCCTGGGTGCCAAGCTTTTCGTGGAAGATGATGCTGTCGAATTTCGGCAGGCGGTCCTCGAGACTGGTCTTGAGGTCGGTCTCGTAGAAGAACTTTGCATCGCTCAGCCGCGCACGGATCACGCGCTCGTTGCCCGCGACGATGGCCTTGCCGCCGTCGGTCGCCTCGATGTTGGCCGTGAGGATGAACTTGTTGGCGAGCTTGCCCGTCCTGGGGTCGCGCACAACAAAGCATTTCTGGTTGTTGCGAATGGTGGCGCGGATCACCTCGCCGGGAATGGAGAGGAAGTCGGCGTCGAACGAGCCCATCAGCACGACCGGCCATTCGACGAGGCCTGCGACTTCGTCGAGCAGGTTCTGGTCCTCGACCAGATCGAAGCCTTGCGCGAACGCAAGCTGCTTGGCATCCGTCAGGATCGCGTCCTTGCGCCGGTCGGGATCGAGCGCGACTTTCGCGTTGAGCAGTTTCGCGTCGTAATCCTCGAAGCGGCGCACGGAGATCGCAGCCGGCGCCATGAAGCGATGGCCGAACGTAGTCTGCCCGGCCTCGATGCCGTCGATCGAGAACTTCACGACATCAGGCTCCTCGGTCTCGAGGCCAAAGGTCGCGGTGATCGCATGCAGCGGGCGCACCCAGGAGAGCGCACCGGATTTGGCCGAACGCTCGCCCCAGCGCATCGATTTCGGCCAAGGGAAGGTGCGGATGATCACCGGGAGAATCTCGGCAAGCACGTCGATCGCGGGCCGGCCCGGCTTCTCGATCAGCGCGATGTAGAAATCACCCTTTTTGTCGCTCTGGATCTTCGCCTCGCTGATCGAGGAAAGACCGGTGGCTTTCAAAAATCCCTGGATCGCAGGCTCGGGCCCGCCGACGCGCGGACCCTTGCGCTCGTCCTTCAGGTCGGGCTGGCGCGCGGGAATGCCGTGCACCGTCAGAGCAAGCCGCCGCGGCGTCGCAAAGGCCTTGGCGCCTTCATAGACGAGGCCTTCGGCGACGAGCTTGTCGGTGACCATGCGGCGCAGATCGTCGGCCGCCTTCGCCTGCATGCGCGCGGGAATCTCTTCCGAGAACAGTTCGAGCAACAAATCAGGCATCAGGTCGCGCTCGCCGGCAATTCTTTGTGCGAGCCGTCGCACAGCGGCATGGTTTTGGTGCGCTTGCAGGTGCAGAAGAACACGCGCTTGCTCTCGGGCGCGATGAACTGCTTCGGCTCGAAAGACGTGCCTTCATGGCTGCCGTCGCAGAACGGCTGGCTCTTCGAACGGCCGCAGGCGCACCACCAGTATTCCTCGCCCGCGGTGACTTCGATCGGAAGCGGCGTCCTGCCGCCGATGGCCGGCTGTTCACTCATGTCGCCCTCCCCGCCTCGGTGTGTACCCAGGCTTCGCCGCAGGCCTTTGCAAGCTCGCGCACGCGCAGGATATAGCTCTGCCGCTCCGTCACCGAGATCACGCCGCGGGCATCCAGCAGGTTGAACGCGTGGCTGGCCTTGATGCACTGGTCATAGGCGGGCAGCGCCATCAGGTGTTCTTTTCGGTTGCTGCTCTCGCGCCATCCGGCAGCGAGATATTTCTTGCACGCCTCTTCCGCCATCTTGAATTGCTCAAACAGCATCGCAGTGTCGGAGTGCTCGAAATTGTGCCGCGAATATTCCTGCTCGGCCTGCAGGAAGACGTCGCCATACGTCACCTTCTCCGCACCGTCGCGGCCATTGAAGTTGAGATCGTAAACGCGGTCGACGCCCTGCACATACATCGCAAGCCGTTCCAACCCGTAGGTGAGCTCGCCCGAGACAGGCGCGCATTCGACGCCCGCGACCTGCTGGAAGTATGTGAACTGGCTGACCTCCATGCCGTCGCACCAGCATTCCCAGCCGAGCCCCCACGCGCCGAGCGTCGGGCTTTCCCAATCGTCCTCGACGAAACGGATATCATGGACGCCGGCATCGACGCCGATGGCAGCCAGCGACGTCAGGTACAGTTCCTGAATGTCCGGCGGCGACGGCTTCAGGATCACCTGGAACTGGTAATAGTGCTGCAACCGGTTCGGGTTCTCGCCGTAGCGGCCGTCCTTCGGCCGGCGCGAGGGCTGTACATAGGCCGCATTCCAGCGCTTCGGCCCGAGCGCGCGCAAGGTGGTGGCGGGATGAAAGGTGCCGGCGCCGACTTCCATGTCGTAGGGCTGCAGGATCACGCAGCCGTAATCGGCCCAGTAGCGCTGCAGCGTCAGGATCAGGCCCTGGAACGAGCGTTCCGGGCGCATATGGGCAGGCAAGGCGTCCATCGTCAGAATCGGTCTCGCGAAGGGGGTGTAAAGCGCGCGGGACCGTATCGGCGGGGACGTATGGAATCAAGGCGATGCCGGTGGTCCGGCACCGCCAAAATGGTGTCGATTGGCTGGCTTTAGCCCGGGCGGTATGCCCCGGTGACGGGGTCGCGGCGGAGCGTCGGAATCTCGCTGGTTCTCATGCTCTCGGCCATGCGGGCGAGGCGCGCTTCCTCCAGCTCCTGGTTGACCCTCTGGGCCGTCTTGTACGCCCAGCGGACCACGGCGAGCCCCCCCAATACCCCTGCGAATGCAAACAGCGCTGGCATCGGACGATCCTTGTCGTTCACTTGGTCACGCCCCCGACTCGTATTGTCGCCGATAGCGCCCCGGGTCGCAATCGGCTCGCCCGGGACCAAATACCGCGGGGCAGCCTGCTTGCTAGAGCCCGAATTTGGCCCAGATCGCCCTGGTTTCCAGCGCCGAGATGAGATCGTCCGGCAGCGCCCGGATACCGTCGAGGCCGCCGAGCGACCCCGCGCCGGGCGCCCTCCGGCCCAGCAGGCCCGACAGCATGCCGCTGGCGGGTGCAATCACGGGCGTCAGCACCTTGTCGCCAAAGCGCGCGCGCAGCGTGGAACGGAGATCGCCGATCCCGTCGGCAAGCCCGAGCGAGACGGATTTTTCACCCGCCCAGTATTCGCCGGTGAACAGAACATCGTCGGCACCCTTGAGCCTGGCACCCCTGCTCTCCTTTACCAGCGAGATGAAAAACGCATGGATGTCGCGCTGGATCGCCTTCAGCCGCGCGACATCGTCAGGGTCTTCGGGAAGGAACGGATCGAGCATCGCCTTGTGCTCGCCCGCGGTATAGAGCCGGCGCTCAACGCCAATCTTCTTGATCAACTCCTGGAAGCCAAAACTGCCGCCGACCACGCCGATCGACCCCAGGATCGATGACGGATCGCAAAAAATCTCGTCGCCCGCACAGGCGATCATGTAGCCGCCGGACGCCGCGACGTCCTCGACGAACACCAGCACCGGCAGTTTCTTTTCCGCGGCGAGCTGGCGGATGCGGAGGTAAATCTGGCGCGACTGCACCGGGGCGCCGCCTGGTGAATTGACCACCACCGCCACCGCTTTCGCATTGCGGGTCGCGAAGGCCCGCTCGAGCGTCTTGGCAATGCCGGCAAGCGTCAGGCCCGGCCGCAGCGGCGTGACCGCGCCGATCGTGCCGGAGAGACGGACCACCGGCACCACGGGGACATCGCGCCGCAGCCGGGCCGGGAGGTATTCCCTCACTCTCGACCAGAGGGTCGGCAGATCGGCTCGATCACTAAAATGTTCAGTCATGCCGTTACCCCAGTTTAACCATTTCTTACCGCCCCACTGTCATTGGAGGTCGGAACGAACGGAACGTCCTTTGCATTGCTGCGTGGTGGCTGCAATTGCGCAGCGGAGAGCGACATGAAGATTTACCTCCTCATCTTGCTGATCGGCGCCCTTCTGGCCGCGGTGCACTTTACGTCGGCCTCCGAGCAGCAATCGGAAACGCTGCCGCAATAGGCGTTCTGCTGGGAAACCAGCCAGCGGAACAGCCCTCATAAGGTCGCAAGCGGCAATGCGCCGTTGCCGGCCAGTATCTCCTGAACCTGTTTGTTGGGCAGCCCTGACTCATCATTGAGCATCAGGCTGGAAAGGATGCGCGTGGGGGCACGGCCGCCCTTCACGGCACGGACCAGCATCCGGATCGCCGGCGCCCCTGCCTCGCCATGAACCGGCAGGATGGCAAGGCTGCCGAAGCCGCGATCGAGCGCGGCGAGCACCTCGGCAATTCCGTCCGCGCGCCAGATCAGCGTCAGCACGCCGCCGGATTTCAGGATACGCCTCGCTGCGTGAATCCAGTTGGCCAACGTGCCCCCGCTCGCGACATGCGCGGACGCCCGCGCGGCATCGGGCGAGGCGCGGTGCCGGGCCGCGTCGTTGAAGGGTGGGTTCATCAGCACGACGTCGACGCTGTCGGGTGGGAGGCCTGCAGCGGCAAAACTTTCCGCGCCCGACTCGACGTCGAGAACGATGACGTCGGCGGCAATGTCGTTGGCCGCGGCGTTACTTCGCGCCAGAGCTGCAAGCGTCGGGTCGATCTCGACAAGCACGATATCGACGGATGCAACCCGATGCGCCAGCGCCAGTCCCGCGGCGCCGACGCCGGCGCCGAAATCCACCACGCGGTGGCCGGCGCGTGCGGACGTCGCCGCCGCCAGCAGCACCGCGTCATGGCCGGCGCGATGCCCGGCCTTCAACTGTCGCAGGCGCAACCGTCCGCCGAGGAAGGCATCCTCGGTACATTCGAGGCGCCGCTCAGTCATTGTCCCGCAATTCATGGGCAAGGCCGGCGTCGGTCAGGAGCTTGCGCGCCGCCTGATTGTCCTCGTCGTTGACGAGGATGCGCCGCTGCAGCAAGCCGAGCGAGCCCTCGACGATGCTCATGTTCTGGTCCAGCACCAGATGATGAATGCTGGCGCCGTCGAGCAGCGCACCGACCGCGGAGATCAGAACGATATCGTTGGTCCGTACCAATTCCCGCAAATCCATTCTCCTGCGCCCGCCGGCAACGGGGTAAGCCCGCCGGTTGTCAACCGGTTCCGGGCCCTTGCCGCCTTACGCGGCACTTTCTATTGTAGCCTTAAGGATAGTGCGAATTCGGCAAAAGTGGAGACCAGCGTGGCGGTTATTGTACCTTTCGAGAGCCCGCAAAACGCCTCGATAGAACCGCTGGTGGGGCTGGTCGCCGCCGACATGGAGCGCGTCAACGCGGCGATCCTGGCGCGGACCGGCTCCGAGGTGACCATGATCCCCGAGGTCGCCAACCACCTGATCTCCTCCGGGGGCAAGCGCCTGCGTCCGATGCTGACGCTGGCGATGGCGAACCTCACCGGCTATTCCGGCGACGGCCACATCAAGCTCGCCGCCGCAGTCGAATTCATGCACACCGCGACGCTGCTGCATGACGACGTCGTCGACGAAAGCGAACTTCGGCGCGGCAAGCTTTCCGCGCGCATGCTCTGGGGCAACGAGGCGAGCGTCCTGGTCGGCGACTTCCTGCTCGGCCAGGCGTTCCGGATGATGGTCGAGGTCGGCTCGCTGCGCGCGCTCGACATTCTCTCGTCCGCTGCGGCCACCATCGCCGAGGGCGAGGTGATGCAGCTCGCCGCCGCCAAGAACACCGCGACCACCGAGGACGAATATCTCGCGGTGATCCGCGGCAAGACCGCCGAGCTGTTCGCCGCGGCCTGCGAGGTCGGCCCCGTGATCGCGGGCCGTCCGAAGCCGGAGCAGACCGCCTGCCGTTCGGTCGGCATGAATCTCGGGATCGCCTTCCAGCTCGTCGACGACGTGCTGGACTACGGCGGCAAGGCTGCCAAGCTCGGCAAGAACATCGGCGACGATTTCCGCGAGGGCAAGATCACCCTGCCGGTGGTGCTGGCGTTCCGCCGCGGCAACGACGGCGAGCGCAAATTCTGGATCAGGGCGCTGGAGCGCGGCGAGATCGGCGACAGCGACCTCGACCACGCCATCGGGCTGATGACCAAGCACCGCGCGCTGGAAGACACCATCAACCGCGCCCAGCACTACGGCGCGATGGCGGTCGACGCGCTGGCGCTGTTTCCGTCCTCGCCGATGAAGAGCGCGCTCGAGCAGGTGGTGGCATTCTGCCTGGCTAGGTCGCATTAGCGCAATGCGTAGATGCGTAGGATGGGTTGAGCGCAGCGAAACCCATCGCACTCACCGAAAGATGATGGGTTTCGCAAAAGAGCTCAACCCATCCTACAATTCCCTCAACTCAACGTCCCCGCGTGCACCCACCAGGAGGGATGCTCCGAGCGGATCTTGTCGGCCGCACGCCCGGCCTCGGCGGTGTTTTCATAGAGCGCAAAGCAGGTCGCACCCGATCCCGACATGCGGGCGAGCCAGGCGCCGTTCGTTGCGTTCAGCGCCGTAATGACCTTGCCGATGACGGGTTGAATCCTCATGGCCGGCTCTTCGAGATCGTTGGTGCCGGAAGCCAGGGCTTCAACCCACTCTTCCAGCGACCCGCCTTCTTCGGGCCATGACGACGCTTCCGTCATGACGTCGCCGACGCCGACCCGCAGTTCGCCGTGGCGCAGGCCGAGAGCCGCGAACACGTCCTTGGTCGCAACGGGGACGCCGGGATTGACCAGCACGGACGGCATCTTCGGCGGGTTCAACGGCAGAAGGTTCTCGCCGACGCCGGTCATGTCGCAGGCGCGCGAGACCAGGCATACCGGCACGTCGGCGCCAACTTCCAGCGCGACCTCCTGCATGCGCTCGTCATCGAGCGGGAGATTGTTGAGTCTTGCCAGCAGCCGCAGCGCCGCGGCGGCGTCGGCCGAGCCGCCACCGATGCCGGCGGCCACGGGAAGAAGCTTGTCGAGGACGAACGCGCCGGTCTTCATGCCGGGCACGACTTCACCCAGCAGCCGCGCCGCCTTGAGCACCAGATTGTCAGAAGTCTCGCCGCACGCCGTCGCCAGCGGACCAATCATCTTCAGCGACAGCTCGGGTCCGGGCGTCAATGTGAGCTTGTCCGCGCAATCGGCAAACGCCACCACGCTTTCGAGATCGTGATAGCCATCCGTGCGGCGCCCGACCACCCGCAGGGTCAGGTTGACCTTGGCTCGCCCCTCTTCCACCAGCCCCGACATGAAACCCTGCGATCAGCCGCCCTTGCCGTCTTCTTTTTTCTTGCCGGCGGAAGCCGAGGAGGAAGTGTCCTCGGGCAGGCCGTTCTCGATCTTGGCCTCGATCTTGGGCAGTTCTTCCGGCTCCGGCTTGAGATCGCGCGCATGCGACCACTGGAACTTGGCTTCCAGCGTACGGCCGACGCGCCAATAGGCATCGCCGAGATGGTCGTTGATAGTCGGATCTTCCGGCTTCAGGTCAATGGCGCGTTCGAGATGCTTCACCGCGTCTTCGTAGTTGCCGATCCGGTAGTAGGCCCAGCCGAGCGAGTCGACGATGTAGCCGTCGTCAGGACGCTGATCGACGGCACGCCTGATCATCTTCATGCCTTCGTCGAGGTTGACGCCCTGATCGATCCAGGAATAGCCGAGATAGTTCAGCACATGCGGTTGCTCGGGCTGCAGCTCCAGCGCCTTGCGCATGTCGGCCTCGGCCTTGCTCCATTGCTTGGAGCGCTCCAGGCAGATGCCGCGGTAGTAATAGGTGACCCAGGCATTCTTCTCGAGCGTCGCCGGCATGGCGTCGATGCCCCTGGAATAGGTCACCGCGCAATCGGCGAACTTCTTGCGGCCGCGCTCGATATTGCCGAGCGCCATGATGGCCTCGATGTCCTTGGGCGCCTGATCGATCACCTGCCTGAGTATCTTGATGCCCTCCTCGCTGCGATCGACCGCATCGAGATTGGTCGCAAGCTGAATCTGCGCATTGCGCTTCAGCGGCGAGTTCGCCGGCACCCGCTCGTAGACCTTGATCGCCATCGCCGGCTTTTTCACGGACTCATAGAGGTCGGCAAGCGACAGCAGCGCCATCGGATGGGTCGGCGACAGGTACAGCGACAGCTGGAGATAGACCAGCGCCAGATCCTCGCCGCCGCGCCGGGTCAGCGTGGCGCCGATGCCGTAGAGCGCCTCGGCGGCGCCGGCCTGTGCGCTGTCGACCAGCGGCGGCAGCTTCTTGTTGGAACGGACTTCCTTCAGTCCCTCCTGCACCAGCGGATGCCGGGGCAGCTTCTTCTCGAACGCCTCGTAGACGGCCGTTGCCGCAGCGCCGTCCTTGTTGCGCGAATTCCAGCGCGCCCAGGCATCGACCACGCGCAGCATGGAATCGTCGAGTTTGTAGGACTTCTCGAGCCGGCTACCTGCATCCTTCTCACGGTTAGCCAGCTCCAGGATCAGGCCGGCATGCAGATCCTTGAAGATCGGGTACCATTCCGGCCCGGTCAGCTTGTCGATATTGGCGACTGCGGCCTTGCTGTCGCCGGCGCCGTAGCTCGCCCACGCCGACAGCAGCGTCGCGACGAGGTCGGTGATCGGCCCGCGGATCGACTGGTTGATGTTGAGCTGCGCGGTTGCGTATTTCTTCTGCTTGAGGTCGCGCACGCCGACCACGAGGCGCGCCACGCGGTTGGACTTGTCCTGGATGAGGATGCGGTCGGCGAGCTTGACCGCCTCGTCGATGTCGCCGTCGGCGAGCGAAGAGATGAAGGCGCGGTCGAGCAGTTCGTTGTTCTTGGGATCGGTGCGCAGCGCCGAGCGGTAGAACGCTGCGGCGGCACCTGCGTCGCGCTCCACGCTGGCGTGGCGCGCGGCCAGATAGCTGCCCGCCGTCGTCATCGACTTCAGGTCACTCTTGGTCGGAAACTGCGCCGCGCTGTCGGCCGGGTGATCGGGTGTCTGCGCCAAGGCGTGTCCGGGCAGCGCCAGCGCGGAGGCGGTGAGCACGGCAGTCGCCCAGCGATGGAAACGGGTGGAAAGCATCACGACCTGCCTGGCTCCAGGATTTTGCGGGTATACGGCAATCGGCAAGGGCAGCCCCGACCCAGCGGCCTCTAAGGCCCGCGACAATGCCGCTTTTGGCGTTGAACCGCAAGGAAAAGGGCTGACGAATCAAGTGGCATATCGTCCGGCCGCCGCCGATTCAGCCGACTTGGCCTGCAAACCCTCGCACTATGGCGGTATCGTGACCGGATACCGCCGCCGCCTCACGCCAAGGTGGTTACATCGCCTCGTAGTTCGGCCCACCGCCGCCTTCCGGCGGAACCCAGGTAATGTTGCCGTTGGGGTCCTTCACGTCACAGGTTTTGCAGTGGACGCAATTCTGCGCGTTGATCTGGAAGCGCGGCCCCGACGACTCCTCGACCCATTCGTAAACGCCGGCCGGGCAGTAGCGATTCGAGGGACCGGCAAAGACGTCATGCTCCGAGGACTTCTGCAGGTTCATGTCGGCGACCTTGAGGTGCACCGGCTGGTCCTCTTCATGGTTTGTATTGGACAGGAACACCGAGGACAGCTTGTCGAAGGAAATCTTGCCGTCGGGCTTCGGGTAGGCGATCGGCTGATGCTGTTTCGCCGGATCGAGCGTCTTGCGGTCCGGCTTGGCATGCGAAAGCGTTCCGAACAGCGAGAAGCCGAACAGCGTATTCGTCCACATGTCGATGCCGCCAAGCCCGACGCCGACGATGGTGCCGAACTTCGACCACAGCGGCTTGGCGTTGCGGACCTTGTAAAGATCCTTGCCGACGGCGGAATCGCGCCAGGCGTTTTCGTACTCGGCGATCTCGTCACCGGCCCGACCGGCTCCGAGCGCTGCGGCCACATGCTCGGCGGCGAGCATGCCGGTACCCATCGCGTTATGCACGCCCTTGATGCGCGGCACGTTGACGAACCCCGCGGCGCAGCCGACCAGCGCGCCGCCGGGGAATGTCAGTCGCGGCACGGACTGATAGCCGCCTTCGGTGATGGCGCGCGCGCCATAGGCGAGCCGCTTGCCGCCTTCGAATACGCTACGGATGGAAGGATGGGTCTTGAAGCGCTGGAATTCGTCGAATGGCGACAGATAGGGATCGTCGTAGTTGAGATGCACGACAAAGCCGACCGCGACGCGGTTGTCGTCGTAGTGATAAAGAAAAGAGCCGCCGCCGGTCGAATTGTTGAGCGGCCAGCCAAAGGAATGCTGGATCAGCCCCTTCTGGTGTTTTGCAGGATCGATCTGCCAGACTTCCTTAAGTCCGATGCCGAATTTCGGCGGCTCGCTCCTGGCGTCGAGGCCGAATTTCGCGATCAACTGCTTGGAGAGACTGCCACGCGCGCCCTCGGCGAACAGCGTGTACTTGCCGAGCAGTTCCATGCCGCGGGTGTAGGAATCCTTGTGCGTGCCATCCCTGGCGATGCCCATGTCACCGGTGGCGATGCCCTTCACCGCGCCCTTGTCGTCATAGAGCACTTCGGTCGCGGCAAAACCCGGATAGATCTCGACGCCGAGCGCTTCGGCCTTCGGCGCCAGCCAGCGGCAGACATTACCGAGCGAACCGATATAGCAGTGATGATTGCTCATCAGCGGCGGCATCAGGAAGTTCGGCAACCGGACCATGCTGCTTGCAGTCATCCAGTAAAAGCGGTCGTCCGTCATCTGGGTCTTCAGCGGACAGTCGGAGTCCTGGCGCCAGTCGGGAATCAGCTTGTCCAGCGAAACCGGATCGATCACCGCGCCCGAGAGGATGTGCGCGCCGACTTCGGAGCCTTTCTCGACCACGACCACGTTGAGGTCGGGATTGATCTGCTTGAGCCGGATCGCCGCGGAAAGGCCGGACGGGCCGGCGCCGACGATCACGACGTCGAATTCCATGGATTCGCGCGGGGGTAACTCTTCGCTGCTCATGACCTGTCCCGGACCGGTTTAAGAACGCTTCCAAAAGAGCCCCGTTGTTTCCGATTTTTGGGGAGAGGACAACCATGGAAATGCGTTTCGCATGGGCCCAAGCCGGCATAGATTGGCCGACATGCCGCAAGCGACCGCCATGCCCCCTGACCCTACCCCTACCGTTCAGCAATTGCTGGCCTTTTACCTCGAGGCCGGGGTCGATTGCGCGCTCGGCGACGAACCCGTCAACCGGCTGGCCGATCCGGAAGCCACGCCCGAACCGCGCGCGGCCGTGGCACACCAGCCGATTGTCCGCGCGGCCCCCCTGCCGCCACCGGTCGCCACGCCGCGCGCGGATACGATAATTGCGCCCGAAGTCGCGATCGCTTCGGCTCGCGACGCCGCGCGAACCGCGCCGACGCTGGAAGCGTTGCGGCAGCTGCTGGAAAATTTCGACGGCTGCGCTCTACGGCTCACGGCAACGCGGCTGGTGTTTGCCGACGGCAACCCGCAGGCGCGCGTGATGTTCGTCGGCGAGGCGCCCGGGCGCGACGAGGACATCGAGGGACTGCCCTTCGTCGGACGGTCCGGCAAGCTGCTCGACCGCATGATCGCGGCCATCGGGCTCGACCGCAGCACGGCCTATATCGCCAACGTCATTCCCTGGCGGCCGCCCGGCAACCGCACGCCGACGCCGCAGGAGACGCAGATCTGCCTGCCCTTCATTCAGCGCCAGATCGAACTGGTGAATCCCGACGTGCTGGTGACGCTCGGTAATCCCTCGACGCAGGCGCTGCTGCAGACCCGCGAGGGCATCATGCGCACGCGCGGCAAGTGGCAGGACTACGACACCGGCACGCGCAGCATCCGCGCCATTGCCACATTCCACCCGGCCTATCTGCTGCGCTCGCCGTCCTACAAGCGGATGTCGTGGCAGGATCTGCGGGCGATTGCGAAGGCGCTGCAGGGATAAGCGGTCTCGCGTCCCGGACGCGGTACAGCGTGAAACGCTGCTCCGCAAAGCCGGGACCCATTGCACAACATGGACCCCGGATCAGCAGCGCATCACTTCGTGCTGCGCAGCATCCGGGGAACGCCGGCAGCTCTCACGGATTCTTCGGCCGCACGATGGCCCAGCCGATGCGCAAGAGCGGCTGGCGGCCGTTGACGTACCATTCGAAGGCGCGCGGCACTTCCGGCACGAGGCCGGGGAAGCGTTTGGCGATATCGGCGGGCACCGTACCGGCGGTGTCGGAGGCGCGCCAGACCACGATGCCGCCGGTCTCGGCGAATTTCGCAGCGTTGAGCCAGGGCGTTCGCTGCGGCGTTGCGTCGAGCAGCAGATGCGGACGGCCGGTATCGAGCGCGATCAGGCTGGCAAATTGCGGATCGCCCGCCACCGCTCGGAGGCGCTGATTGGTGCGTCGCTCGAAACTCTCGCCGAAATAGCGCGCGATCTGCCGTCCGGGCGCCGAGGTCGCCACCTCCGAGGCGGTGGTCCACGGCAGGAACAGCGTGGTGCCGATGGCAACCGCCGCCGGCGCGATCACCGCGAGCGCCCAGACCGCGCGCAGCAGCCGTTGCCGCCGGAGATGAACGAGATCGCCGGTCGCCACGATCATGGCAAGCCCCGACATCAGCAGGGCAATGCCGGCGCTGCCGGTGACGCGGTCGAGATTGAACAGGCCCGCGATCAGGCTTCCCGCCAGCGCCGGTGCGATCGCAAAGCAATAGACGAATTGCCGCGCCAGCGGATCGACCGGCGGCCGGTAGATGATCGGAACCTCCTCCGCGCCGCGGCCGAGAAAACCGGAGTTGAGGACAACGAGAACGATAACGCCGGACAATGCCAGCAGCAGGCCGCCGAGCAGGCTGCCCCAGTGCAGCGCCCGCAAGCTCAGGACGTCCAGCGCCGGCCATGCCGGCAAGCCGATCGCATCGGCGCGCATCAGCCAGATCAGGTAGGGCAGCGCCAGCACGACGATCGCAACCAGCGCAAACAGCGGGTCGAGCGAAGTCAGCGTGCGGCGGCCGCGCCCGGTCGCCAGCGCAAAGCCCGCCAGCAGCAACAACAGCATCGGCGCCGCGGTGGTGGTCAGCAGCAGCAATCCGGCCTCGATGGACCAGGCGAACCAGGCGTTGCGCCGGTTCTGGCCGATCAACTGCCAGGAGTGCAGCAGCAGCAGCGCCCAGAGCGGCCGCGCCAGCACGGATGGGCCGAATTCGATGCTCGGCGCGCCGAACGCGGTGACGGTCATTGTGAGCAGCACGGCGAGCACCGCCTGCTGGCCGCCGACGATGGCGCGCGACAGCAGATAGAACGTCCACAGCGTGGCAACGCCGCAAACCTGCGCCAGCAGGTAGACGCCGAACATGTGGTTGCCCGCGGCACGGTAGGCGATGTCGGCGAGCCAGAACGCCAGCGGGGGCCCCATGTCGGTACCGACCTGGTATTCCCGGCCGAAGGCGAGCACGGTGGCGAGGTCGCCGGGCGGGCTGCGATACAGCAGCACCGACACCACCAGCCACATCAGGGCCTGCAGCGTGATCACAAGCCAGACCACCAGCCGCGGCCGGGCGCGGATCAGTTCGACGATCAGGGAGGTGAAACGCATCAAACGCCCGAAAATCCCATGGCAGGCCCGGCGAACCGCCCGCACTTGTCCCTGATGTCTGATAAAGGGCGGCTGCCCCCGAGGCAACTGGCCGGGTGGGCCCTAGATTGCGACGGGCACGTCGATGCTGGCTTGAGATTCCAGCGAAAAAAGGTCGGGCGGAACGGGCGAAGGAAAATGCTTCTGCCGTGCGGCGACGACCGGAGCGAAGAAGCTCCTGTGGTGCGCCGACGGCCCGAGACGGTCCAGAGCCTCCAGATGCTCCGGCACGGCATAACCCTTGTGGGTCTCGAAGCCGTAGCCCGGGCAATCCTCTGATAGCGCGCACATCAGCCGGTCGCGCGTCACCTTGGCGATGATCGAAGCCGCCGCGATCGACTTGACGATGCCGTCGCCGCCGATGACGGCCTCGCACTCGCAAGGCGTTGCGAGACGGTCGCGACCGTCGACGAACACGTATTTCGGCGCCTCCGGCAGCGCGGCCACTGCGCGGGCCAGCGCCCACAGCGAGGCGCGCAGGATATTGTCACGGTCGATCCGCGCCGGCGAGGCGTAGGCGACGGCAAAGGACGAGGTGGCGCAGATCTTCTCGAACAGGTCTTCGCGCTGCTCCGGCGTCAGCCGCTTGGAATCGTCGATGCCCCTCGGAATGCGGTCGGGATCGAGGATGACGGCAGCGGCCACCACCGGCCCCGCCAGCGGTCCGCGGCCGGCCTCGTCGCAGCCGGCGACCGGCCAGACGCCGCGCTTGATCAGCGCGCGCTCCCGCCGAAAGCTCGGCGGCGCAACCGCGATCACGCCTTTCGGCGATCTGGCGTTCTTCTTTTCCGGCCTGGCGGACCTGTCCCGACTCATGGCCGGGATCCTGCGCAAGCTCGCCCGGCTGCGCAACCGGGAACCAGGGATAACTCTCGCTATTCAAATCCCGGAGCGAAGAGAGCTTGACTTAGTCCGGCAGGTGCACGCGCCGGTCGTCGCCGACTTCGATGCCTGGCGCGACCACGACCTCCCAGGGATAACCGTCCGGATCGACGAAATAACCGGAATAGCCGCCATAGTCGGTGCGCCGCGCCGGCTTCAGCAGCGAAGCACCCTTCGAGATGGCGAATCTGATCGCTGCATCGACCTCTTCGGTCGAGTTGCAGTTCCATGCCAGCGTGAAGCCACGGAATGGAGCCCGCTCCTGCGCCTGCAAGGTGGCGTCCCTCGCAAGCTCCTCGCGGGGAAACAGCGCGATCACCGTCCCGCCGGTGTCGAAGAAAGCTATCCCCTCGCCGGTCGAACGAAATTTCCGCTCGAAGCCCAGCGCCCGATAGAAAGCGATGCTTTCCCTGATATCCCGGACGCCGAGGGTAATGACCGTGAAACGCGGGACCGGCTGTCGACGCATATACCCTCCTCGCCACTGGCTGCACCTAGAACAGGCTCAGCTGCTGCCCGTTGCGTTTCGGCCTCGCGAAGTGGTCCGTGGTCAGTTTGGAGCGGCGCTTGTTCAGGCCGAGCTTGTCGCAGGCGATTTCGAAGCGGCGGCCGATCATCCAGGCCATCGGCCCCGTGCCCTTCATCCGCGCTCCCCATTGTGAGTCGTAATCGCGCCCGCCCCGCATGTCGCGGATCAGGGTGAAGACGTGCCGGTAACGGTCGGGATAGTTCGCCATCAGCCATTCGCGGAAGAGATCGCGCACTTCCAGTGGCAGGCGAAGCATCACGTAGCTCGCCTCCTTCGCGCCGGCATGCGCGGCCGCATCGAGGATGCGCTCGATCTCGGAATCGTTCAGTGCGGGGATGACGGGTGCAACCATCACCGTGGTTGGAATGCCGGCATCGGTGAGCTTCCTGATCGCCTCCAGCCGCTTCGGCGGCGTCGAGGCGCGCGGCTCCATGGTGCGCGCGAGCTTCGGATCGAGCGTCGTCACCGACAGAGCGACCTTGGCGAGGTTTCGCTTTGCCATGCGCGAGAGAATGTCGATGTCGCGCACCACCAGCGCCGACTTGGTGACGATACCGACCGGATGGCCGGCGCGCTCCAGCACCTCCAGGATGCCGCGCATGATCTTCATGTCGCGCTCGATCGGCTGGTAGGGATCGGTATTGGTGCCGATCGCGATCATCCGCGGCTCGTAGTTCGCAGCCGCCAGCTCCTTCTCCAGCAATTCCGGCGCATCGGGCTTCGCCAGCAGCTTCGATTCGAAATCGAGGCCGGGCGACAGCCCGAGATAGGCATGGGTCGGCCGCGCGAAGCAGTAGACGCAGCCATGCTCGCAGCCGCGATAGGGATTGATGGAACGGTCGAAGCCGATGTCGGGCGAATCGTTGCGGGCGATCACCTTGCGCGAGGTGTCGAGCGAGACCGTGGTCTTGAACGGCGGCAGTTCTTCCAGGCTTTGCCAGCCGTCGTCGAAGGCAACCCGCGCCTCCGCCTCGAAGCGGCCCGAGGCATTGGACTGCGCGCCGCGACCGCGGCGACGCTCGCGATCAACCGCGACCGCAAGTTCGGGAAAAGGAGTTGCACCCGCCGGTTCGGAGGGCACTGTCACCGGCGGGTGCCTGAGGGCATGAGAGGATGCTCGGCTCATGGACAGAACATAGCATGTCATGAGAACAAATCAAGAACACACATTTGCGTGTTCACAGCAACTGCGCCGGCGCCGGCACCGTAATTCCGTGGTCGTCAACCATGGACCCCTGAGGAAACCAAATGCCCAAGACATTCCTGACCGTCGCCGCACTCGCTCTTGCCGTCGCTGCCGGCGCCGCCATGCCCACCGCCGCCCGCGCGGACGCCAACGCCGCCTTCTGCGCCACGACCTACGGCATGGGAGGCGCGGTGACCCAGTGCAATTTCGCCACCTACGCCCAGTGCGCGGCAACGGTTTCTGGCGTGGGCGGATCATGCTCGGGCAACCCCGCCCATAGCCTGGCCAGAATGCCGCGCCGGTAACGGCGCCTTCCGGGTGCTGGAATGATGTGGCCGTCGGCGCGGCTTGACGGCGGCCACCGCAGCTTGAGCCTGCCGCAAAAAACTGCACGCAAACGGCTGTTTTGATTGCGGCAAGGTGGTAACAGTGCGGCGTTTTCACCGCTCGAGCCACCGAAGCCTAACCGATGTTGAGCGTCATCATTCCGACCGAAGGCACCGAGCATCCGGCCGTCGCCACCCTCGCGACGTTGGTGCCGGGCGCTGCCGCAGGCGTCGTCCGCGAGGTGCTGCTGGTTGACCGCAGCGGATCCGGCGTGATCGAGCGGGTGGCGGACGTTGCCGGCTGCCGATACCTGGCCGCAGATGGAACGCGCGCCTCAGCCCTCGCCGCCGGCGCCCGTCAGGCGCGTTCGCCGTGGCTGATGTTCCTGCATGCCGGTGCGGTGCTCGATTCCGGCTGGATCGAGGAGACCACCCAATTCATCAATGGCGTCGCCAGTAGCGGCCGGCCGCGGGCCGCCGTGTTCCGTTACGCCCGATCGCCCTATGCGGACCGCCGCCTGCGCGACGGTCTCAAGGCGATCGCCCGCATGGTGGCGGGCCCCTCCGCGGAACAGGGCCTCCTGATCGCGCGCGAGCATTACGACCGCCTCGGCGGCTACCGGCCCGATGCCCGCCGCTCCGAGGCGCGCCTGTTGCGCCAGCTCGGCCGCTCCTCCCGCACGCTGCTGCGCAGCCGGATCATGGTGGTGGCCTGAAGCCGGAACCGGCCCGACCAAAAAGTCCAAAACAACCCCATGCAAAGTAGCCGGGATCGGTCTGACGTCGAGATTTACTTGCCAAAGTCAAATAACTAATTGACAATGGCAAGTACCGAGGTGAACCATGTTCCCGACCGATTTGGACGGCCAGGTCGATGCCGTCAGAGACTTCAGCCGCTTCTACACCCGCAAGCTCGGCATCATCGAGCCGAAGCTGCTGCACAGCGCCTTCACCTTGCAGGAGGCGCGCATCCTCTACGAGATCGCGCATCGTCCGGCCTGTACCGCCACCGACCTCGCCCGCGACCTCGGCCTCGATGCCGGCTTCCTGAGCCGGACCTTGCAGACGCTGCAACGCCGCCAGATCGTGACGCGAAAGCCGTCCAAGCACGACGGCCGCGTCAACGAGCTGTCGCTGACCGCCAAAGGCCGCACCGCCCAGGTCGAGCTCGAGCGGCGCTCGCGCGAGGAAGTCGGCACCCTGCTCGCCTCGCTCGATGACACCGAGCGCGCGGCCGTCGTGCGCGCCATGGCCACGATCGAGCAGACGCTGGAGCGGCCGGCGGAAAAACCCGCTGCATTCTTGCTGCGCAGCCACCGCCCCGGCGACATCGGCTGGGTCATCTCCAGCCAGGCACAGGCCTATGCCGAGGAATACGGCTGGGACATCAGCTACGAGGCGCTGGTCGCCGAGATCTGTGCGCAGTTCATCAGGAACTACGATGCTGCGCGCGAGCATTGCTGGATCGCGGAGGCCAATGGCGAGCGCCTCGGCTCCGTATTCCTGGTGAACGGCGGCAATGGCATCGCCAAGCTGCGGCTGCTGCTGGTGGAGAAGAAAGCGCGCGGACTCGGCGTCGGCCGCGCGCTGGTCGAGCAATGCATCCGCGGCGCGCGCGAGAAAGGCTACAAGGAGATGACGCTGTGGACGCAGAGCATCCTGGTTGCCGCGCGCGGCATCTATAAGGCGCTCGGCTTCCGCCGCGTCAAGGAAGAGCCGCACCACAGTTTTGGCGTCGATCTCGTCGGCGAGACCTGGGAGATGAAGTTGTAGGGCCACAGTGCGGTAGTCGAGCTGCGCCGCACGTCCATCAACAGCGGCACAAAGGCGGACATCGCCGGAGGTCACGGAAGGGCCAGAAGCGGTCGTTAGACACCCGGCAATCGTCAGAAGTCGAGCTTGTCCTGGATCGCTGCTATGCCGGCCTTGGCGCAGGCATCATCGGCATCACCGCCGGGCGCCCCGGAGACGCCAACCGCGCCAAGCAGCGAGCCACTCGATTCAATCACCATTCCACCGCCAATAATTACTGCCCCGGGCAGATTGCGGATGCCGGCCTGCATCATGCCTGGCTGGCTTATGGCGTGAAGCGCAGTCGTGTTGGTGCGGAACGTCGCTGCAGTCCATGCCTTGCCGGAGGCCGTCGACGGCGTATGAGGACCGGCAAAACGGTCCCGCAACATCACCTGCGGCACGCCGAAACGGTCAACGACCGAAACCGCCACCTGATAACCACGCTTTCGGCAGTCAACGAGCGCAGCACGGGCGAGATCAAGCGCAAGTTCCGGGCTCAGTGATTTGTGGGTGATGATCGCTTCCTGCGCCCGCGATGAGGCGGAAGCGAGGAGCAAGCCAGCCAAAGCTACCGTGAGGCTACGTCCGATCATCGGGTTCATTTCCGAAAAGTGCTCAAGCCTAGCGGCCACCCGCCATTTGCCCTTTGATCTAACGCAAACGGCTTACGCGATATCTGCGAGTATCCGAGCTAACTCTTCAGGTCTGTTGTTTGGGACCATATGGTTGGTGGCTATCTCGTAGTACCGCCAGGCTGGTGACCCCTTCGCGTGACGGGCTGCCCGCCAAAAAGCCTCGTTGGCCGATGTCGTTTTCGGGAGCCAGTGTTGCCTTTATGTACGTTCTGCCAAAGGGAAACGACTCCACGGGTTGCGAAAGAAATACCGGCTCCGTGAAACAGCCTTGCGGATGAGTTGTCCGTCGCACTCCCATCCAGTCTGCCTCCGCAGGACTGTCGAATTCGCGCGCAACACCCGTAACAACCCAATCCTGACCAAGTTCGATCCTGGCACGCGCCCCGCGCCCGATGTGAGACCAAACTGTCTCCCCATTGCTTGGGACAAATGCGTCCAGATAGACGAGATGCGAAACGCGCTCCGCGATGTGCTCCAGCGCACCTGTGACGACGAAGCCGCCATATGAGAAGCCCACCAGAACGATCTGGTCGAGATCCTCGTACAATACGTGATTGACCACGTCGCGGATGTGCGTGCCGAGCCCGACCATTGGGCTGGAAAGGTGTATCCGTTCGCCAACACCGGTCAGGCTAGGCGTTGACACCTCATGCCGTTCAGAACGAAGCAGCCGACGCACATGCCTGAAGCCATGTGAGCCACCCCAGGCACCGTGCACCAACACGAATGTAGTCATTCCAATGCCCCCGATCCGGCTGAGCGCGGTGATTTAAGTGGTGCCTTTACGAATATGCCCTGGCTACGCCGACGCCCCCTTGGCCTTTGGCCGGCGCAGGTGCTCGTCGAGCCGCGGCATGATCTCGACGAAATTGCAGGGCCGGGTGCGGTAGTCGAGCTGGGCCGCCAGGATGCCGTCCCAGGCGTCGCGGCAGGCGCCGGGCGAACCCGGCAGGCAGAAGATGAAGGTCGCGCCGGCAACGCCCGCGGTGGCGCGGCTCTGCACCGTCGAGGTGCCGATCTTGGCGTGGCTCAGCATGTGGAAGGCGATGGAAAACCCGTCCATCCGCTTCTCGAACAGCGGCTCGATCGCCTCCGGCGTGACGTCGCGCCCGGTGAAGCCGGTACCGCCGGTCGTGACGATGACGTCGACGCCCTGATCCGCGATCCATCGCTTCACCACGGCGCGGATTGCCTCGACGTCGTCGGTGACGATCTCGCGCGCCGCCAGCCTGTGGCCGGCGGCGGTGAGACGATCAACCAGCGTCGTGCCCGACTTGTCGTCGGCAAGCGAACGGGTGTCCGACATCGTCAGCACGGCGATGTTGAGCGGCACGAACTGCTTTGCTTCGTCGATTGCCATCGTACTTTCTCTCTTGTCCCGGACGCGGTGCAGCGTGAAACGCTGCGCCGCAGAGCCGGGATCCACATTTTACCTTGCCTCGCGATGGGCCCCGGATCAGCAGCGCGTCACGCCGCTTTGCGGCGCGCTGCGCTGCGTCCGGGAACGCGAGCTACAGCTGGGCACTCCCGAACGTGTTGCAGGCCGCCACGGTGCCTTCCTTGTAGCCGGTCATGAACCACTGCCGGCGCTGCGCCGCCGAGCCGTGGGTGAAGCTGTCCGGCACCACCCTGCCCGTCGCCTGGCGCTGCAGCGTGTCGTCGCCGATGGCGGTTGCGGTCTTCAGCGCGGCGTCGATGTCGCCGGCCTCGAGGAAGCCGGGCCGCTTCTTCTCCTCGCGGTTGACCCAGACGCCGGAGAGACAATCGGCCTGCAGCTCGACCCGGACCTGCAGCGCGTTGGCTTCCGCCTTGCTGCCGGCCTGCTGCTGCGCCCTGTTCACCCGCGGCAGGATGCCGAGCACGTTCTGGACGTGATGGCCGACCTCATGTGCGATGATATAGGCCGCGGTGAACTTGCAGGCGCTGCCCGAGCAGCCGCGGAAGCGCGTCTCGACCTCGCGGAAGAACGCCGTGTCGAGATAGATGGTGCGGTCCGGCGGACAATAGAACGGCCCCATCGCCGACTGCGCCATGCCGCAGCGTCCGCCATTGGTGGCGTTGCGGAACAGCACGATTTTCGGGCCGGCATAGGTACGTCCGTCAGCCTTGAAGATCTCGCTCCAGCGGTCGTCGAGCTCGCCCAGGATACCGGAGATCATGCTGCCCATCTCGTCGGTCGGGGCACCGGTCTTGCGTTGCCCCGAGGGGCGATCGGTCTCATAGGTCGGCGCGCGACCGCCGCCGGTGAGAATTTCCGCCCCGCCGATCAGGATGCGTGGATCGATGCCGAAAGCATAGCCGAGCAGGCCAAGCACGATGACGGTGCCGATGCCGAGACCGCCGCCGCCCATCGGAATGCCGAAGCCACCGCCGCCGCCCATGCCGCCGCCATCCTCGCCGCGACGGTCGTCGATGTTGTCGCTGTGGCGGAAATCATCGTAACGCATGGCGGTTTTCCCTCATTTCAATCCTTGTGCGCTGCAAGCAGGGAGCCAACGCGGCACAGAGGTAAAATTTCCATTGCGTTAATCAATAACCCGCCCGGCAAATATTGCCTAGTGCACCTGAACGCGCATCGCCTCGCCAACTCGCCCGAATGATGCGCCGCGCCCGCGAGCGCGCGTTGGGGGTTAAGTCGATTTTTACTTTGCCCGGTCAATGTGTCGCCAGTCGGTTGTTTAGTCCCGCGTCGCCGACAGCGTCGCCTGAGTCAGAGTAATTGAGTCATGGTTGTGTCGCGTCGCGGGGCGTCTGCAAGGGCGCCCCGCACTAAATTCGAGTCTGCTTCGAGCCACCGCATCATTGTCGGCGATTGCGTCGCCGAGATGTCGAAGCTGCCGGCCGGCTCCGTCGACGTCGTGTTCGCCGACCCGCCGTACAATTTGCAGCTCAAGGGCGAGCTCAAGCGCCCCGACGAATCGCATGTCGATGCCGTCAACGACGACTGGGACAAGTTCTCTTCCTTCGCCGCCTATGACGATTTCACCCGCGCCTGGCTGCTGGCCTGCCGCCGCGTCATGAAGCCGTCGGCGACGATCTGGGTGATCGGCTCCTATCACAACATCTTCCGTGTCGGCGCCATCATGCAGGACCTCGGGTTCTGGGTGCTCAACGACATCGTCTGGCGCAAGTCCAACCCGATGCCGAACTTCCGCGGCCGCCGCTTCACCAATGCGCACGAAACCATGATCTGGGCGGCGCGTGACGAGAAGGCCAAAGGGTATACCTTCAACTACGAGGCCCTGAAGGCCGCCAACGAGGACGTGCAGGCGCGCTCCGACTGGCTGATTCCGCTCTGCACCGGCGAGGAGCGCCTCAAGGGCAAGGACGGCAAGAAGGTGCACCCGACCCAGAAGCCGGAAGGCCTGCTGGCGCGCGTGCTGCTGTCGTCGTCGAAGCCCGGCGACCTCGTGATCGACCCCTTCAACGGCACCGGCACCACCGGGGCCGTGGCAAAACGTCTCGGCCGCAGCTACGTCGGCTTCGAGCGCGATCCCGCCTATGCCAGGGCGGCCGAGGCGCGCATCGCCGCGATCGAGCCGCTGCCGGAAGCAACGCTCGCCCCCTTCATGACCGCGCGCGAGGCGCCGCGCGTCGCCTTCTCCGAACTGATCGAGCGCGGCATGATCGCGCCGGGCGCCAAGCTGGTCGATGCCAGGAAGCGCCATGGCGCGCTGGTCCGCGCCGATGGCGCCATCATGCTCGGCGACAAGGTCGGCTCGATCCATCGCATCGGCGCGGTCGCGCAAGGCGCCGAGGCCTGCAACGGCTGGACCTTCTGGCATGTCGAGACCAAGGGCGGCCTGAAGCTGATCGACGAACTCCGGGCCGAAATCCGCAGCCAGATGGCGGCGGGTTGAGCCCGCCCCATCCGTTCACGTCCTTTCGACTTGATCGACCCCGAGCCCCGGACCTAGAGTCCGGGTCCAAGCGGTTGCTTTTCGATTGGACCTGCCGATGCGCAAGCGATCCGAGGCGATACTGCTCCTGCCGTTGCTGCCGATCTTCCTGGTCGGCATGTTCCCGATGCTGCTGATCGGCATGCTGGGATCCGCCGGTCTCGTCATCTTCGGCATCCTCCTGATCCGCGTCGGCCTCGCCGGCACCATGGACGCCCATGGCGACTTCAACCAGGAAGTCATCGCCCACGGCTATGCCAGCGGACCGGAGCGTGCCGCCCAGGCTTCCGAAATGCAGGCGGCGACGCGGCTGGCCGTGCTGCTGCATGCGGCGGGCTTTGCGATGATCGCCGCTGGCGCCGCTGGCCTCTTCTTCCTTGGCTGATCGCTCGATCCCGGACGCAATTCACGAACTCGTCGCTTGCGCAGGCAATGAAAATTTGCGCATGGACGTCCCTGCCTGCGGCAATCGCGCCGCGTCCCGATCTCTCGGGCAACAAGAAATGGGGAGGTTTCATGCTCAAATTCTATTTCAACGGTTCGCCCAATCCGACCAAGGTGGCGCTGTTCCTGGAAGAATCCGGTCTGCCGTTCGAGCCGGTGGCGGTCGACACTCGCAGGGGCGACCAGTTCAAGCCGGAATTCCTGAAGGTGAACCCGAATGCCAAGGTGCCGGCGATCGACGACGACGGCGTGCTGGTGTTCGACAGCAACGCCATCCTGCTCTATCTCGCCGAGAAGACCGGCAAGTTCCTGCCGCCGAACACGCCGCAGAACCGCGCGCAGCTCTTGTCCTGGCTGATGTTCGTCGCCACCGGCGTCGGCCCCTATTCGGGACAGGCGGTTCACTTCAGGCATTTCGCGCCGGAAAAGATCGACTACGCCAACAACCGCTACCAGTTCGAGGCGCAGCGGCACTACGCCGTGCTCAACGATCACCTCGCCGGAAGGAAGTACATGGTCGGCGACAGCTACACGGTCGTGGACATGGCGCTGTGGGGCTGGGCGCGGATGGCGGCATTCGTGATGGGCGAGGAAGCCGCCGCGAAATATCCCAACGTCAAGCGCCTCGTCGACGAGATTTCGGCAAGGCCCGCCGCGGCCCGCGCGATCGCGTTGAAGGACAAGTTCATCTTCAAGGCCGAGATGGACGACGAGGCCCGCGGCAACATGTTCCGCCACCTCAAGACCCGGGCGGCGTGATCGCTTTCGCGACGTGAAATGCGTAGGGTGGGCAAAGGCGCGCAAGCGCCGTGCCCACCTTCATATGCACCGGCGCCAGAGAGGTGGGCACGCTATTGCTTAGCCCACCCTACGGCAGTCCCTTCAATCGATCGCGGCGATCGCCTCGATCTCGATCAGCCAGCCCGGCCGGGCTAGGCGCGTGATGACCGCGAGCGTGCTCGCCGGCAGTTTTGCCGTGTCGAGATAGCGGTCGCGTACCGCCCGGAATTTCGGGATCTCGGCCTGGTCGACCTCGGCAACGACATAGACGTTCATCTTGACGATGTCGGCCAGGGTGCCGCCCGCCGCCTCGATCGCAATCTTGAGATTCTTGAACACCTGCTCGGCCTGCGCCTCCAGATCGCCCTCGCCGACCAGCTTGCCCGACGCATCGGCCGACACCTGGCCCGCCACATAGACCAGCGTGCCCGTGACCTTCGCGACATGCGAATAGCCCGTCGGCGCCATCAGCGCAGCCGGGTTGATAAGCTCCTTGCTCACGGCAACCTCCCTTTCATTTCCCGCCAGAACGGCCGGCCGATTTCGTCGGCGATTTCCGCCCGGCACACACCGATATCGTGCAACTCGCGGTCGCTCATCGCGGCAAGTTGACGCCGCATGCGGCCGCGCTCGCGCCACGTCGCCACCAGCATCGGGATAGATCGCGCGATTGCAAGCAGGGAAACCGGAAACGGCCGCCGGCGTGCCCGGCGGCCCTCTGCGAGAATGCCGCTCAATGGCGTCAGCCCGCCGCCCGCTTGCGCTCTTGCGGGAACGGCCCGAGCACGCGCTCGACCAGCGCGGAGTCGCAATACTCCTTGATCAGCTTGATCTTGCCGTTCTCGATGCGCCACACCATACAATACTGGTTGTCGTAGCGCAGCCCCGCCTTGGTGACGTTGTCGCCGCGCGCTTCCACCACGACGGTGTCGCCCTCGGCGATGAAGTTGAACGCCACCGTGCGCGGACGCACCGCGAAGTGCGAGCGGAAATGGCCCATCAAGCCGTTGAGGATGGCGTCCCTGCCCTTGAACTCGTTCGACCAGGAATATTGCCCGGTGACGATCCAGCAGGCGTCGTCGGCGAGGTTGTCCACGAAGGTGGTGCCGCTGCGATTGGCGGAATCGGCATAGACCTGCTGCACCAGTTTCTTGTTGGCTTCTGCGCTCATGGCTTTCTCCATTGATTGGCTGTTGCCAATCATGGCCTCCGCGGTCGCATTCTTCCAATCGATATGGAATATGATATATATTCACACCATGAATTTGAATTCGCTTGACCTCAATTTGCTGGTCGCGCTCGACGCCCTGCTGCGGGAAGCCAGCGTCAGCCGCGCGGCGATGCGGATCGGCCTGTCGCAGCCGGCGGCGAGCCACGCGCTGCAGCGGCTGCGCGACCTGATCGGCGACCCGCTGCTGGTGCGGTCAGGCCCGCGCATGGAGCTGACGCCGCGGGCGCAGGGGCTGCGCGGCCCGCTGGCGCAGGTGCTCGACCAGGTGCGCAGCCTGTTCGCGCAGGATGAGTTCGATGCCGAAACCAGCGAGCGGCACTTTCGCCTGATGATGCCGGATCTCGCAGTCGAACTTCTGGTGCCGCCGCTGATGGAGAAGGTGACGAAGCTGGCGCCGAACGTCACCATCGACGTGGTGCCGTGGCGCGGGCCGGCGATCATGACCCCGGAATTCGCCCGCACCATCGATCTCGTCTGCTCGATCGGCGACGCCTTCAAGGGCTTTCACCGCCAACGGCTCTATACCGACAGCGACGCGCTCGCGGTGCGACGCGGCCACCCCGCCGGCAACCGCCTGAAGCAGTGCGAAACGTTCCTCGCGGCGCGACACGTCGCCGTCGTGATCCGCGGCCAGAGCGAAGACCTGATCGACACCTGGCTGCGGCCCAAAGGCATCGAGCGGCGCATCGCGCTGGTGGTGCCCGGCTATATCGAGGCGCTGCACGTCGCCGCGCGCACCGACCTGGTCGCCTTCGTGCCGCGCCGCCTGATCGCGGCGCTGTCGAAGCAGCTGTCGCTGCAGACAATCGCCCCGCCGTTCGATCCCGGGATCGACGAGCAGTACCTGTTCTACCCGACCCGCGCCCAGATGGACCCGGGCTCGATCTGGCTGCGCAATCTCATGCTCGGCATCGGACGGGAGATGGAGCGGGGAAAGAAGGCTTAGGCGGCCGCCTTCTCTTCCGCCAACACCGTTGCCACCGCCGGACGCGCTTCCATGCGCTTGCGATGAGCGAGCGTCTTCGGCAGCTTCGCAAGATCGACGCCGTCGCCCTCGAGCCATCCACTGATGGTGTAAAGATAGGGATCGCAGATGGTGTACTGCTCACCCATCACCCACGGCCCCCTGAGGATGTCGCGCTCGATCAGCGCGAAACAGGCCGCCATCGTCTCCGGAATCTTGCGCTTCATGTCGGCGAACGAAGACTCTTCGCTCGCCCAGCGATAGCCGCGCCCCTTGTGGGCGTGGCAGACATGCACGGTGGAGCAGAGATAGCTGTTGATCGACTGCACCTGCGCGAACGCAAAGGCATCCTGCGGCACGAGGTTGGCCTGCGGAAAGCTCTGCGCGATGAAGGCGAGGATCGCCGGCGTCTCGGTCAGCACGCCCTTGTCCGTCACCAGCGCCGGCACGCGGCCCTTGGGATTGATCTTGAGATAGTCCTCGCTCTGCTGCTGGTTGTTCCTGAAGTTGAGCCGCTCGGCGCTGTAGGGCGCGCCGGCCTCTTCGAGCGCAATGTGCGAGGCGAGCGCGCAGGTGCCGGGGGCGTAATAGAGCTTGAGCATGTCGGTCCTCTCCGAAAAAGCCGCGGCACGTTAACGGGGCAACCCGCCGCCGTCCACCCGGCCGAAAACGTCCGCTTTCGCGGTTGCCCAACAGCGCAATCCCGTGCCATGACCATGGCCAATAGTGGGGGCGTATCATGACCATACTCATTGCGGGCGGCGGCATCGGCGGGCTGACGCTGGCGCTCAGCCTGCACCAGATCGGCGTTCCGGCGCGGGTGTTCGAGAGCGTGAGCGAGCTGAAGCCGCTCGGCGTCGGCATCAACGTGCTGCCGCATGCCGTGCGCGAATTGATCGAGCTCGGCCTGCTCGAGAAGCTGGACGCATCCGGCGTACGCACCAAGGAACTTGCCTATTTCTCCAGGCACGGCAAGCCGATCTGGAGCGAGCCGCGCGGGCTGGAAGCCGGTTACAAATGGCCGCAATTCTCGATCCATCGCGGCATCCTGCAGCAGATCCTGCTCGAGACGGCGATCGAGCGGCTCGGCCGCGACAACATCCTGACCAGCCATCATCTCACCGGCTGGACCGAGTCCGCCGACGGCGTGCGCGCCGAGTTCATCGACAAGGCGACCGGCAAGCCGGCCGGCACGTATGAGGGCGATCTCTTGATCGCCGCCGACGGCATCCATTCCGCCGTGCGCGAGCGCCTCTATCCGCAGGAAGGCCCGCCGATCTGGAACGGCCGCATCCTCTGGCGCGGCGTCACTGCGTCAGATGCGTTCCTCACCGGCCGCACCATGATCATGGCCGGCCACGAGATCCTGAAATTCGTCTGCTATCCGATCTCGAAAGCGCCCGATGCCGACGGCAAATACTGGATCAACTGGGTCGCTGAGCGGCATATGCCGCCGACATATCAATGGCGCCGCGAGGACTATAACCGCACGGCGAGGCTCGACGAGTTCCTGCCGTGGTTCAGAGACTGGAAATTCGACTGGCTCGACGTGCCCGGCCTGATCGAGAACTGCCCGCATTCCTATGAGTATCCGCTGGTGGACCGCGATCCGGTTGCGCAATGGACGTTCGGCCGCGTCACACTGATGGGCGATGCCGCGCACCCGATGTATCCGATCGGCTCCAACGGCGCCTCGCAGGCGATCCTCGACGCCCGCGTCATCACCCGCGAAATCCTGGCGAAGGGCGCAACCAATGCCGCGCTCGCCACCTACGAGGCCGAGCGGCGGCCGGCCACGTCAGACCTCGTGATGCTCAACCGCAAGAACGGCCCGGAGCAGGTGATGCAGCTGGTCCACGAGCGCGCGCCCGAGGGCTACAAGGTCATCACCGACGTGATGTCGCAGCAGGAGCTGGAAGACATCGCCGCCAACTACAAGCGCGTCGCCGGTTTTCAGGTCGAGGGCCTCAACGCCAAGCCGCCGATCGTGCAATTGCCGGAGGCGCGCCGCAGCGCCTGACGGTCTCAACTTCTCCCCGCTCTTATGCGGGGAGAGGTCGGATCGCTTTCGATCCGGGTGAGGGGCGAGGCACCCTGCCCAACTCATCTTCGGTGCGCGTGGATGGATGCCCCTCATCCCGACCTTCTCCCCGCAAGAGCGGGGAGAAGGAGAAGAAGAGATACTACTGCAGCGCCTTGCCGGCCTCGACCAGCCGCGCGTTGGTCGTGGCGGTGGCGAGCAACGTGCCGTCCTTGTCGGTGAGCCGGCCCTCGATGAAGGCGACGGTCTTGCCGAGCTGCGTCACCCTCGCCTCGCCTGTGATCCGGCCGGGTTTGGCCGGCGCCAGGAAATTGACGGTCAGGCTGATGGTCGCGGTGTAGAGCCGCCCCTCCGTCATCGCGAACACCGCCGGCCCCATGGTGTCGTCGAGCATGGCCGCGAGAATGCCGCCCTGCACGAAGCCGGCGGGGTTGCAGAATTCGCGCTTTCCTTCGAAGCCGATCCGGATCCAGCCTTCTCCGGGGCGGGCGTCGAGCAGATGCCAGCCGAGCAGCGTCGCGGCGGGCGGCATGGCAATACGGTCGAGTGCAGTCGCGATCATGGGAACCTCCGTGTGGCTCCCTGATAGCGCGGGGATGCTGACAGCATGGTGTCAGCATCGAAGCCCCTACTCGCCGAGCCCGTGCGCGATCGCCTTGCGCATCACATTGGGTAGTGCCTCGTCCGCCAGCGTCGCGATCGGCACCCAGCGCATGCCCTTGGGCGCCCGCGTTCTTGCCGGCACCTTTGCGGTGTAGACCACGAGCTCCAGCGGGAAATGTGTGAAAACGTGGGTGACGACGCCGGCCTTGCGGTGCCAGCGCGTTGAGCCGACAAGCGCAGGCGCCTGCTTCAGCGCAGCCTTGTCCTCCTGCCCCGCGCGCCAGTCCGAACCCGGCACTTCCGTCATCCCGCCGAGCAGCCCTTTGTCCGGACGCGAGCGCACCAGCAATTCGGCACCGCGCGTCACGACGAAGGCAGCGCCCCGCCGCAGCTCGCCGGATTTCTTCAGCGCCTTGCGCGGAAACGTCTCCTGATCGCCGCGTGCGCGCGCCGCGCAGTCGTCATTGAGCGGACACAGCGCGCAGGCCGGCTTCTTCGGCGTGCAGATCGACGAACCCAGGTCCATCAGCGCCTGCGCGCTGTCGCCGGCGCGAGTGTCTGCCAGCAGCGTCGCGGCGAGTTCCTGAATCCGCGGCTTTGCCTTCGGCAGTTCGTCTTCCACCGCGTACAGCCGCGACACCACGCGCTCGATATTGCCGTCGACCGGCATCGTGCGCCGATCGAATGCGATCGCCGCAATCGCCGAGGCGGTATAAGGTCCGATCCCCGGCAGCGCGCGCAGCGCTTCCTCCGTGTCGGGGAAGGTGCCGCCGTGCTCGCGCAGCACCACCACCGCGCAGGCATGCAAATTGCGCGCGCGCGAGTAATAGCCGAGCCCGGCCCACATGCGCAGCACATCGTCGAGCGAGGCGCACCCGAGCGCCGTCACATCCGGCCAGCGGGCGAGGAATTTCTCGAAATAGGGTCCGACGGTCTTCACCCCGGTCTGCTGCAGCATGATCTCCGACAGCCACACCCGGTACGGATCGGGCCGCTCGCCCGCCGCCGCCCGCCACGGCAGGCGCCGGCGATGCCGGTCGTACCAGTCGAGCAGCAGCGCGGGGCGGGAGGCCCTGTCTTGGAGCTTTCTCTTAGCGGCGGATGCAGGCACGCCTCATCCTAGAATTGGAATCGGACTTAAGCCAGCAATTGCGCACTATAACGCGTTGCGTTATAGTGGATCTGTAATCCAGGGCTTTGCCGACCCCGAAACAGAATTGATCTGGTCCGGCAGGCGGAGCCGGCGATTGCCGGCCGATATCCAGAACGTGGCGCTACGGAAACTCCGTCTGTTGAACCAAGCCAGAGTGTTGACGGACTTGCGCGTTCCACCCGGAAACCGGCTCGAAGCGCTGAAGGCAGACCGGCAAGGACAGCATTCGATCCGGATCAACGACCAATGGCGGATTTGCTTTGTTTGGGATGGAGGGGGACCGGTGCATGTCGAAATCGTCGACTACCACGACTAAGGGCGGACTGCTTCACAACCCCCATCCCGGCGAGATCCTGCTGGAGGAATTTCTGAAGCCGATGGCGCTGAGCCAGAATGCGTTGGCGCGGGCCGTTCATGTCGCCCCCCGCCGCATCAACGAGATCGTGCTCGGCAAGCGCGGCATCACCGCCGATACCGATCTGCGGCTGGCGCGATATTTCGGTCTCTCGGAGGGGTTCTTCCTCGGCCTGCAGATGGACTATGACCTGATGCTACGGCGCCGCGAGATCGACCGTGACTTGAAGGCAATCCGGCCCCGCGCGGCGTGATATAATCAACCATGTCCAAGCCCGGCCCCCTCAGCGCCAAGCCGCTCTCGCTCCTGCTCAGCGACGTCTTTTCAGACGCGTACGCCCGGCAGGGCTTTGCGGCGCGCGAGCTGGTGACGCGCTGGGCGGAGATCGCAGGGGCCGATATCGCCCGCCATGCCGAGCCGCTGAAGCTGCAATGGCCGCGGCCGGTGGAGGGCCAGCCGCAGGAGCCGGCGACGCTGGTGCTGCGGGTGGAGGGACCGGCGGCGCTGGAGATCCAGCACAAATCCGACGTGCTGCTGGAGCGGGTGAACCGCTTCTTCGGCTGGCATGCGGTCGGCCGGCTGGCGCTGCGCCAGGCTCCGCTGTCGCGCCGGGAACGGCCCGCGCGACCCAAGCCACCCGACCCCAAGGCGGTGGCGGAGGTCGCCAAGACCCTGTCCGCGGTCGAGGACGAGGCGCTGAAGGACGCGCTGGCGCGGCTGGGGGCCGCCATCAAGCGAAATTGAGTCCGTTGCGGCCCTCGCCCGCCGGCCCGCCATTGCCACATTTGCCGTTTCAAGCTAGCGGAAGGCGTTGTTCCGCACGTCCTGTGCAAGCCTTTCGCATGTCTCGCCAATCCCGGGAGCCAATCTTGATCCTCACGCGCCGCGCCTTTACCGCCGCCCTGTCCTTGACCGGGCTTGGCCTGCTCGCTGGCTTCTCGCCGCTGCGCCTGATCGGCGAGGCGATGGCGCAGACCGCCGCCGACGTCGCCAAGCCGGTGTCGCTGCCCGACATGGCGCTGGGACCTGCCAATGCCACGGTCACCATCACCGAGTTCGCCTCGATGACCTGCCCGCATTGCGCGGCCTTCACCGAGAAGGTGTTCCCGAAGATCAAGTCGGAATACATCGACACCGGCAAGATCCGGTTCGTGTTCCGCGAATTCCCGCTCGACATCAAGGCCGCCGCCGGCTCGATGCTGGCGCGCTGCATCGCCAAGGACGATTCCGGCAAATACTTTGCCGTCATCGATATGCTGTTCCGCCAGCAGAATGAGTGGGCGCTGAAGAACACCACGGAGACGCTGACCCGGATCGGCAAGCAGGCGGGGCTATCCCAGCAGCAGGTCGAGGACTGTCTGAAGGACCAGCCTCTGCTCGACAAGATCGCGGCGGACCAGAAATACGCCAACGAGGTGCTGAAGGTGAACTCGACGCCGACCTTCTTCATCAACGGCGAGATGATCAAGGGCGACCAGACGTTCGAGGAATTCGACAAGCGCATCAAGTCGTTGTTGAAGAGCTGATTCGCGGACGTTTCGCGATCTCGATTCACGGTTCGCCATAAGCCCTGCAAAAGGCTTGGGAAAAGCTTCCTCCCGCGGTTGCCCTTCCGCCACGGCCCGGCCATTGTCGCGGCCCATGAGAGCCGCATGATGCGACTCGTCCACACCTCGACATTGCCTTCTATGGTATTGTCACGGCAGGGAGATTCGCGCCCGGCCAAGAGAGATTTGTGTCTATGAAACTCACGCGCCTCCGCCTCCACGGGTTCAAGTCCTTCGTCGAGCCGACCGACTTCATGATCGAGCCGGGCCTCACCGGCGTGGTCGGTCCGAACGGCTGCGGCAAGTCGAACCTGGTCGAGGCACTGCGCTGGGCGATGGGCGAGACCTCGCACAAGTCGCTGCGCGCCGCCGACATGGACGCGGTGATCTTCGCCGGCTCCGGCAACCGCCCGGCGCGCAACCACGCCGAAGTCGTGATGACGATCGACAATTCCGATCGCTCGGCGCCGGCCGCCGTCAACGACAGCCAGATCCTGGAGATCTCCCGCCGCATCGAGCGCGAGGCCGGTTCGGTCTACCGCATCAACGGCCGCGACGTGCGCGCCCGCGACGTACAGCTGCTGTTTGCCGATGCCGCCACCGGTGCACGTTCGCCCGCGCTGGTTCACCAGGGCAAGATCGGCGAGATCATCCAGGCAAAACCCGAGCAGCGCCGCCGCGTGCTGGAAGATGCCGCCGGGGTCGCCGGCCTGCATGCGCGCCGCCATGAAGCGGAACTGCGTCTAAGGGCAGCCGAGACCAACCTCACCCGCGTCGAGGACGTGATCGGCCAGCTCGCCGGGCAGATGGACGGCCTGAAGCGTCAGGCGCGGCAGGCGATCCGTTATCGCGAGGTCGCCGCCAAGGTGCGCAAGGCTGAGGCCATGCTGTTCCACCTGCGCTGGGTCGGCGCCAATGCCGACGTCGTCGAAGCTGGCCATACCCACGATGTCGCCGTGCGCGAGATGGCCGAGCGCACCCGCGAGCAGGCCGAGGCCGCCCGCATCCAGGCCGAGCGCGCCGCCGAGCTCCCGGCGCTGCGCGACGGCGAAGCGCGCGCCGCTGCCGGGCTGCAGCGCCTGACCAATGCCCGCGAATTGCTCGACCGCGAGGAGCATCGCGCGAAGGAGCGCGTGGCCGAGCTCGACCGCCGCCTGACGCAGTTCGCCGCCGACATCGCCCGCGAGCAGCAGCAGATCGCCGACGCCGACCTCGCACTGCAACGCCTCGACACCGAGGACGCGGAGCTGAAGGAAGAGATCAAGCTGCGCGTCGAGAAGCGCTCCGGCGTCGACGAGCGCGTGACGGAAGCCGAAGAGACGCTTGCCGCCTCCGAACGGCTGTTCTCCGAACTGACCACGGCGCTCGCCGACCTCACCGCCAGGCGCAACCAGCTCGAGGCCGGCGTGCGCAGCCACCGCGACCGGCTGGCGCGGCTCGACCAGGAAATCGCCAATGTCGAACGCGACGAGCAGAAGCTCGCGGCCGAGACCGGCGGCCTCGGCGACATCGCCGCCATGTCGATTGCGATGACGACCGCCCAGCAGAATTTGACGCAGGCCGAGAGCGCGTCACAGGCGAGCGAGGCCGCGCACGCCGCCGTCCGCGCGGTGCTGGAAGCTTCCCGCGCGCCGCTCGCCGAAGCCGACAAGCGCGTGCAGCGGCTGGAGACGGAAGCGCGCACCATCGCCAAGCTCGTCAATGTCGAGACCAAGAACCTGTGGCCGCCGATCATCGACGGCATCACCGTCACCAAGGGTTACGAGAAGGCGATCGGCGCCGTGCTCGGCGACGATCTCGACGCGCCGGTCGATCCCACCGCGCCGATGCGCTGGACCAATGCCCACGCGAACATGCAGGATCCCTCGCTGCCCGAGGGCGTCGAGCCGCTCGCCAATCACGTGCAGGCCCCCGCCGAGCTGTCGCGGCGCCTCGCGCAGATCGGCGTCGTCGCCAAGGAGCGCGGCGCCGAACTGGTCTCGCAGCTGAAGACCGGCCAGCGACTGGTGTCGCTGGAAGGCGACGTCTGGCGCTGGGACGGCTTCGTCGCCGCCGCTCACGCCCCGACCGGGGCCGCACGGCGGCTCGCCGAACGCGCACGCCTCGTCGACATCGAGAACGAGCTCGAGCAAGCCAGGCTCGATGCCGCCGCCAAGCGGCAGGCGCTCGAGAATGCCGAGGCCGAGCAGAAGGCCGCCGCCTCCACCGAATCCGCCGCGCGCGAGGCCTGGCGCGCCGCGCAGCGCGAGGCCGATGCCGCGCGCGAACGCCATGCCGCGACCGAGCGCGAGATCAACCGCCACGCCGCGCGCCGATCCGCGCTGACGGAAGCCCGCAGCCGCCTCACGGCCGACCGCAGCGAGGCCGAAGCCGCGCACGAAGGCGCAACTGCGGCGCTCGCCGAACTGCCCGACAGCGCCGACACCGAGAACAGGCTAGCCGCCGTCCGCGCCGAGATCGACGTCCATCGCCGCTCCGCAGCCCAGGTCCGCGCCGAGGCGCAGGCGCTGGCCCGCGAAGCCGAACTCGCCGACCGCCGCGTGCAGGCAATCCTCGCCGAGCGCAGCGACTGGCAGAACCGCAAGCAGAGCGCGGCCTCGCAGATCGAGACCGTGCAGTCGCGTACCGGGGAAGTCACCGCCGAGCGCGCAGAACTCGACAATGCACCGGCCGTGTTCGCCGAGAAGCGTAGCGCGCTGATCAACGAAATCGGCTTTGCCGAGAAGGACCGCCAGACCGCCGCCGACGCGCTCGCCGCCGCCGAGACGGCGATGGACGAGACCGACCGTGCCGCAAAAGCCTCGCTCGAAGCGCTCTCCACCTCGCGCGAGGCTACCGCCCGCGCCGAGGAGCGGATGGAAGGCACCCGGCGACGCCTTTCCGACATCGAGCGCGAAATCCACGACATGCTCGAATGCGAGCCGTCGGCGGTCGCCGGCCTTGCCGAGATCGAGCCCGGCGCCGAACTGCCGCCGCTGCCGGAGATCGAGGAGAATCTCGAAAAGCTGCGCCGCGACCGTGAGCGGCTCGGTGCGGTCAATCTGCGCGCCGAGGAGGAACTGCGCGAGGTCGAGACCCAGCACACGACGCTGACCACCGAGCGCGACGATCTCGTGGAAGCGATCAAGCGGTTGCGCCAGGGCATCCAGAGCCTCAACCGCGAAGCACGCGAGCGCCTGCTCGCCTCGTTCGAGACCGTCAACGGCCACTTCAAGCGGCTGTTCACCGAGTTGTTCGGCGGCGGCGAAGCGGCGCTGCACCTGATCGAAAGCGACGACCCGCTGGAAGCCGGCCTGGAAATCATCGCGAAACCCCCGGGCAAGAAGCCGCAGACCCTGTCGCTGCTCTCCGGCGGCGAGCAGGCGCTGACCGCGCTGGCGTTGATCTTCGCGGTGTTCCTCACCAACCCCTCGCCGATCTGCGTGCTGGACGAGGTCGACGCGCCGCTCGACGACCACAACGTCGAACGCTTCTGCAACCTTTTGCACGAGATGACCTCGTCCACGGAGACGCGCTTCATCATCATCACGCACAACCCGATCACCATGGCGCGGATGAACCGGCTGTTCGGCGTCACCATGGCCGAGCGCGGCGTGTCGCAGCTGGTCTCGGTCGATCTCGAGGATGCGGTGAAAATCCTCGACGTGGCGTGACGAGCGCCGCCTCGCCCGACCTGCCCGCGCGCTTGCGGGCGGCGCTGGAAGCGAGGCTGCAGGGGGTGTCGCGCAACGAAGCCGCCGAACGCGCGGCGGCGATCTCCAGAACCTACCGAGACGGCGGCGGTTCGGCCGCCATCGCCAGCGAGAACGACGCGCTGGCCTACGCGCTGGCGCGGATGCCGGCGACCTATGCGGCCGATATCGCCAGCCTGAACGCGCTGCACGACATCCGCCCCGATTTCGCGCCGTTGAGCCTGCTCGATATCGGCGCCGGCCCCGGCACGGCGACATGGGCGGCGGCCGAAGCCTTTCCCTCGCTGCAATCGTTTGTTCTGCTCGATGCCAACGACGCGCTGCGCAAGCTGGCGCTGGACCTCGCGAGCGAAGGCGGCCGGCAGATCACTTACGAACGCGTCGAGGCGCGAACGCTGCTGGCGAAGGCTGAAGCCGCGGACTTCGTCGTGGCGAGCTACGTGATCGGCGAGATGGGCGAAGCCGAGCGCGTCTCGCTGGCGACGCTGATGTGGGAAAAGACCCGCGACACGCTGCTCGTCGTCGAGCCCGGCACGCCCGCGGGCTATGCCCGCATCCTCGCGCTGCGCCGGCAACTGATTGCAGCCGGCGCGCATGTCGCCGCCCCCTGCCCGCATGACGGCGCCTGCCCGCTTCAACCGCCCGACTGGTGCCACTTCACGCAGCGCCTGCAGCGCTCGCGCGCGCACAAGCAGATGAAGGGCGCCGAGGTGCCGTTCGAGGACGAGAAATTCGCGTATGTCGCGCTGACGCGCGCGCCGGTCCCGCGGCGTCCGTCGCGCGTGCTGGCGCAGCCTGCCGTCGGCAAGGTCGAGGTGAGCGCGAAGCTGTGCACGTCCGATGGCCTCGAATTCGCGAAAATCCCTCGGCGGGACAAGGAAGCCTATGCGGCAGCCCGGCGCTGGCGCTGGGGCGACCCAGCCCGGATCGAAAACTAGTCTCGTGCCCCGGATGCAGCGCAGCGCGCAAGCGGTGCGCTGCTGAGCCGGGGCCCATCGCGCATCTGGTCACATGGGTCCCGGCTCTGCGAGGCGGTACTGCGTACCGCATCGCGTCCGGGACACGAGGGAGCGGCTTGAACTAATCGGGCCTTGCTTCCGACCAAGACTAGACCCACTTTCCGGCGGGCTGCCGCCCGGCAGCCGCTTCGTTCAGGGATAGCCCGTCCTCCCACCAGGAGATTTGCCTCATGTCGTCCGGCTGGATCGTTCTCGGAATCATTGTCATCGTCATTCTCTTTGCGATCGGCGCCTACAACCGCCTCGTAGCGCTGCGGCAGCGGGTCGACCAGTCGTTTGCCGACATCGACGTACAGCTCAAGCAGCGCCACGACCTGATTCCGAACCTGGTCGAGACCGTGAAAGGCTATGCCAGCCACGAGCGCGGCACGCTCGACGACGTCATCAAGGCCCGCAATTCGGCGATGACGGCGCAGGGCCCGGCGCAGGTCTCCGCCGCCGAGAACCAGCTCTCCGGCGCGCTCGGCCGGCTGATCGCGCTCTCGGAGGCCTATCCGGACCTCAAGGCCAATGCCAACTTCCAGCAGCTCGCGGGCGAGCTTTCCGATCTCGAGAACAAGATCGCCGCCAGCCGCCGCTTCTTCAACAACGCGGTCCAGGAATACAACACCGGCATCCAGCAGATGCCGGCCGCGCTGTTCGCCGGCATGTTCGGCTTCACCCGCAAGGAATTCTACGACCTCGGCGCCAGCCGCACCCAGGTCGAGGCTGTGCCGACGGTGAAGTTCTAAGGGCTCCGGAAGTCCGGCGAGAGGCTGCGCATCATGGCCGCCTACGGTCTCTACACGCATATCGCATCGAACAAGTTCCGTTCGATGATGATGCTCGCCGGGCTCTTTCTCCTGATCTACGTGCTGGTCTATGCCGGCGCGTTGCTGGCGGAAGTCTTCCTCAACAGCAACCGCCCGGCGGGCGACTATCTGGCGCTCGCCGCACGCGACCTCGTCGCCGCGTTTCCCTGGGCGACCCTCGCGGCCGCGCTATGGATCGTCATCGCCTACTTCTTCCACCAGAACATGATCGACGCGGTCACCGGAGCTGAATCCGTGACCCGCAAGGAGGAACCGGAGCTCTATAATTTGCTGGAGAATCTCTGCATCTCCCGCGGCATCCCGATGCCGAAGCTGAAGATCATGGACAGCCCGGCGCTGAATGCCTTCGCGAGCGGGCTGAACCAGCGGCAATATTCCATCACCGTCACCACGGGGCTGCTCAAGGCGCTCAATGACCAGGAACTGGAAGCCGTACTGGGGCACGAGCTCACCCATATCCGCAACGGCGACGTGCAGCTCATGGTGATCGCCGTTATCATCGCCGGCGTGGTCGGCTTCTTCGGCGAGCTGTTCTTCCGGATGTTCACCAATCTGGAATGGAATTCGTCCGGCAGCAGCGGCTCCTCTTCCTCGTCCAGTTCCTCTTCGTCGAGTAGCGACAGCAAGAGCTCGGGCGGCGGGGCTGTCATCGTGGTCGTCGTCGCGATCGCGCTGATCGTGCTGGCGTGGCTCTTGTCCCAGGTGGTGAAGCTGGCGCTGTCGCGGACGCGGGAATATCTCGCCGACGCCGGCTCAGTGGAGCTGACCAAGAACCCCGACGCCATGATCTCGGCGCTGCGCAAGATCGAGGGCCGCGGCGAACTGCCGGGGGCCACCTCGGCGGTGATGGAGCTCTGCATCGACAACCCCCGCGAGGGCTTTGCCGACCTGTTCGCCACCCACCCCTCGGTGCAGTCCCGCGTCGACAAGTTGGTGCAGTTCGCCGGCGGTCGCGACCCCGGCCCGCTGGAGCCAGCCGAGGAAAGCGCTGTCGAGCCGGAGCAGGAGACGGCTCCCGCCGACCAGCCGCCGCCTTTGCCGAAAAAAGGCCCGTGGGGTGAAGCCGGCACGGCTCTCGGCATCCCGCCGCTGCCGGGAGCGGGTCCCTTGGGACCGCAGCGCTGACCCGGCCGGCCGGCAATCGCCTGCCGGCGCCGGAAAAAATCCCCGCCCTGCGGCCGGCCGTCGGCTTAAAGGTTTGAATCCTCCCTTGTTTCTGCCATGTTCGCGCCCAAAGCAGGATATGGGACATTTTAATTTAAGGACTCGGCCGATCGCACCTCACGCGATCGGGGGCGCGTAAGGGACAGCCAAGGGGCAGTAATGGCAAAGCCGGTTGTGATTGTGGTGGGTGCGGACAAGGGCGGGGTCGGCAAGACCACGATTTCGCGGACCCTTCTGGACTATTTCAGCGCCAACAACGTGCCGACCCGGGCCTTCGACACCGAAAGCCCGCGCGGCACCCTGAAGCGCTTCCACCCCGATATCACCGAGATCGTCGACATGACGACGACCTCGGACCAGATGAAGATCTTCGACACGCTGAGCGCCGGGCCTTCCGTAACCGTGATCGACGTCCGCGCCGGTCTGCTGTCGCCGGCGCTGGCCTCGCTGCGCGACATCGGCTTCCTCGATGCGGCCAAATCCGGCCAGATCACCTTCGCCGTGTTCCACATCCTCGGTCCCTCGATCGCCTCGCTGGACGAGATCGCGGAGACCGCGGGCTTCATGAGCGGTGCAAAATATTTCCTGGTGAAGAACTTCATCAACGACACCCAGTTCTTCCAGTGGGACCAGGCGACCTACAATTCCTATTTCCACCGCATCAAGGACGCGACCGACGTCACCATCCCCAAGCTGAACGAAATGGCCTATGAGCAGGTCGAGGTCGCCTCGGTGCCGTTCCTGAAATTCGTCGCCAACAAGGGCCCGCGCGACGAGGCCGCCAACTACTCGTTCGTGCTGCGCGGCTACGTCCGCCACTGGCTGGCCAACGTCTGGAGCGAGTTCGACCGCATCAAGCTGACCGACCTCGTCGGCGCACCCGGCGGCGGCAAGTCTGCCCGCAGCGGCGGGGAAAAATAACCGCACTAACGCGGATGGGGCTGGATCGGGCGCGAATTTCGCCCGATATAGCTCTCGATGCACGTAACGCCCGTTTACATCATCTGCTCGCCCCGCCCGCAGGTCGGCAAGACGCTGCTGGCGCGGCTGCTCAGCGAATTCCTGCTGCTCAAGAACGGCACCGTCGCCTCCTTCGACATCAACCTGAAGGAGCCGTCGCTGCTGGAATACCTGCCGCGCACCACCGAGACCGCCGACGTCATCGACACCTACGGCAAGATGCAGCTGATGGACCGGCTGATCGTCAACGACAGCGTCGCCAAGGTGATCGATCTCGGCTTCCATGCCTTCGACGAGTTCTTCAAGATGGTCGAGGAGATCGGCTTCATGAAGGAGGCCGCCCGCCGCGGCATTGCGCCGGTGATCCTGTTCGTGGCCGATATCGACCGCAATTCCGCCCGCGGCTACGAGACGCTGCGCGCGCAGATTCCGTCCGGCGCGCTGGTCACCGTCGACAACGAGTTCGTGGTGCGCGGCGAGTTGCCGGAAGCCATGGGCCTCGGCCGCCGACTGGCGATCCCGGCGCTGCCACCGTTCCTGAAGTCCTATATCGACCGGCTGAATTTTTCCTTCACCGACTATCTCAGGCACGAGAAGGACTCGTCCACCGAGTTGCACCAGTGGATCCGGCGGAATTATGTCGCCTTCCGCGACCTCGAGCTGAAGCTGATTTTGCAGCGATGATGGCTCTGCGGGCGCGGCAAACCGGCTGTCGCCCCGGCGAACGCCGGGGACCATAACCACGAATCCGTGTTGTTATGGCATGCTGGAGCTTCAGCGGGCTTCAACGATCGACATTGGTGGTTATGGGTCCCGGCGTTCGCCGGGACGACGGCAATCAATGCCCCTCGAACGAGATCAGCGTGCGCACGGGGACGTCGAGCTTGCGCAGCTTGTCGGCGCCGCCGAGTTCGGGGAGGTCGATGATGAAGCAGGCGGCGAGCACGTTGGCGCCGATCTGGCGCAGCAACTTCACCGCGCCTTCCGCGGTGCCGCCGGTGGCGATGAGGTCGTCGACCAGCACGACGCGCTCGCCGGGCTTGATGGCGTCCTCATGCATCTCCATCTCGTCGATGCCGTATTCCAGCGAATAGGCGATGCGTACCGTGGTGTGCGGCAGCTTGCCCTTCTTGCGGATCGGCACGAAGCCGGCCGAGACCTGGTGCGCCACCGCGCCGCCGAGGATGAAGCCGCGGGCCTCGATGCCGGCGACCTTGTCGATCTTGAGGCCCGCCCAGGGCTGCACCAGCTCGTCGACGGCGCGGCGAAAGGCGCGCGGCTCGCCGAGCAGCGTGGTGATGTCCCGGAACATGATGCCCTTCTTGGGATAGTCCGGGATGGTGCGAACGGTTGCCTTCAGGTCGTGCTCGAACGTCATCGCTGTCTCACAATCTTCTAGTTGACCGGCGCCTTCAGCCGGAATGCATTCTCGACGATCCGCAAGCCCACCTCGCCGCCGAGCGACATCAGCGATTCCGGATGGAATTGCACGCCGCCGACCGGAAGCGTCTTGTGCTCGATTGCCATCGCGACGCCGTCCTCGGTGGTCGCGGTGACCGTGAGCGTATCGGGCACGCTGTCGCGCTCGACATAGAGCGAATGGTAACGGCCGATGACGATCTCGTTCGGCAAATTGTGCATCAGCCTGCCGCCGCGGTTCTGCACGCGCGAGGGGCGGCCATGCGCGGGTTGGCCGAGCTGGCCGAGCGTGCCGCCAAAGTATTCGCCGATCGCCTGCACGCCGAGGCAGACGCCGAAGATCGGCAATTTCTGGCCGATCGCGGTGTCGATGGTCTTGGCGATCTTGAAATCCTCCGGCCGGCCCGGGCCGGGCGACAGCACCAGCAGGTCCCACTTCCGCTTCAGCATTTCCTGGGCGTGGACATGGCGCACCACGGTGACGCTGGCGCCGACCTGGCGGAAGTAATCGGCGAGCATGTGCACGAAGCTGTCGTCATGGTCGATCAGCAGCACCTTCTTGCCGGAGCCGGTGGCATCGGGCGCGATGCTCGACAACGGTTTTGGCGCGTCGCCGCGCAGCGCCTGGAACAGGGCGGCGGCCTTGACCTGGCACTCGCGGTCTTCGGCGGCGGGGTCGGAGTCGAACAGGCAGGTGGCGCCGACGCGCACCTCGGCGAGGCCGTCCTTCATTCGGATGGTGCGGATGGTCAGGCCCGTATTGATGCTGCCGTCGAAATTGACCGCGCCGATGGCGCCCGCATACCAGCGCCGCGCCGAGCGCTCGTGGTCCTCGACGAACTGCATCGCCCACAGCTTAGGCGCGCCGGTGACGGTGACGGCCCAGGCGTGGGTGAGGAAAGCATCGAGCGAGTCGAATCCGGGCCGCAGCATGCCCTCGACGTGATCGACGGTGTGGAACAGTTTCGAGTAGGTCTCGATCTGCCGCCGCGCCAGCACCTTGATGGTGCCGGGCACGCAGATGCGCGCCTTGTCGTTGCGGTCGACGTCGGTGCACATGTTGAGCTCGAACTCGTCCTTCTCCGAATTGAGGAGCTGGCGGATCTGCTCGGCGTCGCCGATGGCGTCGGCGCCGCGCGCGATGGTGCCCGAGATCGGGCAGGTTTCGACCCGGCGGCCGTCTGAGCGCACGAACATCTCCGGCGAGGCGGAAACCAGGAACTCGCCGTCGCCGAGATTCATCAGCGCGCCATAGGGCGACGGGTTGATGATGCAAAGCCGCTGGAACACTTCCGCCGGCGAGCGCTCGCAGGGCTCGGCGAACAGCTGGCCGGGCACGGCCTCGAACAGATCGCCGCGGGCGAAGGCCGCGCGCGCCACTTCCACGGTCGCCTGATATTCGCCGGGGGCGTGGTCGGCAAAGCCCTGCCGCGGCGACTTCCGGTAGGGGCTCTCCGCCGTGTCATGCGGCAGTCCGGCCGTCGACTTGCCCTTCCACGAAAACTCGTAGGACAGCACCACGCCGCGGCCGGTGGCGCGGTCGTAGGCGAGCAGACGATCCGGCACATAGAGCACGATGTCGCGCTGGTCGGCCTCGCGCGCCCGCTTCTGCACGAGATCCTCGATCTGGAAGACGAGATCGTAGGCGAAGGCGCCGTAGAGGCCGAGCATGGGATCGTCATTGCAGGAGAAGGCCGCCATGAGATCGCGCACCAGCGACATCACGCTGGCTCTCCGGGTGCGCTGGTCTTCTTCGACAGGGGCTTGGCCGCGGACGATATGGCCGGCCAGGCGCGTGGCGCTCTTCTCGTCGACGACGACGCAGGGCTCGCGCAAGGTATCGCCGATGAAGGCGATCAGCACCTCGCCGCGTGGGTTCAGCGCCGACAGCGAGAACCTGGTGCCCGATGTTTCCAGCACCAGCGGCGGATCGGCAAAGCCGAGGTCGAAGCTCTCGTAGCGGCCGGGCACCGTGGTTCCCGATGACAGCACCACGCCGCGCCGGCGGTCCAAGAGGTTGATGAGGTCGTCGAGCCGCGTCGCGTCGCCGGTGAACTGCTCGGACAGCCGCGCGATCGCAAGCCCGCTCGCGGTGCGGAGTTCGCTTCTGTCGGGCAGCGAGAAAACGGTCCTGTTCATGTCATCCTCTTACGAAACTTGGGAAGAGAGCGCCACACAGGACAAACGAAAAGGCCGCCGAACTGCGCTGGCGACCTCTGACGATTTATGAAAATGCAATCGCACCGGCCACCTTTTACAAGGTGCGCCACCAACGACGGGACGGGCTGGTCACGGTGCTCATGGAGGCTACTCACCATCGGGACGGGGCCGTGTCAAGGGACGGGCAGCCACAGCCTGACGCTTTCGGCTGATATCGGGGGCTTCAAAGCGTCGGAAATACCCTTAAGATTTCCCGCGAGCCGGCGCCTTACCAGCCGGGACAAGGAGACGGCCATGGCAGTGCAGGGATTGGGATATGCCGGCTTCGGCTCGGATGCGCTGGACGACTGGCGGCAGTTCGGCACCGGTCTCGTCGGCCTGCAGGCGGTAGAGCGCGGCAACAACCTGCTCGCCTTCCGGATGGACGACCGCAAGCAGCGCATCGTGATCGACCGGGCGCTAGCCAACGGCACGCGCTTCTTCGGCTGGGAGGTGGCGGACGCCGCTGCACTGGATGCGCTGGCGGCGAAGCTGGAGGCCGCAGGCGTCGCAGTGACATCGGAGCCGCAGGCGCTGGCGGACGCGCGGCACGTGCACCGGCTGATCTCGTTCGGCGATCCCGCCGGCAACCGGCTGGAGGCGTTTTTCGGCGCCGAGATCGACGACGCCCCGTTCAAGCCGGGCCGCAACATCTCCGGCTTCCGCACCGGCCCGCTCGGGCTCGGGCACGCCGTGCTGACGGTCGAGAACATCGAGCCGATGATGGCGTTCTATGTGGGCGTGCTCGGATTCCGGCTCAGCGACTACATCACGAAGCCGTTCAAGGCCTATTTCTTCCATGTCAATCCGCGGCACCATTCGCTGGCGCTGATCGAGACCGGAACGAACGGCATGCATCATTTGATGGTGGAACTGTTCTCACTGGACGATGTCGGCCAGGCCTACGACATCGCGCAAATCGAGGAGCGCGTCAGCGTCACGCTCGGCCGCCACACCAACGACTTCATGACGTCGTTCTACTGCAAATCGCCCTCCGCCTTCATGATCGAATGCGGCTGGGGCGGCCGCGAGGTCGACATGCCGAACTGGAAGCCTGTCGAGATGTTCGACGGCCCCAGCCTGTGGGGCCACGACCGCGTCTGGCTGTCGCCCGCCGACCGCGAAGTCGCCCGCGAGATGCGCATGAACGCCGCCCGCGAAGGCCTGCGCGCGCCGGTGCAGGTGATGGAAGGGAATTACAGGCTGATGGCGGGGACGTGTCCGTGGTGGGACGGGGTGAAGCAGAGCTAATCTAGCTGGCGCCTCATCACCGCTGTCGCCCCGGCGAAGGCCGGGGCCCATAGCCACAGGGTCCAGTTGTTGGGCGCAGAGCGTCGACCGGTTCGCTTTAACAACAATCGTTACGGAGTATGGGTCCCGGCCTTCGCCGGGACGACACTCAGTGTGCGGCTCTACTCCCGATAACAACCCCGCTCGATCTCCTCGATCAGTCCCCTCGCCTTCGGCCGCCAGCCGAGCTCGTTGCGGGCGCGCCTGGCGCGGACGCGGCTGTTGGAGGCCATGGTGTCCTCCGCGGTGCCCTCGCCCCATTCGGCAGCGGCTTCCTGCATGGTCATGGCTGTCGGCGAGCCGGCATAGCCGAGCATGCGATTGATGGACATACATACCTCACGCATCGAGTTCTCGCCGTTCTCGACGAAGTAGAACGCGCCTGCCGGCGCCTTCTCGATCGCGTATACGTAGAGCGGGACGAGGTCGTCGATGTGGACGTTGGACCAGACGTTTTCGCCGGGACCGGCATGGGCGGCATTGCCGCGCTTCTTCGCCAGCTTGATCAGGAGCGGCACCTGCACGCTATCCCGGCCTGCGCCGTTACCGATGCCGTAGATCAGGCTGGGACAGACGATGACGGGGCGGCAGCCCTGGTCGTGGAATCCGAGGATGAAATGGTTCATCGCGACGCGCGCGGCACGCGCGGGCGACGGGGTGACCGGCGTATCCTCGTCGAAGACATCGTCGGAGCGCTCGCCGCGCGAGCGCGTGCCGACGATGCTCGAGCCGGAGGTGTGGATGAACGGCTTGCCGCTGCCCGCCAGCGCGTTCAGCAGCGCAAGCACCGCGCCCTTGTGATCGGCGCTGGCGGCATTGACGACGACGTCGGCCTCTCGCGCGGCGCTCGAGAGAATCCCGGAATCGTCGAGCGTGCCCATGACAGGCTCGATGCCGAAGACGCGGACGGCATCGGCCGTGGCGGCGGAGCGAACGAGGCCCGTCACACGGTGACCACGCGCGGCCAGGTGCGCGGCGACCGACCCGCCGATATAGCCCGATGCACCCGTGCAAAAGATTTTCATGCTCGGTCTTTCAACGCCCGTCGTCCCGGCGCACGCCGGGACCCATCACCACAAATCTCAATGCGGAACGATGCCGGGGCTCCAGCTTCGCGAAGCAATGCAGGCCGGTGGTTATGGGTCCCCGCTTTCGCGGGGACGACGATGAACTACCCCAAATGCTTCCTGAAAAACTCGGTCGCCCTGCCCCACGCCAGCTCCGCCGCCTGGCGGTCGTGCACGGCGACGCGCTGTTCGTTCACGAAGGCATGCTCGGCGTCGTAGCGGAACAGCTCCAGCGACTTGCCCGCGGCCTTCATCGCCTTCTCGAAGGCATCGACCGCAGCCGGCGTGCACCAGTCGTCCTTGTTGGCGAAATGCGCCTGCAGCGGGATCTTCACGTCGGCGGGCTTTGCGGCCTGCTCCGGCGGGATGCCGTAGAACACGACGCCGGCGGTCAGCTCGGAAATCTTCGTGGCCCCGATGATGGTCACGGCGCCGCCGAGGCAGAAGCCGGTGAGGCCCACCTTGGCGCCGTTGCGCGCGAGGTATTGCGCCGCGCCGCGCACGTTCTGCGTCGTGGCGTCCATGAAGTCGAGCGAGGTCATCTGCGCATTCGCAGCGTCCGTGTCGTGATACGGCACCACCACTCCCTTGTAGAGATCGGGCGCCAGCGCGTCGAAGCCGGCCACCGCAAAGCGGTCGCACAGGCCCTTGATGTTCTCCGACAGGCCCCACCATTCCTGCACCACCACCACGCCCGGCGCGTTGCCGCGCGCGGCATTGGCGAGATAGCCCGCGGTTTCCTTGCCGTCCGGACGCTTGAAGGTGATTGACGTGCCCATGGGTTCCTCCGCTGATTTTCTGGCCGCTATGATTGCGGCCATTTTGGCGGCTGAGTGACGAGGAAGCAATCCGCATGCACCGTCATTCCGGATGCGTTTTCCCTCTCCAGCCACGCCGAATGTCAGCGCGGGGGGCGTCGCGCGGGGCCTGCGGCGGCCGCCCGCCCCGGTCCTGGCGCCGTACCCTTCGAAATTCGCTCAGCGGATAGCCCTGTCGCAATTCGGACAGGCGAGGTCCGCGCTTCGGTCCACTCACATTGGCAGGACGCGCCGGCCATTCCGGCGGCGTGGACCCGCGCGGGGCGTGATCCCCAGTCGCAGAAACCTCTGCATCATGAAAAGGAGATCAACATGCGTAAAGTCATCCTCTCGGCCGTCACGCTGGCGAGCCTGGCGTCGCTCGCACTTGTGAGCGCAAGCCAGCCGGTTTCCGCCAAGAAGCTGGCAGACCCGACGTGCACACGGAAGGCCAACGAATGCGCGAGGCGTTGCGCAGCGAACAACACCGACTGGTTCGCGTGCATCAATCGCACTTGCGACAAGCAGTACGGCAGGTGCGGTAACTAGTCTTGCGACGCCTGCGCGGCTTGGCACAGGCCCGACCCGGCGATGAGCCCGGCCATTCCGCGCAGAGCATTGCAGCCGATGCGAACCTTGCCGACAAAAAAGCCCCCGAAGGGGGCTTTTTCCGAACTCATTTCACTCCGCGAAGCTCAGTGCGCGCTGGCCCAGACTTTCTTCTTGGTGAAGTACAAAAGGCCCGAGAGCAGGATCAGGAACACGAAGACCTGCAGGCCCAGCTGTTTGCGGGCCTCCATGTGCGGCTCGGCGGTCCACATCAGGAAGTGGGTGACGTCCTTGGCATACTGCGCCACGGTCGCGGGCGAGCCGTCGTCGTAGGTCACCTGGCCGTCGTTGAGCGGCTTCGGCATCTTGATGGCGTGGCCCGGGAAATAGGTGTTGTAGTAGGAGCCTTCCGGCAGGGTGAAGCCGGCCGGCGGCTTGTCCT
>CAZDEZ010000030.1:0-49653 GCA_964504705.1 uncultured Bradyrhizobium sp.
CTTCCCCGCGCAATGGTTTGGCGGCTTATTTCGTGCTCTCCCCGGGGAACGGCCTCTTTTGCCCCCGTTGCCCGGCCCGCACAGGCAGGCCGGGATAGACGCCAGGGTCGCGGCGCCAGGACCACACGACTTCACCGGCCGCTTGCTGGCGTTTCGTCGGGTGAAGGATCACCTGACGCCAGAAGCGGCCCATCGCAACCCGCACCACGCTCTCGTGACGATTCGCGCGAACGTCCCTCATGGCGGCGTGGGCTGGGCCCCATATAGTTCTGATTTGCGTAATAGTCAAGCGGAAGATTCCGATTTAGCGAAAGAAAGGGCGACGGGTACGCGATCACCCTGAAATCGCTCGTGAAAATCTTCCGATAAGGAGAACCGATTCGCCGGCGCCCGCTACTCGAAGACGACGCCGATCCGCTTTTCCTTGCGCCACACCACCCGGCACGGCCAGTGGCGCCCGTCTGCCTGCACAAAAGAGCGTGAAATGCCCGGGGATCCCTACCGGACTGATGACTTCCAGCGCCGCCCCGCTGGCCGACCAGTTCCTGACGGTGCAATCGATCGCGCCGCCGCCGAACTCGATCGTCGCAGCCTTCAAGACGCGCTGGCGGGATGTCGTGCGCTTTTCCATGGGCGATATTCTAGCTCCAGCGAGACAGCCCCCAGTTTGATCCGGCGCAAAATCAGGCACCGGCGGCCTCGGCCGCAGGTTCCAACCCCGCTGCTCCCGCGGGACGCCTTCGCCTTGTCGCTCCTCCATCCCGCAGGAAGCTGGCGCCGATCTGTTCGCCGTTGATCCATGACAGTTCGCAGCGCCGGAACGCCACCCCCGTGGACGACAACACCAGAAAGAATTCCTTCATGTTCAGTCCGGCCAGCGAGGATTTGAACGCCAGCCTCACGCCGGTTTCCGAGACGTCGAGCATCGCACACGGGCGGCGCCATGTGCCGTCGATGGCGAATATCTGGACATCGATACCGTGCGAAAAAACCACCCGATGAATCTTGCGGCGATTTGCGGTCGTATCCATGCGCCGTTCGTCTCGATCATCCGATGCTTCGGCTGTCCGACCTCAATGATCCAGCGCCTCGGCTACCAGCCGGATCCGGAACCTCGGCTTGCCGGACTCGTCGAGCAGCTCCATCCGCCAATCCGATTCCGGCTTCAGCTTCCGACAAATGCCGGCAACGAGATCGCTGGAAACTTTCGTCATCTCCGCCCAGGCTGCGTCGCGATCAAGCGCCTCGAATGGGCAATCCGCGACGCCGGAAATCCTGTCGTGGCTAAGCCGGAAGAAATACAGCGACATGCGGATTCCTCATTTTCAGGTTTGCGTTTTCAGGCGACCTTCACGGCACGATCGCGAAATTGTTCGGCGCCAACCACGCGGTTACGGCCGCTGCGCTTGGCTGCATAGAGATAAGTGTCGGCGCGTTCGAGGAGGGTTTCGCCGGTATCGTAGGCGAGCAGCGAGGCGACGCCGACCGAGATCGTGATCCTCCCGATCACTTCGCCGGTCGACTTCTTCTTCAGTTCTTTCGACATGATGGTCCGACGGAGCTGATCAGCAACGGTAAGGGCTGCATCGAGCCTGCTGTTCGGAAGAAGGATCGCGAATTCCTCGCCGCCATAGCGGGCCGCCTCGTCCTGGCCCTTCAGGTTCTGCCTGAGCGACATGGCGACCAGCCGCAAGACCTGGTCCCCGGTTATGTGCCCGTAGGTGTCATTGAAGGACTTGAAATGGTCGATGTCGATCATCAGCAGCGAGAGCGGTTCGCTACGATCACTGGCTGCCTGCACCGCTTCGATCAACGCCTCGTCAAAGTGCTTGCGATTGCCCAGTTCCGTCAGGGAATCCCGCCGGCTCTCCGTCCGGATTGCCTGCAAGCCCTGCTGAAGCTCGGCAATCTCGCGGGTCGCACCCTCGAGGCGGGCCTTCAGACCGAGGCCCTGCTCGCGCATCCGGAGCGTGGCGGCAGCCAGGGCTTTCACAACGGCCAGCACGGCCGCCGGGTCGTCGGACGTTGCCAGCTTCAGCTCGGCCAGATCCAGGCTGTCGCCATAGTTCGACGCCGATCCCACCGCCGCTGAAACGATACCGACGACGTCTGCAAGCCTGCCGCTCAGGCCCGAGCCGATGGCTTGCATTCTTCCGAGCATGCGTCCCATGCCGAAATGCGTCTCGTAGAGGGTTTCCAGATCGGACTCGGCAGGCGGGCTGCGCGCCGCGAGAAGCGCATCGAGATCGCGGTTGAGGGCACTATTGTTATTCAGGGCGTAAGTGTACCAGAGCTCGTAATTGCGCGGCGTGGGCGGCAAACGGTTGGCGAGCAGGCACGCGCGCGCGGCCTCTGCCAGCGCCAGCGAACGCTCCCACTCAGCCGCTCGCGGCGCACTGCTGTCGTCAGATTCCATCATGCGTCTTTCGCCCGCCGCCCGAGGCCGGTGGATCCGATCAGGCAGGGCCCAGAATACAGCACCGCACCCTGCCGGCGGTGTCCGGAAGTTCCTGACGCGATAACGGGTTGTTTAGGAATGATGCCCGTAATTTTACGGGCTGCGGCAATCAGGTCAGCCATCCCTCGGAGACCGCATACTTCACGATCTCGGCCCGCGATTTCAGGCCGAGCTTTTCCAGCGCGCGGCTACGGTAGGTCTCGACCGACTTGCCGCCAATTCCCATCGACTGCGCGATCTCCTTGGTGGCATGTCCCAGCGCCGTCAGCCTGAGTACCTCGCGTTCGCGCGGGCTGAGCTCCACCCCTCCCTCGACGCCGCGGCTTGCGACCTGCGGATCGATGAAGGTGCCACCGGCCAACGCCGCGCGGATCGCCGGTATCAGCGTGGTCGTGGCCGAGCGCTTGAGGATGAAGCCGCGGGCGCCCGCAGAAAGCGCCTGCTTGACATGCCCTTCGTCGTCATGGGCGGTGAGGATCAATACCTTCACCGTCGGCCGCTCCTCGCCGATCTTGCGTGTCAGCAGGATACCGCTCATGCCCGGCATGGCGACGTCGATCACCGCGACGTCAGGCGTAGTCGACCTGACGAGGCTGAGCGCGTCGATGCCGGTGACGGCCTCCCCGACCAGTTCGAGATCCGCCTCCGCAGCGATCAATTGCTTGAGCGCAAGCAGAATGAACGGATGATCGTCGGCAAGGACGATGCTCGCTTTTCCGATAGCCACGTTACTCTAACCTGTAGGATCGAATGCGTCGGGTCCCCGCCGGTATCCAGTCCCACGCCGGTGCATCGCTGACTCGGGGTGACGGCGCACCTTCAGAACACCCCGTTGAACGCCGGATTCACCCGGCAGCCGCCCCTTGATACTATGACCGAAATATCGATTCCCCCAAAGTGGAAGTTGAGATGCGACCCCTGCTGAACCTCATCAGCGATAACATGCAAAGATTGCAGCGGCGGCTACAGAACGGGTCAACGCCGCGCTTCGTCGCCTCCAACTCCGATCACAATGCGAGCGATCGCCGACATCGTTTACCCAGCGAGCCCATGTACAAGGTTCGAGAAAAGTTGAAGCGCACGGCGCGCCTTCAGGCCGCTGCAGGAATAACAATTGCTGTGTCAATCGTGCTGCTATTCTCGATTGATTTGCGGTTCCGTCATCAGGCAGTCATCGAACGGGGATTGAAGACGGCGCAGGATTTCGCTGAAATCCTGTCCGAGCACACAGCGCTCACGTTTGAGAGCATAGAGCGAACCCTGCGCGAAGCTGAAAGGATTCGAAACGAGAGTCTAGAGGGAAGGTATCTCAAATCCGAGGACCGGAACGCAGCACTGCAGCTGTTGGTGAAAACATCGCCCCTTGTCGTCGCGGTCGGATGGACCGATGCTTCCGGTGCAGTAGTGGCACACTCCTACGATGCTCAGCCGCCACGCAGCAACGTCTCAGGCATGCCGCATTTCGATTTTCATCGCGACAACGCAGAGCGTCGCCTTTTTGTCGCGGCACCCTTCCGTTCAGCGATATCGGACAAGTGGCTTACCGCCGTTTCGCTGCGGCTCGACGAAAAGGATGGCACATTCTCCGGCATCCTTACCGCTCCGGTCGATCCGTCGTACTTCGTCAAAATCTACCGCAGCATCGATCTCGGCAACGAGGGGTCGATCCTGTTGATCCATCGGGATGGCTTGCTGCTTGCGCGGGAGCCCGCCCTCGATAGCGCGATGGGCAGATCTTTCGCCGCGATGCCTCTGCTGGCGCAGCATCTGCCCAGATCGGAGACGGGCGCCTATGAATCCCGCAGCGCAGTCGATGCCATACCACGCATCGCCGGATACAAGGCCGTAAGAGGGTTGCCGTTTGTGGTGCTCGTTAGCTACGGGCGCGGTGTCGTTCTGCAAGGCTGGTATCGTCACGCTCTCATATTTGGACCGCTCGTCGCGTTCGCCGCTGCGGCGATACTTTTCGGCACGTGGCTCCTGGTTAGACAGACCGGGGTCCTTGCAGGGCAATCCAGCACCCTGGAAATCAAGTCCCACGAACTCGAACAGACAAATGCACGCTTCGACATGGCCCTGAGCGAGATGCCCAATGGCCTCGTGATGTGGGATACCGACCAGCGGATCGTGATCGCCAACAGCCGTTACCGGGAGATGTACAGGCTCACGGCGGAGCAGGCCGCCCCGGGAGTTACATTGCGGCAGATTCTCGAAGTGCACATGGCAAATGGCGAGCGCAGCGAGCTCGGCATCGACGAGTTCATCAAGTTCGTCACTACCGAGACCGACCAAATCCATGTGCTCGCCGATGGCCGGACGATTGCCGTGCGCCGGCAACGCATGCCGGACGGCGGATGGATTGCGGTGCATCAGGACATCACCGAGCACAAGCGTGCCGAAAAGCTGCTGCGCACCACGCTGGACACCATGGACCAGGGCCTTATCGCCGTCGATCGCGACGGCGGAACGGCTCTCATGAATGCGCGCGCCACCGAACTGCTCGGCCTGCCCAAGGAATTTGCTGAAACCCGCCCGCACAAGAGCGTGATCCTGGGGTATCAGCGCAGCGTCGGCGAGTTCCCCACCGACGAGATGTACGCGCAGGTCGTGAAGGACATCGACGAGCGCCGCCACGACATCTACGAGCGGGAGCGGCCCAACGGCGCGGTGCTGGAGATTCGGACGGTTCCGACGGAGGACGGTGGATTCGTCCGGACCTACAGCGACGTGACGGCCCGCCGGGCGATTGAAGTGGCATTGCGCCGCGAGAAGGACCGCGCCGAAGCGGCGGCGCGCGCAACGTCCGAGTTTCTCGCCAATATGAGCCATGAACTGAGGACGCCGCTCACCGCCATCATCGGCGTGTCCGACATGCTGCTCAGCGGTCCCCAATCGCCGGAACGGCAGCGCCAGTTCATGGAAATGCAGCGCACCGCCGGCAAGGGATTGCTCGGCGTCATCAGCGACATCCTCGACTTCTCCAAGATCGAGGCCGGGCAACTCAGGATCGAGAAGGCCGCACTGTCGCTGAAGGAGCTGACCGACGGCTGCATCGAACTGGTTCTCGACCAGGCTCAGCGCAAGGGCGTCGAACTCGACGCAGACATCGCGCCCGATGTGCGCGACAGCGTGCTGGGCGATGCCGTGCGCCTCAGGCAGGTGCTGCTGAACCTGGTCGGCAACGCGGTGAAATTCACGCCGTCCGGAACCGTGCGGCTGACCGTGGAGCGGGGCGACAAGCCGGACGCCGTCCGTTTCACAGTCACGGACACCGGTATCGGCATAAGTCCGCGCGATCTGCCGACGCTTTTCCAGCGCTTCGTGCAGGCGGACCGCTCGACGACACGGCGCTTTGGCGGCAGCGGTCTCGGCCTTGCCATCTGCAAGGAACTGGTCACGCTGATGGGCGGCACGATCGATGTGAAGAGCGCGCCGGGACGCGGGTCGGCCTTTTCGTTCACGATCGAGTTGCCGGCTGCCGGCGGGGCGCGCCGGGAGAGCGCCGCGCCGATACCGGGCCGCGGCGCGCCTTGCCGACTGCTCCTCGCCGAGGACAATCCGCTCAACCGCGAACTGATCAAGGCCATTCTGGAACTGGCCGGGCACGAAGTGGTGACCGTCAATGACGGCGCCGAAGCGGTGCGCCTTGCGATCCGCAGTCCTTTCGATGCGGTTCTCATGGACGTGCAGATGCCCGAGATGGACGGTTACTCGGCGGCGCGGACGATCCGGACGGCGACGGCGGACCGGCCGCGGCTGCCGATCATCGGGCTGACGGCAAATGCGCTTGCGGGTGAATCCAAGCGCTGCATCGAGGCGGGGATGAATGTTCATGTGCCGAAGCCCGTGGACTGGCCTGCGCTTCTTGCGACCATCGAGCGGCTCGTCCTGGAGGAGAGGCAGGGCGAAACGGCATTGCCGTTGCCGGCGACGGGACCGGCGTCCGCGCAAGCGGATTGTTCCCGCGCGGCAATTTTCGATGAATCCGTTCTGGCGCATCTGCGAAAGACCCTCGGCGTCGAAAGCTCAATGAAGCTGCTGAGATTGTTCGAGGCAGACGCGCGCGAACGATTCCTGTCGCGGTCCGATACGCCGGCGACGCGCGAAGCCTTCAGCCGGGAGGCTCACACCTTTGGCGGCTCGGCGGGGTTGCTCGGCTTCCTCGCACTTGCCGAGGCATGCCGCGCGCTGGAAGCGGTGCCGCCGGACAGCGAAGAAGTCTTCGATGTGGCACTCGGCGAGTGTCGCCGCGAGCGCGATGCGGTGCTGTGCCTGTTGGGCGAACTCATAACCGACGAAGCGGATACCATGGCGACCAGGGCTCGCGCCTGAGGCTTCTTCACCGTGCGGCCTTGGCCCGGCGCCCGCGCTCCTATTCGCCACGGCACGACGGACTACGAAATCGGATCCTCGCGCGGCTTCTGCAGTAGCCGAAGCAATGCGGTGGCGATCTGCTCCGGATCGAACGGCTTCATGAACATAAGACTGTTCGAAACCCCTTGCGAAGGCCACACGCTCGCATCGGCTCCGGTCACATAGATCACGGGCATGCCGGGTGCGAGCCTGCGGGCGAAATGCGCCACTTCCCACCCGTCCATCGAACCGGAAAGGCGAATGTCCGTGACGAGGCCGCCAAGGCCGGCAATCGCCCGCCGCAGCAATTCGATCGCCTCTTCGCCCGACCCTACGGCAAGCGCCGCGAAGCCCGCATCCTCCAACGCCTCCTGAACGGTGGCCTGAATGGTGGGGTCGTCCTCGACCACCAGAACCTTTGCCTTGTTATCCAAGCTCCCCCCGATCGGATGCGCCCGTTGCAACCAACGCGTGACATTCGAAAAGGTTCGGGGTTTCCGTCCGGCGTCCGCGGGTCTCCGGTTACCCCGCCGTCCGCCGCAGCGGATCGCGGCGGCCGAGCAGCAGCGGGCCGTAGGCCAGCGCAAAGCCGAGGAACGCGGCGGCCCAGGCCGTTGCTGCGACGTGGAGCAGCCATTCGCCTTGCGCGGGATGGATCACCGCGCAGATGCGCGCCACGGCGGCAACGATAATCGCGGCGTAGATCGCCTGCGTGGCGGCCGTGGCCGTCAGGGCCTGGCCGGTATGGCCGAGCGAGGCGCGGGTCATCACCGCGAGCGTCATGATGCCGGCGGCTCCCACCATCCAGGCATGGATCGCCGCGCTGTCCTCCACGAGATGGAACGCGGCCGCCGAGTTGAGCAGGAAGCCGAGCGGCACGAAGAAATAGCCGACATGCAGGATGGTCACGAGGCGCTCGCGCAACGTGCGATCGCCGGCCCAGCGCGCCATCCGGACCAGATGCATGACGCCGGCGATGCCGAGCGCGGTCCCGGCGAAGCGGCTGTCCGGCATGAAGATCCAGCCCGCCAGCGCCAGCGCGCCGATCGCGACGACGACCATGTCGAAGCGGCCGAACGGCACCGGCAAGCGGCCGGGATTTTCCCGTACCATCCAGTTGCGGGTGAAACTCGGAATGATGCGCCCGCCGATCAGCGAGAGCAGCATCACGACGACGGCGATGCCGATGCGGATGCCGAGATCGGCAGAGCCGAAGAACAGCGATTCCAGATGGAAAGCGACGTTGCCCACCAACAGCAGCGCGACCAGCCCGACCACCTTGAGATTGCGCCAGTTGCGTCCGGCCACGATCTCGCGGGCGGTTGCCGCGACGACCAGAAGCAGGAAGCCGGTATCCACCGGCATCGCGACCCACCATCCGGTGAGGCCGGAGAAGGTCACCGCCAGGCGTCCGGCGAGCCAGACGACGACGAGGCTCGCCAGCGGCATGCCCTGCAGCGGAAGCCGTCCGGTCCAGTTCGGGATCGCCGTGAACAGGAAGCCGGTGATGACGGCGGGCAGATAGCCGTACAGCATTTCGTGCACGTGCCAGTCGCGCGGTGCGAAGGCCGAGACGAGCCTCAGTTCGCCATAGAACACCGGCAGCCAGACCAGAATCGATAGCGCGGCCTGGATCGATCCAAGCAGGAAGAACGGCCGAAAGCCGCTGGCAAACAGCGCCGGTCCCCGGTACGCGCGGTACCGTGGAATGCCACCCGCCGGAGCCTCGCCCGTCATCGCCGCCGCACCGCTCACTTCGCCGCGGCCTGCTGGGTGAGGCGGTCGAACAGCGCAGCGAAGATCTGCCTGGCCTTGCCGGTCTGCGGCACCGCCTTGGCCTGGTCGAGATTGTCGGGCTTGCCGACCACGACGAGGGCCACCATGCCCATAGCATAATGCGGCATGCACTTGACGCCGTAGACACCCGCCTTGTCGAAGGTGACGGTGACGTCCGCGTTCATCTTGCCGGCGAAGGGCGATGCACCTTCGGGCAGCATGTTCTTGATCGACTCGGCATTGTGGCTCTTGTCGGTCGCGACGAACTTCACGGTGTCGCCAGGCTCGATCCTGACCAGCGAAGGCTCGAACACCATCAGGCCTTCGGCGCCCTTGTTGAGCATCTTGACCTCGATCTCGGCGGCAAGCCCCATGCTCGCGCTCATCAGCAGCGCGAAGGCCGCCAGCGACATTATCCTGCGCATATCCGCTATCTCCGGGGATTCTCGCCTCTGCGAGGCGTTCTCGACAATTGTCTAGGTGCAAGCGGCGTGGCATGGGTTGCGCCAGCGCAAAGTTTGGCTTGATCGCGCGGTTCCGGACCTTAGACTCCGTCGATATTGCTCTGGTGGGAGAACGCATGGCTTCGGTCGATGCTTCGCTGGTGGCCGATCTGCCGATGTTCGCCGGTTTGACGGCGGAGGAACTGGCGGAGATCCTGCGCGAGGCGCGCTCGGCGCGCTATGCCAGGAACAGCGAGGTGTTCTCGCAAGGAGAGGACGCCCACTCCTTTTTCCTGTTGTTGAACGGCCATGTGCGCGCCAGCAAGACCACGCCGACCGGGGAACAGGTGGTGATGCGCTATGTCTCGCCCGGCGAGATCTTCGGCGTCGCGCCCGCGATGGGGCTCACACAATATCCGGCGACGGCAACCGCGGCCGACGACAGCGTCGCGCTGGTCTGGCCGTCGGCGGCCTGGCCGCGGCTGGTGGCGAGGTTCCCGACACTGGCGACCAACACGCTGCAGGCGGTCGGCAGCCGCCTGCAGGAATCGTTCACCCGCGTGGTGGAGATGTCCACCGAGCAGGTCGAGCAGCGCATCGCGCACGCGCTGGTGCGGCTGGCCAGACAATCCGGCCGAAAGGTCGAGCGCGGCATCGAGATCGACTTTCCGATCAGCCGTCAGGACATCGCGCAGATGACGGGCACGACGCTGCACACTGTGAGCCGGATTCTCTCCGGCTGGGAACAGGCTGGCCTCGTCGAAAGCGGCCGGCAGCGCATCGTGCTGCGCGAGCCCGAGCGCATCTATGCGCTGGCCGAGCAGCCGCCGGATTAGCCCCGGGTTTCACACCGCGCGGCTGTGCAGGCGCTGCGACCGGTCGAGATGGGCGTCGAAGGCGGCGGCGACGCTGCGTACCAGGAAGCGCGAATCCCGGGGCACCGCGAGCGAGGAACCTTCGAGCTCGACGATGCCGTCGGAAACGAGGTCCTTCAGGCGCGGCGCCGATTGCAGCATCGCGTCCGCGAGCGAGCCGTGCCGCGCGCAGATCGGCGCGAGATCGACCGCGAAATCGCACATGATGCGCTCGATGATCTCGGCGCGCAGGCGATCGTCGTCGGTCAACTGATAGCCTCGCGCGGTGGCCAGACGACCCTGCGCCACGGCCTGCGAATAGGCCGATATCACGACCTCGTTCTGCACGAAACCCTGCGGCAGCCGCCCGATCGCGCTGGCGCCGAAGCCGAGCAGGACGCTGCTCTGGTCGGTGGTATAGCCCTGGAAGTTGCGCCGCAGCGTGCCGGCCTGCAGCGCGCGCGCCATGGAATCTTCAGGGAGCGCGAAATGGTCGAGCCCGATCTGCACGTAGCCGGCCTCGCGCAGGCTCTCTGCGATGGCGGTGGACTGCTCATGCCGCTCGAGGCTGTCCGGAAGCCAGTCCTCCTTGATCTTGCGCTGGTGTTTCTTGAACGCCGGCACATGCGCATAGCCGAACACCGAGAAGCGGTCCGGCCGCAGCTCGATGCAGCGGGCGACCGTGTCGCGGCAGGAGTCCACGGTCTGGTGCGGCAGGCCGTAGATCAGGTCGAAATTGATGCCGGAGACGCCGGCGCGGCGCAGGCCCGCGCTCGCCCGTTCCGTCTGCTCGAAACTCTGTTCGCGGTTGATGGCGCGCTGCACCTTCGGGTCGAAGCTCTGCACGCCGAGGCTGGCGCGGTTGACGCCGCCGAGCGCGAGCGCCTCGATCATCTCCGGCGACAGCGTGCGCGGATCGATCTCGATCGCGACCTCGGCGGAGGGAGCGACGAAGAAGCAGTGCCGGATCAGTCCCATGAGGTCGGCAAACGACTCCGGCGCCATGATGGTCGGCGTTCCGCCGCCGAAATGAATGTGCTCGACCCTGATGCGGCGGTCGATGTGCCGGACGACCTGGTCGATCTCGCAACGAAGCGCCGATTCATACACCGCGATCGGCTGGTCGCGCCTGGCCACCGTGGTGTGGCAGCCGCAATAGGTGCACATCGCCTGGCAGAACGGCACATGGAGATAGAGCGAGGCGCTGGCCTCGCGCGGGATCGCCTTCAGCCATTCGGCATAGGTGGAAGGCCCGATCGCCGGCGAGAAATGGGGGGCGGTGGGATAGCTGGTATAGCGCGGCAGACGCTCCTGCCCGTAGCAAACCGCAAGATCTGGCCTCATCGCGACGTTGTTCCCGGCTGGATTGTTGCGGGAACCTGACCGGCGCCCGGATTGCTCCTTCATACAGGCAGGGAAGCGGAAGCGACTTGCGCTCGCTCAAATTTCGCCCCGCCGGAAATCGCCTGCGAATCCTTGCGCTTGCTCAAGGCGGACGCCCCGCCTTCGGGCGACAAGCGACATAGCGAAAACCACCAGAGCCGGCGATGTGCTGCCATATCCCCCCATATGAGGACCTGGGTCCCCGGCGGACCATATCCGTGGGCGAAAAGCATCCGGCGGCGCGGATCTGGGCGAGCTTCGTGGCCGGTGTTGTACTGCTGTCGATGTCGCTGGCGAGCGCCGTCTGGCTCGCCGCCCACCTCACGTAGTGAGCTGACCTCGGCTTCCACCGAACGTTCACCGATCCGAACCTCTCACCGCGATCGATTGCGATCGCCGGCCGTGCCGGCGACCGGCACGGTTAACCCGGCGCAAACGATCCTGCCGCGCCGACCTACGTAGGATGCCTTAAGTAGTTGCCAATCGGTCGCAAGTTGTTTCAGCACAAACAATTCGGCGGCGAAATCAGCAAGGTGCTCCGGCAATCAGAAACCAAGGAGCATTGCAATGTTGACCCGCAGAGCCGCATTAATGAGCGCAGCCGCTGCCGCCATGATGCTGGCCGTGTCCGTGCCCGCCAGCGCAGCCGACGACCTCAAGCTGCCGCGCCAGAAGATCGAACTGGTGGCGCCGCCGTTCATCCACGCGCACGAGCAAGCGACCAAACAGGGCCCGAAGATCATCGAGTTCACGATGAACATCGAGGAGAAGAAGGTCGTCATCGACGAGAAGGGCACCACCTTCCAGGCCATGACCTTCAACGGCTCGATGCCGGGCCCGATGATGGTCGTGCACGAGGGCGACTATGTCGAGCTGACGCTGGTCAACCCGTCCTCGAACTCGATGCCGCACAATATCGACTTCCACTCCGCCACCGGCGGCGGCGGCGGCGCCGAACTGACGCTGATCAACCCCGGCGAGCAGGTCACGCTGCGCTGGAAGGCGACGCGCACCGGCACCTTCGTCTATCACTGCGCGCCGGGCGGTCCGATGACCCCGTGGCACGTCGTGTCCGGCATGTCGGGCGCCGTGATGGTGCTGCCGCGCGAGGGCCTGACCGACGGCAAGGGCAAGCAGGTCAAGTACGACCGCGCCTACTATATCGGCGAGTTCGACCTGTATGTGCCGCGCGACGAGAAGGGCAACTTCAAGGCCTATGACTCGCCGGGCGAAGCCTACAACGACACCGTCGAGGTGATGCGCAAGCTGACGCCGACCCATGTCGTCTTCAACGGCAAGGTGGGTGCGCTGACCGGCAAGAATGCGCTGACCGCCAAGGTCGGCGAGACCGTGCTGATCGTGCATTCGCAGGCCAACCGCGACAGCCGTCCGCATCTGATCGGCGGCCATGGCGACTATGTCTGGGAGACCGGAAAATTCTCCAATGCGCCGGAGACCGGCCTCGAGACCTGGTTCATCCGCGGCGGCTCAGCGGGAGCTGCGACCTACAAGTTCCTGCAGCCCGGCGTCTACGCCTATGTCAACCACAACCTGATCGAGGCCGTCGAGCTCGGCGCCGCCGCCCACTTCAAGATCGAGGGCAAGTGGAACGACGACCTGATGACCCAGGTGAAGGCCCCGGCGGACATCCCGCCGGCCAAGACGAACTAGAGACGAACTGACGACCAACTGACCGCGAGGGCGCCACGCGCCGGCGCCCTCTTCCCACTCTCGAATGCACCGCCATGCTAATCGCATTCAAGCTCAAGCTCGCTATCGCCTGCGTCGCCGGACTTGCCGGCCCGCTCGCGGTTGCACCCCTCCTGTCGGAAGCCGGCTTTCGCGGCGGCGCCGGCGGCACCGAACAGGTCCTCGTGGAGGTGCGCGCCGGCAATTTGGCCTACCGCGTTGCCGGCGACTTCACGCACAACGGCAAGCAGGCCGCGGCGCCGCTCAGGCGGATCAGCTTCGACGGGCCGCTTGCCATCATGAAGCACCAGGTCAGCGCGGCCGAATACCAGGCCTGCGTCGACGACGGCGCCTGCCGCGCGCTCGATCGTGGCGTTGCCGTCACCGCCGACCGTCCTGCCGTGCAGGTGAACTGGCACGATGCCAACGCCTATGCCGCGTGGCTGTCGCGAAAGACCGGCGAGAAATATCGCCTGCCCAGCGACGAGGAATGGGCGCTCGCCGCCGGCAGCAGGTTCAAGGACGACGGACTGCCCGTCGACGACAACGATCCGTCGAAGCGCTGGATCGCAAAATACGAGCGCGAATCCGAGCGCGGTACGACCGACCCCGAAACGCGCGCCTTCGGCAGCTTCGGCGTCAACGAGAACGGGCTTGCCGACCTCGCCGGCAATGTCTGGGAGTGGACCTCGACCTGCTTCACCCGCTACCGGCTCGACGATGCCGGCGAAACCGTATCGGCCACGCCGAACTGCGGCGTCCGCGTCGTCGAGGGCCAGCACCGCTCCTACGTTACCGATTTCATCCGCGACGCCCGCGGCGGTGGCTGCATGGCCGGCTTGCCGCCGGACAATCTCGGCTTCCGCCTGGTGCGGGAGCCGCGGTCGTGGATCGGCCGCATCGCCGGGACGCTGCATATCGCGCAAGGCTAGGCCTCTTCCGTGCCCCTGCGAGCGTCCTGCGAAGATAGGCCGCGCCGAAAACTCCATTTCCGGTACGTTTCTTGTATGCATTGCATGCACGCGCGCCCCGGCGCGGCCATTTTTGAGCATTGCGATGCGCTGTCTGGTTGTCGCGGATTTGCACTATTCCCTGCCGCAGTTCGACTGGCTGCTGGCGGCCGCGCCCAAGTTCGATCTCGTGGTCTTCGCCGGCGACGCGCTCGACGTCGGCTCGCTCGTGGATTTCCGCGCCCAGATCGTGGTGGTGAAGAAGTATCTTTCGCTGCTGTCCGGGATCACCCGGGTGATCCTGTGCTCGGGCAATCACGATCTCGACGAGCGCAGCGCGGACGGCGAGAAGGTCGCGCGCTGGATCGGCGAGGTGCGCGAGCTCGGCATTGCCTGCGACGGCGACAGCCTCGCCATCGGCGACACCTTCTTCACGGTGTGCCCGTGGTGGGATGGACCTACGGTCAAGCAGCGGCTTGAGGCGCAACTGCGTGAGGACTCCACCAGACGATTGCAGCGCTGGATCTGGGTGCATCACGCGCCGCCCGCGGACTCCCCGACCAGCTGGGGCGGCAAGCGCTTCTTCGGCGACGTCGACCTCGTGCAGTGGATCGCGCGCTACCGGCCCTCGATGGTGATCTCCGGCCACGTGCATCAATCGCCGTTCATCGCCGAAGGCTCGTGGTACGACCGGCTCGGCGATACCTGGGTGTTCAATACCGGCCTGCAGCACGGCCGGCCGCCGGTCTACATCGTGCTCGACCTCGACGAGGCAAAAGCATTCTGGCTGCCGGCGGGCGATGCGCGCTACATCGACCTCGAGGCGCCGCTGATGCGGCCGGCGCCGCCGATCGTGCAGCCCCCGCCTTGGCTCACAGCCTTGGATCGGATTGCCGATCCGATCCTGGCGAAACCTCCGACGGCGGCAGGTTGACCATGCTCTGCAGGACATCGCCAACCATGGCGAGGTGCGTGCCATGGCCGGCATACTGCCGCTTCAGGTCGGCGAGATAGGTATTGGCGACGTTGAGGCGCTGCGCCAGCATCCGCGCGATCAGGATCGTCACCGCCGGCTGCTGTCGCAGGAACGAAGCCGCATCGTCGATCTCGTAGATCGCCGAATCCTGCGCCGCGCGGACGGTCGCGGTGTGCGGCGTGTCGAGCAAGACGCTCATTTCGCCGAGCACCGCGCCGGGCTCGACGATGCTGGCCACCACCGCATCGCCCTTGATCACGTCAAGCCGGCCCTCGATCAGGACATAGAGATGCCCGGTCCGGCCGCCTTCATTCAGAACCTCGGTGCCGGCGGCGCAGTTCCGCCGAACGCCGCCAATGCAGTATTCCAGGATATCGCGCATGCCTCACCGCCCAGATCCCGCGCCGTACCAGGCGCAGAGAATAGCACCGGTCGCACGGTTATTGTGGCTGCTTCTGCTCAAATAACCACCATGGACTGGCGTCGGACCGAGCGCCGCGCGGCGCATCCCGGACGCATGGCGACGACCACGCCGGCGCTGGCTGCGACGCAGCCGAAACAATCACCTTTTCTGGAATCGCTCTAAACTCGGTGCTTTGAATCCCTCTAAATCAGCGTTTTCGCGACATCGCGTCGCTGACGACGCCATGCCTGTCGCGCTACTCAGCGGCATCACAACATTCCCTGCCGGAGCCTTTGATGATCAAGCTTGGTGCCCTCTCTGCAACCGCGGCCGTGCTTTGCCTGGTCGCGTCCTCGGCCGCGTTGCTGGCCCCGACTGCCGCCAGCGCCCAAGGCGGCGAGGTCAACGTCTACACCTATCGCGAAACCAAGCTGGTCCAGCCGCTGTTCGATGCCTTCACCAAGGACACCGGCATCAAGGTCAACGTCGTCTCGGCAAGCTCCGGGCTCGAGCAGCGCATCAAGGCCGAAGGCGCCAACAGCCCGGCCGACGTGCTGCTCACGGTCGATCTCGGGCGCCTCGACGATGCCGTGAAGGCCGGCGTCACCCAGCCGATCAAGTCGGTGGCGATCGACGAGATCGTGCCGCCGCAATACCGCGATCCGGACGGCCAGTGGGCAGGCATCTCGATGCGCGCGCGCGTGGTCTACGCCTCGAAGGACCGCGTCAAGCAGGACAAGATCACTTACGAAGAGCTGGCCGACCCCAAGTGGAAGGGCAAGATCTGCATCCGCTCGGGCCAGCACATCTACAACAACGGACTGTTCGCGGCCTACCTCGCCAGGCACGGCGAGGCCAAGACCGAGGAATGGCTGAAGGGCGTGAAGGCCAATCTGGCGCAAAAGCCCTCCGGCGGCGACCGCGAGGCTGCGCGAGACGTCGCGGCCGGCAAGTGCGACATCGGCATCGGCAACACCTATTACTGGGCGCTGATGATGAACAACGATCCGGAAAAGAAGCCGTGGGCGGAGGCCACCAAGGTGATCCTGCCGACCTTCGAGGGCGGCGGCACCCACGTGAATCTTTCCGGCGTGCTGCTGGCCAGGAACGCGCCGAACAAGGCGAACGCATTGAAGCTGATCGAGTGGCTGGTCGGCGGCCAGGCGCAGAAGATCTACGCCGACGCCAACTACGAGTATCCGATCCGCGCCGGCGTCCCCGTCAACCCGACGATCGCCGGTTACGGCAAGCTCGTCGCCGATCCGATGCCGATCGCGAAGATCATCGCGAGCCGCAAGGCCGCCGCCACGCTGGTGGACAAGGTCGGATTCGATAATTGATCGATCGCAACAAGGGCGCAAAGCAGTTCGGCCATCATGCCCTTTCCCGCCCGGGAGAGGGCATGATGCTGCATGGGCCTTCCGCGCCCCATCGATGTGAGCCGACGTGACTCGAACGACGCAGACCGGGCGGCTGGCCGGAGCGATTGCGGTCGCGACCGCGATGCTGGTGGCCGCCCCCGTCATCTCGATCGTCGCGCTGGCGATGCAGCCCGCCCCGGACGTATGGCAGCCGCTGATCGAATACGTGCTGCCGAAGAGCCTGCTCGATACCGCACTGTTGCTCGGCGGCGTCGCCGCGCTGTCGCTTGCGATCGGCACCGGAACGGCGTGGCTGATTTCGCTGTATGAATTCCGCGGCCGGGCGCTTCTGCTGTGGCTGGTGCCGCTGCCGCTCGCGATCCCCACCTATCTCGCGGCCTACGTCTATGTCGACTTGTTCGAGCCGCTAGGCCTCGTCCACCACGCGCTCGGAGCCTGGCTGCCGCTGCCGGAGGCGGTGCGCCTGCTGCCAAACCTGCGCTCGCTGCCCGGCGCCGTCATCGTGATCGCGCTGGTGCTCTATCCCTACGTCTTCCTTTCCGCGCGGCCGATGTTCCAGCTGCAGAGCGCGGAGTTTGCCGAGGCCGCCCGGACGCTGGGCGCCGGCCGCTGGACCATCTTCTGGCGCGTCTCGATGCCGATGGCACGGCCGGCGCTGGCGGTGGGCGTCGCGCTGGTGTCGCTGGAAACCCTCAACGACATCGGCGCCAGCGAGTATCTCGGCGTCCGCACGCTCACGGTATCGGTGTTCACGACCTGGCTCAACCGCGGAAGCCTCGCCGGCGCGGCCCAGATATCATGCCTGATGCTGGCAATCGTGGCCGGGCTGATCGCGATCGAGCGCTACGGACGGCGCAACGTCACGACCGAATTCTCCGCGGAGAGCCCGCGGCTGACGCCGCGGACGGAGTTGACGGGATTCAGGGGGATTTGCGCGCTGGCGGCCTGCCTGCTGCCGCTCATGCTCGGATTTCTCGTGCCGGTGTCGTATCTCGCGCATCAGAGCTTCAAGCGCGGACTGCTTGCCAACTTCGACATGACGCTGTGGCGCGACGCCTTCAACTCGGTCGCCTTCGCCAGCCTCGCCACGCTGGCCGCGCTGCTGCTCGGCTTCGTGACCATCCTGGCCTGGCGCTGGCGGCCGAGCATGCCGCGCATCGTCGCCGTGAACATCGCGCAAACCGGCTACACGCTGCCGGGACTGGTGCTGGCGATCGGCCTGCTCGCTCCCCTGCTCGCGGTCGACAACGCGCTCAACACGCTTGCCGGCTGGCTCGGACATTCGCTGCCGGGACTGGTTATCGTCGGCTCCGGCGCCGCCGTGGTGATCGCCTATGTCATCCGCTTCCTGGCGGTGCCGACCGGCTTCATCAAGGCGGGCTTCGAGCGGATTCCGCGCGACTATGACGACAGCGCGCGCGCCGCCGGCGCCGGCCAGGGCACCACGATGCGGCTGATCCATTTGCCGCTGCTGCGCCCCGCCATGGTCGGCGCCGTGATCGTGGTGTTCGTGGACTGCCTGAAGGAATTACCGGCGACGCTGCTGCTGCGCCCCCTCAATGTCGAGACGCTCGCCACCTCGATCTACCAGTACGCCAGCCGCGGCAGCTTCGAGGAAGGCGCGCTCGCGGCGCTCCTGATCGTCGCCGCCAGCATCGGCCCGGTAGCCTGGCTGACGCGATTCTCGGACGTGCCGACCGGGCCGGCTTGAAACCTCAAGCCGCTGCAATCGCCATCGGCTGCCGCCGGCCATACATCAGGGTACGCCACAGCCACTCGACCGGACCGTAGCGATAACGGCCCAGCCACCACACGCTGGACAGGACCTGTGCCGCGTACAGGGCAAGAGCAATCGCAAGCGCCGCAGTCACGCTTAGCCTGTTGAAGAGCCCGAGCCCGTAGCCGTAGAAGATCCATCCGAGGATCACGGATTGGGTCAGGTAGTTGGTAAAAGCCATCCGTCCGACGGGCGCCGCCCAAGCCAGCATCCTCCGCCCCACCGAAAAGCTCATGCATCCGATCACGATTGCGGCGTAGCCCAGCGCGAGGACGACGCCGCCAAGGCGCCACTGATCGGCCACGGTGAGACCGGTTCCGACGAGCAATCCGCCGGCCGCCAGACCGAGCAGGACTTTCCTGTGCGCCTCGGGCCGCGCCAGGATTCCGGTGCGCCAGGCCAGCACGCCAAGCAGGAAGAGCGCAATGGTGCGAGGGAAGATCATCACGTGCAGCGGAAAGATGTCCGACACCTCGCGAACTCGGAATGCAAGCACGTCGAGGAAGCCGCCAGTGCCGTACACCCGGTTGGCTTCGGACACGAGTGAGCGAATCCAGCCACCGGATGGAAATGGCACCATGGTCGGCACCCAGATCAGGAACAGGAGGAGGGCAACGCCCGCGGCCATCAGAACCAGCCATCGCGGCGCAAGCAGGAAGGGCAACACCAAAAGCCCCGCAACGGCGTACGCGACCAGGATGTCGCCGTTCCAGATCAGGTACAGGTGCACCAATCCGATCGCCAGCAGAACGACCAGCCGGCGCACCAGGAGAATGAAGCGACGCGGATTGCCGGCCAACCGGTCGAACTGAATGGCGAGGCCAACGCCGAACAGGAATGAGAAGAGCGCAAGCGCCTTCAACTCGACGGCCGCCGCCAGAAACGCCTTTAGCGAACGGTCGATGGCGGATTCCGTCCCGGCGGGCGGAAGAAACTGCTCGAAAATGGAAACCCGGAACTCGGTCACGGTGTTGATGACGAGGACGCCGAGCAGCGCAAGGCCGCGCAGGACGTCGATGCCATCGATGCGCTCGCCCGGCCCGACCGGTCCGGCCGGTCCGGCCGACACGGCGCGCTGCGGGTTACCGGACGATCTGTCCATGGCTAGATCGCTCGCACAAATCGCCGGAATCCGGGCGAGCCGGTGACGGCCTCGAACGCCGGATCGCGTTTCTCCTCGGCAAAGGCAAAACCTGCCTTGGCGTAGCAGCGCTCGGCGGCATCATTGCCGATCAGGAACGAGATAGAGGCCCGCTCGAAGCCCGCGCGCTTTCCGGCGGCCAGCGCGTGACCGATCAGCGCCTGCACCAGGCCACGTCCTCGATAGGCCGGCAGCGTCGCGACATGCTCGATCAGCCACTCGCCCTCGCCGCCCTGTATCCAGCAACTGTCCGTGTAGGCGCCGCGGCGAAAAATCGCCTTCAGCCCGGAGCGATCGAGCCCGCTGGCTGCCGCCGCTTCCTTCAGCGCCGCTTCTGCCGCATCGTCAGTGCCGGCGGCAGGCAGCGCGCACAGCGATGCCGCATGCTCTCCGTCCGCTTCCGCGACGATGAATTGCGAGATGTGCCACCACGACGACGTCCTGGCGGTCGCGAGCCGCTCGACAAAGGCGAGGCATTGCGGCTCGTCCCGGCCGAGCGCGATGTCGAACCAGCCGCGCTGCAGTGGGCCGCGCTGCGAGGCCAGGATGTTGCGGGCAATGAACGGGGCGTCGTCGGGGCGCGCGGGGCGGATCGTCGGAGACGGCCGCCCCATCGGCGTTCTACGCGTTCTTCAGCGCGACGCGGAACTCGGCCTCGGTCTTGGCCTTGACCTCGTCGAGGGTGACGCCGTCGGCGAGCTCGATCAGAGCCATGCCGTCCTTGCCGTGCTTGTCGATGGTGAACACGGCGAGATCGGTGACGACCATGTCGACCACGCGCTCGCCGGTCAGCGGCAGGTTGCACTGCTTCAGCAGCTTCGCGCCATCCTTGGCGGAGTGCTCCATCACGACGACGACGCGCTTGACGCCGGCCACGAGGTCCATGGCGCCGCCCATGCCCTTCACCATCTTGCCGGGGATCATCCAGTTGGCGAGATCGCCGTTCTGCGCCACCTGCATCGCGCCGAGGATGGAGAGATCGATATGCCCGCCGCGCACCATGGCGAAGGAGTCCGCCGAAGAGAAATAGCTGGTGGAGGGCAGTTCGCTCACAGTCTGCTTGCCGGCGTTGATGAGGTCGGGATCGACCTCGTCCTCGTAGGGGAACGGGCCCATGCCGAGCATGCCGTTCTCGCTCTGCAGGTTCACATCCATGCCGTCGGGGATGTAGTTCGAGACCAGCGTCGGAATGCCGATGCCGAGATTGACGTAGTAGCCGTCGCGCAATTCCTTGGCGGCGCGCGCTGCCATCTGTTCACGGGTCCAGGCCATGTTGATTCTCCTGTCGATTCTCTAGTGGCGCATGATCTGATCGGAAAACCGGTTCCCACTTTTCCGGATCATGCGCGCATTACGCGGCGGGCCGCGGGCGCGTGTTGCGGAATTCGATGTGCTTCTTCGCGGTGCCGACCTCGACGATGCGCTTGACGAAGATGCCCGGCGTGTGGATGTGGTCCGGATTGAGCTCGCCGGCCGGCACGAGGTGCTCGACCTCGGCGACCGTGATCTTCGCGGCGGTCGCCATCATCGGATTGAAGTTGCGCGCGGTCTTGCGGTAGATCAGGTTCCCGGCGGTGTCGCCCTTCCAGGCATGCACGATGGCAAGGTCCGCGAACAGGCCGCGTTCCATGATGTACTTCTCGCCGTCGAACTCCTTCACTTCCTTGCCCTCGGCGATCAGCGTGCCGACGCCGGTCTTGGTGTAGAAGGCCGGAATGCCAGCCCCGCCGGCACGGATACGCTCGGCCAGGGTTCCCTGCGGGTTGAACTCGAGCTCGAGCTCGCCGGCGAGGTATTGCTGCGCGAACAGCTTGTTCTCGCCGACATAGGACGAGATCATCTTCTTGATCTGCCGCGTCTCCAGGAGGCGGCTCAACCCGATACCGTCAACGCCGGCATTGTTGGAGATGAAGGTGAGACCCTTGACCCCGGAGTCGCGGATCGCATCCGACAGGTGCTCGGGAATGCCGCACAGGCCGAAGCCGCCCGACATGACCATCATGCCGTCCTTGAGAATGCCTGACAGAGCCGACTTGGCGTCGGGATAGACCTTGTTCATGGGAAATGACCTGATGGAGGGGAGCTTTTTTCCGCGTCCGGCGCATGACCCGTCCGGAAACCGCGTTTCCGGATCGCGCGCTCGGGCCGCTTTATTGGGGCGATTATTAGGCGAATTCTTCGCAGCGCGTCAATGACGGGCAAATGCCCGTTCCCGCGTCAGTACGGCCTTGAAACAGACAAGAAAACCCATCAAGTTACCGTCGTTGGCGCGGGCGGGTAGGCTTGGACCGGGTAGGCTTGTCCTCAGTAGGCTTGGGCTCATTTGGCGCGGCGCCCGACATTTTTCACCAGACAACCTCAAGACCTGTTCGCTGGATCATGGCATTGACGATGGCCCAAGGAATGAAGCGCCTCGGGATGCCGGTTGCGGCATTCTTCGGCGTGGCCGTGCTGTGCCTGATCGCGACGACCTGGTTCCTCAACCGCGACGCGCTGCAGAAATCGGTCGAGGCGCAGATCCGCGCCGTCACCGGTCTCGATCTCGTCGTCAAGGGATCAATCGACATTTCGGTGTTTCCCGCCAGCTACGTCTCGTTCCACGACGTCGGCCTCAAGGGCGGGATGAGCGACGAGCCGGCGCTGCATGTCGACGTGCTGACCGCGAACCTGCGGCTGTTGCCGCTGCTGTTGCGGCGGTTCGAAATCTCCGACGTGATGATGCTGCGGCCGACCATCCGCGTGGTGCGCGACGGCAACGGCGACAGCAACTGGACGCCGTTCGTCGAAACCATCGCGAGGACGATGAAGCCCGGCGCGGAGAACCAGGTGTCGTTCTCGGAAATCCGCATCCAGGACGGCGTGCTGAAATACCAGGATGCGGCCAGCAAGTCAGCCGAGACGCTCACCGACATCGACCTCTCGCTGGCCTGGCCCTCGATCTCGCGCTCGTTTGCCGCGACCGGGCAGTTCGACTGGCGCGGCGAGCGCATCGACGGCTCGGTCAGCGCCGGCGATTTCGTGGCGCTGCTTTCGGGCGAACGCTCCGGCCTAAAGGCACGCCTCACCTCAGCTCCGCTGAAGCTCGCCTTCGACGGCGCGGTGGCCAACCGCACCAGCCTGATGATGGAGGGCACCGTCACCGTCGATTCGATGTCGCTGCGCAACGCGCTGCGCTGGACCGGACAGCAGCCGCCGGCCGGCGGCGGCTTCGGCCGTTTCGCGCTCAAGGCACGCGCCAATGTCGTCGGCGGCTCGGTCGCGCTCACCAACGTCAATGTCGAGCTCGACGGCAATGTCGCCGAGGGCGTCATGACCTTTGCCAACAACGGCCGCCAGACCGTGCAGGCGACGCTCGCCGCGGGCAACCTCGACTTCACGCCGTACATCTCCACCGTTCGCCTGATCGCATCGGGTGCGCGCGACTGGAATCGGCAGTTGTTCGACCTCAATGCGCTGTCGGCAACCGACCTCGACATGCGGCTGTCGGCCGCCCGGGTGACGGTGGGGGCGACCAGGCTCGGCCGCACTGCCTTCGGCGCCAACTTGCGCAACGGCGCACTGGCGCTCAGCGTCGGCGAGGCGCAGATGTATGGCGGCATCGCCAGGGGCTCGCTCGGCATCTTGCGTGCGGACACCGTCGCCGATGTGCGCGCCCAGTTCCAGCTCATCGATGTCGACCTGCAGTCCGCTGCCAGCGAGCTGTTCGGCATCAACAAGCTCTCCGGCCGCGGCAACCTCAACGTCTCGCTGGTGGCCTCCGGCTCGAGCCCGTTCGGGCTGGCATCATCGCTCGACGGCACGGCTACGCTCACCGCCCATGACGGTGCGATCTCGGGTTTCAACGTCGAGCAGCTGCTGAAGCGGCTGGAGCGGCGGCCGCTGTCCGGCGCCGGCAATTTCCGACAGGGCGCGACGCCCTTTGACAACCTCACCGTCTCCCTGAAGTTCGCCGACGGCATTGCCACCGCCGAGGATGTCCGGGTCGAGAGCCCGACCTCGCGCCTCACGCTGACCGGAACCGCATCGGTGCCGGCGCGCGAATACGACCTCAAGGGCGTCGCCAGCCTGATCGCAGTAGCGGGTGGCGGCGGCAGTTTTGAGCTGCCCTTTGTCGTGCAGGGCCCGTGGGACGATCCGCTGATCTTTCCCGATCCCGAAAGCCTGATCCGGCGCTCGCCGGCGACCGCGCCGCTGCTCGATGCGGTGAAGGACAAGAGGACCCGCGACGCCGTCAAATCGGTGATCGAGCGCTTCACCGGCGGCGGCCTGCGCGCGCCCGCTCCGGCCTCAGTCGAGGCGGTCAAGCCGAACTAGTCCCCGATGCCCTTGGGTTGTCGTTTGAGCTTTGATCCCTCGGGTCAGGCCCGAGGCCGCCTCTCGGAAAACCGCTTCACGCTTGTCCGGATCACACTCCAGGTCGGGTATTCATCAACTGTCGGAAGCGGAACTGCCGACTGTTTCAAACGAACGCCGTCGCCAGAAAAGCGGCAAGGATGCCGCCGACCAGCAAGTACTTCACTGCGTAGTAGACGCGCTTGTTCCAGGCCTTCATCCGCTTGCCGAGCAGCCGCACATGATACACATAGCCGAAAATCCGGTTGATCCAGCCGATCCGCTCGCCCTCCTCGTTCTGGGTCGCGCTCTCGTTGATGATGTGTTTACTGACCCAGCGGTTGACCCCGGTCATCGCACGGGTACGCAGCGGCCGCTCCACGTCGCAGAACAAAATGATGCGGTCGTCGCTGGTCGTGTTCTCGGCGTAGTGCAGATAGGTCTCATCGAACAGCAAGCCCTTGCCCTCGTACCAGTAGTGCGGTTCGCCATCGATGACGATCCGGCACTCGCCGGGCGATTTCGGTACCACCAGTCCCATGTGATAGCGCAGCGACCCGGCGTAGGGATCGCGATGCTGCACCAGCTTGCCGCCCGGCGGCAGGTTGGCGAACATCGCGCCCTTGATGCCCGGGATCGAATTCAGCAGCTCAACGGTCTTCGGACAATTGGCGAGCGCCGACGGCAGCGGCGCACCGTACCATTTCAGGTAAAACCGCTTCCACCCAGTGCGGAAGAAGGAATTGAAGCCCCAGTCATTGTATTTGTCCGCCGCCTTGATCTGTCCCTGCGCATACAGCGCCAGCGCCTCGTCGCGGATCGGCTGCCAATTATCGCGCAGCTTCTCGAGATCCGGGATTAATTCCTCATCCAGGATCGGCCGGTTCGGGACCGCCGAGAACAGGTACATCAGCACATTGTAGGGCGCCATGATGGTGGAGTGGTCGGTGAGCTGGCGCCAGAAGCCGAGCCGAACCTTGCCCCTGAAATGAACAGCGATGACGGAGGCCACAAAGGCCCAGAGGATGAGGAATTGCGGCGCAAACAGGCGCATTGCCATGATGGGAAACTCACAAAATTACCCAAACTCGGCACCAATAGGCCAAATGGTCGCATAAAACTTGATTTTCGTCAAAGGGACCAGACAACTGGTCGCTGCGTACGAGCCCTGGCCGGCGAGCGGTTCGGCTCACAGCGGCACGGCGTTCCCGCCCTGCGTGCGCGACAGCTTCGAGGCAAACGACGCAACCGTGATGACGACGGCGATCAGCGCGATCACCATGGTGCAGATGGCGTTGATCTCTGGCTTCACGCCGAGCCGCACCTCGGAATAGATGCGGATCGGCAGCGTCGCCGAACCCGGGCCGGTGGTGAAGCTCGCGATCACGACGTCGTCGAGCGAGAGCGTGAAGGCGAGCATCCAGCCTGCGGCGATCGAGGGGACGATCAGCGGCAAGGTCGCCGACAGGAAGGCGCGCAGCGGATTGCAGCCGAGGTCCATGGCGGCTTCCTCCAGGCTGCGGTCGATCGAGCCGAGGCGCGACTGCACCACAACGGCGACGAAGCACATGGTGAGCGTGGTGTGGGCGATGGTGACGGTCCAGAAGCCGCGGCCGGCGTCGAGCGCGACGAACAACAGCAGCAGCGACAGGCCGGAGATCACTTCCGGCATCACCAGCGGCGCGTAGAGCATGCCGGAGAACAGCGTGCGGCCCCGAAAGCGCTCGCCGCGGGTGAGCGCCACGGCGGCGAGCGTGCCGAGAACGGTGGCGATCGTCGCCGATACCGCCGCGACGCGCAGGCTCATCCAGGCCGCATCCAGCATCGCGCGATCGTTGAAGAATTCGGTGTACCAGCGCAGCGACCAGCCGCCCCACACCGTCACCAGCCGCGAGGCGTTGAAGGAGTAGATCACGAGGATGACGATCGGCAGATAGAGGAACGCAAGGCCGAGCGCGAGCGCGGTGACGTTGAACGGCGTGATGCGGTTGATCTTCCTAGAGGCCATCAGCGCGCCTCCAGCTGGCGATGCTGCAGGCGCTCGTAGAGCAGCAGCGGAGCGACCAGCAGCACCAGCAGAACGATCGCGACGGCAGAGGCGACCGGCCAGTCCTTGTTGGTGAAGAATTCGCTCCACAGGGTCTGGCCGATCATCTGCGCGCCGGAGCCCGCGAGCAGGTCGGGGATGACGAACTCGCCGACGATGGGGATGAAGCAGAGCAGCGCGCCGGCCCCGACCCCCGGCAGCGACAGCGGCACTGTCACCTGCCAGAACGCCTGCCGCGGCGAGGCGCCGAGATCGGCGGCGGCTTCCAGCAGCGCCGGATCCTGCCTGGCCAGCGTCGCGAACAGCGGCAGGATCATGAACGGCAGATAGGAATAGACGATGCCGATGTACATCGCCGTATCCGTGGAGAGCCACACCAGCGGCGCCGAGACCAGGTGCAGCTTCAGCAGCACCGTGTTGAGCAGCCCGTCATGCTGCAGGATGTTGATCCAGGCATAGATGCGGATCAGGAACGAGGTCCAGAACGGCACGATCACCAGCATCATCGCGATTGCCTGCCAGCGCTGCGGCAGCCGCGCCATGCCGTACGCGACGGGGTAGCCGATCAGCAGCAGGATGGCGGTCGAGACCAGCGCGACCGTCAGGCTGCGCAAATAGGACAGGATGTAGAGATTGTCCGAGACCAGCAGCCTGAAATTGTCGAGCGTAAGTTGATCGAGCGCGGCCCTGGTGGCCTCGCGCCCGCCCCAGAGATCGAACAGCGGCACATAGGGCGGCTGCGCGATCGCGGTCTGCGACAGCGCGATCTTCAAGACGAAGCCGAACGGCACCAGGAAGAACAGCACCATCCACAGGTATGGCGCGATCGCGGCATGGCGCGCGGGGCGTGCAAAGATGCGGCGCGCGCTCATTGTTCCAGCACCAGGCAGTCGTCGGGCGTGAACCACGCCACCACGCGCTGGCTCGCCGTATAGGCATCGACGATCCGCGTGGTGTTCGCCATCGAGGAGCGCACGATGGCGCCGGAATCGAGCCTGACCTTGTAGGTGGTGAGCCCGCCGAGATAGCTGATTTCGGTGATGACGCCCTCCAGGCAGTTGAAGGCGCGGGCGCTGGTCCCTTCCGCGGCCGGCGCGCGGCGCGACAGCTTCACCTTCTCGGGCCGGATCGCGACGCTGACGACGTTCCTGCCCGGCGGCGTGCGCGGCTCGGCGACGTAGACCGTGCCCGCATCGCGGGTCGCAATCGCAAGGCGGCCTGCCTCGACGGCGCCGACCTGGCCCTCGAACAGGTTGATGTCGCCGACGAACTCGGCGATCCAGCGCGAGGCCGGCGTCTCATAGAGGTCGCGCGGGCTTGCCACCTGCTCGAGCCGGCCGGCGTCCATCACGCCGATCCGGTCCGCCATGGTCATGGCCTCCTCCTGGTCGTGGGTGACGACGATGAAGGTCATGCCGAGGCGACGCTGCAGCTCCATCAATTCGGCCTGCGTGCTCTTGCGCAGCTTCTTGTCGAGCGCAGCGAGCGGCTCGTCGAGCAGCAGCACCTGCGGCCGCCGCGCCAGCGAACGCGCCAGCGCCACGCGCTGCCGTTGCCCGCCGGAAAGCTGGTCCGGCTTGCGCTTCTCGAGCCCCTCGAGCTTGACCAGCGCCACCATCTCGGCGACGCGGGTCCTGATGTCGGCCTTCGCCATGCCGGCACGCTTCAGCCCGAAGGCGATGTTGTCCCCGACCGACAGATGCGGAAACAGCGCGTAGTTCTGGAACATCATGTTGACGGGACGCTCGTGCGGCAGCACCGGCGCGATGTCCCGGCCGCCCAGCAGGATGCGCCCCTCGTCCGGCGTCTCGAAGCCGGCAATCATGCGCAAAAGCGTGGTCTTGCCACAACCGCTCGGGCCGAGCAGCGCAAAGAACTCGCCGGCGCGGATGTCGAGCGTGACGCGGTCGACCGCGCGGAAATTGCCGAATTTCTTTGCCACGCCCTCGATGCGCAGCAGCGGAGGATCGAGCTGCAGTTCGGGCTTGACCAATACGGCGGATACCGCGTCCGGCTTCGCAGGCTCGACGCCTTCCGGCCCGGCGCCCACCGCCTCGCTGTTTGCTTGTTCCTCAGCCATGTCCCTGCCCGGCCCCGTCGAGCCCGCAAGCTAGCGACGGATCGGCGGGGGCTCAACAGGCCGGCAGCCTGCGGCAGGCGCCGCCGACGGTCCGAACCATCCCAAATCCCCAAAATTTTCTCACTCCGGATGTGAACGCGTTCCTTGCCGGGCGCGACTATCGGCTGGAGTTAATCGCCGATCGGGGGGACCGATGCAGGACGGACAAGCGCGCCGCGTTCAGATTTCGACGGATATGTCACCGGATCGAAGGCGGCTTGCCCTGTGGCGGGAAACCTTCGGACGCGGCATCGCGCAGGCTGACGTCGAGCCGCTCACCGACGAACCGTTTCACGCCGATGTGACGTTCAACCTGCTGCCCAACGTCGCCATCGCATCCGGCTCGCGCTCGCCGGCGCATCAGCGCGTCACGCGCGAACTGCTCAAGGACGCAAGCGACGTCATCGCGGTGAGCATTTTGCGGTCGGGCGAGGCTTCCGCCATCCAGTTCAGCCGAGAGCTCGGCGACGAGTCGACCGGCAGCGCCGGCGTGCTGCCGGAAGTCGCCCCTTCCGTCCGCACGCCGACCGACGACGAGAGCTACATCACGCTGGCCATGTCGCGCACTGCGATCGCGGAGCTCGCGCCGGACTATGCCGCCGCGTTCGACCAGCCGATTCCCGCCGACGATCCGGCGCTGCGCCTGCTGATCAAATATCTCGACACTGTGGTGGCCGCCGACGAGCTTTCCCATCCGGAAGTCGCCCGCTCGGTCTCCGCCCATATTCTCGACCTCGTTGCGCTGGTACTCGGCGCGCGCGGCGACCAGGCGCAGACGACGCTCGGCGGCGCCAAGGCGGCGCGGCTGAAGGCGCTGAAAACCGACGTCATGTCGATGCTCGGCAGCAGCGAGCTGTCGTCGGAACTGATCGCCGGCCGGCACGGCATCTCCTCGCGCTATGTGCGAAAGCTGTTCGAGCAGGAAGGAACCTCGTTCACCTCGTTCGTGCTCGGCGAGCGGCTGAGCCGGGTGCGCCGCATGCTGCGCGATTCCCGTTACGCGCACCTGACCATCGCCCAGATCGCGCAAGCCAGCGGCTTCAACGACATCTCCTATTTCAACCGCGCCTTCCGCCGCCATTTCGACGCCACGCCGACGGATGTGCGGGAGGAAAAATCTGCTTCGCCAGGGAGCTGAAACGGCGTATTGTACGTCTATGACCAAGCTGTTGGACCAGGCGGTCGAGATCGCCCGAAGCCTTCCATCCGACGCCCAGGACGACATCGCTCGGGTAATGCTTCAACTTGCAGGTGCCGATGAAGCGCCTCCGGTCGCTCTAACGAACGATGAGCGTGCAGCGATCGCCCGCTCAAAGGAGGCGGCCGCCCGCGGCGAGTTTGCAACGGACGAGGAAGTCCGCGCCGTTTGGGCGAAACACGGACTGTGAGGCTCCGCTACACTCACGCGGCGCTTGCCGACCTTAGTTCGATCCTCGAATACATTGGTGCCAACTCACCGCAAGGCGCTGAACGCGTTCAGCGCCGAATTCAGCACGTCATCGATTTGCTCCCGACATACCCAAATATCGGCGTTCGGACGTCTGATCCCACGATCCGCCGCCTGACGATGGCGCCCTATCCCTTCCTTGTCTTTTACGAGGTCTCGAAAGAAGAGATCGTCATCCATGCCATCCGGCACACTGCGCGCGATCCATCCGGAAGGCCGGGCTCCAATTGATCGAACCACTAGGCCCCGCTCGCCATGAACGCCGCGAGCCTCTCGCGGTCGGCGGCCGGCATGGTGAGGCCGAGTTTCGTGCGGCGCCACAGCACGTCGTCAGGAAAACGTGCCCATTCCCTGGTCATGAGATAGCGCACTTCCGCACCCGTCAGGTCCGGCCCGAACGCGGGGCCGAGATCGTCCTTCGACCTGGCATCGCCGAGGATGGTGGCGAGCCGCGAGCCGTAGGCCGAGACCATGCGCCGCACCTGGTTCTCGGACAGAAAGCGCCACTGCTCGCGCGCGCTCTCGACCTCGTCCTCGAATTTGGCCCAGTCGAAATCACCGCCGGGCAGCGGCGCCGTCGCGGTCCAGCGCGGCGACATCGGATAGAATTTCGAAAGCTGCGACACCGCGCGTTCGGCACGCAGCCGGGCCGTGGTGATGTCGCCGCCGAAGATCGTCACCAGCGGCGCCTTGCCGCGCCTGGCATCGAAGCTCAGCACGCCGTCGCGCCGCAGCGCCTGGGCGCCGCGACCGACCACCGAATTGGCGCCGGATACCGTGCGCACCACGTCGGCGGTTTCCACCCGCTCGCGGAAATAGCGGTTGGCGGCATCGCAGAGATAGGCGACGTCGCCCGCCGCCATCGCGACCACGGCCGGATCGCCCTTGAAGGGATGACCGATGCTGCCGATCAGGGTGAAGTCGCGTTCATAGGGGCTGGCGAAGATCAGACGGCGATCGTGGTTCTGGAAGACGTAGACATTGTCGCTGTCGAACAGCCGCTTCACCACGATCTGGCCGATCTGGGCGGTCGCCAGCGGCGGGGCCGGCACGCGCAGCACGGTGTCGGCGACGGACGCCGTCCAGGCGCCGGTGGCGTTGACCAACGCCCGCGCGGTCGCGATGCGGCGATGACCGCGGTCGATGATGGCCAGCCGCCAGACCTCGCCGCGATCGGCGCGCACGCAGCGGGCCCCGGTGCAGATCGCAGCGCCGCGCTCGGCGGCATCGAGCGCCGAAAGCACGACCAGGCGGGTGTCGTCGACGATGCAGTCGGAATACTCGAAGGCGGTCCCGAACGGCCGCTTCAACGCATCGCCGGCCGGATGATGGGTGATATCGACCGTTCCGGAAGGCGGCAGCGGCCTCCGCGCGCCCAGCCGGTCGTACAGCCACAGCCAGGCCCGCAGCACCCAGGGCGGCCGCTCGTCGGAATGGGCGGGAATCGCAAAGCGCATCGGGCGCACCAGATGCGGCGCAATGCGCAGCCAGACGTCGCGCTCGGCCAGGGCGGCCCGTACCCGGCGGAAGTCCCGCCGCTCGAGCCTCGCCAGATCGCCATGGATCAGCCGCGGCGAGGCCGAGGAGGCGCCGCCGGCAAGATCGCCCTGCTCGACCAGGAGCACGCGAAGGCCGCGTCCGGCGGCGTCACGGGCCACGCTGGCGCCGTTGAGGCCGCCGCCGAGGATTGCAAGATCGTAGTCCGCCATACGCTACGCTGAACAGGAATGGGACGCGCTCCATCACCTCTTACCCGGTCTTGCGCGCGGGCTCCATGGCGTTGTCGCGACCGACCAGGGCGGCGTACTGGCCGATCGGCGCCGGCTTGCCGAGCAGATAGCCCTGCACCGCGTCACAACCTTCGCTGGCGAGGAAGGCGAGCTGTTCGGCCGTCTCCACGCCCTCGGCGACGATCGACATGTCGAGGCCATGGCCGAGATCGATGACCGCCCGCACGATGTTGGCCGATTGGGGGTTCTTGCCGAGATTGACCACGAAGGCGCGGTCGATCTTGATCTTGTCGAAGGGGAACGCCTGCAGATAGCTGAGCGACGAATAGCCGCTGCCGAAATCGTCCATCGAGATGCGTACGCCGAGCGCCTTCAGACGCCGCAGCAGCGCAAGGCCGCGGTCGAAATCCTCGATCAGCACACCCTCGGTGATTTCGAGTTCCAGCCGCCCCGGCGACAATCCGGTCTCCAGCAGGATCGCGTGCACGACGCTGACGACGTCGCCGTGCATGAACTGCGCCGGCGACAGGTTGACGGCGATCTGCAGCGGCACCGGCCAGGATGCAGCCTCCCGGCAAGCCTCGCGCAGGATCCACTGGCCCATCTCGACGATCAGGCCGCTCTCTTCCGCGATCGGGATGAAGTCGGCGGGCGAGACGAAGCCGCGCAGCGGATGCATCCAGCGCGCCAGCGCCTCGAAGCCGACCACCTTGGTGGCGCCCACCGCATCGCCCGAGGCGGCCTGCGGCTGGTAGTGCAGCGACAACTCGCCGTTCTTGATGGCAACCGACAGATCCTGGTGCAAGACGCGGCGGTCGCGGATCTGCTGGTCCATCTCCGGCTCGAACACGCCGATGCTGCCGCGCGACTTCTGCTTGGCGCGGAACAACGCCGCGCCGGCATTGGCGAGCAGCGCGGCGGCGTCCGAACCGTTGTGCGGGAATACCGAGATGCCGGTGGTGACGCCGGTGCGCACCGCCTTGTCGTCGATCGAAAACTCCCGGGCCAAAGCCTCGGCGAGCTGCGCGGCCAGCGCCATGCCGGCTTCCGGCTGCTTGCCGTCGATGATCAGGCCAAATTCGTCGCCGGAAAGCCGCGCCACCACGCCGCCACGGGCGGTGTCCTGCAGACGGCGCGCGACCTCGATCAGCACCTTGTCGCCGGTGGCGTGGCCGAATACGTCGTTGATTTCCTTGAGGCCGTCGAGGTCGACGCAGAGCACGGCGAACTCCTCGTCGGTCCCGGAGCAGGCCTCGATCATCTGCGCCAGCGCCTGCAGGAAAGCGGCGCGGTTCGGCAGGTCGGTGAGGCCGTCGTGATAGGCCATGTGCGCCATCCGCGATTCGGTCTGGCGGCGGTCGGTGACGTCCTCGTGGGTCTTGATCAGGTATTGCGGCTCGCCGGTATCGTCGAGCACGGTCATGCGGCGGGTCAGGAACAGGCGCAGCCCGTCCTTGGTCGAGATCGGATGCTCTTCGGCGAGCATGCCGCGCTTTTTGATCGCCGCCTCGTCGCGCGCGACGATCAGTTTCGCTTCGCGCGGGTTGAAGATGTCGGTTGCGGTGAGGCCGGTGGCATCCTCGCGGCGGCGGTTGAGGATGGTCTCGGCGCTGCGGTTCGCCAGCAGATACTTGCCGTCCTTGACGGCCTCCACGATCAGCGCGACCGGTATGTTGTCGACCACGAGCTCGAGGAACTTCTTGGTGTTCTCCAGCTCGCGCGACAGCGAGCGGCGGTCGGTGACGTCGTCGAACAGCGCGATCAGGAATTCCGGCTCGCCCTTCTCGTTGCGCGCCACCACACGGTTGGAGGCGAGCACCCGCTGCTGCGATCCGCGCTCGACCAGGAATTCGTTGCGGTGATAGCCCTCCGGCGCCACCAGTGCGGCCTCGTCGGCCTTGACGATGGCAGCCGCAGTGCTCGCGCTGAAAATCTCCTCGGCGCGCTTGCCGACGATGTGGTCGCGCGAGAAGCGCGAGAAGCGCTCGAAGGCGCGGTTGGCGAAGATGTAGCGGCCGTCCTCGATGTTCTTGGCGGCGACGCAGACCGGCACGTTGTCCAGAACGGATTCCAGGAACTGGGTGGTCGACGAAAGCTTCTTCGAGAGCTTGCGCTGCTCGGTGCAGTCCAGATGGGTGGCGACCGAACCGCCATTGGGCAGCACGAAATACTTCACCAGCACCGAGCGGCCGTCGGGCAGCTCCGTGATCAGGCCCTCGGGCGTCGCCGCGCGCGTGTAGAATTCGTCGTCGGAGCCCTGCAGCACGCCGCGGGTACGCCGCATCTCCAGCAGCTCCTCGCCGGTCATGTTGCGCGGCACGTCGGCGCGGGTCAGGCCGTAGAGATTGAGATACTGGTCATTGCAGAAGATGACCTTGCCGCGCGGGTCGACCATCACCACGCCCTGGTTGAGCTGGTTCAGCGCCGTGCTGATGAACGCGTTGCGCCGCAGCTGCGAGCGACGGGCCCTGCGCAGCGCCGAGACTACCCAGATCGCGACCGCGCCGAGGAAGGAGACGACGACGATGCTGCCGATCAGGATTTCCCAGATCATGTTGGGATCGAGCGGACCGATATAGCTGGACGGCTGAAAGCCGGAGGTCGCAGCCCGTGCCGACGGCGCCGCGCTGGCGACCAGGCACACGACGGCCGTGGCAAGAGAAGTCTTGCTGCCTGCCTGCCAATTCTTGCCAGCCATCAGTCACCTAACGCATTTCAGCGCCGGAGTTTCGGCTTTGGCGGGTTTGGATCGGGTAAACGCGTACCCTTGCAACCCCAAAATGTGACTCAAATTACGGCAATTGCCCTGACATGATTAATGCTTCACTAATGCTTGGCTCGGGTGGCGCTGCCTGACAAACCAAGGACTTGGCGGCAGGCGATGCTTAACGAGTGGTTAAAAACCTGCGGCTGACGCGGCCAGCGCCGGCGGCAATATTCCGGGTTTCGGCTGCTCATGGACAAGGTTGAGTGCGTCATTGTCGGGGCCGGCGTGATCGGCCTGGCGGTGGCCCGCCGGCTGGCGCTGGCCGGCCGCGAAGTGGTCGTGCTGGAAGAGGCCGAAGGCATCGGCACCGTAACTTCCTCGCGCAACAGCGAGGTGATTCATGCCGGGATCTATTATCCCGCCGGCAGCTGGATGGCGCGGATGTGCGTCGCGGGCAAGCACGCGCTGTACCGCTACTGCGGGGAACACGGCATACCCTACCGGAATTGCGGCAAGCTGATCGTCGCCACCACGCCGGAAGAGACCGCCAAGCTCGCTGACATCCGCAAGCACGCCGAGGCCAATGGCGTCGCGGACATGCAGATGCTGCCGGGCGAGGCCGCGCGCGAGCTCGAACCTGCGCTGAAATGCGACGCCGCCCTGCTCTCACCCTCGACCGGGATCATCGACAGCCACGCCTACATGCTCTCGCTGCGCGGCGAGGCGGAAACTGCCGGCGCGGCCTTCGCATTCCACACCCCGATCCTTCGTGCGAAAGCCGCGGCGGGACGGATTGAACTCGAGGCCGGGGGCGCCGCGCCGATGACGCTTGCCTGCGACCTGCTGGTCAACGCGGCCGGGCTCAATGCGCCGGCCGTGGCGCGCGCGATCCAGGGCATGCCGGTCGGGAAAATCCCCGCGGCCTATCTCGCCAAGGGCAACTACTTCAGCTGCAACGCGCGGGCGCCGTTTTCGCGCCTGATCTATCCCGTGCCGGAGCCCGGTGGCCTCGGCGTGCACCTCACGCTCGACATGGCCGGCCAGGCGCGGTTCGGCCCCGACGTCGAGTGGATCGAAACCATCGACTATGCCGTCGATCCCGCGCGTGCGGCGCGCTTCTATCCGGCGATCCGCAAATACTGGCCGTCGCTGCCGGATGGCGCGCTGATGCCGAGCTACTCGGGCATCCGCCCGAAGATCGTGCCGCCCGCGGTGGCGCGGCAGGATTTCGTGATGCAGGGGTCCGCCGAGCACGGCGTGAGCGGCCTGATCAACTTGTTCGGGATCGAATCGCCGGGCCTGACGTCATCGCTGGCGATCGCAGACCATGTCGCCGGCATGGCCGGCGTGAATATCTGACGGCAAGAAAGAGCCCAAAAATAACAAGCCCCCGCACGGATGAGCGTAGGGCTCATCCGGAAGCGAGGGCGGTGTTGTTGCGAATTGTTATGAGGACGCCGGCTAGTGAACCGTTTCTTCGGCGGTATGCCTCAACCGCTCGATCTGGTCCTTGACCATCAACTTTCGACGCTTCAACTCGACGATTTCCAGGTCATCTGTACTGAGGTGGAGCAACGCTTCGTGTAGTTCAGTTTCGAGAAGCTTGTGTTTGCGTTCCAGTTCAACGAGATGGGCCTGTATTGCCATTCGCATTCCTCCTCGGTGGAAACCTCAGATTCGATCCGGACGACGAAGTGTACACCAGACGGTGAATCTGTCGACGGAAATCGGGAATCCGCCATCGTCAATTTTTTCGGAGTTATCTGTAACCAAACGTGACCAGGGAACCCGGTCAGCTTGCGCCCGCTGGCGGCAAGGACGATATTTGCGTGAGCCTCGGCCGCGGGACCGTTCACAACCTCATCGTGCTTATTAGTTAACACACACCATGACCGACGAAGATGAGCGCGAACTCCAGGCCGAGCTTGCCCGGCTGCAGCAGGAGCACCGCGACCTCGATGCGGCGATCGATGCCCTGCATCAGTCGCCGGCGCCCGATCTTCTGCGCCTGCAGCGCCTGAAGAAGCGCAAGCTGCTGCTACGCGACCGCATCGCCTTCATCGAGGACCAGATCACGCCCGACATCATTGCCTGAGCGCGGTGTCCGGCCGGCCGTGGGGTTGCGCGCCCGACATGGGGGATCGCTTGTCCCCGTTGTCCACAGGAACTCCGGCGGAGCAACAAAAGGCCCCGGCTCGCATTCCGCGAACCGGGGCCCAAGTAGGTGGTGGAAGTCTGTACAAGCATGCCGTTAACGCGGCCGGGACAGGATCGTTCCGCAGAATCCGCCTTGACTCCGAGAGAACAAAAAGGGAACATAAGAAACACCCAGCCCCGGAGTTTTCGCCATGTCCGCCGCCGCGTTTTCCGACAGCCGCCGTTACGAGCAGGCCTGCGACCAGGCCATCGCCATGTGCGACGGCAACCTGCGCTCGACCATCAAGGCGCTGATCATGGCGAACGAATATCTCGAGATCGAGCTTGCCGAACTGCAGGCGGCGGTGGCTGCCGGATGCGTCCCCAACATAGCGTTTTCGAGCGAAGTGGTTACCGGTTCGCGTGAAGAAAACGCGTCAAGACAAGAGACGTCAGCACATTCGAGGAGCACCGCCGCCTGAACCTTTCGCAGGGAGCGAAGCGATGGCCAGTGTCACCTATTACGTCGCATTGCCGTTCATGCGCGACGAGAGCGGCGAGATGGTCGCGGGCAACGCGGAGGAATGCCAGAGCGCCACGACGGCGCTGCGGCGCGCCGAGACAATGTCGCGGCTTCCCGGCAGCATCGGCGCGATCGCCTTCAGCCGCACCGGCGATCCGATGATCGGCGAGTTCGGCGATGCCCATTTGCTGCGAAGGTTCGGCAACGTGCCGGACGATCTCGGCGGGCTTTGACCTGCCTACGCGGCTTCGTGCCGGCGCTGCGCCTTGCGCACATACATAGCGCTGTCGGCCTGTTCGAGCGCGGTGCGCATTTCCGAATGACTATCGAGCATCGCAATTCCGGCCGACGCGCCGGTTCGCACCGCGCTGCCGCCGAACGAGAAACGCAAGCCATCGATGGTCTGCTCCAGCGCAGCCGCCTTCGCCCGCGCATCGGTTTCGCTGAGATGCCACAGCAGCACGGCGAACTCGTCGCCGCCGAGCCGGCCGACCACGTCGGAAGCGCGGATCTGAGCCGACAGCGTCTGCACGATGGCTTTCAGCACCCTGTCGCCGGCGGCGTGGCCGAAGGCGTCGTTGATCGGTTTCAGCCGATCGACGTCGAGCACCACCAGGGCGGCGCGCGCCGAGTAGCGCTTGATGAATGCGATCGAGCGCGAAAGCTCGCGCTCGAAACCGCGCCGGTTGAGGATGTCGAGCAGAAAGTCGGTCTCGGCGGCGGCTTTCAGCTGCTCGATCTCGGCGCGGGCCGTCGCCAGTTCCCGACGCAGCCGCCGTACCGCCGATTTGGCTTCGGCGAGCCCCGCCGTCCCGGGCGGCGCCGACCGCCGGGAGCCGCCTGGCGCCCGGAGCAGCGCCGCCTTCCGCCCCTTCGCGCCGGTTTTCCGGCCTTTTGCAGCCTTCGAGGCGCCAGCCCCGGCTTTCTTCTTCATGGGCAACTTCTCAAGAAGGCTTGCTCGGATTCACCAAGACAGGATAGTCCATTCCCGACCTCTTGCCACCGCCTTGGTTCAACCCCGGGCCGACCCTATAATCGGCCTATGCTTTTGGATTCCCGCAAAGAATTGGCTCAATGACCGCCCCCGTCGCCATCATCATGGGTAGCCAGTCCGACTGGGAGACCATGCGCCATGCCGCCGAGACGCTTCAGACGCTCGGGGTTCCCGCCGAAACGCGCATCGTCTCCGCCCACCGCACGCCCGAGCGGCTGTTCGCCTTTGCCAGGGGCGCCAAGGCGGCCGGATTCAAGGTCATCATCGCAGGCGCCGGCGGGGCGGCGCATCTGCCCGGCATGGCCGCCTCGCTGACGGAACTGCCGGTGTTCGGCGTCCCCGTCGAATCCAAGGCGCTGTCGGGCCTCGATTCGCTCTACTCCATCGTGCAGATGCCGGCCGGCGTTCCCGTCGGCACGCTGGCGATCGGCAAGGCCGGCGCGATCAACGCGGCGCTGCTCGCGGCCAGCGTGCTGGCGCTGAACGATCCCCCGCTCGCCGCGCGGCTTGCCGCCTGGCGCAAACAGCAGACCGATTCGGTCGCCGAACGCCCGGAGGGATCGGCGTGACGGCTTCCAATCGTGTGAAGCTGAAGCCCGGCGACACCATCGGAATCCTCGGCGGCGGCCAGTTGGGCCGGATGCTGGCGATGGCGGCGGCGCGGCTCGGGCTGAAATGCCAGGTGTTCTCGCCGGAGCCGGATTCGCCTGCCTTCGACGTCGTGCTCAACGCCGTCTGCGCCGAATATGCCGACGTCGAGCGGCTGGAACTGTTCGCCGCCGACGTCGACGTCGTCACTTACGAGTTCGAGAACGTGCCGGCCGCGACCGCCATGGTGCTGGCGGCGCACAAGCCGGTGCTGCCCGCCTACAAGATCCTCGAGACCACGCAGGACCGCCTGATCGAGAAGGATTTCGTGGTCAGGCTCGGCATCGGCACCGCCGACTACGCCGACGTCTCCTCGCCGGAAACGCTGCGCGCCGCGATCGGACGCATCGGCCTGCCAGCGGTCCTGAAGACCCGCCGCTTCGGCTATGACGGCAAGGGACAGGCGATGATCCGCGAGGGCGACGACGTCGACCGAATCTGGAACGAACTCGGCACCAAGTCCGCGATCCTGGAAGCGTTCATACCGTTCGAGCGCGAGATTTCGGTGGTGGCGGCGCGTTCCGCCGACGGCGAAGTCCAATGCTACGACGTCACCGAGAACGAGCATCGCGATCACATCCTCAAGATCTCGCGCGCGCCCGCCGGCATCCCGGATGCGCTCGCCGCAGAAGCCCGCGCCATCGCCGAAAAGATCGCCACCGCGCTCGACTATGTCGGCGTGCTCGCGGTCGAGATGTTCGTGGTGCCGAACGGGAAAGGCGCGCAGGTGCTGGTCAACGAGATCGCACCGCGGGTGCATAATTCCGGCCACTGGACGCTGGACGGCGCCTCGATCTCGCAGTTCGAGCAGCATATCAGGGCGATTGCCGGCTGGCCGCTGGGCAAGCCGGTCCGCCACGGCCGGGTGACGATGACCAATTTGATCGGCGACGACGTCAACGACTATGAGCGCTGGCTGACGGTCCCCGGCGCCACCGTCCATCTCTATGGCAAGGGCCCGGCGCGGCCCGGCCGCAAGATGGGGCATGTGACGCAGGTAATGCCGGATCGGCCGAAAAACGGCTGATTTCAGCTCCAGTTCATCGAATTTGCCGCGCCAAACGGGCCCGCATAGGTGGACATTTCGAGATTTGTCTGATACATGCGCGCGCTCAGGCTAGCGGTCCGCGGTTTCGCCTACCTCTGGCTTCCCAGAATTCCAGACTGCTCACACCGAAAAAGGATGCCGCGTGCAGGTTCTCGTCCGCGATAACAACGTCGATCAAGCCCTCAAGGCGCTCAAGAAGAAGATGCAGCGCGAGGGGATTTTCCGCGAGATGAAGCTCCGCGGTCACTACGAGAAGCCCTCCGAGAAGAAGGCCCGCGAAAAGGCGGAAGCCGTGCGCCGCGCCCGCAAGCTGGCGCGCAAGAAGCTGCAGCGCGAAGGCCTGCTGCCGATGAAGCCGAAGCCGGCCTTCGGCGCCGGCCCCGGCGGCGATCGCGGCCCGGGCGGCGGTGGCCGTAGCGCCGGTCCGCGCGGTCCGCGCTGATCTCCGAGGCGTTCAAGTTTTGAAACGCGGACCTTGCGGTCCGCGTTTTTCTTTTGCGGCGGGTCAAACTTTTGGCGTCACCGGGAAATCCCGCCCGCGCCTTGCGGCCTGCTCGATGACGCGCATCGCTGCCAGCACCACGTCGTCGCGCCAGGGCCGGCCCATCAGCTGGACGCCGACCGGCAGGCCGGCGCTGCCCTGATCCGCCTCCCACGCCGTCTTGTGCACGACATCCGAGACCTTCGCACGTCCCGTCTCCTCGCCGGCCCTCACCCGCGTGACCGGCACCACGCCGGCGGGATAGCCGAGCACCGGGGAGAGCAGCGAATAGCTGCCGGCGACCGGCATATTGGCGGAAGCGCCGTGGCGCACCGCCGGCACGCCATAGGCCGGCATCAGCACCAGATCGACCTTGCCGCCCGCCGGCGCATCGAGTGCCGCGGCATAGCGCGCGCGAAAATCCATCTGCGCCTCGACCGCGCGCCAGTAATCGAGCACCGAGCCCGAGGCGAACGCCCGCATGTTGCCGGCAAGCCCTTTTTGGCCGATGGCGGAGAGCAGGCCCGCCACCAGCCGCCGCAGCGCGGGCGGCATGCCCGACAGCCGCAGCATCAGCCCGGCACGGCCATCGATCTTGCCGCCGCGTGCGGTCTCGCGCATGCCGGCGCCGCGATCGGCGGTGACGCAGGCGAGCCAGAGGCCCATCGCTTCGAGCGAGGATGGCAGCGCGACCGGCACGATTTGCGCACCCGCCGCCTTGAGCATCTCGGCGGCTTCCTTCAGCGCGCGCTGGATCGCCGGCGACGGCGTCATGGCGCCGTCATCGGCCATCACGCCGACGCGAAGCCGCTTGACATCCACCGCGTTGAAATCGCCGAGCGGAACAACGGCTTCGTGGTCGAGGCCGTGCGCGCCGTTGATCAGGGAAAGCGCCAGCGCAAGGTCGTCGACACTGCGCGCAAGCGGACCGATCTGGCTCACCACCGCCCGCTGCCCTGCGGGCACGCTGCCGCGGCCGGGGTCGGGACAGCGCCCGGCCGTCGGGCGCAGCGAGGATATCCCGCAGAACACCGCCGGGATGCGCACGCTGCCGCCGATATCGGTGCCGAGGCCGAGCGCAGAGCCGCCGGACGCAATGATCGCGCCCTCTCCGCCGGAGGAGCCGCCGCTGGAGCGCTCGACATTCCAGGGATTGTTGGTGCGTCCGTAAACGGGATTGTCGGTCTCGGTGAAGATCAAGAGCGGCGAGACGTTGGTCTTGGCAATCACGATCGCGCCGGCCTCGCGCAGGCGCGCGACATAGCGATTGTCGGACGCCGCCTTGGCGGCCGTGCGGCTCGGGATGCCGAAGGTCGATGTCGTGCCGGCAAGGTCGAGGCACTCCTTGACCGTGATCGGCACGCCCGCCAGCGGCGGCAGCGTCTCGCCCGCGGCGCGGCGGCGGTCGATTGCATTGGCTTCGGTGCGCGCGTCGTCGTAGCGTTTCACCACGACGGCGTTGAGCGCACCGTTGACGCGCTCGATCCGCGCGATGTGGGCCTCCACGGCCTCACGCGCGGTGATAGTGCCTTGCGCGATGGCGCTGGCAAGCTCGGTGGCCGAAAGCGCACAAGCGTCGATTGCGCCCTGGCGGCTTTGGCTGATGGTCTGGACGGACGCGCTGGTCATAACTTCCTCCCGGGAAAACAATGCGCGAACCTAGCCCCCGGGCTTTGCCCCCGCCTGAGGAAGATTCCCTATTTTCATTCCCTGGCAGCCAGTCCGTGCTCGAGCGCGAACAGGGTCGCGCCGCCGCGGGTTTTCACCCCGATCTTGGCGTAGAGATTCTGGATGTGATTGTCGGCGGTCTTCGGCGCGACGCCCAGCGTCCTGGCGATCTCCTTGATCGATTGCCCGCCGGCAATGAGCCGCAGCACCTCGACCTCGCGTGGAGTGAGCCCGGCCATCTGGGCATAGCGCACCGTGGCCACGCGATGGCCTGCCGCGGCAAGCACGGCGCGCGCAGCTTCCGCGTCGATTGCGCCCGCACGCACGGCTTCCTGCAGCGCGCCGGAAGCGGCCTGCGGCGACAGCGCGGCGCGATACGGCCGCGGCTCGATCATGGATTGATAGGCCTCCGCAGCGGCGAGAATTTTGGCGAGCGGCGACAGCGCATCGCCGCGCGCGCCGCGGTGATAGCCGGAGCCGTCGAGCCGCTCATGGTGGCCGCCGGCCAGCGACGCCAGTTCGGCAAACAGAAGAGGCCCGCCCAGGATCCGCTCGGCGTGATAGGGATGCAGCCGCACCTTCTCCCATTCGCTCTCGCTGAGCGCTGCCGGTTTGACCAGGATCGCGGTGGAAACGCCGACCTGGCCGAGATCGTGCACGAGGCCGGCGCGACGCAATTTCACCGTGTCGCTCTCGGGCAGGCCGAATTGCCGCGCCGCGCCGGCGGCAAGTTCGGCCACCGCCCGCGAATGGCCCGACGTGAACGGCGATTTGATGTCGATGAAATCGGCCAGCGCCAGAAACATCTCGTCGATGCCGGCCGGGGCCAGTTGCCCGTGCGGCGCGGGCTCGAGATCGAGCACCGCCTGCCAGGACGTTCGCGTCGCCAGCGAGGCCATGAGTTTTTCCGCACTCGCCACCAAACAATCCACCATGCGCGGATCGTAGATCTTTGCGCGGCGCCGCTTCAGCAGCTGGACGCAGCGCGCGAGCCCATACGCATCGTCAAGCGTGATCGCATCCTGCGCCAGCGTCACCACGCGCACCGCCGGCGTGATCGCTTCGCCCTTCAGGCCGGCGGGAATGCCCTTGCCGTCCCAGCGCGCATAGAGCTGGCCGAGGTTGCGCACGATATGCGGCGCAAAGCCGAGCCGCGTGCCGAAGCGCTCGGCTACCTCGCAATGGCCGGTCAGCACATCGCCGCTGACCGCCTTGCTGCGCGAGAGCGTGCCGAGCACGTTGAGCCAGCGCCGCATCGGCGGATCGCCGGCATGGACGTCGGCGATATGCCGCAGCAGGATCGGCAGCAGTTCGCCGGGCCTCGCGAGATCGATCGCCGCAATGTCGCGCCGGAACGCGATCTCGTCACCGAACAGCGCGGTCAGCGCGTACGTCTCTGCGTTGCAGCCGATGTAGCGCATCAGCGCCAGATAGAAGACTTCGCGGACGTCTTCCGCAGCCATGCCGAGCGCGCGGGCGAGATCGACCGCCAGCACGCAGGAGCGCAGCGCGAAGTCCGCGGGCTGGCCCATGGCAAGCTCGGTGGCGCGCGAGAGCGCGACCACGATCTCGGCCTGTCTTATCGCCGGTTGTGCCTGATCCGCCGCAGCCATGTTCCGGATGTTCCAACCCTCAGCTGCCGCTGGCAAGCGAAACGCGGCCGGATTGCACGGACTTTGCGCGCGATACTTCCCCGTGCAGCTCATTTTGACCGGTGTATCTTGTACCGCGCCGAGCTACCTATGCGATGGGAAACGCAGGAGGTTGCCGGCTGCATGGCCGATTCGACGTCGAGTGCCGTCTTGAGAGCCGCGCGCTGCATCGCAGGCGTTGCGCTGCTCGCGTTCCCGCTCGGCGGCTGCTCGTTCGATCTCGGCTCTTACTCGCTCGGCCCCGACAAGGAGGCGGCGCCAAAACCGGCGGCGACGCCAACGGCCGAAATCAGCGCGGAGAACGTCAGGGACGCACAAGGTTACGCCGGACAGGGACAGGTGCTGGCCCGCTCAGGCAAGCCCGACGAGGCCCTCGCACTGTTCGAGAAGGCGCTCGCGCTCGATCCCTACAATGTGCAGGCGCTGAGCGGCCGCGGCCTGATTCACCAGGGCGAGAAGCGCCATGCCGAGGCGATCGACGACTTCACGGCCGTGCATGGCCTCGTGCCGCAGCGGGCCGATCCGCTGGTGGCGCGGGCGACCAGCTATCTCGCGCTCGACAAGATCAAGGAAGCGGCGACCGATCTCGACGAGGCCGTGCAGTCAGAGCCCAACAACGGCAATGCATGGTCGCTGCGAGGGCTCGTCTACGAACGGCTCGGCGACAGGAAGCAGGCAGCCGCATCGTACAACCGCGCGCTCGCGATCCGCCCGCGAGACGATGCGGCACGCAGCGGGCTTTCGCGGATCGGCGGCTGACGCCGCGAAGGCGCCGGGCTTGCCTACTTCGGCAGGACGGCGTGGAACATCGACTTGGCCGCCGACAGCACATCCTCGGCGACGTTGGTCTTCTGCTTCGGCGGCTCGACTACGGCTTCGGCGCGCAGATCGAGCGGCGGCCGAGCCGTCGGGATCTCGGCCGGCGGCGTCGGGCGCGACGGATCGACCCGCAGCGCGGCGGGATCGGGCGCCTCGGAAGGCGCGGCGACGACGATCGGCGGCGGCAGCGGACGCACCGCCGGCGGTGGTGCGGCGATCACGCGCGGCTCTTCGGGGACGTGAACCGTTTCCGGCGCGCGCGGAGCGGGTTGCGGACGCTGCGCAGCCTCGGGACGCTGCGGAGTCTCGGGACGTTGCGAAGCCTCGCCATTGCCGCGCAAGCGCTCGATCGCGGCGCGGGCCAGGTCGTTGGCGTCGCGACGGTCGTCGATGGCTGAAGCGGCGTCGGCCGGCGCGGCCGCAACGACCGGCGGCGCCGATTTGGCGATGCGTGCCGGACGTTTGCCTTCGGCTGGAAGGCTGGCGGTGGTTTCCACCGGCTTGTCGGCCGCCTTCTCCGAGGGCTTCTCGACCACGACGGCCTTTTCGGCGGCTGCGTTCTTTTCCAGCAGGGCCTTTTCAGAAATGCCCTTGGCCTTGACGCCGGATGCGGGAACGCCGGCGATCTCGGCGTCGGAATTGACCTTCCCGTCGGCCTTGTCGGGGGCGGACTTGGTGGCGTCGGATTTCGGCTGGGCGGTCGAGACGGCAGCCGCCTTTGGCGCGTCGGCGGCCGGCCGGGCGTTGATGTAGTGGTTGACGATATAGGCGCCGATGACCGTCGCAGCCACCGACGGCACGATCTGCACCGCGAAATTCTTCAGATAATTCAGCATGACCCGGCCACTCCCGACGCCGGTCTATTTGCGGGAACTTTTGGGCACATTGAGGGATCAACTGCGACGGATCGGTGGCAATTGTCCGTATTTCCGCCTCAGGGCTTCAGTTCGACCTCGAGGAACACGATCTCGGAGGCGGTCTCGTTGAGCACGTCGTGTTCCACCCCCGCCTTGCGAAAGTAGGACTTTCCGGCAGAAAGCTGCGCCCTGGAACGCTCGCCGTCGGGGGCGACGATGGTCATTTCGCCCGATGTGACCGGCACGATCACATAATCCATCTCGTGGATGTGATGTCCGGTGGCGCTGCCCGGCGCCAGCCGCCATTCGGTGACGCGGACCTCCGCGGTATCGACCTGGACTTCCGATCTCGCACTCAGCATCCGGCTACCTCTTCTCCCCGCTTCGGTCAGGGCACGAATACCATGAACACGAACACGGCAAACACCACCATGTGGACCATGCCGAACAGGATGTTGGTGCGACCGGTGCCGAAGGTGAGCATGCTCAACATGAAGGTGAGCAGCAGGATCACCATCTCCTGGTTGCCGAGACCGAGCACCAGCTGCTTGTCGAGCGAATAGGCGGCGATCGCCACCGCGGGAATCGTCAACCCGATGGTTGCGAGCGAGGAACCCAGCGCGAGATTGATGCTCCTTTGCAGGTCGTTCTTTCGCGCCGCCGAGACCGCGGCGACGCCTTCCGGCAGCAGGATCAGGACAGCGACGAGAACGCCGGCAAGGGCCGGGGGCGCCCCGGCCTTTGCCGTGACGACGTCGACGACGACCGAGAATTTCTTGGCCAGCAGCACCACCGCCAGCAATGCGGCCAGCAGGAGCGCAATACTGAGCGCCAGCATGCGATCCGACATGACCTCGCCGTGCCCTGCCGCCTCGCCGCCGCTGACGAAATAGTCGCGGTGGCGGATGGTCTGGGTGTAGAGGAAAACCGCATAGAGCAGCACCGTGACGATGCTGACGGCGAAAAGCTGGGCCGAGGAATAGAACGGCCCCGGCGCCGTCAGCGCATAGTTCGGCATCACCAGCGTGATGGTCGCGAACACGAACAGCACGCTGAGGTAAAGGTTGGCGCCGGCAACCTGAAAGTCCTGCTCGCGGTAGCGCACGCCACCGATGAAGATGCAGAGGCCGACGAGACCGTTGCAGACGATCATGACCACGGCGAAGACGGTGTCGCGCGCCAGCGCCGGCGCCGGCTTGTCGCCCAGCATGATGGTGGCGATCAGCGCGACCTCGATGACGGTGACTGCGAGCGTCAGCAGCAGCGTGCCGAACGGCTCGCCGATGCGCTCCGCGATCACCTCTGCGTGATGGACCGCAGCGAAGACCGTGCCGAACAGGATGACCAGCAGCACGGCCGCGAACAGCCAGCCAGCAGCCGCAGGGACAAACTCGTAGCCGCTCGCCGTGACGGCACCGAACAGTGCCATGCCCAGCGCCGGAAAGATCCACGCCGACTGCGGCATCGGCCCATGTGCGCTCATGACGGCATTCCTGCGCATCTTGCGCTGCCGGTCAACCCGGCATTCACCGCTTCGTGGAAGCTTCGATGAACTGTCGCGCCCGCTCGGACGCGCCGAAATCGTCGAGATCGTTGTGACCGCCTTCCGGAAATCGAACGAACTGCTTGGGTTCGCTTGCCAGCGCGAACAGCCGTTCGCCGAAAGCGATCGGAATGGTGGCGTCGCGTGCACCATGCATGGCCAGCAACGGCACGCGCACCCGGGCAATCCGCCGGTCCGAGCGGAACGGGTCCTTCATCAGCCATCGGACAGGCAGAAGCGGAAAGGCAGAGGCCGCGACGTCGGCAATCGAGCTGTAGGATGCCTCCAGGATCAACCGGTCGACCGGATGTTCTGCCGCAAGCGCCACCGCCGGGCCGGTGCCGAGCGAAAAGCCCCAGACGGCGATGCGGTCCGCTTCGTAGCGCGCGGCAGCAAAGGCGTAGGCAGCCTCCGCATCCTGCAACAACCCCTGCTCGCTCGGCCTGCCGGTCGAACCCGAATAGCCGCGATAGGCCGGCGCGACGATGCCGGAGCCGTCGGCCATGAAATCGCGGAAGCGCGCGAAGAAGCCGGCGAGATAATCGCCGTTGCCGTGGAAGTAGAGGATGACGGGGCGGCCGGGCTTCGCCGGCATATGCCAGACGACGATCTTCTCGCCGTCCGTCGTGGTCAGAAGGTGCTCCTCGACGTGCGGGAAACCTGCCGCCGCCGGCGCGATGCGCTGGCTCGAAGGAATCGGAAACAGGATCGCACGCTGCAGCAGGAACAGCGCCGCGAGCGCCGCAGCATAACCGACGGCAGCCAAGGTCAGCAGCCATTTCAGGATAGTCATGGCGGCGCTCTCAGCGCTTGCACGGGCACCTGAGGAGTTGGCAGCGTCACTCCCCGTTCGCGGCGAGGCCCGCGATCCCTTCGCGCTACATCGCCTTGACCACGTTCTCGGTGACCTTCTTGGCGTCGCCGAGCAGCATCATGGTGTTGTCGCGGTAAAACAGCGGATTGTCGATGCCGGCATAGCCAGAGGCCAGCGAGCGCTTGATGAACATCACGGTGCCGGCCTTCCAGACCTGCAGCACCGGCATGCCGTAGATCGGCGAGGTATTGTCCTCTTCCGCTGCCGGATTGGTGACGTCGTTGGCGCCGATCACGAAGGCGATGTCGGCCTGGGCGAATTCGGAGTTGATGTCCTCGAGTTCGAACACCTCGTCATAGGGCACGTTGGCTTCGGCGAGCAGCACGTTCATGTGGCCGGGCATGCGGCCCGCGACGGGGTGAATGGCGTATTTCACCTCGACGCCTTCCTTCTTCAACAGGTCCGCCATCTCGCGCAGCGCGTGCTGGGCCTGCGCCACCGCCATGCCGTAGCCGGGCACGATGATGACCTTGGAGGCGTTCTTCATGATGAAGGCGGCATCGTCCGCCGAGCCGAGCTTGGCCGGCTTCTGCTCGCCGCTGCCGCCGCCGGCCGCCGCGGTCTCGCCGCCGAAGCCGCCGAGGATCACCGAGATGAACGAGCGGTTCATCGCGTGGCACATGATGTAGGACAGGATAGCGCCGGAGGAGCCGACCAGCGCGCCGGTGATGATCAGCGCGGAATTGCCCAGCGTGAAGCCGATGCCGGCGGCCGCCCAGCCGGAATAGGAGTTCAGCATCGAGATCACGACCGGCATGTCGGCGCCGCCGATCGGGATGATCATGAGCACGCCGAGCACCAGCGCGATGATGGTGATCATCCAGAAATCGAACGCGCTGCCGGAGCGCACCAGACCGTAGATGAAGAATACCAGCGCCAGCGCCAGCGCGATGTTGATGATGTGACGACCGGGCAGGATGATCGGCGCACCGCTCATGCGGGCCGAAAGCTTCAGGAACGCGATCACCGAGCCGGTGAAGGTCAGCGCACCGATGGCGACGCCGAGCGACATTTCGACGAGGCTGGAGGCGTGGATGGCGCCGGGCTTGCCGATATCGAAGGCCTCCGGCGAATAGAAGGCGCCGGCGGCGACCAGCACCGCGGCCATGCCGACCAGTGAGTGGAAGGCGGCGACCAGTTCCGGCATCGAGGTCATCGGCACGCGGCGCGCAATGACCGCACCGACGGCCGCGCCGATCGCGATGCCGAGGATCACCAGGACCCAGGCCAGCGTGTCCGCCGGCGGATGGTTGGCCAGCGTCGTGGCGACCGCGATCGCCATGCCGATCATGCCGAACAGATTGCCCTGGCGCGAGCTCGCCGGGCTCGACAGCCCGCGCAGCGACAGGATGAACAGCACGCCTGCCACCAGATAGAGAACTGCGTAAAGATTGGCGTTCATCTCAGGTCCCCGTTTACCTCATCACCCCGAGGTGGTTGCCGCTCGCGCGTTACGTTACTTGGCCTTCTTCTTGTACATCGCCAGCATGCGCTGGGTGACAAGGAAGCCGCCGAAGATGTTGATGCAGGCGAAGATCAGCGCGACGAAGCCGAAGCTCCGCGCCCAGCCGCTGCCGCTCGAAACGTTGGCGACTCCGACTGCGAGCAGTGCGCCGACCACGATCACCGAAGAGATCGCGTTGGTGACGCTCATCAGCGGCGTATGCAGCGCGGGGGTCACCGACCACACCACGAAATAGCCGACGAACACCGCGAGCACGAAAATCGACAGCCGGAACACGAAGGGATCGACGGCCTGCGCGATATGATCCATGGCGTTCTCCTTATTTCGGCTGGAAGTTCGGGTGGATGACGGCGCCGTCTTTGGTCAGGGCGGTTGCCTTGACGAGTTCGTCGTCCCAGTTCACGGCGAGCTTCTTCTCTTTCTTGTCGACCATGGTCTCGATGAAGGAGAACAGGTTGCGCGCGTAGAGGCCCGAGGCCGACGCGGCGACGCGGCCGGCGACATTGGTGTAACCGACGATCTTGATGCCATCGAGCTCGACGACCTCGCCCGGCCTGGCGCCCTCGACATTGCCGCCGCGCTCGACCGCGAGGTCGACCAGCACCGAGCCCGGCTTCATCGACTTCACCATGTCGGCGGAGACGAGTTTTGGCGCCGGCCGGCCCGGGATCAGCGCCGTGGTGATGACGATGTCCTGCTTCTTGATGTGCTCGGCGGTGAGCGCGGCCTGCTTGGCCTGGTATTCCTTGCTCATCTCCTTGGCGTAGCCGCCGGCGGTTTGCGCGTTCTTGAACTCCTCGTCCTCGACCGCGAGAAACTTTGCGCCGAGCGATTCTACCTGTTCCTTGGTGGCGGGGCGCACATCGGTCGCCGTGACGATGGCGCCGAGACGCCGCGCGGTCGCGATCGCCTGCAGGCCGGCAACGCCGACGCCCATCACGAACACCTTGGCGGCCGGGACGGTGCCGGCCGCGGTCA
>CAZDEZ010000031.1:0-49535 GCA_964504705.1 uncultured Bradyrhizobium sp.
GTGGGCGCCGCGCGCCAGCGGCAGCCGCGGCTGCGCCGGAGGGTCGGCCTCGATCCATCCGGTCGAGGTCAGGCGCGACACCGCGACCACACCGGAGCGCGCCAGACCGGAGATGTGGTTGACGCCCTGGAACGGCTCCCAGGGCTGCTCGGGCACCGCGATCGCCATGCCCGAGATGCCCGCAGCAGCAAGCGCCAGTCCGGCCAGGGAGACCTTGCGGCTGACGCGGAACGGATCGGTGCGCCAGACCAGCCACAGCACCGGCACGGCGGCGATCGCGGCCAGCAGCAGCGGCAGTTTCAGCCTGGGGAACACCGAGAGCAGAAACGAAAAGGTGTCGCGATCGATGATCAGGAAGTCGAGGAAGGTGATCGAGAGCTGCAGGATGTCGAACTTGAAGCGCGAGCACGCGATCAGCACGACGGTGGCGATCAGCGACAGCGCCGCCGCAATGCCGGGCCGCGGCAGGAACACCAGCACCAGGCAGTTGGCGAACAGCCAGGCCAGCAGCGACAGCGCAATGGCGAACGGGCCATATTCGGTGGTGAGGAGCGCATAGAGCGCGCCGAGATGCAGCGCCCCGACACAGGCAATGCCGATCCTGTTCCGCCAGGTCGAGAGCCTGCCGGCTTGCCTTTCCGCCTCGACATTGGCGGTTTCCGCCATCAGGTGCTCACTCTACTCTTTCGGCTTTACGCTAACGCGGCCATTTCGGGATCGTGGCTTAGAGGTTCTTCACAAAACCCGCCTCGATCAGCAGGCGGTTGAAGCGTCGCGCTTCGGCGCCGTCCTTGCAAGTGTAGAACAGGCCCTTGCAGCGCAGCATGATGGTCTTCTGCTCCTCGAAGGAAGGATCGAGCGGAATGCCGGCGGCTTCCTGCACCACCAGCGGCAGATACGGCGCCTCGACCGCATCCATCAGCGCCGGACTCTTCACCGGCTGGAAGTTCACGGCGTCGATCGCGTAGTAGGTGGTGAAATATCTGGGATCGTAGGTGTCGAACTTGCGGGCGGCGCTGGCCTCATCGAGACCGGGATCGAGCAGGGTCGAGGAAAACTCCGGCTGGTGATCGCCGTAGCGCACGATCAGGAACGGCTGGTCGGGGAATTTCTTCTTCAGCTCCGCGACGAAGTTCCTGTAATGCTCCGCGCTCAACGCCTGGCGGCGCAGATATTCGTCGACGACGGGCGCGTTGCCCGGCGCGCGCCAGGACGGCAGCAGGTCCGGGCGGAATTTCGTCCCCCAGGGGAAATGATTGGCGGCGAGATAGACGTAGGCGAACAGCGGCGTCTTGGCCGGCTGCTCCGCAATCAGCTTGACCGCCTTGTCGTAGAAGAAGCTGTCGGGCTCGATGCCCTTCGCGCCGAGAGCCCTGGCGTCATAGAAATGCTGGATGCCGGTCGTGGTGTGGAAACCCTTCGCGCTCATGAACGCGCCATAGGCCGGATAGAGCGAGGCGGTGGAGTAGCCGCAGCGGCGCAGCGCCATCGGCAGGCCGCGCTCGACGCGGCCCGAGGCGATGCGGGTGACGAAGTAGGAGAAACGCCCGAACGAGCGCGAGGACAGCCCGGCCAGCACGTTGTATTCGGCAAGCCAGCTGGCGCCGCCGCTGCTCTCGGTGACGAATTTCCGTTGCTTGCCGTCGAAGGACTTGAAGTGGTTGCCGTAACCGGCGGGCACCTTGACCCCCTGGGCCTGACGAATGTCCCAACTGGACTCGTCGTGGACCAGGATGATGTGGGGGCGGCGGCCGGCGACCTGGCAGGAATCCTCCAGCGGCACCTTGAGACGTTCGGCAAGCGCAGAGTCGGATTGCATGAAGCCGTGGCTGGAGAAATCAGAAACGGCTGAGACCCCGGACAGCGCAAATTTGGAGAGGTAACCCTCGTTGTAGTAGCCGTGCCAGGCTTCATCCGGCCAGATCACGGCATAACCCGTCAGCGCGGAAAGGCAGGCCAGCAGCCCGGCCGTGGCCGGCAGGCGGCGGATGCGGAAGGGATCGAGCCACCACAGCGCATACATCGACGGCAGGATGACAATGGCCGCGAGCACCACGCTCCAGCGCAGGTTCGGGAAGATCGTGAACAGGAACGCCGCGGTATCGCGGTCGATCAGGATCAGGTCGAGGAAGTTCGCCGTCATCTGCACGATGTCGTGCTTGAGCCGCGACAGCAGCACCAGCACGACGACCAGCGTCAGCGACAGCGCGCCCGACAACGCCGGCCGGCGCAGCCCGGCGATGAAGAAGAAGTTGAGCATGCCCCAGGCCAGGAGGAAGGCGATGCGCGAGCCGAAATCGGCTTCGGTCCGCAGCATGATGCCGAGGGCCGCCAGATGCGGCATGGCGACCGCAAACAGCCGCCAGAAGCCAATGGCGGCGATCCCACGCGTAACGACGGTGGTGGCGGAAGGACCGTTATCTGGCGCGGGCGCCATGGGATGCGGACGCAATACGACCCGGAGCAATGCCAAGGCCTTGTCTGGCGAAAGCCAGGAGGCGACCGCTGCGGCCGGTCTTCGCAAGCGGTGTCATAAAATCGTAGTGGAAACGTCATGAACAGGCAATGAACCCGCCACCCAGACCTTCGGCTCGGTAAATTTCCGTGCTCAGCTGTGGCCGGAACGCCGCGCGATGCCCGACATGAAGAGGTCGAGGACGGCTTCCGCAGTGGCCTCCCCGTCCGCCACGCCCCAGCGCGGAAAGTGGCCGTCGATCGCCATCCGGGCATAGCCGTAGACCAGCGCGCGGCCCGCGATGAGCACCTGCTTCAGGTCGGAGGTCCCGAGTTGCCCGCTGGCGTGGGCATTCTTCAGGATGCGCTCGGTCAGGCCGATCACCCCGGCATTGTCCGAGGACACCGCGGCCGATCCGTCATGGTCGAACAAGCGGCGGCTCGAAATCACTTCGAAATGGGTCGGGTTGCGCATGGCCCAGCGCAGATAGGCCAGCCCAAGGCAGCGGAACTGCTGCAGCGGGTCGTCGGCCGGGGCCTTCTCGAGCGCCCGGTCGATCTCGGCCCGGAACCGGCGCTGCGCCTCCTCGGCGACCGCCGCCAGCAGGGCATCGCGGCTGGCGAAATGCCGGAATGGCGCCCCCGGCGAGACCCCGGCGCGGCGGGCGGCCTCGCGGACGCTCACCGCCTCCGCTCCGCCCTCGCCGACCAGTTCGAACGCAGCTTCCACCAGCACCCGGCGCAAATCGCCGTGGTGGTAGGGGCGCCCGGCCGGCGCGCGGCGGGAAGCCGGGCGGCGTGGTTTGGCCGGCGGACCTTTGCGGCTGGATGGCGTCGCTGCTCGTCGCATCGCCCTTCCCTACCATCACCGCCTTGTGAATGTAAGCACCGATTACACAATTGACCCAGCCGCCACACCCGGATGTAACTATTGATTACATTGATGGAGGGGCGGATTATGATGGCATCCCGGCAAACCTGGCTGGAAGGCTGGCGGCTGTTCGCCGTGCTCGCGCTGGCGCTCTCGACGTTGTGCATCTGGATTACCGGCATGCGCGGCTTCGAGGTCGAGGGTGTCCGCGCGGTGATCCGCTTCACGGCACGCACCTCGCTGCTGTTCTTCTGCCTCGCCTTCTCCGCCGCGGCGCTGGCAAGGCTCTGGCCCAACGCCTGGACACGCTGGCAGCGCCGCAACCGCCGCTATCTCGGCGTCACCTTCGCGTTCTCGCACGGCCTGCACGGCATCGCCATCTTCTGCTTCGCGATCATGGACCCTGCCGGCTATGCAGCGGCGACGTCGGCGGCGTCATACCTCTTCGGCGGCATCGGCTATGCCTGCATCGCCGCGATGACCGCGACCTCGTTCGACCGCACCGCGTGGATGCTGGGCCCGCGGGCCTGGCGCGCGCTGCACCTGGTTTGCGGCTATTACCTGCTGTTCCAGTTCACGGTGAGTTTCGGCAAGCGCGTGCCCGACATGCCGCTCTATGCGCTGTTCCTGATTCCGCTGGCGATGGTGTTCGTGCTGCGCAGGGTCAGCATGGCGGCGAAAGCCGCGCCGCGGCCGGCGCGGGCGAGTTGATCAACTCGCCGGCGGCATCAGGCCGAGGCGTTTGGCGATGATCCGGTCCATCATTCGCTTCGGCAGCACGGCCGCCAGCAGATGGCGCATCGTGTCAGGCGCGATGTGGTAGCGCACCTTCGGGCTCGGCAGCGTCAGCGCGTCATGGACGCGTTCGGCGATCTTCTCGGCCGGCAGGCCGATCGCTTCGAGCTGCTGCATGAACGCGGAGGCCTTCTGCAGCGCCGGCAGGTACGGCGAGTTCTGGTAGCGGGAGATGTCGGCGGCCTCCTGCCCCTTGCTCCAGATCGGCGTCTTCACCGGCCCCGGCGCGACGATGACCACGTCGATGCCGAACAGCATCAGCTCGCGGCGCAGGCTTTCCGACAGCCCCTCGATCGCGTGCTTGGAAGCCACATAGGCCGACGTCAGGGGATTGCCGCTCTTGCCGGCGACGGAGGAGATCATCACGATCCGTCCGGGCGGGCCTTTCAGCGACGGGTCGGCGCCGAGCAGCGGCGCAAACGCCTGCGTCGCGATAATCGGCCCGATCACATTGACGTCCATCTGGCGCCGGAATTCGTCCGCCGAGAGCCCGAGCACGGGGCCGGCCACCGCGATGCCGGCATTGTTGACGAGGCCGGCGAGCTTTTCGCCGTTCAGTGCGGCGCGCACCTCGCGCGCGGCGGCCAGCACGGCTGACTCGTCGGTGACGTCGAAGATCAGCGGGGTGAAATTGGCGCCGAACTCGCCCTTGAGCCGGTCGGCATCGGCCTGCTTGCGGACGCTGCCGAACACGCGAAAGCCCTTGTCCAGCAGCAGCTTCGCGCTGGCCCAACCGATGCCGGTGGACGCCCCGGTGATGACGACGGATTTCATGCTATGGTTCCCCACTGTCCGGGCAACATATCTGCCCCGGCGCGGACTTCCGCAAGTGAGGCCCGGCGAAAAGAAGGACCGGTGAGATCGATGCTGCCTGCGCGCAAACCGCCTGTGGTCGCCGACATCCGGGAGATTCCCGTCACCGGTCCGTGGCGGAGCAAATCGGGCGGCGAGCTTTCCGTTCCGTTCGCACTGCCGCATGCGCGCGCGATGGAGCTGTTCAGCTACGACGAGGCCGAGCTTGCGCGCCTTCCCCGCGACATCCGCGGCCTGCGCATGTTCACGCTGGAGGACGTGCCCGTCGGCGGCATCGGCGGCGGCGAGTTTCACCGCATCCGCAGCGAGATCGCCTACACGGTTCGGGGACGCCTGCGCTGGACCTGCGAGGACCTCTACGGCGGACGCCGGGTACTGACCACGGCGCAGAGCGCGAGCCTCTTGCTGCCGCCGTTCATCCTGCACACCATGGAAGCCGTCGAGCACGGCAGTGCGTTGGTGGTGATCGCGAACACGCTGTACGATCCGGATGACGCAAGCACACACGACACCTACCCGGCCGCCGAATTCCGCGCCTTGCAGGCGCGCTATCTCGCCGATGCGCGATAGCGGCGACGGAGCAGCTTGACCGGTCCAGATGCAGCCAGCGCGCTTCACCGTCCTGTTGTGCGTTCACCGGCTGCCGGAGCTGCTTCCCTTCGCCGTCAGGAGCGTGCTCCGGCAGAGCCACGGCAATTTCGAACTGTTCGTCGTCTGCGACGGCGCGCCGGAGGCGGCGGCGTGCGCGCGCGCCCTCGCCGCGCAGGACCGGCGGATTCGCGTGTTCGATTTCGAGAAGGGCGAGCGCAACGGCGAGCGGCACCGCCACGCCGTGCTCGCCGAGGCCACGGGCGATCTCGTCGCGCATCTCGGCTATGACGATCTCTGGTTTCCCGATCATCTGAAGGAGCTTGCGGCACTGCTGGCCGAGGTGGAGTTCGGCCATCTGGGGATGATGGCGATGGCGCCGGACGGCTCGCCGCTCTATTTCCGGGGCGGGCTTGGCGACGCCTCCGTGCGGCAACGAATGCTGTCCGAGAAGTGGAATTGCTTCGGCCCGACGGTGGCGGGCTATCGGCTGTCGACCTATCGCCGCCTGCCCGAAGGCTGGGCGCCTGCGCCGCCGGACATCTGGAGCGATCTGCATATGTGGCGCAAGTTTCTCGCGCTGGAGGGCATCAGCGTCGGCAGCCGCTCGAGCATCCAGGCCTTGTGCCTGCATAACTCCCTGCGGCAGCACATGACGCCGGAGCAGCGGCTGCAGGAAACGACGCGCTGGATGGCGGTCGTCGCCGATCCCGCAAGGCGAGGCGCCCTGGTCCGGCGCTACCGGATCGGCCGCGCGCTGCACGCGATCGCAGGCCCGCTCCGGGAGCGGGTTCAGCGACTGGCGCTTCGCTTCGGTTAACGCATCCTTCCTTTGATTAAATAATCCCGCAGGCGTGCAAGCGCACGTTAAGCGTGGATTTCATATGTATTTCCACGGGTTCCGGTCTTAACGCCGGCGTAAGGAGGCGGTTGCGATGGTCCAACGCAAAGGGACCAAGAGCAACAAAGGCTGCCAGGTGCAACAGCCCGCACTTTCCATCATTTCCGAACTCGAGGATGCCGTCTCCGGCGGCACGTCGGCCAAGCGCATCTCAACGCTGCGGCGGGTGACCGACCTGTTCCTGCATGACGGCGAGCGGCTCAACGACGAGCAGGTCAAGGTCTTCGACGACGTCCTCTGTTTCCTGATCGCGCGGGTCGAGACAAGGGCGCGGGCGGAGCTCGCCAAACGCCTCGCGCCGGTCGACTACGCCCCCTTCGAGGTGATCCAGCACCTGGCCTTCGACGACGAGATCGAGGTCGCCGCGGACGTGCTGACCAATTCCAGCCGGCTCGGCACCGAGACGCTGGTGAAGATCGCCACCACCAAGAGCCAGGACCACCTGCTGGCGATTTCCGGCCGCGCCAACCTGCCGGAGGCCGTGACCGACGTGATCGTCGACCGCGGCGACGGCAAGGTGATCCGGCGGCTCGCCAACAATGCCAGCGCCCGTTTCTCGGAGGCCGGCTATTCCGGCATGGTCGCCCATGCCGAGGCCGACGAGCAGCTGATGGAGATCCTGGGACTGCGGGTCGACCTGCCGGTCAAGTTCCTCCGCGACCTGCTGCGCCGGGCCAAGGAGGCGGTGCGCGACCGCCTGCTGGCGATCGCGCCGGCCGCCGTGCAGGACGAGATCCGCCGGGTGCTCAACGACATCGCCGGCAAGGAAGAGCCGCCGCTCAGCCAGGACTATGCCCTCGCCGAGCAGCTGGTGAAGCTGATGAAGGACCTGAACGAGCTCGACGAGGCCGCGATCGTCAAATTCGTCGGCAGCGGCAAGTTTCCGGAGGTCACGGCCAGCCTTGCCGCGCTCAACGACGTTCCGACCGCCCTGATGGCGCGGGTGATGGAAGGAAGCCGGGCCGACCTGCTGCTGATCCCCTGCAAGTCGGCGGGCCTCGACTGGATGACGGTCGAAAGCATCCTGCGCCAGCGGCCGGTGGTTCCCAAGATCGACGACCGGACGATCTGGCAGGCGCACCGCGACTACGGCCGGCTGTCGGCGGAGACCGCGCAGCGCACCGTGCGCTTCTGGCAGCTGCACAACCGGATCGAGAAGACCGGCGCGACCGCGGCGTGAGCCGCCGCGCAAGAATCTGGTTCAGCTCTCAGGACTTGAAGTCTCGCGCGACGCATGAAGCGCGATCGCGCCATTTGCCGCGCGAGAATGCAGGTGAAGGAACCGCGCTTCTATTCGGAGAGCGTTCAGCTTTTTCGAATCGAGAGTTCGCACGAACGGCTTGGCACCAAGAATGTGCATCAAGCGTCAGTTCTTCGTTTGGGATGGTGTGACGCGATCGAAAATCGTCGCGGAGAAATCACATGAAGCAAGAAAAGGGCGAGACCGCTTCTCGCGATCCCGCCCCAATATGCCGTCCAACGCTTAAGACTTCGTGTCGGCTCAGTTCTTGCTCTTGTCCACCAGCGCGCCCTTCTTGATCATCGAGATCGCGCCTGCGCGATCTCGCACTTATGAGCGTGGATCAAGCCCTAGTTCTTGGTCTTGTCGACCAAAGCACCCTTCTTGATCCACGGCATCATGTCGCGGAGCTTGGCGCCGACTTCCTCGATCGGGTGCTGCGCCAGCTTGGCGCGGGTGGCCTTGAACGAGGTCTGGTTGACCTTGTTCTCCAGCATCCAGTCGCGGGCGAACTTGCCGCCCTGGATGTCGGCCAGCACCTTGCGCATCTCCTTCTTGGTCTCGTCGGTGATGATGCGCGGGCCGGTGACGTATTCGCCGTATTCGGCGGTGTTGGAGATCGAGTAGTTCATGTTGGCGATGCCGCCTTCATAGATCAGGTCGACGATCAGCTTCACCTCGTGCAGGCACTCGAAATAGGCCATCTCGGGGGCGTAACCGGCTTCCACCAGGGTCTCGTAGCCGCCCTTGATCAGCTCGACCAGGCCGCCGCAGAGCACCACCTGCTCGCCGAACAGGTCGGTCTCGCACTCTTCCTTGAACGTGGTCTCGATGATGCCGGCGCGGCCGCCGCCGATGGCCGACGCATAGGACAGGCCGAGGTCATGGGCGTTGCCCGAGACGTCCTTGGCGATCGCGATCAGGCAGGGCACGCCGCCGCCGCGCTGATATTCCGAGCGCACGGTGTGGCCGGGGCCCTTGGGGGCAATCATCAGCACGTCGAGGTCGGCGCGGGGGTCGAGCAGGTTGAAGTGGACGTTGAGGCCGTGGGCGAACACGAGCGCGGCGCCCTTCTTCATGTTGTCGTGCAGGTGCTCGCGGTAGATGTCGCCCTGCAGTTCGTCGGGGGTCAGCATCATGACGAGGTCGGCCCATTTGGCGGCTTCGGCGACTTCCAGCACCTTGAAGCCGGCGTTTTCCGCCTTCTTGGCCGAGGCCGAACCCTTGCGCAGGGCAATGGCGACTTCCTTGACCCCGGAATCCTTCAGGTTCAGCGCATGGGCGTGGCCCTGGCTGCCATAGCCGACGATGGCGACCTTCTTGCCCTTGATCAGGTTCAGGTCGGCGTCGCGATCGTAATAAACACGCATAGTGGTTTCCTCTTGAGGGGGCCGGAAATCGGCCGATGAATCAGGCTGTTGGGAGGGTCAAAAACCGCCGGCTCGCCCGCGAAATTCCGGCCGTTGTCTAGAGCATTTGCAGAGGGGGGGAAACCCCGTTCTCGCATGGCGCGGTGCGGCATCATGCGTCCATGAAGACCGGGTAGAGCGAGGCCAGCAGCAGCAGGGCCATCACGATGTTGAAGGCCCGCACCGCCGCCCGCGAGGTCAGGACCGGCCGCAGCGCGGTGCCGAACAGGGCCCAGACCACCGTGGAGGCCGTGCCCATGGCGAGGCTGATGACGGTCTGGATCAGGATATTCCAGGGGAAGCTGGCGATGGCGGCATAGGCGGTGATGGTGCCGATCACCATCACCCAGCCCTTGGCGTTGACCCACTGGAACATGGCGGCGCCCCAGAAGGTCATGGGGCCGCGGCGGTTGTCCTGCTCGGGGGCCTCCGGCTCGGCCATGCCGATGTGCCAGGCGAGGTAAACGAGGTACGCCGCCCCGGCATATTTCAGGATGGTCTGCAGCACGGGATAGGCGATGAAGATGGTGCCGAGCCCGAGGCCGACGGCGGCGACCATGAAGGCGAAGCCGACGGTGATGCCGGCGATGTGCGGAATGGTGCGGCGGAAGCCGTAGGTGAGGCCCGAGGACAGCAGCATGATGTTGTTGGGCCCCGGGGTGAAGAACATCACCAGCGCAAACATCAGGAAGGCGACAAACAGCGAGTTCGACATCGGCGCCTCACGCGAGCTTTGGCAGCGCGCGCGGGCGCCTCGCCAGCAGCATGACGGCGATGCCGCCGACCACGGTGACCATGCCGGCCAGCCGCAGCGGGCCGAAAGTCTCTGCGAATACGACGCTGGAGGCGGCGGAGCCGACGAAAGGCACCAGCAGCGCGAACGGCACGACGGTCGCGGCCGGATAATCACGCAGCAGCCGGCCCCACAGCCAATAGGCGATGCTGGTGGAGACGGCGCCGAGGAAGACGAGACAGGCAAGGCCCGTCAGCGACATCTGGCCGAGGGCATGCCAGGTCGGCTGCGGACCGTCGGCCGCCAGCGCCAGCGCGAACAGCGGCACGGCGGCGGCAAGGCACAGCCAGGCGAACAGGTCGAACATCCGCGCGCCCTGCGCGCGACGCAGCAGCAGGTTGCCGACGGCGAAGCTGACCGGCGAGATCATCAACACGGCAAAGGCGCCGACGCTGAAGTCATACCCGACGGTGCCGCAGATCATCAAAAGGCCGATCGTGGCGACGACGATGCCGATCGTCTGCATCCGCGTCGGAATTTCGCGGAACAGAGCCGCGGCGAAGGCGATGGTGAACAGCGCCTGGCTCTGCACGATCACCGAGGACAAGCCGACCGGCACGCCATGGGCGATGCCATAGGCTTGCGAAAGGAACTGGCCGAGAAACAGCGACAGGCTGATCGCGATCAACAGCGGCCAGGAGACGTCGGGCTTGCGCACGAACAGGCAGGGGATGGCGGCGATGGCAAAGCGCAGAGCGGTCATGAGTTCCGGCGAGAACTCGTCGAGCGCGATCCGGCTCGCGACGAATGCAAGTCCCCAGATCACCGCCACCAGGACAGCGATTAAGACGTCGGCCGGCTTCATTTTCTGGCTCTGTTGTCAGGCTTTGTGTCGTTGGATCAGTCTTCTTCAGCTCTGTTCGCCGGCTTTCGGTTTTCGCAGCAGATAAGTGCCGTGGAGCGGCGCGTGGTAGTCGGCCGAGACGGTCTGGAAGCCGGCATCGGTCAGCATCCGTTCGATCACCCAGGAAAAGGTCGAATACTCGTCGCGCATGTGGGTGATGACGCTTTCCCGGTCGAATTCGTGGTTCTTGATGGAAAAATCCGCCCAACCCTCGACATCGCGCTCGACGCCGTCGGGCATGCCGACGAAGACGATGTCGCGCAGATAGAAACTGGCGCCCGGCTTCAGCGCGTTGAAGATGCGCGACAGCGCCACCGCCTTCCAGAAGTCCGGCAGGTGATGCAGCGCGAACTCGCTGACGATCAAATCGTAGGAATTCGGCTGATAGGCGAAGCTGAGCAGGCCGGCGAATTGCGTGCGGATCTTCACCTTGCGGTCGCGCGCCAGGATGTCGGCCAGCGCGAGCATGGCGGGCGAAATGTCGATGGCGTCGACCTCGGCGCCCATCGAGGCTGCCTCGCAGGCCAGCACGCCGTTGCCGCAGCCGATGTCGGCGACGCGCCAGCCCTTTTTGACGCCGAGCATGGTCAGCGCGGCGTTGGCGCGGCTGTCGCTGTTGTCGTGGCGGTCATAGAGCGAGGCGACGGCGGAATCGATGCCGACCCGCCGCCGCTCGGTATAGTACCAGTCCCGCGCCAGCATGCCTCACATCCCCTCGGGCCCGCGTCCGATCGCGGCGACGCCGGTGCGCGACACCTCGACGAGGCCGAGCGGCCGCATCAGGTCGATGAACTGGTTGATCTTGGAGGACGCGCCGGTGATCTCGAACACGAAGCTCTCGATGGTGGCGTCGATGACGCGGGCGCGGAAGGCGTCCGCCAGCCGCAGCGCCTCGACCCGGTGATCGCCGCCGCCGCGCACCTTGACCATGGCGAGCTCGCGCTCGATCGAGCGGCCGGCCAGCGTCATGTCGACCACGCGGAAGACCGGGACCATGCGGTCGAGCTGGTGCTTGATCTGCTCGATCACCATCGGCGTGCCCGTGGTGACGATGGTGATGCGGGAGAGATGCTTCTGGGCCTCGGTCTCCGAGACCGTGAGACTGTCGATGTTGTAGCCGCGCCCGGAGAACAGGCCGATCACGCGGGCGAGCACGCCGGGCTCGTTCTGCACAAGGATCGACAGCGTGTGCGTCTCGTTCGGATCGTGGCGGTCCTCCAGGAAGTAGGCGGAGGCCGGCTGGTTCGCAGCTTGCTGGTTCATCGTCGTCCCCTTCAAACTCTCATGCCACCGCGCGCCGACCGGGCGCCGCCGTGGCGGCCATTCCGACCCATCGCTGGAACAGATCAAAATCGATATTGCCGCCGGACAGGATCAGGCCGACGCGCTTGCCGGCCAGCCTGCTCTTTTCCGACAACGCCGCCGCGAGCGGCGCGGCGCCGGCGCCTTCGGCGAGATTGTGGGTATCGGTCCAGTAGGCGCGGATCGCGCCGCCGATCTCGGCGTCCGTGACCTGCACGATGCGGGAGGCGCCCTTCAGGATGATCGCAAGCGCATCCGCGTCGGGATTGCGGGTCGCCATCCCGTCGGCCTGCGTGTCGCTGCCATTGGTGTTCACGACCTTCCCGGCCGCGAACGACAAGGCGTAGGACGGCGCTTCCGTCGACTGCACGCCGACGATCTCGGTGTTCCGGCCGAGCAGGTCGCGGGCGAGGATGCAGCCGCAGATGCCGGAGCCCTGCCCGATCGGCACATAGAGCACGTCGAGGTCCGGCGCCGACCGCAGCAATTCGAGTGCATAGGTGGCGACGCCGATCACGAGGTCGCGGTGGAAGGACGGCACCATGTGCAGCCCGGCCCGCTCGCCGTGACGCATCGATTCCTCGCGCGCCGCCTGGAAGTCGTCGCCATGCTCGACCAGCGTGGCGCCGAACGCTTCCATCGCCCGGTTCTTCTCGACCGAGTTGCCGTGCGGCACGTAAATGGTCGCCGGAATGCCGGCGCGGCTGGCGGCAAAGGCGAGGCTCTGGCCGTGATTGCCGCGCGTTGCCGAGATGATGCCCGGCACATCGGGCTGCTCGCGCTTCAAGCGGTCGAGATAGGTCAGCCCGCCGCGCACCTTGAAGGCGCCGATCGGCGTGTGGTTCTCGTGCTTGACCACGACCGAAGTGCCGAGCCGCTGCGCCAGCAGCGGCCAGGCATGCGCAGGGGTCGGCGGCATCGCCGCTCCGACGATTGTGTGCGCGCGCTCCAGCTCGGCGAGATCAAACATGTCGGCTCCGCAACAACGGTGAGCTCCCTCGCCCCGCTCTTGCGGGGAGAGGGTTGGGGTGAGGGGCTGTCTCCGCAGATTCAGACTCGCGGATAGTCCCCCTCACCCGGATTGCATCTGCGATGCAATCCGACCTCTCCCCGCAGGCGGGGAGAGGCGAAGAAGAGCCTGCCCGTGGTTGCTTCATCCTCACACCAGCGCCTTGCCGCCGGAGAACGCCTTGGCGGTGGCTTCGTCCGTGGCTTCTTCCGGCAGCAGCATTTCGTTGTGCGCCTTGCCGGACGGGATCATCGGGAAGCAGTTTTCCAGCGCGGCGACGCGGCAGTCGAACAGCACCGGCCGCTTGACCTTGATCATCTCCCTGATCGCCCCGTCGAGGTCGGAAGGCTTCGTCGCCTGCAGGCCGACGCAGCCATAGGCGTCGGCGAGCTTGACGAAGTCAGGTAGCGCCTCGCTGTAGGAGTGCGACAGGCGGTTGCCGTGCAGCAGCTGCTGCCATTGCCGCACCATGCCCATGTACTGGTTGTTGAGGATGAAGATCTTGATCGGCAGCTCGAACTGCACGGCCGTCGACATCTCCTGGATCGTCATCTGCACCGAGGCATCGCCGGCGATGTCGATGACGAGGCTGTCGGGATGCGCGACCTGCACGCCCAGCGCCGCCGGCAGCCCATAGCCCATGGTGCCGAGCCCGCCCGAGGTCATCCAGCGGTGCGGCTCCTCGAAGCCGTAGAACTGCGCGGCCCACATCTGGTGCTGGCCGACCTCGGTGGTGATGTAGGTATCCATGCCCCGCGTCGCCTCGAACAGGGTCTGGATCGCGTGCTGCGGCAGGATGACGTCGTTGCTCTTGCGGTAGGACAGCGAATTGCGCGCGCGCCATTGCGCGATCTGCTGCCACCACGCCTTGATGTCGGGCTTCTTCGCCTCCGCCTTGAACGCGGCCAGGAGGTCGCCGAGCACGTTGGCGCAATCGCCGATGATCGGCACGTCCACGCGGATGTTCTTGTTGATCGAGGAAGGATCGATGTCGATGTGGATCTTCTTCGAGCCCGGCGAGAACGCATCGGTGCGGCCGGTGATGCGGTCGTCGAAGCGCGCGCCGACGCACAGCATGACGTCGCAATCGTGCATGGTCATGTTGGCTTCATAGGTGCCGTGCATGCCGAGCATGCCGAGCCAGTTCTTGCCCGACGCCGGATAGGCGCCGAGCCCCATCAGGGTCGAGGTGATCGGGAATCCCGTGACCTCGACCAGCTGACGCAGCAGCCTGGAAGCTTCAGGACCGGAATTGATGACGCCGCCGCCGGAATAGATCACCGGGCGCCGCGCCGACGCCAGCAGCGCCACCGCCTTGCGGATCTGCGCAACATCGCCCTTGATGCGCGGCGTGTAGGAGACATGCACGTCGTCCTTCTGCGGCGGATGATAGGTGCCGGTGGCGAACTGCACGTCCTTGGGAACGTCGACGACGACGGGGCCGGGACGGCCTGATGTCGCGACATAGAACGCCTCGTGCAGCACCTTGGCGAGATCGTTGACGTCGCGCACCAGCCAGTTGTGCTTGGTGCAGGGCCGCGTGATGCCGACGGTGTCGCATTCCTGGAAGGCGTCGTTTCCGATCAGGTGGGTCGGAACCTGTCCGGTGATGCAGACCAGGGGAATCGAATCCATCAGCGCGTCGGTCAGCGGCGTCACCATGTTGGTGGCGCCGGGGCCCGACGTCACCAGCACCACGCCGGGCTTGCCGGTGGAGCGGGCATAGCCTTCGGCAGCGTGACCGGCGCCCTGCTCGTGCCGCACCAGGATGTGCTCGACCTCGCTCTGCTGGAAGATCTCGTCATAGATCGGAAGTACCGCGCCGCCGGGATAGCCAAAGAGGTGCTGCACGCCGTGATCGATCAGCGCGCGGACGATCATCGCGGCTCCCGTCATCTGGTTCGGATCGTGGCTCTGGTCGCTCATTGGCTTGCTCCGGATGCGCTCTCTTGGCGCGGTCTTCGTTGGTCTGGTTTGGGAAATAAAAAAGGGCCCGAAGAGGCCCATGTGCACCGCCTGAATTCGAATGGCCTCAGCCACCCGGGGCGATGCACCTGGGTACGACGACGATAAGGAGTTTGGCAATAATATTGCGCATTTGCCCGCTCAGGCTTCCCAAAGGTTGCGCGAACATAGCCGCCCCGCCCCGATTGTCAAGGCAAAGGCGCATTCCGCGCGATTTCTGCGAGATTAGCGGGGTTCCGGCGATCCGGCGAGTGCGAAATTGCTGCAGCGGCTCAAAAACGGCGTCATGGCTGGGCTGCGCGTGCCTCCAGCCACCCCCTCGCCGCCTCCGGAGCCACCCATTCGAATTCCGGCAGCTGGTGGCGAAACCAGGTGAACTGCCGTTTGGCGTACTGGCGCGTCTCGGTGCGGCCGAACTCGGCGGCAGCCTCGCGGGTCACCTCGCCCCTGATGTGCCGGATCAGGATCGGAACGCCATGGGCCTTCATGGCCGGCAGCAGCGGATCGAGCTTTCGCGCGGCCAGGGCGGCGACCTCCTCGATGGCGCCACCAGCCAGCATGCCGTCGAAGCGCGCGTCAATCCGTGCGTAGAGAGCCTCGCGCCCGGGGCTAAGAAACAGCGCGGAAAATTCCCCCGGCGGCAGCAGCGCCGGCAGACCCTCGCGATGCCAGTCCGGCAGCGCGCGCCCCGTCGCTTCGATCACCTCCAGCGCGCGGGCGATGCGGGTGCGGTCGCGCACCTTCAGCCGGTCGGCCGAAACCGGATCGCGGCGCGCAAGCTCGGCATGCAGCGTCTCGACGCCGTCGCGCTCCAGCCGCGCGCGAACGGCATCGCGCACCTCGGCCGGGATCGGCGGGATCGCGGACAGCCCGCGCGTCAACGCCCGGAAATAGAGGCCGGAGCCGCCGACGAAGATCGGCAGCTTGCCTTGCGCTCGCGCTTCCGCCAGCGCCCTGGCAGCATCCGCGATGAAGGCGCCGGCAGAGAAATTGACGGCGGCATCGACATGGCCGTAGAGCCGGTGCGGTGCCAGCGCCTCTTCTTCCGCGGTCGGCCGCGCGGTGATGATGCGGAGGTCGCGATAGACCTGCATGGAATCGGCGTTGATGACGACGCCTCCGGACTTTTGCGCGAGATCGAGCGCCAGCGCCGACTTGCCGCTGGCGGTCGGCCCTGCGATAAGCACGGCCTTGCGCAACCCGTGAAACCCCGCCTGCATGTCCCTCGTCGCCACCCTGATCTGCAATCCCGCCAACCCCGCGCTCGATAGCACGATCGTGGACGGTGCGCTCGCCGTGCTGCCCTCGCCGGGCGAGGCGAATTGGCTGTTCAACGAGGTCGCGGTCGATATCCCCTTTACCGGCAGCGAGGACGTCAAGGCCGTGGAAGCCCGCCTGCGCGCGGCGCGCGGCGACCTGCCGATCGACATCGTGGTGCAGCCGATCGCGACGCGGCGCAAGAAGCTTTTTCTCGCCGACATGGATTCCACCATGATCGGCCAGGAATGCATCGACGAACTGGCCGACTTCGCCGGGCTGAAGGCGCATGTCGCCGCCATCACCGAACGGGCGATGCGCGGCGAGATCGAGTTCGAGCCGGCGCTGCGCGAGCGCGTCGCGCTGCTCAAGGGCCTGCCGGTTTCCGTCGTGGACGAAGTGCTGAAGAAGCGCATCACGCCGACCCCGGGCGGACGCGCGCTGGTCATGACCATGCGCGCCCACGGCGCCTATAGCTGCCTGATCTCGGGCGGCTTTACGTTGTTCACCAACGCGGTGGCGGCCATGATCGGCTTCCAGGAGAACCGCGCCAACGAGCTGATCGTCCGTGACGGCAAGTTTTCCGGCGAAGTGAGGGAGCCGATCCTCGGCCGCGCCGCGAAACTGCAGACGCTGATCGACCTCACCGAGTCGTTCGATCTCGACGACATCGACACGATGGTGACCGGCGACGGCGCCAACGATCTCGGCATGATCCAGCATGCGGGTCTCGGCGTGGCCTATCACGCCAAGCCGGCGGTCGCGGCAGCCGCGGCGGCACGCATCGACCATGGCGATCTCACGGCGCTGCTCTATGCGCAGGGCTACCGACGGGACGAGTTCGTGGAGGGATAAGGGGTCATGCCAACCGTCCTGCGGTGGGGACCATATCGCGCATTCTTCTATTCAAACGAAGGCGGTGAGCCGCCGCATGTTCACGTCCGCGCTGGCGATTTCGAAGCCAAATTCTAGCTGCACGACCTCTCAATCGCAGCGAACGCGGGATTTCCCGCCCATGAAATCGGCGCTATTATTCGACATCTGAGATCGCACCGCGATCTGCTGGAAAGCAAATGGCATGAGCACTTTGCAAATTGACGTCGGCGATATCAGGCCAGTCGCAGTTTCATTCACCGCCGAAGCGCTGGTGGTAACGCTTGCAGACGGACGCAAGATCGCCACGCCGTTGTCCTGGTACCCGCGTCTGCGAGACGCCAGCACTGCGGCACGCCAGCATTTCGAGCTCATGGCCATGGGTATTCACTGGCCGGAGCTAGACGAGGACCTCGGCATCGCAGGCATGCTGCGGGGACGTCCCGCAGCATAGCGTCCTACTGCACGCTCAGCGCGACGAACCGCAGCTCGCCCTCGCCGTTGGCGACCAGCAGCAGCACCGACTTCTTGCCGTCCTTCTTGACCTGGTCGATGCGCTTGGCGACATCGCCGGCGTTGCTGACGGATTCCTGCGCCACCTCGACGATGACGTCGCCGGCCGAAAGCCGCTTGGTGGCGGCGTCCGACTTGCCGTCGACGCCGGTGATGATGACGCCCTTCACGGTTTCCTTGATCTTGTACTTGCTGCGCAGGTCCTTGCTCAGCGTCGCAAGATCGAGGCCGAGCGCCTTTTGCGTTACCGGTTTCTCGGCGGGCTCTTCCTTGGTCTTGGCGGCGGCTTCCTTGGCCTTGTCCGTATCCTCGAGACGGCCGAGGGTGACCTTGCGGGTCTCTTCCTTGCCCTTGCGGATGATGCCGACCTCGACCTCCTTGCCGACCGCGGTGTCGGCGACCACGCGCGAGAGATCCTTGGGGTCCTTGACGTCCTTGCCGTCGAACTTGACCACGACGTCGCCGGGTTCGATGCCCGCCGGCTTGGCCGGGCCCTTGTCGTCGACGCCGGCCACCAGCGCGCCGCGCGCGGGCTTGATGCTGAGGCTTTCGGCGATCTCCTCGGTCACCGGCTGGATGCGCACGCCGAGCCAGCCGCGGCGCAGTTCGCCGAATTTCTGCAACTGGTCGACGACGGCAGCGGCGGTCTTCGACGGCACCGCGAAGCCGAGGCCGATCGACCCGCCGGTCGGCGAAATGATCAGCGTGTTGACGCCGACGACCTCGCCTTCGAGGTTGAACAGCGGACCGCCGGAATTGCCGCGATTGATGGAAGCGTCGGTCTGGATGTAGTTGTCGTACGGTCCCTGGCTGATGTCGCGGTTGCGCGCCGAGACGATGCCGGCCGTCACCGAGCCGCCGAGGCTGAAGGGATTGCCGATCGCGATCACCCATTCGCCGAGCCGGAGCTTGTCGCTGTCGCCGAACTTCACCGCCGTGAGCGGCTTGGTCGGCTTGAACTTCAGCACCGCGAGATCCGTCTTCTTGTCGACGCCGACCAGTTCCGCCTTGATCTTGGTGCCGTCGTTGAGGATGACGTTGATCTCGTCGGCATCCGCAATGACGTGGTTGTTGGTGACGACGACGCCCGATGTGTCGATGATGAAGCCGGAGCCGAGCGAATTGGTCTTGCGCGGCTGGAACTCGCGGTTGCCCTCGCCGCCCTTGCTGCCCGGGCCGCGGCGGTTCTTGAAGAAGTCGTCGAAGAATTCCTCGAAGGGCGAACCCGGCGGCAGTTGCGGCATGGCGCCGCCACCCCCGCCACCGCCCTTGGCCTCGACGGTCTGCGAGGTCGAGATATTGACGACGGCGTCGATCACCTTCTCGGCGATGTCGGCGATGCCGTCGGGGCCGCGCGCAAGCGCGGGCGCTGACGCCATGATGCTCGCAGCGCCAATCGTCATCGCAGCCGCAAGGTGGCGCAGACGACGGCTGAGGGCGGGTCGGGCACCGGTCATGTCGGTCTGTCTCCAGGCAAATCGGTAACGGCTCTCAACACTGCGCCCGAACCGGGCTGCGGCGCAAGCATCCGGCATAGGCAATCCGGCGAAAAACCGCCGCGTCCGGGCTCACGTTTGCGTTGGTTTTCTAGCGGCGTACCAGCCAGATCAGGACCAGGCCGCCGACCGCCGAGACGATACCAACCACCCGGAGGATGTTGTCGGGCGCCTCCAGCGCGCTCTTCATCGCCCTGCGCATGAACGCAGGGCTCGCCGCGAACAGGAGGCCTTCCAGCACGAACAGGATTCCGACGCCGATGAGGAAATCGACGAACCCAAGGGACCTCATCGGACCTCAGCCTCCCGAGATTGCTTCTTGTCATGAAGCGGAGGGGCGAAGCGGAACCGCCTCGCCCCTCGCGCCGGATCATTGCTTTGGCGCAGCCGGCGCCGCGGCCGCGCCGTTGGCTTTGCCCGAGGCGCTGCCGAAGAAACGGAAGAAGTCCGAATCCGGCCGCAGCAGGAAGCGGGTGTCGTTGGCACGCAACCCGTTCTCGTAGGCGGACATCGAGCGGTAGAAGGCGAAGAAGTCCGGATCCTTGCCATAAGCCTCGGCGAACAGACGGTTGCGCTCGGCATCGCCCGCGCCGCGGATCTGCTCGGCGGTCGAGTTGGCATCCGCGATGATCACGGTCGCCTCGCGATCCGCCCTGGCCCTGGTCTCCTGGGCCTTCTGGCCGCCCTGGGCGCGAAACTCGGCGGCTTCGCGCTGGCGCTCGGTCTGCATGCGCTGGTACACCGCCTGGCTGTTGGCATCGGGCAGGTCGGCGCGGCGGATGCGCACGTCGACCACCTGGATGCCGTAGCCCTCGGCCTCGCGGTCGAGCTGGGCACGGATCTTGGCCATCAGCCCCTCGCGCTCGTCGCGGACGACGGCGATGAAGGTGACTTCGCCGAGCACGCGGCGCAGGGCCGCGTTGAGCAGCGTGGTGAGCTGCAGGTTGGCGGCCTGGATCGAGCCGACGCTCTGGTAGAAGCGCAGCGCGTCCTCGATGCGGTAGCGCGCGAAGGCGTCGACCACCAGCCGCTTCTGGTCGGAAGCGATCACTTCCTGCGACGGGTTTTCGAGGTCGAGGATGCGCTTGTCGATGCTGATGACGCTGTCGACGAACGGCGCCTTGAAGTTCAGGCCGGGCTGCGACACCACGTTGACCGGCCGCCCGAGCCGGACCACCAGCGCCTGTTCGGTCTGCTGGACCGTGAACAGCGAGCTGTAGCCGACGATCACGACCAGAAACAACAGGACCAGCGTGACAATACCAATGACCGGGGATTTCATCGCGCACCTCCGCCCTGCTGCTGACCGGTCGCTGGCGGCGCCTGACGAGGCGGACTGAGTTCATTGAGAGGAAGATAGGGCACGATGCTCGAACCGGACGGTCCGCCGTCGTAGACGAGCTTCTGCGACGGACCGAGGATCCGTTCCATGGTTTCCAGGTAGATGCGCTGCCGCGTCACGTCCTTGGCCTTGGCGTATTCCTCGTAGACCTTGCTGAAGCGCGCGCTCTGGCCCTTGGCTTCCGCGACCGCCTGCTCCTTGTAGCCTTCGGCGACCTGCAGGATCTGCGAGGCGCGGCCGCGGGCGTCGGGCACCACGCGGTTGGCGTAGGTCTGCGCCTCGTTCTGCAGACGCTCCTGGTCGGCACGCGCCGCCTGCACGTCGCGGAACGCCTCGATTACCTGCGCGGGCGGATCGACCTTCTGCATCTGTACCTGCGTGATCAGCACGCCGGCACCGTAGGAATCGAGCGTCTTCTGCATCAGTTCCTGGACGCCCTGCTCGATGGTGTTGCGGGCGCCGGTCAGGATCGGCTGGATCGGCGAGCGGCCGATCACCTCGCGCATCGCGCTTTCGGCCACCGCCTTCACGGTGCCTTCTGGGTTCTGGATGTTGAACAGGAAATTGCCGACGCCATCGGGCTTGATGCGCCACAGCACCGTGAAGTCGACGTCGACGATGTTCTCGTCGCCGGTGAGCATCAGGCTCTCCTCCGGCACGTCGCGCATGGTGCGACCGCGCCGCGCCGAATCCTCGATCAGGGACATGCCGATGGAGGTGGTGTTGACGCGCAGCGCCTTCGGCAGCAGCACGGTCTCGATCGGATAAGGCAGGTGATAGTTCAGGCCCGGCTGCACGGTGCGGACATGCTTGCCGAAGCGCAGCACAACGCCGAGTTCTTCCGACTGCACCCGGAAAAAGCCCGACAGGCCCCAGATCGCCAGCGCGCCGATCAGGATCAGCGCGATGCCCATGCTGCCGAGATGGCCGCCCGGCAGCAGCTGCTGCATCTTGTCCTGCCCGCGGCGCAGCAGGTCTTCAAGGTCCGGCGGCCGCGGCCCGACCGATTGCGGACCCTGACCCCACGGCCCTTTCGGACCCGAGCCCCAGGGCCCCCCTCCGCCTTGATTCTTCCACGGCATTCGAACCTCTCCTCCGCGGGGCCAACCCGGCACGGGGTGCCCGCCTCGCAAAACTCAGGGCGGCTTTATAGGGGACCGTATGGGTCGTTACAACGCGCCGCCGGCCCTCAAGCAGCTAGGCGCGGGGGCGGAAAAGTCAATCTAAACATTGGCTAGCGCAGTTAACGTGATCGCCGCCGACGATATGTCACATAGGAAAAGTCGGCGCTGTTATCGGGACTGGCCGGATTTCGGACGCGTGCAACTTCCTCCCATTGGGTCGGGTCGATAGCAGGAAAGCGCGTGTCGCCCTCGGGGCAGGCATGGACTTCCGTGATCTCCAGCCGGTCGGCCGAATCCATCCATTGCGCATAGATTTCCGCCCCGCCAATGATGGCGATCTCGGCCGCGCAACGTCGCAAGGCGTCGCCGAGCGCGATTGCGCGCGCAGAATCGAACGAATTGGCGACAACGGCACCGGCTGCACGATAGTTCGCATCGCGCGTGACGACGATGTTGGTGCGCCCGGGCAGCGGGCGGGGCAAGGACTCGAAAGTCTTGCGGCCCATCACCACGGGCTTGTCGAGGGTGATGGCCTTCAAGCGCTGCATGTCGGATTTCAGCCGCCAGGGAATCGCGCCGCCGGCGCCGATCACGCCGTTCCCGGCGACCGCAGCGATGAGAAAGACGTGAGGGCGGGCGATGGCCGTCGCGGTCACACCGCGACCTCGGCCTTGATGTGCGGATGGGGATCGTAATTCTCGAGCACGAAATCCTCGAAGCGGAAGGAAAAGATGTCCTTCACTTCGGGATTGATCCGCATGGTCGGCAACGGCCGCGTCGGGCGTGTCAGCTGCAGCCGCGCCTGCTCCAGATGGTTGGAATAGAGATGCGCATCGCCCAGCGCATGCACGAAGTCGCCCGCCTTCAGGCCGGTGACCTGCGCCACCATCATGGTCAGCAGCGCATAGGAGGCAATGTTGAAGGGCACGCCGAGGAAGACGTCGGCCGAGCGCTGGTAGAGCTGGCAGGACAGCTTGCCATTGGCGACGTAGAACTGGAACAGGCAGTGGCAGGGCGGCAGCGCCATCTTGTCGACTTCGGCCGGATTCCAGGCGCTGACGATCAGCCGGCGCGAGTCCGGATTGCGCTTGATCATGTCGACGACGTCGGCGATCTGGTCGATCTCGCGCCCGTCGGGCGCCGGCCACGAGCGCCACTGCGAACCATAGACCGGGCCGAGATCGCCGTTCTCGTCGGCCCACTCGTCCCAGATGCTGACGCCATGGTCCTTCAGATACTTGATGTTGGTATCGCCCTTGAGGAACCAGAGCAGCTCGTGCACGATCGCCTTCAGCGGCAGCCGCTTGGTGGTCAGCATCGGAAAGCCCGACTGCAGATTGAAGCGCATCTGGTGGCCGAAAATCGACAGCGTGCCGGTGCCGGTGCGGTCGTGCTTCTCGGCACCGTCGGCGAGGATGCGTTCGAGCAGGTCGTGATACTGGTTCATGGCGTCGCGTCGGATCGCTGCGGAAGACGGCGAATGTAACGGCCGGGCCGGCCCCTCGACAGGCCCGACTCGGTTCACCCGCCGATTATACAGGGAAATGTTGCTCGGGCCCCGAAACGACAAGGGGGCGGAACCCGCGTTCCACCCCCTCCGGTTTGGGCCTCGCGGTCCCGACTAGTTCTGGGCGGGCTTGAGCACCGGCGACCACTTGGCGATCTCGCTCTTCACCAGCGCTCCCAGCGCCTGGGGCGTGCGGTCGGCGGGCGCCGGGATCACGCTGCCGAGCTCGAGCAGGCGCTTCTTGACGGTTTCGTCGTCGAGCGCCTTGACGGCCGAAGCGTTCAGCTTCGCGACGATCTCGGCCGAGGTGCCCTTCGGCGCGAACAGCGCGTTCCAGGCCTGGGCCTGGAATTCCGGCAGGCCGCCCTCCTTGGTGGTCGGCACATTCGGCAGTGCCGGGTTGCGCTCAGCGGTCGCGATTGCGTAGGCCTTGATGGTGCCGCCATTGATCTGCGGCACCGCATTGACGATCTGATCGCACATGTAGTCGACCTGGCCGGCGACCAGCGCGTTCATCGCCGGTCCCGTGCCATTGAAGGGCACGCCGACCGGCTTGACCCCGAGGATCGAATTGAGCAGTTCGCAGGAGACGTGCGACACCGAGCCGATACCCGCGTGAGCGGCATTCACCTTGGCGGCGTTGGCCTTCACATAGGCCACGAATTCCTTGAGGTCCTTCGGCGGAAAGTCCTTGCGCGCCAGGATCAGGACCGGCGTGCCCGCCAGCAGCGCGATGGGCTCGAAATCCTTTTCAGGGTGATAGGCGAGTTTCGGATACAGCGCCACCGAGGCGGCATGCGTGCCCATATGCCCGGTAATGATCGTATAGCCGTCGTTGGCGGCGCGCGCAGCGCGCGTCGTGGCCGTGGTGCCGCCGGCGCCGACCACGTTTTCGATGATCATGCTCTGTCCGAGGCCGGGGGCCATCTGGCCCGTGACGATGCGTGCGATCACGTCGGTCGGACCGCCCGCCGCAAAAGGCACGATCACGGTGATATTGCGGGTCGGGTAGGTTTGCGCCTGCGCGGCGCCGGCGCCGAGCGAGACGGCGGCAGCCAAACTTACCTGCGCTATCGCGCGACCAAATCGGTTCATTCGATCTCTCCGGAAAAGCCTGTCAACAAAGGAAATGCCGGCCATATGCGGCCAGCATTGTCATGTCACTACATCGGCCACGAAGTCGATTGGCGCACCCTGCGGCTCCACGCCGCAGGTCAGTTCTCCGACTCCACGAACACCTCGTCTCGCTTTTTGCGAAGCGATGGCAATACCGCCAGCACCAGCAGAGTGGCGGCGATCAGCATCAAGACGGCCGACAGCGGACGGGTGATGAACACCGACCAGTCGCCACGCGAGATCAGGAGCGCGCGCCGCAGGTTCTCCTCCATCAGCGGTCCGAGCACCATGCCGAGCAACAGCGGCGCCGGCTCGAAATCGTGCTTGATCAGCCAATAGCCGACGAGCCCGAAGGCCCCGGCGAGCATGACGTCGGTCGGGGCATTGTTCACAGAGTAGATGCCGATGGAACAGAAGATCACGATGGACGGGAACATCAGGCGATACGGGACACGCAGGAGGCGCACCCAGATGCCCACCAGCGGCAGATTGATGATGAGCAGCATGAGGTTGCCGACCCACATCGAAACGATCATGCCCCACACCAGATCCGGCTGCTTCTGCATCACCTGTGGGCCCGGCACGATGCCGTGAATGGTCATGGCGCCGACCATCAGCGCCATCACCGCATTCGGTGGAATGCCGAGCGTCAGCAGCGGAATGAACGACGTCTGGGCCGCGGCGTTGTTGGCGCTCTCGGGCGCCGCAACGCCTTCGATCGCACCGCGGCCGAACATCTGCGGCGTCTTTGATATCTTCTTCTCCAGCGTGTAGGCCGCGAACGACGCGATCACGGCGCCGCCGCCCGGCAGAATGCCGAGGATCGATCCGAGCACGGTGCCGCGCCCTATCGCAGGCGCGGAAGCCCTGAGATCCTTCGCCGTCGGCATCAGGCCGGAGACCTTTTGCTGAACCAGCTGGCGATCGCTTTCGCCGCCGGTATCGAGGTTGCGGATGATCTCCGCAAAACCGAACAGGCCCATCGCCACGGTGGCGAAGCCGAGACCGTCAGCCAGTTCGGGAATGTTGAAGGCCATGCGCGATGCGCCGGTTTCGATGTCGGATCCCACCATGGACAGCAGCAAGCCAAACACGATCATCGCGATCGCTTTCAGCACCGAGCCCTTGGCAAGCACGACCGCAAAGATCAGGCCGAGCACCATCAGCGAGAAGTATTCGGCGGGTCCGAACGCCAGCGCGACCTTGGTGAGGGGGGCGCCCAGCACGGCGATCAGCACGGTCGCCACGCAGCCGGCGAAGAACGATCCGATCGCCGCGATCGCCAGTGCCGGACCGGCGCGGCCCTGCTTGGCCATCTGGAAACCGTCGAGCGCGGTGACCACGGATCCGGCTTCACCGGGAATGTTGACCAGGATCGACGTGGTCGAGCCGCCGTACTGCGCACCGTAGTAGATGCCGGCCAGCATGATCAGCGCGCCCACCGGCGGCAGGCCGAAGGTGATCGGAAGCAGCATGGCCACGGTGGCGATGGTGCCGATGCCCGGCAGCACGCCCACCAGGGTGCCGACCAGCGCGCCGATCAGACAGAGTAGAATATTGACGGGAATCGGGATCGAAATCCCGCCAAGAAAGGCGGGCGACCACTGCACCAGATTGAAAACGACACCGACGCCGAGCCCGAGATTTGAAAACAGATCGCCCATGGTGCCCTCAACGGATCAGGAATGTCGGCAGCAGCTGCAGAGGCAAGCCGAGCGCGTAAGGGAACAGGAGGCTGCAGAATGCCGTCAGACAGGCGCCGACGATGATCGTTTCCACCCACCGCGTCTCCGCCGATCCGCAGGCGGCGATCAGGAAGCTCGTCATGGCGGAGAATATCATTCCCATCGGGCGGATGGTGAGGGCAAACGACAGGATCGCGAGCGTTACGAACAGGGGGCCGCGCCAGTGATATTTCGCAAGGTGGGCGCCTTCGGTCAAAACGCCGACGATGGCGATGGCCGCGCCCAGTCCCAGCAGCAGCACGGAAAACATGCGCGGCGCCGTCCCGGCGCCGAACGAAAATCCGTGCATGCCCTGCAGGTCGCTCGAAGCCCACAGCGCAAACAGCGCAAGTGCCACCAGCGCGAGACCGCCGATGAAGTCCTGCGGACCCTTGATCCATGTCGGCAAAATGGACTTGCCTTCCTCCTGGATCGGCTTGTTACTCATTGCATTCCCTCCCCCGAGAAGGCTTACCGCCCATTCTGCCGGTCTTGGTGTTGTCCCAAGGGCCTTGCTAGCGATTTTCCTCAGGCAACGCCAGCTAAACCCAAATGCCCGGCGGCCACCACTATCCAGAACGGATTGAGTTTGCAAAGGCCAACGCCGCCGCGAAAATTGCAGCAGGCCATCCGGCTCCGTTCGGCGGGACTGCTCGACGATCCCGCATCGCGCCCCGACCGGCACGCCGCCGAAGCCGGCAAGCGACATCATCGCGAAGGCGAAAAGGCCGCGCGGGATTGGATGCGGCGATCCGGTTCTGGAACGGCGCCCGAACGCCCGTTCTGGGGCGGCCAGGGCCTGCCCGGGCATCATGACCCGAAAGCGTGCTTTTCCGGCACTGTTTTTCTCAACCATTGCCCCCTATATTGGGGGTGCCGGCTTGCCGGCTATGGAAATAAACGACCGTCGCAATAAACCATTCGGACCCGGGGGCGGTACCCGGCGCCTCCACCCAAGCCCGTCTTGCAAGCCTGTTTCTGGCGGCGGGTTTCGGCGGGGGCGAAATAGGATCGACGAGGGCGTAAAGGGCGTGTTTTTTCCCGGTATTGTTCCGCCGTTATCGGGCTACTGCTATAGTTGCCAACGACAACTATGCTCCGGTTGCTCAGGCTGCGTAACGCAGTTTGAAAGACCACTCTGAAGTCCTGACGGGTTAAGCTCCGTCAGGCGGGGTTCGGAGGCACCTGGCAACAGAAGCCTCCACTTTCATTTTGCTCCATTTGCCCAACCGAGAAACCCGCGTTATTGCCTCAAAATCCGACCCGCTGCCCTGCTGACCTCCGTGTGCGGCCGGGGTAGCATGCCGGCGAAAGGCGAGTCGGTGACGGACCTGCCGAGCCGATCCAGTTGATGACCTGCAAGGAAGACCATGGCGACCGATCACATCCGATATGACGTGCTGGCGCGGGACGCGCTGCGCGGAGTGCTCCGTCGCGTGCTCAGCGACGCTGCCGAGCACGGGCTTCCGGGCGAGCATCATTTCTTCATCACCTTCCTGTCGAAAGCCGACGGCGTGAAGCTGTCGCCGCGGCTGCTCGCGCAATATCCGGAGGAGATGACCATCATCCTGCAACACCAGTTCTGGGATCTGGTGGTGACCGAGGATCGCTTCGAGGTCGGGCTGTCGTTCGGCGGCATCCCCGAGCGGCTGGTGGTGCCCTTCGCCGCGATCAAGAGCTTCTTCGATCCGTCCGTGCAATTCGGCCTGCAATTCGAACCGGCGGAAGCAATCGAAGCCGCCGCAGCCAGGCTGCCGGCGGTGCCCGCCTCGCCTGCCCGGCCCGCCACGACGTCCCAACCCGCTGTCGAGGAAGAACAGCCAAAGGGCGACGAAGGCGCAACGGTGGTGCGCTTCGACCGTTTTCGCAAGAAATAGTCGGCGCGCTTTTCGCGAGATAGACTGAGCGTCCTGCCCTCCCTGCGCACTGGACGTTCTTCATGGCCCGCTCTCCGAAATCAAAGGCTACCCGCACCGAGACCGACAGTTTCGGGCCGATCGAGGTCCCCTCCGATCGCTATTGGGGTGCGCAGACGCAGCGCTCGCGGCAGAATTTCCGCATCGGCAAGGACCGCATGCCGACGGCGATCGTTCATGCGCTCGGCATCGTCAAGCTCGCCTCCGCCGAGACCAACCGCGAACTCGGCCTCATCGATGCGCGGCGCGCCGGCGCCATCGTCCGTGCCGCCCGCGAGGTGATCGAGGGCAGGCTCGACGACCACTTTCCGCTGGTGGTCTGGCAGACCGGCTCGGGCACGCAGACCAACATGAACCTCAACGAGGTGATCGCCAACCGCGCCAACGAGTTGCTCGGCGGCGGGCTCGGCGCCAAGGAGCCGGTGCATCCCAACGACCACGTCAACATGAGCCAGTCGTCGAACGATTCGTTCCCGACCGCGATGCATATCGCCGCCGCGCGCAACATCACCGCCGATCTCATCCCGGCGCTGGACGAGTTGCGCCGCGCGCTCCGGCAAAAGGAGAAGGCTTTTTCCCGCATCGTGAAGATCGGCCGCACCCACACCCAGGATGCGACGCCGCTTACGCTCGGTCAGGAATTCTCCGGCTATGCCGCGCAGGTCGAAAACGGCCTCACACGGCTGCGCGTGGCAGTGAAGGAACTGTATCCGCTGGCACAGGGCGGCACCGCCGTCGGCACCGGCCTCAACTCGAAACCGAAATTCGCAAAGTCATTTGCCCGGCACGTGGCAAAAATCACGAAGCTGCCGTTCACCAGCGCGCCGAACAAGTTCGAGGCGTTGGCCTCCAACGACGCCTATGTCTCCGTGCACGGCGCCATCAACGCGGTCGCGACCGGCCTGTTCAAGATCGCCAACGACATCCGCCTGCTCGGTTCCGGCCCGCGCTCCGGCCTCGGCGAATTGATCCTGCCCGAGAACGAGCCCGGCTCCTCGATCATGCCCGGCAAGGTCAACCCGACCCAGTGCGAGGCGATGACCATGGTCTGCTGCCAGGTATTCGGCAATCACACCGCCATCACGATCGGCGGCAGCCAGGGCCATTTCGAACTAAACGTCTACAAACCTCTACTGGCATATTGTATGATACATTCCATTCAATTGCTGGCCGACGCTTCGCGCTCGTTCACCGAGAACTGCGTGGAGGGTATACGCGCCGACGAAAAACGCATCCGCGACTTAATGCAGCGGTCGCTGATGCTGGTGACCGCGCTTGCGCCGAAGATCGGCTACGACAACGCGGCGAAAGTCGCGAAGGAAGCGCATGCGCGCGGCACCACGCTGAAGGAAGAAGCCTTGCGGCTTGGCTTTGTTACGGCTGCGGAATTCGATCGTCTTGTACAGCCGTCCAAGATGACTCGTCCGGGCTAGGAGGCGCAGTGACTCTGCGACGCGCATTGCGACGGCTTGTTATAATTATGGATCATAACAGCTGAACAAATGCGCATTATTATTCAGCTATTGCCATCGCGCTGGCCCGTGGTAGAGCACAACAATGTTGGTTTTCGCAGAGCGAAATTCGGTTATTGATGCTATCTGACGGGCATACGGGGATTCTGGATGGCTATTGAATTTATTGCACGACGCTGTCGCTGTTCTTCTGCGGTCTTCGCATGATGGAGACGCGCATGGCTGATGTCGTCAACCTGAATCGATTCAGGAAGCGCGTTGCGAAGCAGGAGGCGGCAAAAGAGGCCGACGCCAACCGCGCGCGATTCGGTCTCAGCAAGGCGGATCGAATCGAGGAGCAACGGAAGCAGGAGCGCGCGAAGGCGCTGCTCGATCAGCACCGGCTCGACGACGGAGAGGCGTCATGAAGTCGCCCGTCGTCAAGCGGTCAATCGTCGTTGCCGGTCACAAGACCAGCGTCAGCCTCGAAGAGGCGTTCTGGAACGGCATGAAGGAAATCTCCGGCACGCGCGACATGACCCTGTCGGAGCTGGTCGGCGAGATCGACAGCAATCGCCAGCAGGGCAATTTGTCCTCGGCGATTCGTCTGTTCGTGCTGGACTACTTCCGCACCCGCGCCAATGGCAGCGGCGGCGGCAACAGCAGCGCCGAGGCGCGGCCGCAGGCCTGAGCCGGGTTGAAACCTGAACGCCGCCCGGACCTGCGGTCCGGGGCTTCGCCATGTGCGACTTAAAATCACTCTAAGCTCACCGGCGATTGCAAGTCATGTGCTTGACCTGCCGCCATGCGGTTGAAATGACAGGCCATGACCGATGGCATCGAGGCGACCACGTATTTTCCGCTGGGAACCGCCAAACGCGGCTATTCCGGCGTGATCCGACGCATCGATGCGGGTGCGACGGGGTCGGCGCTGTCGGCCGCGGAACTCGAGAGCCGGCTGATCGAACTCGGCTTCGTCGAGGGCGCACGCGTCGAAGTGCTGCACGAGGGCGCGGTTGGACACGACCCGATCGCGGTGCGCGTCGAGAACATCACCATCGCCGTCCGCCGCCGCGAGGCCATGGCCGTCATCGTCGGCTAGCAAGGTCCGGACCCAGCGATCATGGAAGCGCCCTTGATGCATCTCGCTTTGGTCGGGACGCCGAACAGCGGCAAGACCTCGCTGTTCAACGCGCTGACTGGCAGCCGGCAGAAGGTCGCGAACTATCCCGGCGTCACCGTCGAGCGCAAGGAAGGCTCTTTCGTCACGCCTGCAGGTCGCCAGGTCTCGCTGGTCGACCTGCCCGGTACCTATTCGCTGCGCGGCCGCAGCCCGGACGAAGAGATCACCCGCGACATGGTGCTCGGCAAGTCGCCCGGCGAGGCGCAGCCGGACCTCGTGTTGTGCGTGGCCGACGCCACCAATTTGCGGCTCACCATCCGTCTCGTGCTGGAGCTGAAGGCGACCGGCCGGCCGCTGGCGCTGGTGCTCAACATGTTCGACATCGCCACGCGCCGGGGCGTGACGGTGGATGTGGCAAAGCTCGCGGCAGCGCTCGGCATCCCCGTGGTGACCTCGGTCGCGGTGCGCAAGGGCGGCACCGCCGAACTGCTGCGCCTCACCGACGAAATCGCGGCCGCCGGCAAGGTCCCTGCGGGAGAGAATCACTGGCAGCCGCTGACCGCGGCGCAGCTGCGCGCTACCCAGCGCGAGGCCGACCGCATCATCGGCGAGAGCGTCAGCCTGCCGGCGCGGCCCGACAGCTGGACGGCGCGCATCGACGCCGCCGTGCTGCACCCGGTAGCGGGACTGCTGATCCTCGCGCTGATTCTGTTCGTGATGTTCCAGGCGGTGTTCGCGTGGGCGCAGCCGCTGATGCAATTGCTGTCGGCCGGCTTCGGCGCGCTCGGCGAACTGGTGCACGACAAATTGCCCGAGGGACTGCTGCAGAGCTTTCTGCAGAACGGCGTGATCTCCGGCGTCGGCAGCGTGGTGGTGTTCCTGCCGCAGATCGTCATCATCTTCCTGTTCATCCTGCTCTTGGAAGATTTCGGCTACATGGCGCGCGCGGCGTTCCTGATGGACCGCATCATGGGTGGCGCGGGCCTGCACGGCCGCGCCTTCATTCCGCTATTGTCGAGCTTTGCCTGCGCCATCCCCGGCATCATGGCGACGCGCGTGATCGACAACCGCCGCGACCGCCTCACCACCATCCTGATTGCGCCGCTGATGACCTGCTCGGCGCGCATCCCCGTCTACACCCTGATCATCTCCGCCTTCATTCCCGACGGAAAGGTGTGGGGCTGGTTCAACGTCCGGGGCCTCGTGATGTTCGGCCTCTACGCCGCCGGCATCGCCAGCGCGCTTTTGATGTCGTTCCTGATCAAGTTCTTCATGCTGCGGGACTACCAGCCGGCGCCGTTCATGCTGGAATTGCCGGACTACAAGCTGCCGCGGCCGAAGAGCATTGCGATCGGCACCTACACGCGGGCGAAGATGTTCCTGCAGCGCGCCGGCACTACGATCTTCGCCATGATGGTGCTGATCTGGTTCCTGGCCTCGTTCCCGCAGCCGCCGGCAGGCGCGACCGGGCCGGCGATCGACTACAGCCTCGCCGCCTGGATCGGCAAGGCGATCGAGCCGCTGCTGGCGCCGGTCGGCTTCAACTGGCAGATCGCCGTGGCGCTGATCCCCGGCATGGCGGCGCGCGAGGTCGCGGTCGCGGCGCTCGGCACCGTCTATGCGATCGAAGGCGGCAAGGAAGCCGCCGACCAGATCGGGCAGATGCTCGCCACCAAGTGGAGCCTCGCCACCGCGCTGTCGTTCCTGGTCTGGTACATCTTCGCCCCGCAATGCGCCTCGACGCTGGCGGTGATCCGCCGCGAGACCGGCAGCTGGAAGTGGATGGCGGTCACCTTTTCCTACATGCTGACGCTGGCCTATCTGGCGAGCTTCGCGACCTACCAGATCGCGGTGGCGCTCGGGGCGGGCTAAGGCATTTCCGGCATGCGATGCGGCGGTGCACCGCGAAGCCTGGACACAAAATCGCGAAAACAACCCCATGCAAAGTAGGCCAGGACGTGGACTCCTAAGCGTCGGCTCTCAAGGGTTAAGCGGAAGTCGCGCGCTTGGTCAGCAAGACGGCTTGGACCCACATACTCAAGACTGACCTTTTTGTCGCGCTGACGCTATCCGGTGCTGACAGGCCGGGCATGGCGTGCAAGACTTCGTCAGGGATAAGGGGCTGCCCTCGACATTATCGACCGTTGTTGTCGTGTCTGGCCCGCCGACTGTTGACCCAGGAGGCGACCATGGCCCGGACATTGGCCAGTGCGGCCGCGCTCGTAATCGGCCTCTTTCTGCTGGCGCCCACGCAGGCGTCGGCCAACTCTCCCGATTACAAGCGCATGGCCGACGAGGCCATCGGCGATCTGCGCCTGGCCGAGGTCCGGGTGCAACTGAGAACTCCCAAAGATGCAGAGGAAAAGAGGACGGAGGATCTGCTCGACCTCGCGATCCGGAATCAGGACGACCAGGCGTGGAATTCGAACTATCCGACGACGAACAAGCCGGACCCCGACAAGATAGCGGCGGAGAGTGCGGTCAGAGGGGCGGAGGCGCTCACCAGCGACACGGCAAGCGCAAGGGCATATCGGGAAGCCCTCCGGGAGCGGCGCGAAGCCAGGAAGAAACTACGGCGGCTGCTCGCAGAGATCGTGAGTCTTGGCTACCGTCCGAACTATCAGGCTTACCGCTACAGGGTAGATGAGCTCCGCCGCCTCGGACAGAAGCCTGACCCCAGCGAGATCGAAGAAGTCATCAATCTGCTACGGCAGCAGAAGGCCGATCTCGAGGCCCGGCTTTCCCAACCCGGGCCGCCGGCTCAAACCGGCGCCCCGAACCAGGTCTCCAGCGCTACGCCGATGATGCGCAACGTCGCCAAATCCTTCGGGCCGGTCAAAGCCAAGGCTTCTCTCGACAGCCAGACTCTTTGCAGATTTGGCAAGGCGCTTCCGGAACTCGCACTGCTGACGCCAACCGACGGATCGGGCAATCCGCTGGTCTTCGATATTGGCGACACGCCGGCAGCTCGCGCCGGGCCTGCGACAACGTCCGGCGATCCGCCAAAGCAGGTTGCGGAAGCACCCCGAGGTGGCACGCCCGGTCAAACCGCGGACGCAACGTCGGCGCCGAAGCCAACCCCTGACGATGAAAAGACACGACTGGGCCAAGCTGCGTTGATTGCGGTCCTGGACATGTACGGGTTCTTTGATCGCACCGACGATTATGGCCCCCAGCAATTGTCCGATTTCATTCCCGAGCCCGAAGGCGGGTCCATCCTGAATGATTTCGAGGATGCCGGCATACCGGGCTATCCGACCGGAAAGCTCACTTGGGACCAGCTCATCGAAAGAATGCTGGAACGATGGATGCAAGCGCGCCGTGCAGGAATGGGTGGACTAACGCTGCACGAAGAACTCATCAGGCGTTACGGCAGTACGGCACGGACCTCCACGACGGAGACTGAAAAGCCGGCGACCGGAGATGCACCCGGCGGAAAGCCGAGCATCGGCCCCATCCCTCCGGGCACGCTGCCCGGTTTGCCCAAGGCCGGCATCATCCCGAGCGGCGGCTATTCCGAGACACCGCCGCCCGCCCCAACCCAATCTGCGCCGCAAGGCGCGCAGCAGTCCAGCGCGCCGCCGCAGTCGCCGGGGGCGGAAAACGAACTCGAAAAGGCTGCCAAGATACTAATGGGAGATCCGCCTGCGCAGGCCGCACGAGGCCCGACCGGCAAGCCCGAGGCCGCGCCTGCGCAAGAAGGCTCCTCCCCGCCAACGACGACGCCAGCGCCGCAAGAGGCTTCCGCGCCAAACGACGAATTGGGAAAATGGCTTCGCGACCGCGCCGACATGCGGAAATGGCTCGAAACCGGGCAGGGCAAGCTGAAGCTCGACGCGCTGACGCCAATGGAGCGATACATTCTCTACCTGCGGCTCCTGAAGCGGGCCCAGGTCGATCCGCCGCCCAAAGAGGAAACCATTCTGGATGAAATCGACGAAGTGACCGTCATCTCGTCGCGGGCGCCCTCGACGCCGAACTCGAATATCCAGTCCACCACCGCGATCACGATCGATTTCAAGGCGACGCCGCAGGCCGTGGAAGCCGGGTCGGAAGGAAAGGAACAAGCCGGCACCCTCGCCAAGCTCCCAATGTCCGAACCCGCCGTGCCCGGGCGCGACAAGTCGATCAGGGCAGCGCTGGACCAGGGCTTCGACAAGAGACCGGTGACGTGCGTGCTCGGCAAGGACCGGGAATGCAGGGCGCAGGTCGACGCCGACGACGCCGTGACGTTTGGTTTGCCCGTGAACGGTCCGCGGCATTATCGCGCCGATGTAGCGCCATCCAATTTCACCGGCGGGGTGATTGAGAGGTCCGCTGGCTCGCTGAAGGTGAAACCACCGGCGGCGCCATCGGGCGTAGCGGTCCAGGAGACGGACTTCAAGATCGGCTCCCAGAACTTCACCCAGGTCGATTTCACGGGCCCCGAAGCGCAGGTGGCGCTGGCGATGGCGGCTTACGGCCAGGCGTACGGTCCGCAATTCCAGATCAACTCCTGCAGGGAGAAGAAGCCCGGACCGCCGTTCGGTGCGGCATCGATTTTGTCCAGCGCGTTCGCCAGCGAACTGCCGCATGCAAGGTTGAGTCGAATGACGGCGAGGAGCATCCCATGAGAAGCCTATCCGCCGGACTTGCGCTCGGGATCCTGCTTTGCGCCTGCGTGCCTGTGCGCGCGCAAGCCCCGATGCTGACGCCGCCCGACAATCATTATTTCGTCAGCAAGGGGTCATGGGGCCAGGCCTATCCCGACCAATGGGCACTGCAACGAATCGGCTTCGACGCTTCACCGCAATCGGCATGGCGGCTGGTCAGGCGTGATGCCAAGCCGGTCGTCGTCGCGGTGATCGACACCGGACTCGACTGGAACCACAAGAGCATCGATTGGGACAGGATCTGGCGCAATCCAGGGGAAGTCGAAGGCAACCGCGTCGATGACGACAAGAACGGCCACGTCGACGACGTCATTGGATGGGATTTCATCAGCGGCGCTCCCAAGCCGTGGGACCATGACGGTCACGGCACGCTGATAGCCGGCATCCTCGCCGGCGACTGGAATGACAAGACCGGCATGGCTGGCATCAATCCATATGCGCAATTGATGATCTTGAAAGCCCTCAACAATTTCGGTCACACCCGGGCGTCTTATGTGGCGCGCGCGATCGCCTATGCGGCCGACAATGGCGCGCGCGTCATCAACCTCAGCGTTGGCGGTGCGGATCTCAGCAAGGCCGAGCAGGTCGCGGTCGATTACGCATACGCCAAAGGCGTCGTCATCGTTATCGCGGCTGGCAACGAAGGCGCCGATGTCAGCAAATCCTGGATGGCCGGTTCGGACAAGATTCTGACGGTCGCTGCCAGCGACTTCGAGGACAAGCGCGTGGTGTTTTCCAACTGGGGCAAGATTTCGGTCGCCGCGCCCGGCCTTGACGTTCTCAGCCTGCGCGCCCGCCGCACCGACACCATGCTCGGAATTCAAGACGTGAAGTACACCGCGGGTGACGCCTTTGTCGGTGCCGACAAGCGCTACTATCGGGCAAGCGGCACTTCGTTCGCCGCCCCGATGGTGAGCGGGCTTGCCTCGCTGATGATCGCGAACGATCCCAGCCTCACCAACAAGCAGGTGATGGCGATCATCAAGAGCACGGCGCGTGACGTCGGACTTCCCGGTGTCGATCAGTTTACCGGTTACGGCATTGTCGACGCGGTGGCGGCGCTGAAGTCGCCGAAGGACTACTTCCTCTTCGCCGGCATCAGCGGTATCGAGGTGGTGCAGCAAGGCAAGGCGCCGGTCGTGCGGGTACGCGGCACGGCCGACGGCAATGCGATGAAGGCGGCGCGCATCGAGGTCGGCCCGGGCGAGACGCCGGCGAGTTGGAAACGGATCGGTGCCGCCAAGAAAAGCGCTGGTCCGGATGGCGTGCTTGGAGACATTCCCGCCGCCGCGCTGCAGGGTGCGAAGGTCTGGCAGATTCGTGTGGTCGTCGAGCACACGAACGGGACGGCACGAGAAGCACGGTTCAAGCTGACCTTGGGATAATGGGACTTTTTTGGGGGGCGCTCATGCGCAAGTTCGCGTTCGCAGTTCTGGCAACGGCTTTGCTCGCATCGCCAACCATCGCCTGGGCAGTGACATCGTCGGCCAAAGTGATCGTGGGCTCCGACGGCACGCCGCTCGCGGGCGCCACGATATCACTCCAGCGTGTCCAGTCAGCATCGGTCCCGAAGCCAAGGGTAGTGCCGCCGCGGGCGCCCGCTCCGACCGACGCCGGCGGCGGAACTGCGCTGACATTCGACACGGAAGACCGGAACGCGACATTCAGCATCGTGGTTCGCGACCGCAGCGGGCGCGTACATCGCCTGCCTCCCCTGACGCTCGATGACATCATCAAGAGCGGAATCGATATCAAGAATGCGGTGCCTTCCGCTCCGGCACGTGCGATGCGTCCTGTCACGCCTCCCGCCGAACCCGTAGTGTTCTATCCGGGTTCCGGCGGGCTGCCGCTGTCGTTCGGCGCGAGTTTCACCCAGGTCCCGCAGATATCCGGCGGCACGCGCTTGAGTCCGGGTGGTGCCGGAGAGGTCCCGATCATCAGCAGCCGACGAACGATTCCGGGCGTGAGTGGATCGTTGGGCATCGTCGTCCCGACCGACAGGGTGTTCTTCTCGTTCGATTACTTCCAGATCGACGCCGGCATCAACGCCTTCGACGACTCAGTTCAGGGCAGCGCGCCGGTCGGCACTTCATCGGCATTCACGTATATTTTCCCCAACCCGGTCAGCGGCTCGACTGGCGTCGGACCCACTGTAACCGGCCAGACGGTGACAATCGGCACGAAGGGAACGTTCTGGGATCTCGCTCTGGGCCCCACCGCGCGCGTGCCGGCACGCCCGGTTTCAGCTGGCCCAAGCCGGTTCTTCTGGACCTATGGCGTCGGCCTGCGCTACCGCTACATGAACACCGAGCACAATATTTCGCAACAGAGCCTGACGTTCGCCGACCTCAATAGTGCGATCGGCCTGGGCATCAATTCGCATTTCATCGCGCCGAACTTCGCCGTCGGCTTCGAGGCGGTGCAGCCGCTGCCTTCCGGTGCCTTTGCGGGCGGCGCCTTGTTCTTCGCACCGGGCGCGTTGATTTCCGACGCGAGCGCCACTCAGACAAGCCGGTGCGGGCCATGCGGCGGTGCCAGTCCCGAATTCAACGTCGTATTGCGGCGCAATTTCAACGACACGTCGTTTGCGTTCATGACGGGGGTCAACGGCTTCGTCGGCTACCGGTTCAGTCCACACCTGAAGGTACAGGCCGAAGGCTCCATCAACTATCTGAGCGATGTGGCGTCCCTGGCCGTGCCTACCTCGCCGGTCGATCAGCCAATCAGGATCGTCAATGACTCATTGCTCAGTTACTCGGTAGGGGGGCGCCTGGTGTTCGATTTCAGTCCGACGCAGGACCGGATGCGTCCAGCCCTGTCACCGTAATTCCAAGGTTGATCGTCGGTGGGCTGCTCGCGATCTCCGGCGTGGCCGATTACAGAAGACCGATCGAGCGCGCGACCTATTTGAACCCGGAAGTGGCGCCGTGGCGCCGACGTCGTCTGCTGCGCCCAATCAGACTTTCGGCGGTTCGATCAAGTGAGACATGGACAACAACGATGCGAGGCGAGCTCACCGATTCCGGTCGCCGGCCGCGATCGCCGGTTCCAGCAAGACGAGATTTCGGCGCGGCTTTCGCGTGTCGAGGCCGACGATCGCGCGACCCTCTGCCGTGAAAGCCAAGCCTTCCGGCTTGCCATCCACATCGTCAAGCCGCCATGCATCCAGGAGCGCAGCGGCACCGCCGCCGGGCGGAAGGTCATCCAGCCGGGCAATCGTGCGGGACTTGTCGCTAAGGACATAGAGACGGCCGTCCGGACCTACCTCGAGATCACTGAAGTCGGCGCAGGTTCTCGTCAGTGTCTTGTCGGGAAACCAGATCGCGAGCGGGACGAACAAGTGGCGCCCCTTCCTGATCGGCCACCGCTCTCCTTTCGGGAGCGCGCTACCGCGGACCAGGCCCCGCGATCGAGAGTGCGGTGGGCCAAACTCGATGAAGGCCGTCGGCTTCTTCTCCTTGGCGACGAGCAGATGACCTCCCGGCAACAGCGCCATTCCCTCCCCCCGTGACCCCTTCGGGTGGGACCACGCCCGCGCGAATCCGTCGCGCCCTTCCACGACGAGGTCGATCGACGCCACCACCCTGGGCGCCCTGGGATCGATGAGTTCGACCCGCGGAGGCGTCTCCTGAAGCAACGCAACGCGCCCAAGTCCATCTGCGCAGATTGCCTCGATCTGCGAGCCCCGCTTGGGAAGCAGGGAGCCCGAGAGTTTTGCGATGTTGATCGTGTGCCAGTTGATTCTGCCTTCATCGCTGCGCGGCAGGGGAAACCACGCGACCTTCGCTGCATGGTCGCCGACTGCCACCAGGGACTGCCGGCCCGTTCGGCTGCGACGCAAACAAATGCCGGAGACCTCGCGAAGCGGCACGTCGACCACGCGGTGCACTTGCAGCAAGTTCTTCGACTTCTTCACCATCGCAGTTCGCGATCTCCAGAGCATCGCCATGACACAAGCAATAACGGGCGCCCGGTCGCTTGAAACGCGTGGCGCGGCTCTTGGCGGCTTAAAGTGAGCGCGCCTACGACCTGACCGCCGTCCAGTTGCCCGAACAGTTGCGCGATGAGGTCCAGGTACCGGAGGCCGTGCCAGACGCGCGAGTTACCCCCTTGAACAGATAGTGCTTGCCCAAGATCACCATGTCACCGTTGGTAGCGCCGCTGCGGGCGATATGTCCGGTGGCGCCTCCGGAAATCACTCCGTTGGAGACCTGCACTCTCCAGCCGAACTGGCCGATGCAGGAGCCGACGCTCACCCCCGCCCAGTTGCCGTCGAATGACCCGAGCGTCGCTGCTTGCCCCCCGCGGCGCGCCGGCTGGCTCGCGCGCTTGGCCGGCCGCTTCCTCGCGACCTGTGCGGGCTCCTCGCCGCCGACGACCGATTTGTCACGATTGCCAATCGTTCCGCCAGTGCTACCCGCCTGCGCGAACGCGGCCCCGATAGACGGCACTGGCGTTGCTGCAACGATCAGCGCGATCGCAACGCAAGTGAAGGCACGCATTGGTTATTCCTCTTCCCAACTTCGCAATGCCCGACCTTAGCGGGAGTCGAGGGCAAAAGCACCTGGAGGCCGCCCCGGTTAGCGGCCCTCCTTCATGACCATGTGGCCTATTGGCCCCAAGGCCGACATGCATCCATATCGGATTCATCGTCGCCTTCGGAGACCAAAACGGACGCGGCGAATTCATGAGATCACGCCCTGGTCGGTGACGATGTATGACCTGCCGGCGCAACTGCTCGTCGCGAACCCACTCAATCGTTACCGCATCAACTCGCCGATGCTGCCGAACCTCAAACTCGATGACGATGGCGGACTGACGCTGTTCATCCAGAACGAATCCCCCGGCGCTGACAAAGAAGCCAATTGGCTGCCCGCGCCCAAAGGGCCATTCTTTATGGCCATGCGCCTCTACTGGCCGAAAGACGAAGCTCTGGAAGGAAAGTGGACCGCACCGCCGCTGAACCGGGCTGGGTGAACGCACCCGGGTCGCACCCGTCAATCGGGGTGTGGCCCTTCGCAACGGCTGATGTTGGATTTTGACCCGAAGCTGACATCGATGCCGACGGGTCCGAGCGGCTCAATCGGCGAAGCTGGTTTCGAACAGCTGGTGATGAGCGAGCGCCCAGGGCGGGCGAAGCAGACCGAGCGCGCGCACGTCCTGGGACCATTGCCCAAACGGACTCGACCGGGAATAGCTCGCGCCTCCGATCGCCCTCGAGATCGACAACAGGGAAGCCTCGGCGAGCTCGGCGATGGCGAGCTTGCCGCGTGCGACGCCGGGTGAGGCCGAACCGCTCTCGATCGCGCGCGCCATGCCTTCGAACGCCTGCTGCGCCAGCCAGATGTCGTTGACCGCCTTGGTCCAGCTCACCCGCTCGAATGCCGACATCCGCTCCATGCGCGGCTGCAGACGCCGCCGGCCTTCGGCCAGCGCTGCGTCGAGGATGCCCATGATGACAGACGAGAACATGTAGGCGATGACCGGCAAGACGCGGGGTACCAGCTTGATGGCACCGCCCAGTTGAGCGTGCCGCTCGACCGCGACCGCGTCGTAGCGGAACGCGTGGCTCTGCGTCGCGGCCATGCCGTGACCGTCCCATGCGCGCACCAGCGTGGCGCCGCGTGAGCCGTCCCATGGCAATTCCCTTGTATCGAGCAGGAAGATGTCGGGTGTCGTCTCTCCACGGGGCACCGCGATGGTCATCATGAAAGAGGTCACGCCCGACCCGCTGCCCATCTGCTTGTCGCCGGTCAGTCGCCAGCTCCCGTCGCTGCCCTTTTCCGCGGTTGCCCGTGTCGCCATCAGGTCGCCGCCGCCACCCGGCTCCGAGGAGATGGTGCCGAACCAATGTCCGGCCTTCGCCGCGGTGAGCACGCGTTCTTGTTGCTCGCGCCAGGCGTTCGGATCGACCGGCGGGTCGACCGGCTCCTCGAGCCACAGCGCCAGCACGGTGGGATGCATGGTCGTCACCAACGCGACCGAAGGATCGACCCGGGCGAGCGTGCGAAATATCTCACCAGTCGCGCGTGTCGATCGTGCTCCACTCTGCCACGCCCCTCCCATCCTTTCCGGCACGCCGGTCAGGGTCAGGCCGGCTTCCCGCAATGTGGCGAAATCAGCCTTGTCGAGTTCGCGCCGTTCGAGCCTCGCCGCCAATCCGGACGACCATCCGGCTGCGACCGCCGCGACATTCTTCTGCACCAGGCCGATGTCCATATCTCCGCCCCTCGTCGGCGATCACCATGGTAGTCTTTGGTACGCCGGGCACCGGCGCAAGCGTCAGGCCACGGTATCGTTCGCCCGCGACGCGCGGCGCGCCAGCTTGGCGGCCAGGCTGAAGCCGACCCCGGGCCGGCTCCACGGACAGGCCGCGATGCAGATCCCGCATCCATGCGTCTCGTTGAAGAACGGAAGACATTTGTCGAAGTCCACGTACCATTTCTCGACACCGCGAACCATTTGCTTGGTGGAAGCGATGGCTTCCGGCGGGCACGCGTCCTGGCAAACCCGGCAATTCGTGCAGAAGGAATCGACCTCGAAACTGCGCCTCGGCGTGGGCGCGAACGGGGCGTCGGTCAGCACGGCGGAAAGCCGGAACGACGAGCCGAACTCGGCGTTGATCAGCGAACCGTGCTTGCCGAGTTCGCCGAACCCGCTCGCGATCGCCGGCGGAATCATCATCACCTTCGACGTCATCGGGCCCGTCAGCGGCTCGGCATCCCAGCCCTGCATGCGCAGCCATCCGGCGACGCGCTTCGCGGCCGCTGCAGCCCGGCCATACTGGCGAACGACCTCGGCTCCTGCGGTGGCGTCCGGCGCGGTGGCGATCTGCTCGTAATCGTGCGCGAAGCCGAGGACGATGATCTTCTGCTGGGTTACATGCTGCCCCTGGTAGACCCACAACGGATCCATCTCGGCCACGCCCCACATGTCGAACCCGCCGTCGCCTGCAAGCGCGGCAAGGGCATCGTTCCACTCGCCCGGACGCCGCTGCACCGGCTCGCCGGTCACCTCCGGCATTGCGGCGGACATCAGCTTCGCCCGCTCCTCGCGCGCCCGCTTGAGGTGAGGATTGTCCGGATCTACCCCGTAGAACCAGCGTTGCATCGCCCCGTGCGGGATGGTGTCGGGGTCGGGGGCCCAATAGACCACGCGAGGGCGGCGCGGGACCTCTTCGCCGAGTCCGTTGATGACGTTTCCGGAGGCGTCGGGCTTCAACGCCATTTGCGCGGGATCGGGATGAAAGGGGCGCCGACGGGTCCGGGATGCCATTCGATTCGAATCCTGCTTCGACGAGCAAACAAGGGTAAGCCCGAAACGGAGCCGTCCATCGCCAAGGATAGCTGGCTCACGTCGCAGACCGTATTAGACTTCCGGCGTTCGATACAGCGTCTTGCCGCCGACCCTGATATCGACGTCGAGCAGGTATTGTTTCAACCCTGCCCGGTCGATCTCGACACCGAGCCCCGGCTTGTCAGGGGCCGCGAGTTCACCGTTGCGGTCGCGCTGCAGCGGTGTCGCGACGAACGCGAGGGCAACGGGCTTCGGCGCGGCCGGATATTCGCAAATGCGATGATCGGCGAGCCCGGCATAGGGCTGCAGCGATGCCGACAGGGCAAGGTGCGACGTGAAGGTGTGATTGACGTAGGTGACGCCGCGCCCGGCCGCGTAATCGGCGACCCACTTGGCGGGGCCGATCCCGCCGATGCGTCCGCAATCGATCTGAACGAAGCCGATGCCGCCATAGTCGATCAGGTGGCGGGCCATATGCGTGTCGTGTGCGCCCTCGCCGCCGGCGAGCTTCACCTTGCCGCTCTTCCGGGCGAGCGCGCCGTAGGCCTCGTAGGCGGCGGCGGCAAACGGCTCCTCGAGCCAGACGGCACCGGCTTGCTCCAGCGCGGGAAGCCGTTCCGCCGCGCGCGCGACGTCCTCGACGAAGATCTGGCCCACGTCGACCAGCAGGATACCGTCCTTGCCGAGGCCCTCGCGCGCCGCGGCGAAGTGATCGGAATCTTGCTTCGCCGTGCCGCGACCGATCGGTCCCCAGCCGAACTTCGCCGCCTTGAAGCCGTCCGCGATCGATTGCTTGCCGATGGCGAGCGTTTCTTGCGGGGTGTCGCCGAACAGGCGCGAGGCATAGGGCACCTTGGGCGCGGAGCGCGTGTAACCGAGCAGCTTCCAGACCGGCTCGCCGCGCGCGCGTCCGAGCAGATCCCACATCGCCATCTCGACGCCGGACATGGTGTGGGCCGCCTGCAGCAGGTCCATGCTGTCATAGGCAACCTGCCTCGACATGCGCGCGATGTCGTCGGGCCCGTCGAGCGTCTGGCCGAGGATCGAGGCGCCGACCGGCCGGCATACGCCGTGCGACATCGGGCAGACGAATGCGGCGATCGACGGCAGCGGCGCCGCCTCGCACTCGCCCCAGCCTTCGTGCCCGCCGGAGCGAACGCGCACCAGCAGCGCGTCCTGGCTGCCGTCGGCTTCCGTGGTCACTTCAGGCATGGACACGTAGAAGAAGTCGACTGCTTCGATTTTCACAGGCCTTGCCTCTCTGTCGTCCGCTTCGCTACCCGCGGGAAGTACATGCCTCGCCGTGATGGAATACCCTGCGCTTGGGCCGGCGTCCAACCCCGGCCGCTGGCCAACCCGATAGAGCGCATTCCATGCGCGTTGCGGCGCTTCGCGTCGGGATCACGCGCGAGGCCGTGAACCCGTGAAACGGTCGCACCGACGGTTTGCCGGAATCCGCCATACACCGATAGCGACCAGATCCTGCAGCGCAGCTCAACGACGCGATGGGCCGATCCCCGACATGCTTCGTAAATCTTGCGGTTTGCGGTACGATGCGGCTGCTTACCGGCGGTCGGTACCGAGGCGTGATCCGGCACACGCACGATCTGTTGCCACGAGGGAGCTGTGCATGTCAGCGGAAACCCCGAAGGTGCGGCAGGTGCAAGGATACTGCGGCCTTTGCATCGCCCGCTGCGGCACCGTCGCGACATTGACGGACGGCAGATTCACGCGGCTCGATCCAGATCCGACGCACCCCACGGGCGCCGCAATCTGCGCCAAGGGCAGAGCGGCTCCCGAGTTGGTCTACCACAAGGACAGATTGACGAAACCGTTGCGTCGAACGAGGCCGAAGGGCGATGCCGATCCGGGCTGGGAAGAAATTTCGTGGGATGCCGCACTCGATCAGACCGCCGCCGCGATGCGGCGTATCGCCGGGCAGCATGGGCCTGAAGCAGTGGCCTTCAGCCAATCGTCCGGCTCTACGACAGCCATCGCGGATTCGGCTCCCTATGTCCGAAGACTGATGAACGCCTTTGGCACGCCGAACTTGGTTTGGGCACTCGACCTGTGCGGCTGGGGACGCGCCTTTGCAACGCGCTACGTCTTCGGGGTCGGCACTGTTGCGATCGGAAGCGCCGGCGGCGCGATGGCCGACATCGCCGAATCCGGCTGCCTTATCCTGTGGGGTTACAATCCCTCGTTTTCGCGCATTACTCACGCGACGGCGACCGTCGCGGGCCTGAAACGCGGAATGAAGCTGATCGTGATCGACCCGCGCAATGTCGGGCTTGCCAACAAGGCCGACGTCTGGTTGCCCGTGCGCCCCGGAACGGACGGCGCGCTTGCGCTCGGTCTGGCCAACATCATGATCGAGCGAGGCTGGTACGACGAGGAGTTCGTCCGCGCGTGGAGCAACGGCCCCCTGTTGGTGCGCTCCGATACCGGCAGGTTGCTGAAGGCCAGCGAGCTGGCTTCCGGCGGCGGTTCAGGCCAGTTTGTCGCCTGGGATTCGTTGGCCAACCGGACGGTCAACTATGATCCGGCGGCGGGTCGCTATGAGACGACCGCCGAGGATCTTGCCCTGCGAGGGGAGTACACGGTCACAACCATACAAGGGGCCGTCCGCTGTCGGCCCGCGTTCGATCGCTATGCGGAGCTGTGCAAGAAATATTCGCCTGACGTGATCGAACGTACCTGCTGGATTCCGCCGGGCCAACTGGAGCGGGCCGCGCACACCATCTGGCACGCTCGTCCCGTCTCCTACTACGCCTGGAGCGGCCACGAGCATCATGCCAACAGCACGGAGACGGCGCGGGCGATGTCGATGCTCTATGCATTGACCGGCAGTTTCGATGCGGCCGGCGGCAACGTGCTGCTGCCGGCCGTACCTGCAGGATCGGTCACGGGAGAAGAGCTGCCTGCCGCCAGGCGACATGCTCCTGCAATCGGCCTTGTCGAACGCCCGCTGGGGCCCGCGCGCTGGAGCAGCGTCTCCACCCACGACTTTTACCGGGCCGTGCTGGAAGGTGCGCCCTATCCCGTTCGTGGGCTGATCGGATTCGGCAGCAATCTGCTGCTTGCACAGGGCGATCCGGCTCGCGGAAGGGCCGCGCTCTCCGCGCTCGATTTTAATGCCCATGCCGATCTGTTCATGACGCCGACTGCGGCGCTCGCGGATATCGTGCTGCCCGTGGCGTCCTGCTTCGAACGCGAGGCTCTCAAGATCGGATTCGAAATCAGCGCAGATGCGCAATCGCGCGTTCAGTTTCGGCAGGCGATTGTCGAGCCGCCCGGCCAGGCGCGTTCCGACACGGAAATCATCTTCGGCCTCGCAACGCGCCTCGGCCTCGGCGAGCAATTCTGGGACGGCAACGTCGATGCCAGTTACCGGGAGCAACTCCGTCCAAGCGGCATCAGCCTGGAGCAGCTTCGAGCGGAGCCGGCTGGATTGCGAAGCCCGCTGACGACGCGATACCGCAAGTATGCCGATCGCGACGCCGATGGAAACCCGCGGGGCTTTCCAACTCCGTCGCGGAAAATCGAATTCTGGTCCGAGACGTTCCTCGATCATGGCTATTCGGCCATGCCGGACTTTGTCGAGCCGCCGATCGGCCCGGTCGCGCGTCCTGACCTGGCGGCATCATTTCCTTTGATCCTGACTTGCGCCAAACCCAGCCTGTTCTGCCAGACACAGCATCGCGCCCTGCCGAGTTTGCGCCGGCGCGCATTGCACCCCGAGGTCGAACTGAATCCCGCGACTGCGGCAGCTCGCGGGATCCGGAACGGAGACTGGGTTGAGGTGCGGACCCCAGCGGGCGCAATGCGCGCCAGGGCACGCTTCAGCGACCAGCTCGATCCACGCATCGTCGTCGGCGAACACGGATGGTGGCAGGGTTGTGATGAACTGGGGATTGCGAGTTCCGATCCGTTCGAGGCGAACGGCACCAACTTCAACCTGACGGTCGACGCCGCAGTCCGCGACCCCGTCAGCGGCACGCCGGCCCATCGTTCCAATCTTTGCGAGGTTCGGCTGGTGCCGGCGCCCCGTGGAGAACAGCTCAGGGAACACCGATTCCAATCTCAAGTGTCAGCTGTGTGAAAACTCCGACCCTGCTATTTGTATTTTCCGACGAATCGGCGGGGCGAGCGACGAATTGGGCGCAAGTCCGGCACGTGCGACGAGGGACACGCGATGAAGCTGCTCTATTTCGATGATTTCAGGCTCGGCGTGCTGAAGGGCGACGCCGTGGTCGACGTCGGTGCCGAGGTCAAGGACATCCCGCATACCGGCCCGGGCGATCTGATGAACGGGCTGATCGAGCGCTGGGACAGCTACAAGCCGCGGCTCGAGGCGGCGGTCGCGCGAGGCACGGGGATGCCGTTAGCCGATGTCCGCATCCGCCCGCCGGTGCCGGGCCCGCGTACGATCGACTGCATGGCGGTCAACTACATGGAGGACGGCACGCGCAGCGCGCCGGCGCCGATCAACGCCTTCCACAAATCGCCGAGCGCGATCATCGGACACGGCGACACGATGGTGCTGCCCGACGCGCCGGCCACGATCTTCGAGGGCGAGGCCGAGATGGCGGTCGTCATCGGCAGGAAGTGCAGCCATGTCAGCGAAGCCGAGGCGATGAGCTACGTCTTCGGCTACATGAACTTCGTCGACGGTTCGGCGCGCGGCCTGCCGCCGCCGGGCAACGTGTTCTTCCAGATGAAGAGCCGCGACACGTTTGCGCCGATCGGCCCCTGGCTCGTCACCGCCGACGAGATCGGGGATCCGCAGAAGCTGCAGATCAGGCTGTGGAACAACGGCGAACTGATGCAGAACTTCAGTACCGACGATATGGGCCACAGCATCGCCAGGTGCATCGCCTGGCTGTCGGCCATCCATACGCTGCTGCCCGGCGACATCGTCGCCACCGGCACCAATCACCGCGGCCTCAACCCGTTCATGGACGGCGACACGATCGAGCTCGAAACCGAAGGGCTCGGCCGGTTGAGGTTCGGCGTGAGGGACGATCTGAAGCGCAGCTGGGCCCGCAAGACCCGCCTCCAGGTGCACGAAGAGGCCAGCGAGAAGACCGCGGGCCTCTACCCGGACATGACCCCGCAGCTTGCGGGCAAGTACGCGAAGTAGAAGCGGACGAAGCACGCCGCGCTGGTGGTCAGGTCGTCCACCCGGCGACTATTCCGACGGCTTGACGCCGAGGTCGCGCAGGATGCGGAGCATCACGTCGCTGTCACGCTTGAAGATGCGAGCCGTCGTCTCGAAATCGGCCGGAGAGGACAGCAGAAAGTTGTTCAGCATCTGCTGAACCCTGGGGTCGGATCCCGCCTGGATCAACATCGGCGAGAGCCGCTCCACGATCTCCTTTGGCGTGCCGGCCGGCACGGCAAAAACGGAAAATGCACGCAGGTCGTAGAAGTCGCCGACGGCGCCTTGCTCGGGCAATGTCGGCGTGTCCGGATAGGCTGGCAGGCGGCTGCCGACCACGCCGATCAGGTTTCCGGTTCCCGCCTGGATGACCGGCGCCGCTGCGGCATAGCTTCCCGAAGCGCCATCCAGCGTCTGTCCCGCAAGGTCGTTCCACATCGGCGCCTCGCCGCGGTACTGGATGACCTGAAACTTGATGCCGTATTGCTTCGCGATGGTCTCGATGAGGACATGCGGCGTCGAACCCACGCCGTACGAGCCCCAGTTCACGCTGCCGACCTTCCTGGCGTATTCGACGAACTCCCGGAGATTGGTTGCGCCCGTCTTCTTCGCCGTGACCACCGGACCGCCGGCACCGGCGACCATCGTCAGATAGATGAAGTCCTTCTCGGGGTCGTAGGGAAGGTCTTTCACCGTGACGCGGTTCTGGATCAGCGACGAGGAAATCGTGCAGAGGATGGTTGTGCCATCCGGTTCCGCGCGCTTGGCTTCCGTCACCCCGATGACGCCGCCTGCGCCGGCCTTGTTTTCGACGATGACCGTCTTTCCCAGCTGCCGCGCCAGGTAGTCGCCGAAAGCCCGCGCAATGCCGTCGGTCTGGCCGCCCGCCGGATACGGCACGACAATACGAATCTGGCGCGCAGGCCAAGCGGATTGCGCCCTGCTCTTTCCGGGAAGGGTGTACAACACCGCCGCCGAGCCGGTCACGAACGTTCGCCGTGTCAGTTTTTTCATTTTCCTGCCCTTTGATTCTTTGTTACTTGGCCGGCCGCGAGGACGATGCAATTCAGGCTAGCGGCGAACCAACGCTCTCGTCAATAAACCTCTGTTGATGCAACCGTTCGAGCGAGGTCATCCAAAGCGCGAGGACCAACGCCGACTTGATTCCTTCAGCTCGGCCTGCTTGTGTCCGTCGTCGAACATGCGTGGCAACTTCAGGAAAATGCAAAGATGGAATTCGACGACGTCATTCTCGGCCGGCGAAGCATTCGCGGCTACAAGCCCGATCCGGTGCCGCCGGAATTGATCAAGGAGATCCTGGCGCTGGCGATGCGCGCGCCATCGTCAATGAATACCCAGCCGTGGAATTTCTACGTCATCACCGGCGCACCGCTGGATCGCATCCGCCAGGGCAACACCGAGCGCAACCTGGCGGGCGTGCCGCACTCGCGCGAGTTTCGCACCGGCCAGCCGTTCGAGGGGGTGCATCGCGCACGACAGGTCGGCGTCGCCAAGCAGCTGTTCAGCGCCATGGGAATCGCGCGCGACGACAAGCCGCGGCGGCAGGACTGGGTGCTGCGCGGCTTCCGTCAGTTCGACGCGCCGGTGTGCGTGATCATCACTTACGACCGCGTTCTCGCGTCCAGCGACGATACCGCCTTCGACTGCGGCGCGGTGGCGACCGCGCTCGTCAACGCGGCCTGGTCGCGGGGCCTTGGCGCCGTGATCAACAGCCAGGGCATCATGCAATCCCCTGTGGTGCGCGAGCATGCCGGGATCGCGGACGATCAGGTGATCATGAAAAGCATCGCGCTCGGTTGGCCGGATCACAGCTTCCCGGCCAATGCCGTCGTCTCCGAGCGCAAGTCGGTCGAGGATGCGACGACGTTCGTGGGATTCGGGGACTGAGCTTTTCCGGATCAGTTTTTAGTTCTAGCGCGTCATGAGCCCCTCATGGTGGAGACCTTTGCACGGATAGGAGGGACGTGATTCCCTTTTGA
>CAZDEZ010000032.1:0-49505 GCA_964504705.1 uncultured Bradyrhizobium sp.
GCAGGTCGGCGGTGGACTGCAGCGAGAGGAGGTTCTGACGAACTGACGCCGAGAGAACTATACCGGACATAACTGATACCCTTCTGGATGAACGCGATGACGCTACGCCGCTACTTTCCTCGGCGACGCTGCCACACTGTGCTCACAGGGCTACGACTTGGTTAAATTGCTTCTCCGTACAAATACCGAGGCCCGCACTTGCCGGCCGGCGGAACGCGGATACAAGCAGCAGAGCCCGAGCGGACCGACGCATCGGCAATGAAATGTTCACCATAGCTGCCGCGCGACCCCGGCGTGATGCGACCGGCCTTCCGCCAGGCATTCATTGATCACCGTCATCAGTGCAACCGGGGTAAAGGGCTTGCGCAGACAGCGCGTAGCGCCGAGGTCGAGCGCCATCCGCAGAAAGTCCGGCGCAGGCGAGTCGGCGTTGGCGAACGCATAGCCCGACATGGCAACCAGTGGAACGGAGGGCGCGCGCTCGTGGAATACCCTGATCGACTCGAAACCGCGCATGTGCGGCATGAAGATATCGACGATCATCAGGTCGAAGCTCGAGTCCTCGAGGGCACGCAAACCACTCTCGCCACCGTTGGCAATCGTCACAATGAAGTCGTGTCGGACGAGGCACACTTCGAGAGTCATGCAAACCATCGGATCGTCGTCGACCACCAGTATGCGAGGCATGACGTGCTCCCCGTCGCCGCCTTTCACACGCGTCGCACGCGAATCAAGGACACGCAGCCATATTTCCGCCGCAGGACCGCCGATCTGTCTGCCACGCACCGTGCACATCGACACTTATGTGACGCAACCGTGCCGCGAGGTCTGCATAATTCTGAAAATGCGATTGATGAAGGCGTCGTTTGCCTTGCGCCGGGGTTTGCGTGCGCGCATGCAGCCCACCTTGCGGGTGGCCGCTCGCCACCGCGCCCGCATCGCAACCCGACGTCGTCTGCTCGTTCAGACGATGCGCTGTTTTGTCAGTTTATCCCATACGCCGGATATCGTACATATCGGGTTCGGGGGTAGCCAGCCGATCGCCCGCCATGCCCCCTTCAGGGAGGCGCCCGTGACTCCGGTTCCGCGTCCACCAAATGGATTCCTGGCATCGCTGTCCGAAGACGATTTCGAGCTCGTCCGTCCGCATCTCAAGACTGTCGACCTCATTCCCGAACTCGTGCTGGTCGACGTCGACGAAGTGCTCAAACGCGCCTATTTTCCGCACCGCGGCGTGATATCGCTGGTCGTCAGGCTCGCCAGGGGCGAGCACGTTCACATTGCGATGGTTGGACGCGACTCCATCTTCGGATCGTTCTCGGCGCTGGGCGACCCGACCGCGCTGAACGGTGCCGTCGTGCTGATACCGGGCGCCGCGTCTACCCTGGAGATCGAGCGGCTCCGCGCCGCGGCCGACCGGAGCGCCACCTTGCGAACCGAACTGATGCGGCACGCGCTGGCCGTCTACGCACAGGTGCAGCAGACCGCAGGATGCAACGCGGCACACACGGTTGAGTCGCGGCTCGCACGATGTCTGCTGCAGATGCGCGACCTGTCCGGCAGCAACAAGCTGATGCTGACCCAGGAGGCGATGGCGCAGATGATCGGCGCGCGGCGCAACAGCGTCTCCCTGGTGGCATCGACCCTGCAGCAGGCCAATTACATCCACTACAGCCGGGGACACATCGAGATCAGCAGCCTCGAAGGCCTCGGCAAGATCTCTTGCGAATGCTACGCGCAGGTCAAGGCGCAGTACGAGCGGCTGATCCGGCCCCGCGTCTTCGCCTGACCGCCAACGCAGCGATGTGTCGTAGGTACAACTACGGATCCGCTTCTATCCGCGCGAACCGCAAGTCGCGCCATTAACGCGCTGTTCAACGGGCGCTGCTAGTCGTTGTCCGGAGACGGAGGGGTGCCGATGCGCTCCCTCGAATGCCGGGAACGGGTCCGTTCCGTGTCCGGCCGTTCGCGACCGGTGCGGAGGGAAGGACATGAGCTTTGACCTGGCGATGCCGATCCTGGTGGTCGACGACTATGCGACCATGATCCGCATCATCCGCAACCTGCTGAAGCAGATCGGCTTCGAAAACGTCGACGACGCCAGCGACGGTTCGAGCGCGCTGGTCAAGATGCAGGGCAAGAAGTACGGCCTGGTGATCTCGGACTGGAACATGGAGCCGATGACCGGCTACGACCTGCTGCGGGAAGTCCGCGCCAATCCGGAGCTGTCGCAAACTCCCTTCATCATGATCACCGCGGAATCCAAGACGGAGAACGTGATCGCCGCGAAGAAGGCCGGCGTCAGCAATTACATCGTCAAGCCATTCAATGCCGCCACGCTGAAGACCAAGATGGAAGCCGTGTTCGGCGCCTGAGCAATCGCGCGCCCGTACTTCTACGGCCATGGATTTTCATACAGGACTAACGATAGCGTTCGATAGTGGATCGAGCACAGGAGAGCTCGAATGTTCACGTTCGAAACGGCCGACCAGAAGGAAGTCCGGCGTTTCCGTATCGCGCAGTTCAACGGCCGCGCGGCTACCGCCAGGGCGAACGGATCGGCTGTGACCGGAATGGTGCGGTCGATCGTCGAGAACAAGGCGCAGCATCCGCCGATGTGGACCATCACGCTGATCCCGAGTCCGCCGAAAGCCGAAGCACTGCGCCGCGCTCCCCGCCATCGCGTCTTCGCCGAAGACGCCTATTGATATCTCCCGCTCTCTCCTGAACGCAGCATCCCGGCACGCCGGTTCGCTCGTGCTCCCTTGTGCGATTGCTGGAATGCTGGTCGCCGCTCGAGGCGGCGCGGTCAGCCCGACGGAAGCATCAGCGCCTTGCGCACGAGATCGGCGGTGTTCTTGGCGCCCAGCTTGCGCATTGCTTCGGCACGGTGGCTTTCGAAGGTGCGCGGGCTGATGCTCATGCGCAGCGCGCCCTGCTTGTTGGAGCAACCTTCGCTGATCAGGGCGAGCACCTCGCGCTCGCGCCGGGTCAGCGGCTTCTGTTCCCGAGCAGGCGTCAGCATCACGTCCGTCGCACACGCCCGCGGCCGGCTGGCCTGGCCGTCTCCGGCATGATGCTCCGCCGGTTCGGCCGGCGCGGCGTGCCCCTCGGAAAGCCGCTTCACCATGGCATAGACCCGCTCGGTCTGCTGCAGGGCATTGTCGACGACCTGCTGCAGGTAGGCACGGTTGCCCGGCATCTGCGAGAATTGATGGCTCTGCTGCTTGAGCTCATTCATGTACAGCATCAGTGCCGTCAGCGGTCCGTTGAGCTCGCGCCCGATCGCGGTTGCGGCTTCTTCCGTCGCCCGGGCCCGGGCGGCCGAGAGCGGAACCACGGCCGGACCTTCGGGAGGCGCGCTGGCTTCGGCCCACTTGGCTGGGCGCGAATCGCTTGCCCGATGGTCGTGTTGCGACATGGAACCGAATCTAGCGGCAGTTGCCTCAATTATGGTTAATTTCTGCGGCCGTAGGACTACGGGGAATTGTTGCGCCTGCGAAGAAATTCCGGTTTCCCGGACGAGTTTACGTCGAAATGATCGCGTTTTCACGCCGACAAGTTGTGTGAAATCCCAATCGCCACCTCAGTGGTAGGTAGTTCCACGGTGACCGCGTTTACGATTGCGGCACCATCCGCACTGCTACGAAACCGCCCGGGCGAGCAGCGCCTTCCTGCCCTGCACCCGCGCGATGGACTGCGCGATCGCGCGGGCATCCAGCGCCGTCCGGCGGAGAACGATCGCTTGATGCGACCGATATCGGGATTGTCCGGGTTGCATTTGCTCGATCGGAAATCTGCCGTTACGGTCTAACGCTTCGCGCTCTCGCTCTGCTTGGCCTTGCAGGAGATCAGCAGGGTAAATCCTCTGGCATTGCTGGCGATGTCGGTCGTCTTCAACTCCGTCTTCATCTCCGCCGTCTGATACGGCACCACGCTGTTGTCCAGGAAGTCGCGCAGCGCGCCGGTCTTGATGGCGAAGTTGATGTTCTCGGGAATGTTGCCCGTCGCCCTCACGAACTTCAGGGCATTCAGCTTCGCCGCGACGACACCGACTACTTCCCCCGTTGAGGACAGCAGCGGCCCTCCGCTGTTGCCGGGCTGGACCGCTGCACTGATCTGCAGGAACCGGGTGTCATTGAGCACGCCGCTCAGCGAACTCACGATCCCCGTCGTCACCGTGAAATCCGAGCTGAGCAGGCCATGGAAGGGAAAGCCGATCGCAACGATGCTGGCGCCGGAATGGACGGGCTTTTCCTTGATCACGGCTACCTCCCGGAACGGGCTCGGCGCCTGCAACAAGGCAAGATCGTTGGTCTCGTCGCTGGAAACGACGCGCAGCTTGACCGGCGCAGCACCGGTAAGGTTGCCCTGGATGTCACCGATGCATCCGTCGATGACATGGTGATTGGTGACGACATGGCCGTTGGCGCTGACCACGAAGCCGGTTCCGGTCTGGCTGGTGAGCTTGCCGGGCTTCGCCTCCGGCGCGTTCGCCGGCTCGGACCCGGCCGCAGCCACCCGGGCGGCGGGCTTGGGTGGACCAGTGACGGAAAAGTCGCCGGCGTTGGCGAGGCCATGTTGCTTCACCTTGACGACGCAGTTCGCGAGCGAAGGCAGCAGCTGTGCCGTCTGGTCGAGATTGAACTGCAACAACTGGCCCTGCGCATAGGCCGACATGGACTTCGCCTTGCGGAACTGCGTGATCAGGCTGGAGTTGTCCGGCATCGGCACGCGCAGCAGCTTTTCGGTGACGGCGACGCCGTGCACGTTGAAGGGGGCCTGGCCGTCGAATGTCAGCTGGATCGGGAAGGCCTTGCCGCTCGCCAGCGTCCAGCTGTCATGCGCAAACCCAAGACTCCAGCTTGGCCTGCCGTCGATCATCACGACGAAATAGATGCCGTTCTGGTACATCGCTGTCGCGCCGCAATGCGAAAACTCGCCGGTCCGATCGTTGGTGAAGGCGCCGCCCTTCCAGTTGCCCACGCTGATCGTGCCATAAGGCCCGCGCGCTTCGGCGGAACGGACGGCCGAAAGCACAGCCAGCAACGCGGCAACGGCGACGACGCAACGCTTCATGACAGCCTCCCAGGACGGAGGCGAGCATATTGGCGTTTGCAACCGATGTCTAAGGCTGGAATCCACATGAGCAGCCCGCCGTCGCTGCTGCGCAGCCTTGGCGAGGCGCCCGCTTCCCGCAAGGCTTGCCTCGTCGAAGCGTCTGCGAAGGCGGGTGGCGGAGAGGGAGGGATTCGAACCCCCGATAGGCTTGCACCTATGCCGCATTTCGAGTGCGGTGCATTCAACCACTCTGCCACCTCTCCAGGCGCCAAACCGGGGCGATTCACCCCGTCGCGGTCGGGGCGTGTTCTAGGCGAGGATGGCGGGCCGGGCAAGGCGCGGGCGGAATAAAATGCGGCGCGGGCCAGCGAAAATCGGAGCGAAATCAATGGAGCATCTCCATGTACGGGCGAACGGCGCGGCGTTCCATGTGGCGAAGACCGGCGCGGGCCAACCGCTGATGCTGCTGCACGGCTGGCCCGAGTTCTGGCTCACCTGGGAGCCGGTCATGACGCGGCTGGCCTCCCGATTCACGCTGTACGCCCCTGACCTGCGCGGCTTCGGCGACAGCGACAAGCCGGACGGCCCGTTCGGACCGGACCAGCAGGCCGCCGACATGAAGGCGCTGATCGACGCACTCGGCCTGCAGAAGGCCGGCATCGTCGGCCATGACGTCGGCGGCGCTTTGATGCAGCCGCTTGCGCGCGGCGCGCCGGAGCGCATCGCCGGATTGTTCTTCTTCGACTTCGTCTACCCCGGCATCGGGCCGCGGATGGCGGAGCCGGACCGGCTGAACAACATCTGGTACCAGTCCTTCCACCAGATGGAGATGGCCCCTGCCCTCGTCGGTGCCTCGCGCGCGAGCTGTCGCACCTATATCTCGCACTTCCTGCGCGACTGGTCGCATCGCAAGGATGCGTTCGACGACGCGATCGAGACCTTCACCGACAACTTCCTCAAGCGCGGCAATCTCGCCGGCGGCTTTGCGCATTACCGCGCGGCGCATGCGGGGCGGGTGGAGATGATGAAGGGCGAGGCGCCAAAACTTCCGCCGATCGAGGTGCCGACCTGCGTGCGCTGGGCCGAGCACGATCCGCTGTTTCCCTATGCCTGGACGGACAGGCTCGGCGACACCTTCTCCAATCTCGATCTGGCGATGTTTGCGGGCGTCGGCCACTTCCCCCACCGCGAGGACCCGGACCGCGCGGCAGCTGAAATTGCCGGCTTCTTCACGCGCATCGGCTGGTGCTGAAAGGTGGGGCCGCCGGACGCGACAAAACACCGGCGGCCCCGTGCCGCTACATTGAAATTCCGGCCAGGAAGTGCGGCTTCGCCGGCCAGAGGAGCGACGAAACGACCGTAGCGACCAGCGCGCATCGCGCGCAACGCGATCCCGTTCTTAACCTAACCGGTCAAGGTTACTCCGCGCACGACGCCTTCAGTCTTTACCGTCCTTGCTCTTTTTCGCATTCTTCTCGTCCCTGCCCTTCCGCTCGTCCTTCTTCGCGTCCTTGCCGTTGCGGCGGTTGGTGAAGCGCGCATTGCCGAGCCCGGTTCCGATGGTGAGCACGCCCCAGCGCTCGACGTCCTGCATGAAGGGAACTTCGGCAAGGCCCTGCGCCACCCCGTCATTGTGCATCACCACGGCCGTGTCGTGATCGCCGATCTGTGGAATGCCCTCGATCAGGCTGGCCGGCAGATTGAATTTGCTGCTCTCCCAGTTGCCGGGCAGGTTCTGCGCGCCCTTCTCGATCGAGCCGTCCTCGTTGATCACGCCCGGACAGGAGACGCCGATGAAGGGGGCAAGCTTCAGCCCCTCCGCCTCCGCTTCCCCGATCAGTCCCTTCAGCATCTTGACCAGCCGCTTGACCGCGCCCTCGCGCGTCGGCTCATCGTCGGCGTGACGCCACAAATGTGAATTCCACACCCTGGCCCTGGAAAGATCCTTCGCCTTCTTCCAGTTGGTCTCGACCACGCCGCAGCGGATATTGGTGCCGCCGATATCGACGGCCAGAATGCTGTCATGCGCCTCGAAGATCCAGGACGGCGCCAGATGCAGCGTGCCGATCAGCCCGGCATCGTCGGGATCGAAGCGGATCGGCACCAGATCGACCTTGAAGTCTTCCGACTTCAGGATGATCTCGGTGCGCGCGATGGCGAGCTCGCCCATCCGGCTTTCGCGAAAGCCGCCGCCGACCACGATGCGCTCGGTCTTCGCCCACGCCTTGGTCTTCAGGAAGCGCCGCGTAACATAGGCGAGTTCCTGCGCGAAATCCTCGATCGCGCTGTGCACGATGGCGGAGGCCTCGACGTCGTTACCGACCAGCATTTCGTCCAGCACCTTCTTGCTGATCTCGTCGGACGGCTCGTCGCCAAAGGGGTCCTCGCCGGTCTTGCGCAGCGGCTTGCGCCAGCTGTCGAGGATCTCGCGGAAGGCACGCTTGCTGGCGCGGTCGCCCAAAAAGCCGTCCTCGTCCTTCAGTTCGATGTTGAAGCTGTCGACGTCGACCGACGGCAGCCGGCTCGCCCCGTGACCGGCGATCCCGGTGGTTGCAATGAGATCTTCAGCCATGATTTCCCTGACCCGCAATGGACCGGGGGACAACGAGGACGGAACCCATTGGTTTCAGCGCCCGGCACGGCGCCCGGCCGGGCCAAAATCGCGCCAAATCCCTCATATCTGGCGGCTTTTCGGGGCCATTTGCCTTGACTCCCGGGCCTTTCCCGCTATAAAGCCCGCCATCCGGCGCGGGATTTCCTGCGCCGCTCGTTTTTGCGCGGGAAGCCAAGGGGTTAACCCCGGATCGCGCGGAACACGTACCCATAACCGACTGAACAAGAAGCCGGCCCGGGCAAAGCCCCGAGGACGGGATCGAACACGAAGGAATCTAACGATGTTCGCAGTCATCAAAACCGGCGGCCGGCAATACCGCGTCGTTCCGAATGATGTACTCGAGATAGGCAAGATCGCCGGCGAAGTCGGCACGATCGTGCAGCTTGGCGAAGTCCTGGTGGTCGGCGGCGACACGCCGGTGCTGGGCGTCCCCACGGTGGCAGGCGCCTCCGTTGCGGCGGAAGTGCTGGACCACAAGCGCGGACCGAAGGTCATCGCCTTCAAGAAGCGCCGCCGCAAGAATTCGCGCCGCAAGCGCGGCTACCGCGACGAAATCACGGTGCTGCGCATCACCGAGATCCTGACCGACAACGCCAAGCCGACCGTCGGCCCGCGTCCGAAGCGGGAAAAGGTTGTGGCCGCGCCTGCTGACGACGGCGATGACGACGCGCCGAAGGCGAAGAAGGCGGCCCCGAAGGCCGCAGCCAAGCCTGCCGCGAAGAAGGCCCCGGCCAAGAAGGCAGCGGCCAAGAGCAAGAAGTGATCGCTTCGATCTGAAGCGTGACCAGAATTGAAATGATTCCGTCAAGGAATTGATCTAGAGATAAGGCGAGTTGGAGACGGGCCATGGCTCACAAAAAAGCAGGCGGTTCATCGCGAAACGGACGTGATTCCAAGGGCAAACGCCTTGGCGTCAAGGCGTTCGGCGGCGAGCACGTCGTTCCCGGCAACATTATCGCCCGTCAGCGCGGCACCACCTGGCATCCCGGCCTTAATGTCGGCATGGGCACCGACCATACTCTGTTTGCCAAGGTCGAAGGCCGCGTCGAGTTCCGCGCCAAAGCCAATGGCCGCACCTTCGTGTCGGTGGTTCCGATGACCGAGGCGGCCGAATAGACGGTGGATCACATCTTGTCCGCCGGGTCCTGACGAACCGGCGGAGTCCTAAAGCAAGGCTCCTGAAAGGGGAGGCGGGAAACCGGCCTCCCCTTTTTATTTTCAACTTCGCCTTTTCGAGTTGCATCACAGGAGCCGGACGATGCTGCATGAATTCTCTCCACCGATCCTGCGCGAGGCGAGTCCTTGCGTCCTCGAGACCGAACGGCTGAGCCTGCGCCAGCCGACGCTCGCGGACGTAAAAGCGATTGCGCGCCTCGCCAACGACCGCCGCATCGCCGAGAACACCCGCCGTCTGCCGCATCCCTATTCGCAGGCGCACGCGATCGACTTCGTGCGATTCATGGCGACCGAGCCGCGCGAGATCGCGTTCCTGATCGAGAAGGATTTTGCACCGATCGGCATGGTCGGCCTGATGATGCGCGAAGCCGAACGGCCCGAACTCGGCTACTGGCTCGGCGTCGATCATTGGGGCCAGGGCTTCGGCACCGAAGCCGCGCGCGCGGCGATCGACTATTTCTTCGAGGGGTTCGAGGGCGATCATTTGTTCGCCGGCGCCCGCGTCGCCAACCCGGCCTCGCGCAACATCCTGGAGAAGTGCGGCTTCCAGTGGAGCGGCGTCGAGCTGCACCGCTTCGAGGCGCTCGGCTGCTCCACCCCGGTGGACAGCTTCCGCCTGTCGCGCAGCGTGTGGTCGTCGCTGAAGCATTGGGGCAGTTCGGTGCGGCGGGAGCGGTAGCCTGCGCCCGCTCTCCCCCCACTTTCGCGGGATGGACTCGCTTCCAACTCAAAACATCGAAAACAACCCCATGCAAAGTAGGCATGGACGGGAGCAGGGGTAGTTTAGCACCGCCCTCACCCTGCGACCGGCTTGCGGTAGACGTCCTTGCTGGCGAGCTTGCCGCCTTTGAAGGTGTAGCGCTCGACGCCCTGCTGCTCGCGCTGCTCGCCGGTGGCCCGCACGGTCTCGCTGACGCGGAAGGTCATGAAGGAGATCTCGGCCAGATGATGGTAGACGACGTCGTGGAAGCGGCTCGCGGAAAAGAACGCCTTGCGCTCGTCGATGTGCGCGCGGATCGCGTCGCGGCCGGTCAGCACCCGCTCGGCCGAGATGCCGTCGTGATAGCGCCAGACGAAGTCCGGCGTGACGACTTCGAACAATGCATCCATGTCGTTGCGGAACAGGGCGCGGGCGAAGGCCTGGAACAGCGCGTCGCGTTCGGCGGGGGTGGGCGTCATGCGCAGCCTCCTCACGCCGGCGGGTTGACGGCGGGCTCCTCGCGGCCGAGGGCCTGCTCGCGCAGGAAGATGTAGATGCCGGCGGCGACGATGATGGCGGCGCCGACGATGGTGGCGAGCGAAGGCACGTCGCCGAACACGACATAGCCGAACATCACGGCCCACACGATCATGGAATACTGATAGGGCACGACGACGGAGGCCGGCGCGAGCTTAAGCGAGCGGTTGACGCACATCAGCGCGCTCACCGAGATCACGCCGGCCAGCGCGAACAGGCCGAGGCTGGAAAGACTCGGCGAGATCCAGCCGAACGGCGCCATCAATGCACCGAGCGTGAAGGTGCCGACGAACTGCGTCGAGGCCAGCACGATGTCGGGCGTGGCGCGCAACGAGCGCGTGATCAGCATCAGGAAGGCGAACGAGGAGGAGCCGGCAAGCGCGATCAGCGCCGGCCAGCTGACGGTGCTGGCCGAGGGATTCAGCGCGATCAGCACGCCGCAGAATCCGATCAGCACCGCGCTCCAGCGCCGCCAGCCGATCCTTTCGCGCAGCACGAGGCCGGACAATGCGGTGACGAAGATCGGGCAGGCCAGATAATAGGTGATGACATCGGCGAGCGGCAGGTAGACGGTGGCGAGGAAGAAGGCGGCGACCTCGATGGTGGACAGCGTCACGCGCAGCAATTGCAGCCACGGCCGCTCCAGGTTGCGGAACGCCGCGCGCTGCTGCCACATCAGCGGAAACAGCAGCACCAGCGCGGCGCAGGCACGCAGCCACAATAGCTGCCCGACCGAATAGGTGCCGACCAGGAATTTGCCGAGCGCGTCGCCAAACGCGAACATGAAGATGCCGAACAGCATCAGCCCGATGCCGGCCAGGCGCGCGGAGCGTTCGTCGAGGGTGGATGTCTTGGCGAAGAGGGACATTTTCTTGGTCATGGCCGGGCTAGTCCCGGCCATCCACATTCTTGATTGGGGACACCGTTTTAAAGACGTGGATGCCCGGGACAAGCCCGGGCATGACGAATTGAACCATTTGCCGCAGCCATTCTACTGCGATAGAGCCGTTCCTGCATAACCACGCAGGAAACGCCATGACCGAGTTCGACCCCGCCACGCACCGCATGGTGCCCGAGCAGCGCTGGTTCGAGGATTTCGTCATCGGCGAGCGCTTCGTGCTGCCGGGCCGGACGCAAACCACCGCGATCTTCGCGGCGTTCCAGACCGCCAGCGGCGACACCCACCCGATCCACTACGACGTCGAATATTGCCGCGCCCGCGGCATGCCGCATCTGCTGGCGCACGGCTTCCAGACCCTGGTGCACACCGCGCCCGGCGCGGGGCTGTTTCCCTACGTCACCGAGGAGTCGCTGGTTGGCTTTCTCGAGCAGTCCAGCAAATTCCTGAAACCCGTCTATGCCGACGACACCCTCTATCCCGCGCTGGAGGTGATCGAGCTGACGCCGGGACGCTCAACCGGCGTGGTGACGCTGCGGAGCACGGTGCACAACCAGCGCCGCGAGCTGGTGCTGGAGGGGATGCAGAAGTTCCTGATCAGGAAGCGGGCGGGGTGAGACGTCACCTCCCTTGCGTCCGCCCTCCAATGCACTCAGACTGCCGCAATGCTCGACGCGGCTGCGAAAGACGATTCCGTACCGGCAGAGATAGCGCGCCTGATCGTTTCGCCGCAGGCCCATGCGCGTCAGCACCAGCTCTTCGCCGCGTTCCAACAGCTACGCCATGCCGGCCCTATCGGCCGGGTCGAGCTCGAGGAGTTCGATCCCTTCCGTGTCGTCACACGACATGCCGATATCCTCGCCATCAGCCGGCAGCCGGAGCTTTTCCGCAACGCCGAGCGGCCCACCGTGCTGGTGCCGCGCGCGACCGAACAGCGGGTGCGTGCGCTGACCGCCGGCAGCCCGCATCTGATCCGCACCCTCGTCCATATGGATGCGCCGGACCATCCGGAATACCGACGGCTGACCCAAGCGTGGTTCGCGCAGCACGGCATCGAAGCATTGCGGCATCGCATCCGCGTGCTGGCCGGCAAAGCCGTCGATGACATGATCGCGCGAGACGAAGCGTGCGAATTCGTCGCCGACGTCGCGCGTCCGTTTCCGCTGAAAGTGATGACCGAAATCTTGGGGTTGCCGGATGAAGATGCACCACATATCCTCGCGCTCACGGAACAATTCTTTGCCGGCCAGGATGCCCTCATCGATGACCGCAGTTCGGCGCGGGATCCGGCGCGGCACGCGGCGCATCTGGTGCGGACGTTCAGGGATTTCGGCGACTACTTCAGGCCGTTGCTGAAGGCGCGCGCCGATGCGCCACGTGACGACTTGCTCACAGTCATCGCGCAGGCGCGAATCGCGGGGAAGCCGATCCCCGAATTCGAAGCGATCGGCTACCTGCTGATCCTCGCCACGGCCGGACATCACACAACCTCGTCCGCGATCGCGGGCGGCGTTTGGGCGCTGTGCGAGCGGCCGGGAAAATTTCGAAAGGTGGCGCTGGATCGCAGCCTGATTCCGAATCTTGTCGAGGAAGCGGTGCGGTGGACGACGCCGGTGCAACACTTCATGCGGACGGCGACGCGCGATGCAGACGTGAACGGCTCCCCGATTGCCGCAGGCGACTGGTTGATGCTGAACTATCTTTCGGCAAGCCGCGACGACGCCGTGTTTGAGACCCCGGACGAGTTTCGCATCGACCGGCGCGTGGCCAGCGCAAGCTTCGGGCATGGCGTGCACGCCTGCCTCGGCCAGCATCTCGCCCGAGCGGAGATGGGGGCTTTCTTCGAGGAGATGCTGGCCCGCGTCGCTCAGATCGGACTCATCGGCAGGCCTACGCGAAGCGCATCAATCTTCGTCGGTGGACCGACGACTGTGCCGCTTCGCTGTCGCGCTGCAGCATGATGGCTGCCCCGGATCAGGGACGAGTGGCGGGGGCCGGCATGTCCAGGGCGGCGTAAGTCTGGGCGGCCAGTCGCAGCAACTGTTCGGCTTCCTCGCGGTGACCAAGCCGATCCTCCACCTGCGCCAGTCCACGGCGGCAATGCGCCTGCTCGGGTCCCAGACCGAGTTCGGTAGCAAGCGCCAACGAGTGCCGGAAGAAGTCTCCTGCCTGGATAAACTCGCCGCGATGCTGGCAGGCTTCGGCCATCAGCCGTCGCGCGGCGACCTCGACCGCGCGATAGTGGTGGGTAGAAGCAAGTTCGATAGCGTTGCGCGCAAGAATTCCGACGTCGTCGTTGTGCCCGGTGTGCAGTTTCGCAAAACCGAGATACGTGGTGGACCATGCAACGCCATAGTGAAACTTGGCCGATTGCGAGAATTCCAGAGCCTTGCTCAAAAGCGCGACGCCTTCTTCCACGCGTCCGGAAAGCGCATAAGCATAACCCAGGCTGGTCGAGAGGACCGGGATCAGAAAGCTGATCTGCGCCGAGCGGCAGATCTGGAAGCCATGCTGCAAAGGCACCAGGGCTTCAGTCACCTTGCCTTGGTGAGAGAGCACAAATCCAGCATACCAGTAGGCCAGCGCGACGTCGTAAGGACGATTCACCTCGTCGGCTATGGCGCAGGCCTTCTCTGCCGCGGCGCGCGCCTCGGCGAAATTGCCAAGATAGGCGTGCGAGGCGGCGAGCATGCCGAGCCACAGGACCGAACTGGTTCCGGTGGTGCCGATGCGCTCCTGCCGCAGCGGTCCCTCGGTCCACGCCTGGTTGTGTTGCAACAGCGCCAGCGAGCGGCGGAAATCGCCGCGCCACATGTAAGCCTGCCCGAGATAGAAGCTTGCCGGCAGTTCGAGGCGACTGCTCCTGATCTCGCGGGCGATGCCAAGCGCGCGTTCGCCGCTCTCGATGCTGGCGTCGAGATCGCCACGCCAGTTGTGCACAAGCGTCTGAGCGACGCCAATGGCCGCAAGCCGCGGCCGATCGTCGATCGAAAGCGCCAGCGCCTCGGCTTCGCGCATGCAGTCTTCGAGAGCAGAATAATCCGCGGTGGCGCCGAAAATGGCGCGCAGGCCAAGGCGAATGTCGATTGCAATCTCGATGTGATCGCGGTCCTGCGGCAAATGCTTCAGGGCCAGCAAGGATTGGTCATAGAAGACCCGCGCCTCGCGATAGGCCGACAGTTCGACGGCCTTGTCGCCGGCTCGGCGCGAGTGGGTCAACGTCTCTTCCCACAATTCGGCGTTCTGCGCATGATGCGCCAGCGTTTCGACGACCTCGTCAAGGTTGCCGCGGTGCTGATTTTCGATCGCCCTGACCACACGGGCATGGATCTGCTGACGCCGCCGGGACAACAGGCTGCCATAGGCGACTTCGTGCGTCAGCGCATGCCTGAACCTGAACTGATGGGATGCGGTGTTCGGGACCTGATAGAGAAAGTCCGCCGCCTGAAGGTCCGCGAGGAGCCCCCTCAGTTGACCGGGCGGAATGTCGGAGACATGTTCGAGAAGCGCAAGCCCGACATCGACGCCTATGACCGAGGCCGTCTGCAGCAACTCCCGCTGCATCGGCGCCAGGCGATCGATGCGGCTGGCCAGCACCGCCTGCACACTGTCCGGAATCCGGATCGAATGCAGTTCCTGAGTGAGTTGATAAGCTCCGACGCCGCCTTGCAGCACGCCGTGCTCGACCTGAGCGCGTATCGTCTCTTCTATGAAGAGAGGCGTTCCTTCCGTCCGCTGCACCAGAAGGCTGCACAGCTGCTCGTTGTCGCTACCCACCAAGGTGCGGACGAGCAGACCCGCATTCGCCGGGTCGAGTGCCTCGACCGAGATGGTCCGGTAGTTTTCGCCGAGCCAGTGCTCCCTGTACTCGGGCCGGTAGGTCATGATGATCAACAGAGGGCAGTTCTGGACCTCCTTGGCGATCGCTTCGATCAGCGTCCTTGTCTCGGCATCGGTCCACTGCATGTCCTCGAACCACAGCAGCAACGGCCGTCGCTCGGCGCCGCGCAGGATGACGGTCCTCGCAGCCGCCAGGATGCGCTGGCGCCGTGCCGCGGGCTCGAGCTTCGGCCACTCCTCGTCGCCGACAGGCAAATCGAGCAGGGAGCGCATCGCCGGAAGCGCGGCGTTGAGTTCCTCGCCGAATGTCGCGACCTTGCTCAGCAGGCGTCTGTTCGCGTCGTCGGGACCTGCCTGGTCGGGAATTTCGCACCAGGTCCGGATCAGATTGGAGAAGGCCAGGTAGGGCGTATTCTTCGTGTAAGAGGTGCTCGCCGTCTTCAGGACGGTCCAGGCCGCGGCTTCCGGCGCATTCAGGAGTTCGTGGACCAGCCTGCTCTTGCCGGTGCCGGGTTCTCCGACGACGCCGATCAGCTTGCCATGGCCGGAAGCCGCCTCGCGCATCGCCTCGAGAAGGGTCGCCGACTCGGCATTGCGGTTGATGAATCGCGTCAGCCCCCGCGCCGCGGTCACCTCCCAACGTGTACGCGCTGCGGTGTGGCCGACGATCTCGAACAATTCCAGCGGCTCGCGAAAGCCCTTCACTGCAACGGCGCCGAGCGGCTTGGTCTCGATCAGACCTTCGGCGAGCCGCACCACCTGCGACGTGCAATAGATCGTGCCGGGCTCTGCCATCTGCTCCATGCGCGCGGCGAGATGGACGGTAGCGCCGATTGCGTCATAGTCGGCTGAGAAGTCGGTGTGAATGGCGCGAACGACGACTTCACCCGCGTGCAGGCCGACGCGAATGGCGGGCTGCACATCCAACGCGGGACGCAACGCGTTCTGCATGTCGAGCGCCGCGTAGGCGGCGCGCACCGCACTATCCTCGTGCGCCAGTGGCGCACCGAACAGCGCCATGATGCCGTCGCCCTCGATGCGGTTCACCGTGCCCTCATAGCGATGAACGGCGTCGATCATCGTCTGCAGGGTCGGGCCGAGCCGCTGGTCCGCCTCTTCGGGATCGAGGTCCTGGATCAGGCTGGTCGATCCCTTGATGTCGGCAAACAGCACGGTGACCTGCTTGCGCTCGCCTTCGATGACGGCGCGCGACTCCAGCAGACGCTTCGCCAGATGGCGCGGAAGATGGACCGGGGCCGAAACGCTTTCGCCCAATTCGTCTTCGACGAAGCTCCGGACCGGCAGTGCCCCGGAACGATTGGCCACCGCAGCGCCACAATTCCAGCAGAACTGGGATCGCTGAGAATTCGACGAACCGCACCGGGCGCAGATCATGGGACCCAAAGTCTCTAAAATACGCGCAAATCTCTCGGCAAGCCTGCCAACAGCCTAACCCAATCCCGCCGGGGCTGCACCTTCTTGTCCGCGATCGAAATAGCGCCTAGCGTTGGGGGCTTTTTGAAGAAGTCCTTATGGCCAAGGGAGGCTTCCATGACCTTTCAATTCCGTAAGAGTATCCCGGGAAGAGCGGACATCAATCTGGCTTTCTCGAGGAGAAACCTGAAGCGCATGAAGGCGCTGTATGACAAGCTCGAGCGAGGCGACGGTTATCAGTTCGGCGAGCTGATCACAGCTTTCTATGATCTCAACAAGACCGAACTCGCTGCATGGCACCACGAAATCAAGGACTTTTACCCGCCCGAAATCCAGAACGAGATCGTGCGAACCGTCGTTGCCGCCCTCACGCACAAGGACGACAAGGGCGAATACCAGCCGATCCCGATCCGGTTTGACTGGCTCTCCGGCGAGAAATGTGGCGGCGCCACGCCCGGAGTTCGGGTGACCTACGATGCCGTTTCGCCTCACTATCACATCGAGATCATCGGCTACCCTTCTCCCCCGGGGGCCGCGCTGGAGCGGCGACGCAAGCCCGACGCACCTCTGGCGGACGACGACATCGAGGGCTGATTGCTGATAAAGGCACAAACAGCGCCCTTGGCCTGATCCGAAGTCAGCCCGAAAATTAAGGCTTTTCGCCCATTCCGGCCCGTTCCAGGGTTGCTGCATGGGCCGCCCTGTCCTACCTAGAGCCTCGGTAGAACCGGGGCTCTGGCCTCTTGGTTGACGCGTTTTCCTTGCGCGAACCGGTCTCCACTTCGCTCGAAAACGCTATGGTACAGCCATGAAATTCCTTGACGAGGCAAAGGTCTATGTCCGCTCCGGCGACGGCGGCAATGGCTGCGTGGCGTTCCGGCGCGAGAAGTTCATCGAGTTCGGCGGACCCTCGGGGGGCAATGGCGGGCGCGGCGGCGACGTCGTGCTCGAATGCGTGGACGGGCTGAACACGCTGATCGACTACCGCTACCAGCAGCACTTCAAGGCGCAGAAGGGCACCAACGGCATGGGCAAGGACCGCCATGGCGCCAACGGCAAGCCGATCGTGCTCAAGGTGCCGGTGGGCACCCAGGTGTTCGACGAGGACCGCGAGACGCTGATCCACGATTTCACCAGGCTCGGCGAGAAATTCACCCTCGCCGAAGGCGGCAATGGCGGCTTCGGCAACGCGCATTTCAAGTCGTCGACCAACCGCGCGCCGCGCAACGCCAATCCCGGCGCGCCCGGCGAGGAGCGCTGGATCTGGCTGCGGCTGAAGCTGATCGCCGACGCCGGCCTGGTCGGCCTGCCCAATGCGGGCAAGTCGACGTTCCTGTCGGTGGTGAGCGCGGCAAAACCGAAGATCGCCGATTATCCCTTCACCACGCTGCATCCGCAGCTCGGCGTCGTGAACGCCGACGGCCGCGAATTCGTGCTGGCGGATATTCCGGGGCTGATCGAGGGCGCGCACGAGGGCGCGGGGCTCGGCGGCCGCTTCCTCGGCCATGTCGAGCGCTGCCGTGTGCTGCTGCACCTGGTCGACGCCACGACCGAACATGCCGGCAAGGCCTACAAGACGGTGCGCACCGAGCTGGAGGCCTATGAGGGCCAGCTGGCGGACAAGATCGAGATCGTCGCGCTCAACAAGATCGACGCGGTGACGCCGGACGAACTGAAGAAGCAGAAGGACCGGCTGAAGCGCGCGGCAAAGAAGACGCCGCTGCTGCTGTCGGCCGCGACGGGCGAAGGCGTCAAGGAAGCCCTCCATGCGCTGGTCGAGGTGATCGGCGAGGCGCCGGTCTCCAGCAAGGCCAGGGGCACCGCCGAAATGGAGCCGTGGACGGCGTGAGCCGCTTGTCATCTTCCGCCCGATATCGCAGCATCGCCGCGACCTCATCCGAAGAGAAGAAAAGTGGCGCGCGCGAAAAACGTCCTCTGGATCATGTGCGACCAGCTTCGCCATGATTACCTCGGCTGCACCGGCCACCCCACGCTGAAAACCCCGAACATCGACGCCATGGCGAGGCGCGGCGTGCGCTTCTCGCAGGCCTATGTGCAGTCGCCGATCTGCGGCCCGTCGCGGATGTGCTTCTACACCGGCCGCTACATGCGCTCGCACGGCTCGCACTGGAACGGCTGGCCGCTGCGCGTCGGCGAGCCGACGCTGGGCGATCACCTGAAGAAGATCGGCGTGCGCAACGTGCTGGTCGGCAAGACCCACATGGCGCCCGATCTCGAAGGGCTGAAGACGCTCGGCATCGCGCCGGATTCCATCATCGGCGTGCATGTGTCGGAATGCGGCTTCGAGCCGTATGAGCGCGACGACGGGCTGCACCCGACCAACCGGCCGCGCCCGCGTTACGATGCCTGGCTGCGCGAGCAAGGATATGACGCTGAAAATCCCTGGGAGCACTGGGCCAATTCCGGCGCCGACGCCGATGGCGAATTGCAGAACGGCTGGCTATTGGTGCACGCCGACAAGGCCGCCCGCATTCCCGAAGAGCTGTCCGAGACGCCCTACATGACGCGCCGCGCCATGGATTTCATTTCGGAAGCCGAGACCGACGGCCGGCCGTGGTGCCTGCACCTGTCCTACATCAAGCCGCACTGGCCCTACATCGCGCCGGAGCCCTACGCCAGCATGTACGGCGCAAAGGACGTCAAGCCGGCGATCCGCTCGGAGAAGGAGCGCCAGGAAGCGCATCCGGTGTTCGCCGCCTACATGGACATGCGCTACTCCCGCAACATGTCGCGCGACGAGGCGCGGGAGAAGGTGATCCCCGCCTATATGGGCCTGATCACCCAGATCGACGACCAGATGGGCGTGCTGATGAAATTCCTCGAGCAGCGCGGCTTGCTCGACGACACCATGATCGTGTTCACGTCCGATCACGGCGATTATCTCGGCGATCACTGGATGGGCGAGAAGGACCTGTTCCACGAACAGTCGGCGAAGATTCCGCTGATCGTGATCGATCCGTCGAAGGAGGCAGACTCTACGCGCGGCACCGTGTGCGACGCGCTGGTGGAGGGCATCGACCTGGCGCCGACCTTCATCGACTATTTCGGCGGCACGCCTCCCGACCACATCCTGGAAGGCCGCTCGCTGCTGCCGCTGCTGCGCGGCGGGAAGCCCGTATGGCGCAAGGTGCTGTTCTCCGAATACGACTATTCCATGCAGGACGTGCGGCTGAAGCTGAACCAGCCGATCGAGCAATGCCGGCTCTTCATGGTCTATGACGGCCGCTGGAAATACATCCACGCCTCCGGCTTCCGCCCGATGCTCTATGATCTCCAGAGCGATCCCCAGGAGTTCGCCGACCGCGGTGAGGATCCTGCCTGCGCCGAAATCATCGCGCGACTGCAGGCGGCGCTGTTCGACTGGGCGCTGCACCCGAAGATGCACATTACGACACCGAATGCGAAGATCGCGAACTATGCCGACAGCCAGCTGCAGGTCAAAGGCGGCATCCTCATCGGCATCTGGGACGAGGCCGAGCTCGCCGCGATCCGCGCGCGGCTTGCGGCGCGGCCGGCGTCCTGAACCTTCGGGCGAAGCGGCCCGTTCAGGAGGCCTGCTTCGCTGCAACGGACAGCGCAGGGCTCCGTCGCCGCGGAAAGACTGCCCGCGCGGTCCGGCCGACGGCCCACCGGATCAGCGGCACCGGGTCGGCATAGTCCTCCCCGAAAGCCTTGATCCGATGCCAGCTTCGCAGCACGCGCAGCGCGTCGCGCCTGTTGTGGTGGGGGTTGTAGAACAGCGACGAGCCGTAGGCCATCGTCCACAGCCATCCCACGCCGTCCGGATAGTCGCGCGGCACGTCGACGACCTCGCCGAGATAAGTCCTGTACAATATCGTCGGAATGTCCATGCCGATCGCCGTCGACAGGCTCGTCGCCCGGACCGGCCTTGGCTCGACCTTCATCAGGTAAAGCGAGCCGTCTCTCGAATCCCGCCTGAATTCGACGGTGATTTGCCCGGTATACCCAAAGGCGCGGACCAGCTCGCGCGCCGCAGCCATAGCTTCTTCGTCATGGATGGTTTCGCACCAGACCACCGATCCCAGCTCGTAGGGGTGGACATAGCCGGCATCGATCTTGTAGCTGGCGAGTCGAAGGCGACGGACACAATAGGCCAGGACGACCCTGCCCTCGGGCGAAACGACCATGGTCACGCCGATCGCGCTGTCGGCCTGCCCGGGCACGACCTCCTGGATCATCGGATAGTTGCCCGTTCTATCCTTCAGCTCCGCGCAGGAAGCAAGAATGTCCTCCCGCAGTTTCGGCGCGGCTTTCGACAGCCGCTCGGCCGCTTCGTTCGCCGGTGCACTGAGGATGGTAGGCGTCTTGATGATGTAGTCCGAAACCTCCGGCTGGAGTGCGGCGACGATCTGCTGCATCGCTGCATCCGAATCGGGCACCCAGTAACGCGGGACTCGAATCCCGATCGACGCGGCTTTGGCATAGCATTTGTCGCGATCGAGGATCGATTCGATGACGCTCCAATCGGGCAACGGGATCACGAAAAGCCGCGAAAGACGGTCCAGATTCCGGGAGACCAGCGCCACGTAGTCGTCATTGCTGGGAACGAGAAAAGCACGCCCCAGCTTGCGCCCGAGCGCCTCCAGTTGCGACAGCTGCGATTGAGGGTCATCGTCGAGCTCGTGAAACTCGGTCAGGCGCCGCGAATGAGCGAAATCGTTTCGTTCGCCGTACATGGCGTGAACCGGCACTCCAAGTCGCGCCAGAGATTTTGCGAAGGCGGTTTGGCGAGGGTGACCCAGCCCCATGATGACTGCGGCAGGCCGGTTGTGCTGTGTTGTCAATGGCATCTCAATTCTTTTGTCAAACAAATGACTGCGGCACCGCTACTCTACCGGCCATGCCGCGGAGAGCGAGGCGAAACGCCTAGTTCGCGATCTTGTAACCCGTCGCCTTCACGATCGGCTGCCAGAACGCGGTGTCGGCGGCGAGCGCCTTGGTCAGGTCCTCCGGCGTCGAGCCGACCGGGATCAGGGTGACGGCCTTCAGCTTCTCGGCGACGTCGGGCCTCGCCAGCACCGCGGCGGCGGCGACGCTCAGTTTCTTCGCAAAGTCGGTCGGCGAGCCCGCCGGCAGCCACATGCCGTACCAGCCGTCCGCCACGAGATCGACGCCGGATTCCTTCAGGGTCGGCACGTCGGGCAGGAATTGCGACCGTACCGGGCCGCTCACCGCCAGAATGCGGATGCCTCCGGCGCGATGCTGGGTGACGGTGTCGGCAAGCGTCGTCACGCACATCGGCAGATGTCCTGCGATGAGATCGGTGATAATCGGCGCCGAGCCGCGATAGGGCACGCGGGTCATGGAAAGGCCGAGCGTCTTCTCGAGCTGAAAACCGGTGAAGTGTGGAATGGTGCCGCTCGACGGCACCCCGTAGCTCGCCTTCGACGGATTGGCCTTGATCCAGGCCACCAGCTGCTTGAAGTCGGTGACGCCGATCGACGGGCTCACCGCGACCACGAATTCGAAGCGGGTGAGCTGCGAGACCGGCACGAAATCCCTGGCCGAATCGTAGCTCGGCTCCTTCTCCACCATCGGCAGCAGGTACATGGTCGGTCCGGTGGTCACGAGAATGGTGGTGGTGTCGGGGGCCGCGCCCTTCACCGCGCGGATGCCGATCAGCCCGTCGCCGCCGGTGCGGTTCTCGACGATGAATTTCCGGTCGAGCGCCTCGGGCAGATATTCCGCCAGCTGGCGGCACAGCATGTCGCCGCTGCCGCCGGCGGCGAAGGGAAAGATGATCTTTGTCAGGGGACCGGACTGCGCCCGTGCCGGGCCGATCGACGTGACGGCTGACAGTGCAAGGCTTCCGGCGACGAATTCCCGGCGGTTCATTGGCGTCCCTCCCCTTCCATTTGGGCGCATTACACCAGACCGGGCGGCGGCAGGGAATAAACCAGAAGTCGCGGGGACGGCCGCGGGCCGCTTGCACGGGCGGGCCGCCTGCTGCAAAAGGTCGCCATGAAACGCCCTGCGCTGAAGAATTTCCGCCGCATCGTCGTCAAGGTCGGCTCGTCCCTGCTGATCGACTCGGCCAGGGGGGAAGTGCGCGCGTCGTGGCTGAAGGCGCTGGCCGCCGACATCGCCAAACTGCACGGTGCCGGCTGCGACGTGCTGGTGGTGTCCTCCGGCTCGATTGCGCTGGGGCGCAGCCGGCTGAAGCTGCCGCGCGGCCCGCTCAAGCTGGAGGAGAGCCAGGGCGCCGCCGCCGTCGGCCAGATCGCGCTGGCGCGCATCTGGTCGGAGGTGCTGGGCGACCACGGCATCGGCGCCGGGCAGATCCTGGTGACGCTGCAGGACACCGAGGAGCGGCGGCGCTATCTCAACGCGCGCTCGACCATCGCGAAACTACTGGAATGGCGCGCGGTGCCCGTGATCAACGAGAACGACACCGTCGCCACCACCGAAATCCGCTACGGCGACAACGACCGTCTCGCCGCCCGCGTCGCCACCATGGCGAGCGCCGATCTGCTGATCCTGCTTTCCGATATCGACGGCCTCTACACCGCGCCGCCGGGCGCCAATCCCGATGCGAAACTGATCCCGATCGTGGAGTCCGTAACGTCGGAGATCGAGGCGATGGCGGGCGCGGCGGAATCCGAGCTGTCGCGCGGCGGCATGTACACCAAGATCGAGGCGGCGAAGATCGCGACCACGTCGGGCACGCACATGCTGATCGCCAACGGCAAGATCGAGCATCCGCTTGCCGCCATCGCCGACGGCGGCCGCTGCACCTGGTTCCTGACGCCGGCCAATCCCGTCACCGCACGGAAACGCTGGATCGCCGGCTCGCTGGAGCCGAAAGGCACGCTGACCATCGACGCCGGCGCGGTCAGCGCGCTGCGCGCCGGAAAAAGCCTGCTGCCGGCCGGCGTGATCCGCGTCGACGGCGCGTTCGCCCGCGGCGATGCCGTCATCGTGCGCGGCCCCGACACCCACGAGATCGGCCGCGGCCTCGTTGCCTACGACGCGGAAGATGCCGAGAAGATCAAGGGGCGCTCCTCGCCGGACGTCGCCGCCATCCTCGGCATCAGCGGGCGGTCGGAGATGATCCACCGGGATGACCTGGTGGTGGGCGGACCGCGGCAAGCGGAGCGGGATTGAGCGCCGGATCGCGGTGATTCCAATTTTGTTGCGCGGCCGCACGAAGGGCTTGATGTGAATCATCACCCGGCACCGGGACCGCCGCTATTTCTTACAGAACGACCCCGACATGGATGCCATTGGAGGCTTCATCATGAACAGGCAGCTGCTCGCAACGCTATTTGGCTGCGCAACTCTGCTGCTCGCCACGGCTGCCGACGCCGCCTCCCTGTTTGACGGCTCGTGGAACATCACCTTTGTCACGCAAAGGGGAGACTGCGAACCGGCGTACAGGTACTCGGTCAGCATAGAGAATGGGGTGATCACCTCGCCTGTCGTTTCGACATTCAAAGGCACTGTCTCGAGTTCCGGGGCAGTCCGTGCGTCCGTTTCTGTGCAGGACAAGAAGGCGTCCGGGTCCGGGACGCTGACGCGCTCGCTGGGCCGGGGGACCTGGACTGGCTCTTCCGGCGAACAGCGCTGCGCCGGATCGTGGACGGCCGAGCGGGCGTGGTAGCCGGGCGCTTTTCGGCCCGACTCGGCGGACCGTGATTTCCGAGCGGACAAGCCATTGATTTATCTTGAAAATTATGGATTCCGTCGACCCGGCCCTACCCGTCCCGCGCCTCGCAAGAGGCCGATTTCCGTGCTAGGAGAAGGCCTCAATTAAAGGCCGAAAACCCTGCAAGCACAGCCATGACCACCGCCCTGAAAGCCATCGACGGCTCTGCCGACTTGCCCGCGCTGATGACGGAACTCGCGAAGGCCGCCCGCACGGCCGCGCGGGTGCTGGCATTGGCGCCGCCGGAGCAGAAGGACCGGGCGCTCGAAGCCATCGAGCGGGCGATCCGCAGCCACGCGGCGAAGATCCTGGCAGCCAATGCGGAGGACGTCGCGGAAGTGAAAGCGGGCGGCGCGACCTCTGCCTTTCTCGACCGGTTGACGCTGACGCCCTCGCGCGTCGAGGCAATGGCAGACGGCGTCGCCGTCGTGCGCGGCATCCCCGATCCGGTCGGCGCCGTCACCGAGCGCTGGCAGCGGCCGAACGGCATGACCATCGAGCGGGTGCGCGTGCCGCTCGGCGTGATCGGCGTGATCTTCGAGAGCCGGCCGAACGTGGCGGCGGATGCCGGCGTGCTGTGCCTGAAGGCCGGAAATGCCGTGATCCTGCGCGGCGGCTCCGACAGTTTCCGCTCCTGCCGCGCCATCCATGAATGCCTGGTGCAGGGCCTGCGCGAGGCGGGCCTGCCGGAGGCCGCCATCACGCTGGTGCCGACGCGCGACCGCGCGGCCGTCGGCCTGATGCTGTCGGGCCTTGGCGGCGGTATCGACGTCATCGTGCCGCGCGGCGGCAAGAGCCTCGTCGCCCGAGTCGAACAGGAGGCGCGCGTGCCGGTGTTTGCGCATCTGGAAGGCGTCAACCACGTCTATGTCGACGCCTCCGCCAACCCCGACATGGCGAAGGCGATCGTGCTGAACGCCAAGATGCGGCGCACCGGCGTCTGCGGCGCCGCGGAGACGCTGCTGGTGGACCGCGCGGCAGCCGGCACCAATCTGAAGCCGCTGGTGACGATGCTGATCGACGCCGGCTGCGAAGTGCGCGGCGACGCCGCCGTGCAGAAGGCAGATAGCCGCGTCAAGCCGGCGTCCGACGAGGACTGGGACACCGAATATCTCGACTCGATCATTGCCGCGCGCGTCGTCGACGGCGTGAACGAGGCGATTGCGCATATCCACAATCACGGCTCGCACCACACCGACGCGATCGTCGCCGAGGACGCAGCCGTCGCGCAGAAATTCCTCAACGAGGTGGATTCGGCGATCGTGCTGCATAACGCCTCGACGCAGTTTGCCGACGGCGGCGAGTTCGGCTTCGGCGCCGAAATCGGCATTGCCACCGGCAGACTCCACGCCCGCGGACCGGTCGGCGCCGAGCAGCTGACGACCTTCAAATACCGCGTGCGCGGCACGGGGCAGACGCGGCCGTGATCGACTTTCCGGGGAACTTCTGTTGAAGCCGGTCAGTGTGGCGCCCGCCGCTTCTGCGATACCGTTCCATGGCAACGGCATGCGAATCGGCCTGCTCGGCGGCTCCTTCAATCCGCCGCATGCGGCGCATCGCGCCATCAGCCTGTTCGCGATCAAGCGTCTCAGGCTCGACCGCGTGTGGTGGCTGCTCAGCCCCGGCAATCCGCTGAAGGAGCATGACGGGCTGCGCACGCTGGCCGAGCGCGCGCGCGCCGCGCGCGACGTCGCCAACGATCCGCGCATCGACGTCAGCTGTCTCGAAGCTGTCATCGGCACGCGCTATACCGTCGACACGGTCACGCATTTGCGCCGCCGCGTCCATGGCGTGCGCTTCGTATGGATCATGGGCGCCGACAACCTCGCGCAGTTCCATCGCTGGAAGGACTGGCGGCGCATCGCCGCCGAGGTGCCGATTGCCGTGATCGACCGTCCCCCACAAAGTTTTCGCGCGCTCGCCGCGCCGTCGGCACAGGCGCTGGCGCGCTACCGGCTGCCTGAAAATCGGGCGCAAGGCCTCCCCGATCAGCGCCCGCCCGCCTGGCTCTTCCTGACAGGGATGAAACTCAGCCTTTCCTCGACGGTGCTCAGGAACCCGGACGGCAGCTGGCGTGTAAATAGGCAACACTCGTGAGTGCATGTGGCGGCGACTGGAATATTGAAACCATTAACCCCACATGCGTAGTATGGTTGGCGGGGCCGGCTAGATTCGGCCTTGCGATACAGTGAAAGGAAATGGTCCCTGGCCACACCTGTATTGTCCAAGTCGGTTTTACCGAAGACGCGTAAAACATCGACCCGAGCTGCGGCCTTGAAGGCGCAAAGCGACGCCGACAAGACGCTGAATATGATCCTCTCCCGCCTCGACGACATGAAAGCGGAAGAGACGGTCACCATCGACCTTCGCGGCAAATCTGCATTTTCCGACTACATGGTCATCACCACGGGCCGGGCCAACCGGCACGTCGGCGCGATCGCGGAAAATGTCAGCAAGGCGCTGAAGGACAACGGAATCAAGAACCTCCATGTCGAGGGCATGCCCAACTGCGACTGGGTGCTGATCGATTCCGGCGACGTGATCGTGCACGTATTCAGGCCGGAGGTCCGCGAATTCTACAACCTCGAGCGGTTGTGGACGCAGAATCCGGCGGCGGCGAAGGCGATCAGCTAAGTCGAGCCGATGCGAATCGGCGGGCGCGCATGTACTTTCGCCTGCGCACCTGTTGGTGCGAGCAGCTTGTCGGTTTGACGCGTCTTCACCAGAAAGCGCCATGCGCCTCATCGTCATCGCGGTCGGCCGGCTGAAGCAGGGTCCCGAACGGGAGCTTGCCGAGCGTTACCGCGAGCGCTTCGAGGATATCGGCCGCAAGCTCGGCTTCCGCGGCCTCGAGATTCATGAAATTCCCGAAAGCCGCGCCCGCGACGCCGCAACGAGGATGGCCGAGGAAGCCGCCGCCATCGCAGGCTACTTCCCGGAAAAGTACGGACTGATTGCGCTGGACGAACGCGGCAAGAGCATCGACAGCGCCGCCCTCGCCGCCCGGCTCGGCCGCTTCCGCGACGCCGCGACGGATATAATTTTCGTCATCGGCGGCGCGGACGGACTTTCGCCGGAATTGCGCGGCAAGGCTAGCCTGACGATCGCGTTCGGTGCTGCGACCTGGCCGCACCAGATGGTCCGCGTGATGCTCCTGGAACAGATTTATCGGGCCGCAACGATCCTGGCTGGCCACCCCTATCACCGCGCCTGAACCGCGCGACACGGAAACGATGCAGTCATCGCCGGACAGAAATCGCAACCTCGCCGCTGCCGAAAGCAGCCGGCGATCGCGCGGTCTGCGCTCGTCTGCCGTGGTCACGCTCTCGCTTGCCCTGCTCTGCGCCGGCGCCGCCGCCGCGCAGACCGCGCCGCCTGTCTCCGCCGACGCCATCAAGCAGCGCGAACAGGAGCTGGAAGCAGCCCGCCTCGAGCAGAAGAACGCCGCCGAGCTCAGGCAGAAGCTGCAGGCCGAGATCGCCGCCATCGGGCAAGACCGCAGCAAGCTCAACCAGCAGATCATCGATACCGCAGCGAAAGTGCGCAGCATCGAGACCAGTATCGTCGACGCCGAGGCGCGGCTGCGGCCGCTCGATCTCCGCGAGGCGCAGATCCGCGCCTCGCTGGATTCGCGCCATTCGGAGATCGTCGAGGTTCTGGCCGCACTGCAGCGCGCGGGGCGGCGGACGCCGCCGGCGCTGCTGGTGCGTCCCGAGGACGCGTTGCAATCGCTGCGCACGGCGATGCTGCTCGGTGCCGTAGTGCCGGAACTGCGCGGTCGCGCGGAAAAGCTGGCGGGAGACCTCGGCGAACTGGTCGCTCTGCGCAAGCGGATTGCCACCGAGCGCGACAAGCTTGCGCTCGACCGCGACCGGTTGAAGGACGACCACATCCGCCTGAGCGCGCTGGTCGACGAGCGCCAGCGCAAGCAGGCCGCGGTCGAAAAGGACATGCAGGCCGAGGCGGGGCGCGCAGTCACCCTGTCGAAGCAGGTGGACAGCCTGCAAGGCCTGATCGCCAAGATGGAGCAGGACCTGAAAACGGCGGCGAAAGCGGCCGCTACGGCGACCATGCAGGGCACCCCTGCGCTGGTGAACGGAAAGCCCAATCCGGCTCTGTTCAAGGACCCGTCCCGGCAGAGCCCGGCCATCGCCTTCGCCTCCGCCAAGGGACTATTCGCTTACCCGGTTAATGGCCCCAAGATTCGCGATTTTGGCGGTTCTGACGGGGCCGGCGGCGCAGAAAAAGGCATTTCTTTGGCAACGCGGCCCGGCGCGCAGGTCACAACCCCGTGCGATGGCTGGGTTGTCTATGCCGGCCCCTTCCGCAGCTACGGTCAACTCTTGATCCTCAATGCCGGTGGCGGGTATCATGTCCTGATCGCCGGGATGGAGCGCATTTCGGTAAACATCGGCCAGTTTGTGCTCACGGGAGAACCGGTTGCGACCATGGGAAAAACCTCCCAGGTAGCATCGATCCTCGCCACCAATACGGCGAGTCAGCCCGTGCTCTATGTCGAGTTCCGCAAGGACGGCACTCCAATCGATCCAGGCCCATGGTGGGCCGCAAATGAAGGCGAAAAGGTTCGCGGATGATGCGCAAGACCTCTGTAATCCTCCTCAGTGCCGCGACCGGCGCGGCCCTCACCCTGATGGTCACGCAGCCGCGTGCCGTGCTGATGGGATCGAGCGCGCGGGCCGCAACCTCCGACACCTACCGCCAGCTCAATCTGTTCGGCGACGTGTTCGAGCGCGTGCGCAGCGACTATGTCGAGAAGCCGGACGACAGCAAGCTGGTCGAATCCGCCATCTCCGGCATGCTGACCGGGCTCGATCCGCATTCGAGCTACATGGACGCCAAGAGCTTCCGCGACATGCAGGTGCAGACCCGCGGCGAGTTCGGCGGCCTCGGCATCGAGGTCACGATGGAAGACGGCCTGATCAAGGTGGTCTCGCCGATCGACGACACGCCGGCCTCGAAGGCGGGCATCCTCGCCAACGACATCATCACCCAGCTCGACGACGAGCAGGTGCAGGGCCTGACCCTGAACCAGGCCGTCGAGAAGATGCGCGGACCGGTCAACACCAAGATCCGGCTCAAGATCATCCGCAAGGGCAAGGACGCGCCGATCGAGGTCACGCTGGTGCGCGACAACATCCGCGTCCGTTCGGTGCGCGCCCGCGTCGAGCAGGACGACATCGCCTATATCCGCATCACGACGTTCAACGAGCAGACCACCGAAGGCCTGAAGCGCGAGATCAACAACCTCACCAACCAGATCGGCGCCGACAAGCTGAAGGGCTTCATCATCGACATGCGCAACAACCCGGGCGGTCTGCTCGAGGAAGCTGTCACGGTTTCCGACGCGTTCCTGGAGCGCGGCGAGATCGTCTCCACCCGCGGCCGCAACGCCGAGGAGACGCAGCGCCGCGCTGCGCATGCCGGCGACCTCACCAAGGGCAAGCCGGTCATCGTGCTGATCAACGGCGGCTCGGCCTCGGCGTCGGAGATCGTCGCAGGCGCGCTGCAGGACCACAAGCGGGCGACGCTGGTCGGCACCCGTTCGTTCGGCAAGGGCTCGGTGCAGACTATCATCCCGCTCGGCAGCGGCAACGGCGCGCTGCGGCTCACCACTGCGCGCTATTACACGCCGTCGGGCAAGTCGATCCAGGCCAAGGGCATCGTGCCCGACATCGAGGTGCTGCAGGACGTGCCGGATGAGCTGAAGGCACGCACCGACACCAAGGGCGAGGCCTCGCTGCGCGGCCATTTGAAGAACGACGGCGACGAGAAGACCGGCTCGCAGTCCTACGTGCCGCCGGACGCCAAGGACGACAAGGCGTTGAAGACCGCGGCCGACCTGCTGCATGGCATCAAGGCAACCGCCACCGGGCCGACGACGGCCGACAAGCCCGCCACCAAGGCGGCGAACTGAGGCTTTTCCTAGCGAAATTGCATCGGGAATTTGCGAAGGGCGGCCTGCGGGCCGCCCTTTTCGTTCCGGCGCGAGGTCACTCCACGATCATCTGATACCTTCCCGTCTCAAACGCCGTGGAACCGCCGCGATTCGGCCTTGCCGTGGTATCTTCGCGGGCGGTGATTCGGGGAGATTCATGGCTGAAGCGGCCGATGATCTGAGCACACCGCTCGGACAAGGAACGGTTGCGCGGAAACGGCGCCGGCTCCGCCTGCCGTTCACGGCGATGCAGGCGCTCGCCGTGCTGCTCGGCCTGTTCCTGGTCGGCTTCGTCGGCTTCGCCCTGTTCGCCGACGATCCCCTGGGGGGCGAGCCGAAGGCGAGGATCGTGCTGCGCCAGCCCGGTCCGGACGCGGGGAAGGCCGCCGCGACGGCGCCCACACCGGCAGACCCCGGCGCGCCGGCCAGGCAACAGCAGGCGGCCGGCGGCGGGCAACAGACCATCACAGTCATCGACGGCTCCAGCGGCAAGCGGCAGGATTTCGTGATCGGCGGCGAGGCCGCCAAGGGCGGGGGTGAGCCGGCTTCCGTACCCATGGCCGGCATCGACCAGCGCCTGCTCGAGAAAGGCCGCTACGGCATGATCCCCGTGATGGCCGACGGATTGAAGCCTTTCACGGTCTACGCAGCCGAGGCCGACCGCGCCAAGGCCGCGAAGATGCCGGTGGTCGCCGTCGTGGTCGGTGGGCTCGGCGTCGGCGCCGCCAAGACGGTGGACGCCATCATGAAGCTGCCGCCGGCAGTAACCCTGGCATTCACCCCCTATGGCGCCGATCCCACCAAGCTCGCCGAGCGGGCGCGGGCCCAACGGCACGAGATCCTGCTGCAGGTGCCGATGGAGCCGTTCGACTATCCCGACAACGATCCCGGGCCGCAGACGCTGCTGTCTACGCTCGGCGCCGAGCAGAATCTCGACCGCCTGCACTGGCACCTCAGCCGTTTCCAGGGCTATGCCGGCATTGCCAATTTCATGGGCGCACGCTTCGTGGTGTCGGACAACGTCATGCAGCCGGTGGTCCGCGAGGCGGCCAAGCGGGGCCTCGGCTATTTCGACGACGGTTCGGCGCCGCGAAGCGTCGCGGCCTCGCTGGCGGCCAGCCAGGCGATGCCGTTTGCAAAGGCCGACCTCACCATCGACGCCGTTCCGACCACGCTCGAGATCGACCGCGCGCTGGCCAAGCTCGAGACCTTCGCAAGGGAGCGCGGTACGGCGGTCGGCATCGCCTCGGCATTGCCGATTTCCATCGAGCGGCTTGCGGCCTGGAGCAAGGGCCTGGAGGCCCGCGGCATCATGCTGGTGCCATTGACAACCGCGATGCTGAAATCAAAATCGAACTAGGGTCGATCCGCAACGGATCGTCCCGTAATCAGGCCTTGGCCGCATCTGCAAGGTCCCCGGCAATGCCTGTCTGATAGACTGGAGCCCTGACGGAATGGCGCGCTACGAGGATCTGCCCTACCGGACCTGCGTCGGCATGATGTTGCTCAACAAGGACGGGCTCGTTTTCGTCGGCCGGCGCGCCAGCGGCGTCGAGCATGTCGACGACCACCACGTCTGGCAGATGCCCCAAGGCGGCGTCGATCCAGGTGAAAACACCTGGGAAGCGGCCAAGCGCGAGCTCTACGAGGAGACCAGCGTCCGTTCGATCGAAAAGCTGGGCGAAGTCCCGGACTGGCTGATCTACGACATCCCGCGCACCATCGCCGGGCGCGCCTGGAAGGGCCGCTATCGCGGCCAGCGGCAGAAATGGTTCGCCGCGCGCTTCACCGGCAAGGACAGCGAGATCAACGTCGAAAGTCCCGGCGGCGGTCACAAGGCCGAGTTCGTCAGCTGGCGCTGGGAGCCGATGAAGAACCTGCCGCAGCTGATCATCCCCTTCAAGCGGCCGGTCTATGAGCGGGTGGTGAAGGAATTCGCCAGGCTCGCCGGTACATAGCGTTCGCGTCGACCACAAAGGCATGCCCTCCGATAAACCCTATCGCCCCAATGTCGGCATCGCGCTGTTCAACGCCGCCGGCCGCGTGCTGATCGGCCGCCGCTTCCAGGACGACGGACCGGAAATCATCCTGCCGGGCCTGGAATGGCAGATGCCGCAGGGCGGCATCGACGCCGACGAAGACCCGCGTACGGCCGTGATGCGCGAGCTCTGGGAGGAGACGGGTGCGGTCTCCGCCGACTATCTCGGCGAGACGGACTGGATGACTTACGAATTCCCGCCCTATCACGGACCGGCCTCGCATCGCCTCGCTCGATTCCGCGGCCAGCGGCAAAAATGGTTCGCGCTGCGCTTCACGGGTTCGGAGCGCGAGATCGATCCGCTCACCCCACGGAACGGCCAGCCCACAGAATTCGACGCCTGGCGCTGGGAGCGCCTCGACCGCGTCGCCGAACTCGTGGTGCCGTTCCGGCGCGAAATCTATCGCACGGTGGCGCAGGCGTTCGCACGATTCGCCGGCCGAGACGGGTTCGGCTAGCGCCCGTCCACGAGGTTGCCGGCTCGGATAGCGCACGCGTTGCCGGAAACGTCGGTGGAGATGATATTGCACATCTTGCCGTCCATCGTGCGGTGGCGAATTTCGGTTCCGCCTTCCTTGCCGAAACGGACCTGCAGGCTGCAACCGGTGAAGCCAGCATCGAACGTGGCCTGGATGCGCCGCGCGCCGCTTTGCATGGAATTCTGCACGGCCAGGGCCGATCCCTCGAAGCTGGCATTGAGGTTGCCCGCTGAGCCGGTTCCCGAGCGATTGTTACCGCCTTCCGGATCGAGGTCATTGCTGTTGGACCTTCCGCCGCCTCCGCGACGGCTCAGGCGGGTAAACAAGCGCCCGTTCTCGCTGACATAAACCAGCAACGACGATGCGGTAGAACCCCGCTTGACCTGACCGTCGTCGCAGCGTTGCACGCGATATTCGTTCCAGGACATGACGACGGTCTTGCCATGGATCTGCCGGGGAGCTTCCGCGGCACCGGCGGAAGCGGCGGCAACCGCAAGTAGAATCGCGGCCAGACAGCGCAAGGCCATCGTTGACGATGTACGGGAAGTCGCGAGGCCGCTTCCCCGCTTGGCGCAACCGGCCCGGCTTGCCGCTCCATCCATCGGCCCGCTTCCATTGTTGATGGGCATCAGTTCGACCCGACCGCGAACGGGCCGATCGCGATGACGTGGCAGTCGCTGTCGGATTTGACGCAATTGGCGAGCGCCTCGTTGACGGCGTTCTGTTCGGTGGCGGCTTTCACCGCCACGCCGGGGCGACCGGCGGCACCGACGGCCACCGCGGTCCAGCCGCCGGAATCGCCGAGCTTGCGGAACACCTCGTCGCGCGCGCCGGCCGCAATCATGCGGGCGTCGGCCGGCCGGAAGAAACCGGTGACTTTCATGGTCCGGGGTACGGGGACAACGAAGGCGTCATCCAGTGCGACGATCATGCAGGCGGTGCCCGCGGACGCGCCGCAGGCTTCGAGGTTGCGCCGCGCGGCGTCGTCGACGGACTCCACGCCCGAGGAGAAGAAGAACTGCCCGCTGGGCCCGAGCGCAATCGCCTTGGTCTTGCGAGCGGGCGTGTAGGCGTTTTCCAGCCGGGTCCTGCCCTGGTCGCGGATCATCGGCACTTCGTCGGCGACGAAAGGCCGCTCGGTGACGGGATCGTGCCTGATCCACGGCAGCGGCGGCACCGGCGGCTTGCCCTGGGTATAAACCACGGTGTTGCCGACCGCGTAGACCTCGCAGCGGCGCGGCCCGCTGATCGACTCGACCTTTTTCTGGCATTGCTCGAGCGCGGCGGTCTTTGCCGCATCCTCGCTCGCCTGGCCCACCACGAACGCGTTGACGCCGGCGATGGTGGTGGCGACGGCCTTGAAGTCGGCGGCCGGCAGATATTCGTTGGCCAGCGCCGTGCGGGTGCGGGTGCTGACGAAAGGCATCGCCCCGGGCAGGAATTTTTCACCCGACACGATCGGCGAGGTTGACGCCGGCGGAGGAGGAGGCGCCGCCACTGGGGCGGCGGCCGCCTTGGTCGCCGTCGGTGCCGGCGGTGGCGGCGGTGGCGGCAGCACGGCGGCCTTGCCGGGCGGCGGTGGCGCTACCACCGCCGGTGAAGGCGACGGCAACGGTACGGCGGCCGATGTCGGAGATGGGGCCGGCGACGGTGCCGGCAATGGCGCGGGCACAGCTACCGAAGGGCTGCTGGAGGCCACCTGCTGCTTGGCGGCGGGCGCCATCTCCAGCTTGGTCAGGTAGAGAAAGCCGCCGACGCCGATGGCTGCGAGGCTGACCACGGTCACCGCGAGCGGCCACATCCAGTTCGGCGGCTCGTATGCCTTGGCGGGCTTCTTCACCTGCGGCTTGGCGTAGGTGCCGTCCTCGCGTCGCATCGCCACCATGTAGGCGTGCACGGGGTTCGGGATATTCTTGACTTCCTGCGCGCCGATATCGGCGAACTGGACCGACAGCTTGTTGGCGACCTGCTCGTGAACCGCGCGCGACACGCAGATGCCGCCGACTTCGGCGAGGCCCTCCAGGCGCGCGGCGATGTTGACGCCGTCGCCGAGCAGATCGCCGTCCCGCTCGACCACGTCGCCGATGGTGATGCCGATGCGGAACGACATCTGCCGGCTCGGCGGATAGGCCATGTTGCGCGTACGCAGGCTTTCCTGGATGTCGATGGCACAGCGCACGGCTTCGACGGCGCTCGGGAACTCCGCCAGCACTGCGTCGCCCGCGGTGTTGAAGATGCGCCCGCCGCATTTGGCGATGAAGTCGTCGGTCACCTGCCGGTAGGAGGCAAGCCGCCGCAACGTCTCTTCTTCATCCTCGGCGATGAGTCGGCTGTAGCCGGCAATGTCGGCCGCAAAAATCGCCGCGATCTTGCGTTTCATTCAGGGCAGCCCCGCGCAATAAATTGCCTGCAGAATGCCGCCAGTTGACGTTACGCGCAACGGCCTATGGCCGGCGCTGCACGCTGAATTTGCTGGATTTTTCCGGCCCGCGAGCGTCGGCCCCGGTTCGGCGATCGACCCCCGGCCTAGTGCATGGCCGTGGACTGCACCTGCTGCTGAACGCTCTTGAAATGATCAAGCCGTGCGATCGCGCTATCCAGCTCGTCGCCTTCCTTCTCGGCAAGCTTCGCTTCCATCTCGGCGATGACGTCCGCCAGCTTGGCTCGATCCAGCTCCTCGATGGAGGTGGCGATGTCGGCAAGCACCGTGAGGCCCTTCTCCGATACTTCGGCAAGGCCGCCGGACACGATGATCTTTTCGTGCTTGCCGCCGACGGTGACGGTCAGGATGCCCGGGCGGATCGCCGCGATCACCGGCGCGTGGCCGGCCAGCACGCCGAAATCGCCTTCCACACCGGGGATGTCGACCTGCTCGACCTCGCCGGAGAAGGCGAGCTTTTCAGGAGAGACGAGATCGAAGTGGAAGGTGGCCATGGGGTAGTCCTGCGAATGGCGAATGGCGAATGGCGAGTAGCGAAGGAAGGGAGCGGCTCGAAACTATTCGCCACTCCCCATTCGCTATTTGCCTCTTACGCTGCTTCGGCGGCGAGCTTCTTGCCCTTCTCGACCGCCTCTTCGATGGTGCCGACCATGTAGAAGGCGGCTTCCGGCAGGTGGTCGTACTTGCCTTCGCACAGGCCGCGGAAGCCCTTGATGGTGTCGGCGAGGTCGACGAACTTGCCGGGCGAGCCGGTGAAGACTTCGGCGACGTGGAACGGCTGCGACAGGAAGCGCTCGATCTTGCGGGCGCGCGCCACGGCGATCTTGTCCTCTTCCGAAAGCTCGTCCATGCCGAGAATGGCGATGATGTCCTGCAGCGACTTGTAGCGCTGCAGCACCTGCTGGACCATGCGGGCGGTGTCGTAGTGCTCCTGGCCCACGACGAGCGGCGATAGCATGCGCGAGGTGGAGTCGAGCGGGTCCACCGCCGGGTAGATGCCCTTTTCCGAGATCGCGCGCGACAGCACGGTGGTGGCGTCAAGATGCGCGAACGAGGTCGCCGGCGCCGGGTCGGTCAAGTCGTCGGCCGGCACGTAAATGGCCTGCACCGAGGTGATCGAGCCCTTCTGGGTGGTGGTGATGCGCTCCTGCAGCGCGCCCATGTCGGTGGCGAGCGTCGGCTGATATCCAACGGCGCTGGGGATGCGGCCGAGCAGCGCCGACACTTCCGAGCCCGCCTGCGTGAAGCGGAAGATGTTGTCGACGAAGAACAGCACGTCCTGGCCCTGGTCGCGGAAATGCTCGGCGACGGTCAGCCCGGTGAGGCCGACGCGGGCGCGGGCGCCCGGCGGCTCGTTCATCTGACCGAACACCAGCGCGCATTTCGACTTCACGCTCGGATCGGGGTTGTGCGGATCGGCGTTGACCTTGGACTCGATGAACTCGTGATAGAGGTCGTTGCCCTCGCGGGTACGTTCGCCGACGCCGGCGAACACGGAGTAACCGCCGTGCGCCTTGGCGACGTTGTTGATCAGCTCCTGGATCAGCACGGTCTTGCCGACGCCGGCGCCGCCGAACAGGCCGATCTTGCCTCCCTTCGCGTACGGAGCGAGGAGATCGACGACCTTGATGCCGGTGACGAGAATCTCGGCTTCGGTGGACTGGTCGGTGTAGGTCGGCGCTTCCTGGTGGATGGCGCGCTTGCCTTCGGCCTTGATCGGACCGGCTTCGTCGATCGGCTCACCGATGACGTTCATGATGCGGCCGAGCGTGCCGGCGCCGACCGGAACCTCGATCGGTTGGCCGGTATCGGTGACTTCCTGGCCGCGGACCAGACCTTCGGTGGCGTCCATCGCGATCGTGCGGACAGTGGACTCGCCGAGATGCTGTGCGACTTCCAGCACCAGGCGGTTGCCGCCGTTCTTGGTTTCCAGCGAATTGAGAATGGCCGGCAGGTGGCCTTCGAACTGCACGTCGACAACGGCGCCCATGACCTGGGTGACGCGACCGATCTGGTTGGCTGCTGTAGCCATGTGACTGTCTCCTTCGATCCGAATTTCGTGCCCGGTCAGACTGCTTCTGCGCCGGAGATGATTTCGATGAGTTCCTTGGTGATCTGAGCCTGACGCGTGCGGTTGTAGACCAGCGTCTGCTTGCGGATCATTTCGCCGGCGTTGCGGGTGGCGTTGTCCATCGCCGACATCTGCGAGCCGTAGAACGAGGCATTGTTTTCCAGGAGCGCGCGGAAGATCTGCACCGCGACGTTGCGCGGCAGCAGGCGGGTGAGGATCTCGTCTTCCTCCGGCTCGTATTCATAGGACGCCGCAGCGCCGTTGCCGCTATTGCCTTCCACCACCAGCGGGATGACCTGCTGGGCGGTCGGGATCTGCGCGATCACCGACTTGAACTGCGAGTAGAACAGCGTGCAGACGTCGAATTCGCCGGCATCGAAGCGTGCCAGCACCTTTTTGGCGATGTCCTCGGCGTTGACGAAGCCGAGCTGGCGCACGCTGCGCAGGTCGAGATGCTCGACGATCTGCTTTTCGAAGGTGCGGCGGAGCTGCTCGTAGCCCTTGCGGCCGACGCAGAAAAACTTGACTTCCTTGCCCTGCGCAATGAGCGACAACGCATGTTCGCGCGCCAGGCGCACGATCGCGGAGTTGAAGGCGCCGCACAGGCCGCGTTCGCCGGTGCAGACCAGCAGCAGATGGACCTGGTCCTTGCCGGTGCCTGCGAGCAGCGCCGGCGCGCCGGGCGAACCCGCGGCGGCAGCGGCGATGTTGCCGATCACGGCGTCCATCTTGGTGGCATAGGGCCGCGCCGCTTCGGCCGCGGTCTGTGCGCGTCGCAGCTTGGAAGCCGCGACCATCTGCATCGCCTTGGTGATCTTCTGCGTCGCCTTGGTCGAGGCGATGCGGACCCGCATGTCTTTCAGTGAAGCCATTCTTCGTTCACCCCGGCGATCCGACCGTCAATGTCAGACCGCAAGCCTCTCTGTTGGTCACGCCCGGCAATCCGCCGGGCATGACGCAATTTACGAAAACGACTTTGCGAAACCTTCGACCACCGACTTCAGCTTGGCGGCGGTGTCGTCGGTGAGGTCGCGACTGTCGCGGATGGTGTTGAGCAGGTCGGCGTTCTTGCCGCGCAGCAGCGACAAAAGACCTTCCTCGAACGCCTTCACCTTGTTGAGCGGCAGCGGATCGAGATAGCCGTTGGTGCCGGCCCAGATCACGCAGACCTGCTCTTCCATCTTCAGCGGCGAGAACTGCGGCTGCTTCAGGAGTTCGGTCAGTCGCGAACCACGATTCAGCAGGCGCTGGGTCGAGGCGTCGAGGTCGGAACCGAACTGCGCGAACGCCGCCATTTCGCGGTACTGCGCCAGCTCGCCCTTGATCTTGCCGGCGACCTTCTTCATCGCCTTGGTCTGCGCGGAAGAACCCACGCGCGACACCGACAGACCGACGTTCACCGCCGGGCGGATGCCCTGGAAGAACAGGTCGGTCTCCAGGAAGATCTGGCCGTCGGTGATCGAGATGACGTTGGTCGGAATGTAGGCCGAGACGTCGTTGGCCTGGGTTTCGATGACCGGCAGCGCGGTCAGCGAGCCGGAGCCCTGGTCCTTGTTGAGCTTCGCAGCGCGCTCGAGCAGGCGGGAGTGCAGGTAGAACACGTCGCCAGGATAGGCTTCGCGGCCCGGCGGACGGCGCAGCAGCAGCGACATCTGGCGGTAGGCGACGGCCTGCTTGGACAGATCGTCATAGATGATCACGGCGTGCATGCCGTTGTCGCGGAAGTACTCGCCCATGGTGCAGCCGGTGAACGGCGCGATGTACTGCATCGGCGCCGGGTCGGACGCAGTGGCGGCGACGATGATCGAATATTCCAGCGCGCCCTGCTCTTCCAGCACCTTGACGAACTGCGCGACGGTGGAGCGCTTCTGGCCGATCGCTACGTAGACGCAATACAGCTTGATGTTCTCGTCCGGCTGCGCGTTGAGCGGCTTCTGGTTGAGGATGGTGTCGAGCGCGATCGCGGTCTTGCCGGTCTGGCGGTCGCCGATGATCAGCTCGCGCTGGCCGCGGCCGACCGGGATCAGGGCGTCGATGGCCTTGAGGCCCGTGGCCATCGGCTCGCTCACCGACTTGCGCGGAATGATGCCGGGCGCCTTGACGTCGACGCGCATGCGCTTGTCGGCCTGGATCGGGCCCTTGCCGTCGATCGGGTTGCCGAGCGCGTCGACCACGCGGCCGAGCAGGCCCTTGCCGACCGGGGTGTCCACGATGGCGCGGGTGCGCTTGACGGTCTGGCCTTCCTTGATCTCGCGGTCGGCGCCGAAAATCACGATACCGACGTTGTCGGTTTCGAGGTTGAGCGCCATGCCGCGGGTGCCGTTCTCGAACTCGACCATCTCGCCGGCCTGGACGTTGTCGAGGCCATAGACGCGGGCGATACCGTCACCGACCGACAGCACCTGTCCGACTTCGGTAACCTCGGCCTCCTGGCCGAAATTCTTGATCTGGTCCTTGAGGATCGCGGAAATTTCCGCGGCGCGGATGTCCATCAGCCTGCCTCTTTCATCGCGTGCTTGATCGAATTGAGTTTGGTGCGAAGCGAACTATCCACCATGCGGCTGCCGAGCTTGACCACCAGGCCGCCGATAATGGAAGGATCGACCTTCACGTTGAGCGCGACGTCCTTGCCCGTCACTGTCTTCAGTGCGGCCTTCAGCGCGTCGAGATTCTTGTCATTGAGCTGTTCGGCGACGGTGACCTCGGCGGTCGCCTCGCCGCGGAACTTGGCCACCAGCGCGCGGAAGGCGCGGATCACGTCCGACACTGCGAACAGGCGGCGGTTGGCGGTAAGAACCTTGAGGAATTTTGCCGACGTGCCGGAAATCCCGGCCTTGTCGAGCACCGCGGACAGAGCCTTGAGCTGCATGTCGGCGGAGAATACCGGGCTGCGCACCAGTCGCTTGAGGTCGGCGCTGTCGGCCAGCATGGCGTCGAATTTGTCGAGATCGGCCTTGACGGCGTCGATGGATTTTTCATCCCGCGCCAACTCGAACAAGGCCGTTGCATAACGACCGGATACCCCGGAAACCGACGGATCTTCTGCAGCCACAGCGCGCTCTTTTCAGCTGTCAAATTCGCAAGGGAAAAACCGTCGCCACAAAGCGGCGCCTAGCGATCCAAGCCCTTGGAATTCAAGCGGGACTTCGATTTTCGACCGGCAAAAGCCTCTGCCGGGATCGTTAAAATCGCGGCTTAGCTAGCATGGCAAGCGCGCAGGTGCAACATGACGCGCGTGTGATCGGAAGCCTTGTCGCAGGCCCTTTCCCGCCCTCCGGAAGCGATGCCCGGCGTCGCGAAATTTCGCCCTGGCGGGACGCTCTCGACCCGCATGCAGGGCTCGGCTTCGCCAGGCCGCACATCGTTCCAAGTCGCTGGCGGGATGCTGCCAAGCCGGAACGAAGCCGGGGTCACCCTGCACTTGGCGGTTTACTTTCCCACTTCTTCGCAGTGCAGCATTCGCTTCATATATACAGTATTACTAAGTATAGATTTAGTTAAGAATTCACTAATCGCAAGCATTACGGAATTTTCCGTAGTTCTACCCATTAGTAACAAGATGTTTCAGTCCGAGATAAACAGGCTTTACTGCCTAATTCATGCCGCATTGCGAAAGGAAACGGCCACCTATCGCAACTGGGACGGGGGTTCCACTGTCACAAATGTGGCAATACTATCAAGGGACTATAGTATGCTGAAGACGAACAAGTCGGCGCCGGGGGCAACCTGGTCGCTCTCGGCGACCGCGCTGATCGCCGCAACTATCCTGGTCGGGGGCCTTTCTGAAGCCTCGGCCAAATCGAAGAAGCACTACCGCCACCACGCCAGCTCAAGCTGGAAGGACGCCAATGCTTCCATTCCGTCCGCGCGCTCCGGCAGCTTCGCGGGCGTCGCCTCGTTCTACGGCAACGAGTCCGGCAGCAAGACCGCTTCGGGCCAGCGCTTCAACGAGAACGACATGACGGCCGCCCACCGCTCGCTGCCGTTCGGCACCAAGCTGCGGGTCACGCACAAGGGCAAGAGCGTCGTCGTTACGATCAACGACCGCGGTCCCTTCATCAAGGGACGCGTGCTCGACCTCTCCAAGGGCGCCGCGCGTGCCGTCGGCCTGACGTCGTCCGGCGTCGGCCACGTCAGCGCCGAGGTCATGTAGGCCTCGCGGGACGCCACCGGGCTCCGCTTCCGAATCCCACCCCCGCTTCGGTAAGCGCTGCGTTGCGTAAGGCCGCAGGAAACTGCGCGCTTCAAGGGAGCCCGCCGTCGCCAATGACGGTGGGCTTTCTTACTGCCCCGGTGCTGACAAGACCGTCTCGCGGCGCGGCGGAAGCCGGCCGCAAACCTTGAGCGTCAACCAAAAGACCAGCCCGCCCACTGCGCCCAATGCGCCGGTTGCAGCAACGGACGGAAGATAAGCCGGGAAATCGCTCCAGGATGTAAGGAAGTTGGGAATCGCGCCAATGAGAAAGGCGCCCGCGAGCACGGCACTTAATCGAGTCCACCGCTTCGCACGGTAAATCAGCGCGACGGGCAGACCGAGCAGGACGACCTGAGCGAGCGTGACTGCGAACGCCACTGGCAAGAGCTGCATTTTGCCGATGACCAACGCCACGACGAAGGCTGGCACAAGCGCTCCTAAGAGAACCGCAGCTACCCAGGCAAGCATGCTGACCTCTGCCCGCCCGACCGCGGCGGTTCGTCATCGTCTCACAAAAAGCTCTGCGGATCGACGTCGACCTCGAGCTTGAGGTTTCCCTTGGTCTTCGGTCCCGCCGCCAGCCATTCGCGCAGATATTCCGACAGGTCGACGTTGCGCAGCGACTTCACCAGCAGGCGGAAGCGGTAGCGGCCCTTGATGACCGCGAGCGGGGCTTCGGCGGGGCCGAGCACCTGGATGCGCTCGTCGAGTGGGGCTGTGGCGGCGAGCTTTCGCGCAAAACCTTCCGCCGTCGGGCGATCGCCGGCGGAGACGATGAGGCTCGCCAGCCGCCCGAACGGCGGATAGCCGGTGCGTTCGCGAGAATCGATTTCGCTGGCGTAAAACGCCTCGCGGTCATTGGCGATCAGCGCCTTCATCACGGGATGTTCGGGCTGATGGGTTTGCAGGTAGCCGACGCCGCGGCCCTGATCGCGGCCGGCGCGGCCGATCACCTGGTTGAGCAGCTGGAAGGTGCGCTCGGCGGCGCGTGGATCGCCATTGCTCAGCCCCAGATCCGCATCGACGACGCCGACCAGATTGAGCCGCGGGAAATTGTGGCCCTTGGCCACCAATTGCGTGCCGATGATGATGTCGACGCGGCCTTCGGCGATCTCGTTGAGCTCGCTGCGCATGGTCTCGATCGAGGTGACGAGGTCGCTCGACAGCACCATGGTGCGCGCATCCGGGAAGAGGTTTGCGGCCTCCTCCTGCAGGCGTTCCACGCCGGGGCCGACGGCCGCGAGCGATTCTTCCGCCGCGCAGTTCGGGCAGACATGCGGTCGCGGCATCGAGAAGCCGCAGTGATGGCAGACCAGGCGCTGGCGAAAGCGGTGGTCGACCAGCCAGGCATCGCAGATATTGCAGGCGAAGCGGTGGCCGCAGGCGCGGCACAGCGTCAGCGGCGCATAGCCGCGGCGATTGAGAAACAGTAGCGCCTGCTCGCGCCGCTCCACGGCGATCTGGATTTGCTCGGCGAGCCGCGGCGAGATGAAACGACCGCGGGCCGGCGGCTCGCGGCGGAGATCGATCGCCTCGATATGCGGCAAATGCTGGCCGCCGAACCGCGCGGGCAAGGCGACGCGCTGATAGCGGCCCTTGCGCGCATTGACCTCGCTTTCGACGGACGGCGTGGCCGACGCGAGGATGATGGGAATCCTGGCGATGTGCGCCCGCACCACCGCCATATCGCGGGCGTGATAATGCGCACCGTCGTCCTGCTTGTAGGCCTGGTCGTGCTCCTCGTCGACGACGATGAGGCCGAGATCGGCATAGGGCATGAACAGTGCCGAGCGCGCGCCGACCACCACCGGCGCCTTGCCTTCGGAGATCGCCGCCCAGTTGCGCGCGCGGGTTCGCGGCGTCAGCTCGGAATGCCATTCGATCGGCCGCACACCGAAGCGACGCGAGAAGCGGTCGAGGAACTGACCGGTTAGCGCGATCTCCGGCATCAGAATCAGGGTCTGCTTGCCCCGGCGGATGGTTTCCGCAATCGCCTCGAAATAGACTTCGGTCTTGCCGGAGCCGGTGACGCCGTCGAGGAGGGCAACGTGAAAGCTGCCATTGGCGGCGAGCGTGCGCAGCATGTCGACCGCGCCGCGCTGGTCGCGCGTGAACTCCGGCTGCGCAAAATCCGGATCGGGCGGCGGGGGCGGTGGCGGCGGCGGCATCGCCTCGACCGTCAACGTGCCCTCGTCGACGAGCCCATCGATCACGCCGGTCGAAACGCCGGCCTCGCGCGCGGCCTCCGACTTGCCGTGCAACAGGCCGTCGGAGAGCACCTCGATGAGGCGACGCCGCGCCGGCGTCATCCGCCCTGGCGGCTCGCCGACCAGGCGCACGCCGAGGCGTGCCCGCTCAGGCCCGAGATTTTCGCCCATGCGCAGGGTCATGCGCAGCACCATGCCGCGGGCGGACAGGGTGTAGTTGGCAACCCAGTCGACCAGCGCGCGGAGCTCGGCCCTGAGCGGCGGCACATCGAGCTTCTCGCCGACGTCCTTGAGCCGGTTGTGCAGCCGCGGATCGGGGTTCTCGTTCGGGGCCCAGACCACGCCGATCACCTCGCGCGGCCCGAGCGGGACGGCGACGACATCGCCGGCCTCGAGCTCCACGCCACGGGGCACACGGTAGGAATAGGTCTGGTTCAGCGCGACCGGCACCAGCACGTCGACGACGCGGGTCGCGGCGGCGGCAGGGCTGGTGCGAGTGGTATCCATCGGGAGGAGGCGCCGCTTTTAGCGAAGGGGTAACGAGGAAGGTGCGATATAATCAGGAGAATCACAGCGTCGATACCCCAAAGGGCTTGCGCAACTTGGCGAAAACCGACCCCTCCATTGCAGAGACCGCGCTGGACTGCGCCGACGCCACCATCGCGCGCGAGATCGTGCATTGGCAGAAGCATCTCGGTACCGAGCGGCGGCTGTCGCCGAAGACGCTGGAAGCCTATGCCCGCGACATCAGGCAGTTCCTGGCGTTCCTCGCCGAACACCGCGGCAGGCAGGTGACGCTGAAGGGCTTTGCCGCCATCGAGGCCAGCGATATCAGGGCCTTCATGGCGATGCGGCGCGCCGATGACATCGCGGGACGCTCGCTGATGCGGGCGCTGGCGGGCCTGCGCTCCTTCGGCCGATTCCTCGAGCGCGAGGGCAAAGGCAAGGTCGGGGCATTGTCGGCCATCCGCGCACCGAAGGTCGGCAAGAGCCTGCCCAAGCCGATCCAGATGGCCGCCGCAAAACGCCTCGCGGATGCCGACGAGCGCGCCGGCGAGGAGCGCGATCCCTGGATTCTCGCCCGCGATGCCGCCGTGATGGCGCTGCTCTACGGCTCGGGCCTGCGCATCTCCGAGGCGCTCGGCCTGAAGCGGCGCGACGTCCCCAAGCCCGGCGAAGGCGACGTGCTGGTCGTCACCGGCAAGGGCAACAAGACCCGCATGGTGCCGGTGCTGCAAAACGTGCTGCAGCTGATCGAGGATTATGCCGCGATCTGTCCCTACGCCCTGTCGCCGGCGGGGCCGATGTTCGTCGGCGCGCGCGGCGGCCCGTTGAGCCCCCGCATCATCCAGCTCGCCATGGCGCGGCTACGCGGCGCGCTCGGCCTGCCCGACAGCGCCACGCCGCACGCGCTGCGGCATTCCTTTGCCACGCATCTGCTCTCGCGCGGCGGCGACCTCCGCGCCATACAGGAACTGCTCGGCCACGCCTCGCTCTCGACCACGCAGATCTATACCGGCATCGACAGCGAACGCCTGCTGGAAGTCTACCGCAGCGCCCATCCGCGCCGCTGACATACCCCCGTCATACCGTTGACAGCTTTGGCTGGCCCCTTGCGCGCGCCACACTGTTCGGTCAATCGTTCGGCCGACGCGTTTCACCTGGAGGGATTTATGGGCGCACACGAAAGCATGGAGCACGCGGAGCACGCCGAACACGCTTCGAGCTCCAACAGGAACATCGCATTGCTGATCGCCGTCATTGCGCTGTTCCTGGCGCTGTCGGAGATGCTCGGCAAGGGTGCACAGACCTTGTCGATCAGCAAGAACGTCGAGGCGTCGAACCTCTGGGCGTTCTTCCAGGCCAAGAGCATCCGCCGCACCCAGATCCAGACCGCGGCAGAACAAGGCAAGCTGGCGCTCGGCACCACCACCGACGAGGCCGCCAAGGCCGCGCTGGCGAAACAGATCGACAACTGGGAAAAGACCGCCGCGCGCTACCGCAACGAGCCCGAGACCGGCGAAGGATCCGAGCAGCTCGCCAAGCGCGCCAAGGAAGCCGAGGCCGCGCGCGACGTCGCGACCGACAAGTACCATCACTACGAATATGCGTCCGCGATGTTCCAGATCGCGATCGTGCTGGCGTCGGCGACCATCATCACCGGCATGGTATGGCTGGCCTGGCTATCGGGCGCGCTGCTGCTGAGCGGACTGGCTATGACCGGATTCGGCGTGTTCTGGCCGCACCTGCTGCACCTGCTGCATTTGCATTGAGAGGCGGGCCTTCATGGTTCGAGACGGCGCTTCGCGCCTCCTCACCATGAGGGTCTGATATCCTCATCCTGAGGAGCACGCGTCAGCGTGCGTCTCGAAGGACGAAGGCCCGGGACCGCGCTACCTTGCCTCGTGGACGCTGCGGCGGAAACGGGCGATCAGGCGCAGCGTGCGGGCAGACCAGCCTTCGCCGTCGCCGCGCAGGATCTCGCGGATGCGCTGCTTGATCGGGGCGACCAGCGCCTTCGCCTTTTCGCGCAACCTCATAATGAATTCGTAGGTTACCTCGAACCAGCGCATCTCCAGCAGCTTCTCGCGCGTCACGTCGAAGATGAAGGCGGTGATGCCGACGCCAGCGAATTTCGCAAACACGAGGATGACAACCGCCGTCGTCCAATATTCGTGCGCGAGCAGCCACAGCCCGACCAGCTTGAGCGGAAACAGCGGCACCACGGGCACGGCGAAGACGATCAGCGTCATTGCCGGCGACAGCGCGTCGATGCGCTCCGAAAGCCAGTGCTTGAACTGGCGCAGCGGAATTAACGCGACGATCTTCTCGACGACGGGTTCGAGATGATCCCACAGCCATGCCTCGATCAGGAAGATGATCGCAAGCAGAACCCAGAACGGCTGAGCAAGACGACGCAGCATCGATGTCAATCCCGATAGCTCAGTCTATCCCAAACCGAGTCCGGTTCACATGTGGATGGCGCGTTTGCCGACCGCAAGCGCGGCCTCCTTGATGGCCTCGGAGCGGGTCGGATGGGCGTGGCAGGTGCGCGCCAGATCCTCGGCCGAGCCGCCGAATTCCATCAAAACCGCCGCTTCGTGAATCATTTCGCCGGCTTCGCGGCCGATGATGTGGACGCCGAGCACGCGGTCGGTCTTCGCATCTGCGAGAATCTTCACGAAACCGTCAGTGGTCTGGTTGACCTTGGAGCGGCCGTTGGCGGTGAACGGGAATTTGCCTGAGGTGTAAGCGATGCCGGCCTGCTTGAGCTCTTCCTCGGTCTTGCCGACCGAGGAGACTTCCGGCGTGGTGTACACAACGCCCGGGATGACGTCGTAATTCACATGGCCGGATTGCCCTGCCAGTATTTCCGCGCAGGCCACGCCTTCATCTTCCGCCTTGTGCGCCAGCATGGGACCGGCAACGACGTCGCCGATGGCGTAGACGCCCTTCACGCTGGTGGCGAAATGCTTGTCGATCTGCACGCGGCCGCGATTGTCGAGCGCGACGCCAGCTTCCTTCAGGCCCAGGCCGTCGGTGTAGGGCACGCGGCCGATACAGACCAGCACGACGTCGGCCTCCAGCGATTCCACCGCGCCGCCCGCGGCAGGCTCGATGCTCACCTTCAGCGTCTTCCCCGAGGTATCGACAGCGGTGACCTTGGCCCCGAGCTTGAACTTGAAGCCCTGCTTTTCGAGGATGCGCTGGAATTGTTTCGCCACCTCGCCGTCCATGCCCGGCAGGATGCGGTCGAGGAACTCGACTACGGTGACTTCGGCGCCGAGGCGGTGCCACACCGAACCGAGCTCGAGCCCGATGACGCCGGCGCCGACGATCAATAGCTTGCCCGGCGCCTTCTCCAGCGACAGCGCGCCGGTCGAGGACACGATGCGCTTCTCGTCGATCTCGATGCCCTTCAGCCGCGCGATGTCGGAGCCGGTGGCGATGACGATGCTCTTCGTCTCCACCGTCTGCGCCTTGCCATCGGCACCGGTCACCTCGACCTTGCCGGTGCCGAGGATTTTTCCCCTGCCCATCAAGACGTCGATCTTGTTCTTTTTCATCAGGAACTCGACGCCCTTGACGTTGCCGTCGATGCCCTGCTGCTTGAAGTTCATCATGGCGGGCAGATCGAGCTTCGGCGCAGAGATGCTGACGCCCATCTTGGCGAATGAATGCGCGGCCTCCTCGAACATTTCGGAAGCGTGCAGCAGCGCCTTCGAAGGCATGCATCCGACATTGAGGCAGGTGCCGCCGAGCGTCGCGTTCTTCTCGACCACGGCGACCCTCATGCCGAGTTGCGCCGCGCGTACCGCGCAGACGTAACCGCCGGGTCCGGTGCCGATGACGACGAGATCGTAAGCCATGATGAAGTCCTGTAGCTGATGTGGGTGTTGTCAGCGCCCGCCCGAGATGTCGAGTATGGCCGACGTCACGTAGGAGGCCTCGTCCGAGATCAGCCAGACGATAGCGTTGGCAATTTCCTCGGCGGTCCCGACGCGTTTCATCGGCACCATCGGCGCGAGCCGATGGGCGCGGTCGGGCTCGCCGCCAGAGGCGTGGATTTCGGTGTCGATCAGGCCAGGCCGGATCGCGGCGACGCGGATGCCCTCGCCCGCCACCTCATAGCCGAGACCCAGGGTGAAGGAGTCCACCGCGCCCTTGGAGGCGGCGTAATCGACATAGGTGTTGGGCGCGCCAAGCCGCGAGGCGACCGAAGACAGATTGACGATGACGCCGCCCTTGCCGCCCCTGCGGGTGGACATCCGCTTCACCGCCTCGCGCGCGCACAAAATGCTGCCGGTGACGTTGATCGCCATCATGCGCTGGATGCGCTCGGCCGACATGTCCTCGACCCGCGCCGAGGGCCCGACGATTCCTGCGTTGTTGACCAGCGCGCCGAGCGTGCCGAACTCGTCGGCCGCCTTGAACAGCGCCAGGATGTCCTTTTCATGCGCGACGTCGCATTTGACCGCGATAGCCTTGCCGTTCTTGCGCTCGATCTGCGCGACGACCTCGTTGGCCGCCGCCTTGTTGCTGGCGTAGCCGACGACGATGCGGAAGCCGCGCGCAGCGGCGGCGATCGCGGCCGCCCGGCCGATGCCGCGGCTGCCGCCGGTGATGACAACGACTTTATCCGTCACATTCGTCCCCGCTCTTTCAGAGGCATCCCGTTCACGAAAACTCCGGCCGCGAGGGCCGGAGTTGTTGGAAATGTCAGGCCGTCAGAGATCCAGCACCAGCCGGGCCGGATCTTCCAGGCTCTCCTTGACGCGCACCAGGAAGGTGACGGCTTCCTTGCCGTCGATGACGCGGTGGTCGTAGGACAGCGCCAGATACATCATCGGCCGCACCTCGATCTTGCCGCCGACCACCATCGGCCGCTCCTGGATCTTGTGCATGCCGAGGATGCCGGACTGCGGCGCGTTGAGGATCGGCGTCGACATCAGCGAGCCGTAGATGCCGCCATTGGTGATGGTGAAGGTGCCGCCCTGCATCTCGTCGATCTTGAGCTGGCCGTCGCGGGCGCGCCGGCCAAAATCGGTGATCGACTTCTCGATGTCGGAGATCGACTTGTGGTCGCAGTCGCGCACCACCGGCACGACGAGGCCCTTGTCGGTGCCGACCGCAATGCCGACGTGATAGTAGTTCTTGAAGATCAGGTCGCTGCCGTCGATCTCGGCGTTGACGGCGGGAATATCCTTCAGCGCCTGCACGCAGGCCTTGGTGAAGAAGCCCATGAAGCCGAGCTTGGTGCCGTGCTTCTTCTCGAACACGTCCTTGTATTGCGAGCGCAGCGCCATGACGTTGGTCATGTCGACCTCGTTGAAGGTCGTCAGCATCGCAGCTGTGTTCTGCACGTCCTTCAGCCGCCGCGCGATGGTCTGGCGCAGCCGCGTCATCTTCACGCGCTCTTCGCGCGCGGCATCGTCAGCCGGCGAGGGGCTGCGCACCTGCACGGCGGCGGCGGGCTGGTTGACCGGGGTCGGCGCGGAGGCGGCCTTCTCGATCGCGGCCAGCATGTCGCCCTTGGTGACCCGGCCGTCCTTGCCGGAGCCCGGCACGGTGGAGGCGTCGACGCCGCTCTCGGCGGAGAGCTTTCGCACCGACGGCGCCAGCGGCGCATCCGACGGCGCGGCCTTCGCGGCGGGGGCCGGGGCCGGCGCGG
>CAZDEZ010000033.1:0-44543 GCA_964504705.1 uncultured Bradyrhizobium sp.
GCAAAACTCGCAACAGTCAGCGCGCTAAAGGACACCTTCTCGCGCGTAACCTAAGCCGTTCTCGGTCTTGGTGAAGGTGCCGATGGTCGCCATTGTCGTATTCCCTTTTTCCAACCGGGCCGCGCCAATCGCGACCTCGATGGGGGTCGTTCGACCGGGGACGATCGGACCGCACCCGAAGGGCACAGCGCAGCGCCTGACGGCCGCCGACGGCTTTTTTGCCTCGCGATGCAAAGCGCGGCACGCGCGGCGGAAAAAAGCCGGCGGCGGCTGTTGCGGGAAGACGATCGAGGCGAAGCCGGTCTTCGGTCAGACCCAATCCATTCGAGGCCGCGGTGGACGGCGCAGATGGAAACGATCTGGATTACGACAGGCAACGACGGCAGTTCGCGATAGACGACGGCAGCACCGTGCTGGTCACAATCGCCCTGACCTCAATGGCCGGATTTTCGGACAGCGATTTTCGTGGCGATATCGTAGGCCTCTGGCGTCCCACCATCGTGGTGCCATCGTTGGCGATACCGGCGGTGACCGGTCACCAACGCGGTGCGATCGGCTCGGTCCTGCTGGCGACCGTGCATCCCGAACCGATCTATGCCAGCCTGGTCGAGGCCGCGAATGCGTGCCGCTTTCATGAGTCCGACGCAGGCGATTGAGCCACCAGCCGACGAACGACACCACGAAGGGGGCTGCGCGGGATTGGCGCAGCCGCCGCCTCCTCTGGCGTTAGCGATTGAAGCCAGAGGGGCGGAAGAAGAATCTCAGCTATTTCAATAGGAAATACCTTATATTGTCGCAACATATCTATAAGATATATGTTATTGATCTATTCAGAAATAATATGCTATGCCTTATAGCATGAACGACGCCATTCGCCATCTCGACAAGCGTTTCTCGAGCTTGCGCCCTGTTGCGAAAATTCAGCGTCCCCCAAAGGGATGGATTCGCGCAATCCGCGACGCGCTCGGCATGACCACGACTCAATTCGCGCGACGGTTGGATGTGTCTCAGCCGCGCATCGTGGAACTTGAAAAATCCGAACAGGGCGGCAGTGTTACGCTCAACACGCTTCAACGCGCCGCCGAGGCGCTCGGCTGTCGCTTGGTCTATGTCCTCGTACCCGAACGTCCCCTCGCGGAGGTGGTGAGGGATAGAGCCGAGTTGATCGCGGAACGCCAATCCAGGGCCGTCGAGCATACAATGCGGCTGGAGGACCAGGCCGTGAGAGACAAGCGGGCTGCCCGCGCGTTGCGGGAGCAAGCGATCGACGATCTGCTGAAGCGCCCTGCGCGCCTCTGGGACGAAGAATGACCGATCTGCACGCCGCCGACGATCATGCGACGCCCCTGACGCCTGCAGAGAGGGAAGACCTCATACCAACTCATATCACCTTGCGCAGCGAGCTGAACGAACTCGAACAGCAGAATATCGCGACTGGAAATCGGTGGGCATTTGGTCGGCGTCACGTCGCGACCCGCGAGAGCTTCCTCAGGAGTTTGCATCGTCGCATGTTCGAACGCGTCTGGCGCTGGGCAGGCAAGTATCGAACGACCGACCGCAATCTCGGCGTCAAGCCGCATCTGATTGAGGTTTCGCTTCGCCAAGCGCTCGACGATGCGCGGTATTGGGTCGAGCATAATTCCTACCCGCCGGACGAACTTGCAGTTCGCTTCCATCACCGGTTAGTCTCGGTACATCCCTTTCCAAACGGAAATGGCCGCTGGTCGCGGTTAGCAGCCGATGTTCTCATCACGCAGCTCGGCGGCAAGCGATTCAATTGGGGCGGTGCCGATCTTCGAGCCGCCGGCTCTGCTCGCGACACCTATATCGCCGCGCTCAAGGCCGCAGATAATCACGATCTTGAACCGCTGTTGACGTTCGCGCGATCGTGAATCGCGCTCATGGCTGAAGCGCAGGCAGGGCTTCGGCGAAACTACGCGTCGCGACAAACAGCTCGTAGCCAGACTTGTGCCAAACGACTCGGCGGACGATGACCTTCACCAACGCGGTGCGATCGGCTCGGTCCAGCCGGCGATCGTGCGTCCAGCGCTTTACGCTGCCGAGCTGTCGAGGCCGCGATGGCGTGTCACCCTCATGGGTCTGACGCGGACGATTGAGGTCGGATCAACCAAGGAGCTATGCGACGAAGGAGCCGTCGCGAAATGGCCACAGCCGCCAGCTTCTTGCGTTAGCGATTGAAGCCGAATGGCGGAAACACGACGCAGGCGTGGTTCCGGCGCAGCCGAAAAGCGCGGCCCGAAGGGCAACGCCCCATCGGAACGCGACCCGCTCTGCATCCGGCCTTTCCCGCTGCTTCTCAAGTTGAACGAACCCATGGCGGCTGCCTCTCGCAACATCCTCGGGCAAAGCGTCGTCAAGCCGATCAGAAAGACGAGCCTCAGTTGAAAGCAGTCAGCCCTCGGCCGATCCTGCGGCGAACCCTGTCGAAAACAGCTGGCAGGATTACGTTCGGCGGCGCGTCCGAGAACATCGGGGCGATCTGTTCGGGCCTGTATCCAGCCAACCCGCAACCGATTGGCGTTAGCTCGAAGCTGATGTTCGGCCGCTGTCGTGCGTAGTCGAGGAATTCGCCGACATAGGCGCGGATCACGTGCAACGGAAGGACGCGCAGCTGGTGGTCCTTGGTCGGAATGGCGTAGGCGCTTCCCTGCCGGCCGACGCCCCGCCCGTAGATTGCGCCACGGTGCAGCCGTGCCCACAGTGCGGCGCCCTTGCCGTGACGACCCGCGAGGTTGGATCCGAAGACGAAGACCGGATCGATGGACGTCGAGATTCGCATCTGTGAGCTCCTGGCTGCTGCCGCTCACCGCGAGCGGTATGGCTCCCAATGGACGCCGGGGGTTCCCGCACAGTCACCGGAGCGGACGTCTGCGTTCGCAGAGGAGAACGGCGAAGCCGTTGACTTTGCGGGTCCGGCGTCACGATGGGAGTCATAACGCACGGCGCTCGCGCGCTCGCAACCATACGATCATTCTTCGCGCGAGCCGTTCGAAGGCCGAACAGAAACACGAGCTTCGGTCGATTGTTCTCACGAAGCTGCGGCTGTTTTGGTGCCGGCCAACCGCATCAGCATTTCTCATACTCAAGCGCCGGATTCTTCCATATCAGGGCCGATACGAATTCTAGAGTTGCTCTATTGTAGGCAGCCGACAATCCTTATCTGTCATTTCGAACGGATCAAGTTGGCATCCTTAAGGCATGCGCGGGCGTTTGTCTCTGTTGCCGACGAGAACTTCGTGGCCCCCAACAGTGCGCACTCGGCACGCAACGCCAGGTTCGAGCGCTGTCGGAGTTCGCGCAACCCTATGTTCGAAGACCTCGACCTTTTGTATGCGGAGTTAGTTCTGCTCCCGATCTGACAACGGTTTGTGGGCACGACCAGTAGCGCTGAGCACAGACGGATCAGCTGTCGTAAAATTGGGCGTGTGAAGATAAATCCAAGAGAAGCCGACGAAGGACCTTTTGGATAGCGCCGTATCCTGGACGCCGTGATTGTAAGTTAGCGGCACCCAGGACGGCACTTGGAGGGATGCTGCCAGAAGGATGCGGTTGGAATGATTTTCGCTAATGGTTTGAGCGAGCCTTGACTGTCCAAAATCGATCGAGCCGAACAAAGAGAACCTCGGTGGACGCCGGGCACTGGACGCTCGCGGGTGCCCCGGTCTTGCCTTCGCTCTGATGCGTCAAAGATGATACTTGGTAAATACACCACGGCCCAACCGTTCCCTTTTGGTAAATCTTCTAACAAATCCATAGGGCTACACTGTCTCGGCCGGGCATCTTGGGAGCTTGTCGCGCACCTCATCCTGCCCCGCGATCGCGCGGAGCGTCGATGATACGACGGGTGTCCGGCATACTCTTTGCTAGTAGCGGGTCTACCGTATTCGTTGTTTCACTCCGATACACCGCCCTGAAAGCCTTAAGGACTAGCGTGATGGCATTGATGCGCGTCGGACAGATCCTTGAACCGGACCGGAACAATCTCAATCTGCTGCGGCTGCTGGCAGCGTCGGCAGTGGTCGTCTCTCATGCAATCTTTCTGCATTCCGGCCACAAGGCCCACGAAATTTTATCCGACGTTACCTTCTACAATCTTGGCGACCACGCGGTTAATGTTTTTTTCGTGCTGTCCGGCCTAACCGTCGCCGCTAGCCTGGCGAGATCACCATCAAAGGTGGAATTCATTGTCGCGCGGGCCCTTCGGATTTTTCCGGCTCTCGCTGCCTGTGGGCTTTTGTTGATTCTAATGGGCGCAATCGTGACCGTTTGCACACCGGCTCAGTTTCTGTCCGATACCCGCGTCTGGCGGTTTGCCCTTAAGACGCTATTGCTCGGTTCGGGCTCGGCAGGCCTGCCCGGCGTGTTTGACGAAAATCCTGTTCCCTCCACCATCAATGCTTCGATCTGGACCCTCAAATATGAAGTGGCATGCTATTTGGTGTTAGCGGCTGCCGGCTGGCTCGGGCTCCTAACCCGATATCGGTTCGCCTGGGTGTTCGCGCTGTCCTGGATGATCGTTGGAGCCTTTCTTATTGTGCGGTTCGGGCACGACGCGAAGGCCGTTGATCAAGCCGCGCGTTTTTGGCTGTGCTTTTCCCTTGGTGTCGGATGTTTCGTCTATCGTGACCTCATACCGCTATCCATCATTGGTGTCGTTGCATTGGGGCTCGGGTTTTGGATGTCGATCGGCTCCGGACTGGAACGCTTGATCTCACTGGTGGCCACGGGCTACATAGTCGTATGGTTTGCGACAATCCCAACTGGCGGTTTGCGACGTTTCACCAATAAGTTTGACCTGTCTTATGGAATCTACATCTTCGGTTGGCCGATCACACAGAGCCTCCTGCTATTGCGACCTGATATGGAAGTCGTTTGGCTTGTGGTGTTTTCTCTCGTTTTGTCTGCGGCCGTTGCGCTTCCGTCATGGATTTGCATCGAACGACCGGCGTTGCGCGCGCGCCACGCCGTGATGGCGCTGCTTGAGTCGGGATTTGAATTCGTTGGTTGGCGGCCTCGACTGGAGATGGAGACGTATCCGTCCACTGAAGGAGGTCTTCTCAAGTAAGGCGCGGTGTCGAGAAGTGTCCTTGCAGTCTCCCCTCGGCGAGCGCCGCCTTGGATTAGTGCAACTGGTGCGTAACAGTCCTTATGGACAGCCATAAGCGCAGTACTCAGCTTGAGCGGCTTGAGATGGTCGCGACTGGTCGCCGGCGGCGCTGGTGGGATGACGAGAATCGAACGACCGACGCAAATCTCGGCGTCAAACCGCATCTGATTGAGGTTTCGCTCCGCCAAGCGCTCGATGATGCGCGGTATTGGGTCGAGCATAAATCCTACCCGCCGGACGAACTTGCAGCTCGCTTCCATCACCGGTTAGTCTCGGTGCACCCCTCTCCAAACGGAAGACTACTGGTCGCTGTTGGCAGCCGATGTTCTCATCACGCAGCTCGGCGGCAAGCGATTCACTTGGGGCGGCGCCGATCTTCGAGCCTACGGCTCTGCTCGCGACACCTGTGTCGCTACGCTCAAGGCCGCAGATAATCATGATCTTGAACCGCTGTTGACGTTCGCGCGATCGTAGAGCGTGCCTATGGCTAAAGCGCAGGCAAGACTTCAGCGAACTCACGGCGCCGATGCTGTCTTGGAGCCGGCCAACCGCATCAGCGCTGAAGGGCCGACGAGCGCGCCGCCGATGATGCAGAATATCTGTCGCCAGATTGCGGAGGGGATAGCCTCATAGGTCGCGCCGTGGACCAGTGTGTATCCGGCGACGGCGGCTGGCACGGCGAAGATCAGCGCCACAACGAGACGCAGGATCGGCGACCGCAACGTGGCAAACAGAAGCGAAAACACGGCGAATGCAGCAGCAGCGGTGACGAGACCGACGAAGCCCGCGCCGACCAGACCGGAACCGGTGTGATAGGTAAAGCGCGCGGCGGCAAGCCCGAGCATCAATGGGAGTGCGAAAGTCGCTGATGTGTAGGCGACGACACAGAGGATACCGACCAGCGCTACGCTCATCAACATCACGGCGGCGATCATGATGGTTTCCCCTGGACTTGGCAGACTGCCCTTCATTCGGTCATACGCGTGTCCGGTGACCTTCTCGTGGCAGCGCACGGCTCCTCCTCATCCCTGAGCGTCCTGCTTTACAGTTGGGCGGTCGAGGTCATCCGGCCGCGCGCCGTCAGGTGCGCGGCCGGACTTTTTTCGAGCCGTCGCGGAAAGCCGGGACCGCTGGCGCGGTCCCGGCTCGTCGCTCACTCCGCGGCGACGGAATAGCCGTCGTCGTTCGCCCTTGCGGCGTCCTCGGTATCGGCTGTCTCTGGCGCTTCCGGCTGCTGTTTGGTCAGCCATGCGGGCTCTCGCGTCCGCATCAGCGCGGGCAGCCAGCCGGTCGCGGCCAGCAACTGCTCGGCAGCTTCCGCCATGTCCTGCTTCTTCATGTCCGCCATCCGCTCGGCGGCCTCGACGCTCACGGCTTCCCGAACGGCGTCAAGAATACGCGGCTTGGTGACCCGGCCGAAATAAGTCCGCGCGGTAGGTTGCCAATGCGCGGTCATGTCGAGCGAGACGGCTTCCGCCAGCCTGTCCGCCGTTGCCATCGCCCGGGGCCTGCGATCCATCGGCAGTTTCACGGCATTGACCGTGAGTGCGACGCAATGCGCAAACAGCGCCATGCGGCTGTCATGGTCGAGTTCGACCACGAAGGTCCAGAGGTCGGACACATCACGCGGCATTTGCGTCGCCCAATTGGCGTGACGATCTGCCCACGCTTTTCCCGATTTGGTATCCTCGATCCCGTCCGCATGGGACGCCAGATACGTGCTGGTTGGACGGATATCGAGAACGTGGGCATCCGCGCCCCGATAGAAGATTTGCGCTGATAGCGCATGGGCGACGGCGACGATGGCGACTTCCGGCTGCTCGCTCAAGGCAAGGCGAAGCCCGAGGGTACGGTGCGCCGTGAGATCGCGGATCAGGATATCCGACAGCGGCTTGTGATCCTCGCCGTCCTCATCCTCCCCGTCCAAACTCCCATCCCCGGCTTCACTGTTCGCGCCGGTTCCGCCGTCCTCATGGACGGCGTGATCGCCCTCGCCTTCGTCGCTCCCGGCATGCGCTTCCGGCTCCGGCTTCTCGTCCTCGGCCCGCACAAAACCGCGCTCGACGCGGACAGTGCCGTCATGATTGAGGATGACAAAGGCCCCGCAACACGCGATGTCGGCGGGGTCGTATGCCCTACGCTTCGCCTCAAGCCGCTCGATCTCGGCTTCAAGCTCGCCGAAACGCGCATCGACCTCGTCAGGCAGTTCCTCGGCATCCTCATGTTGCTCCGTCAGTCTGTCGAACTCGCCCCTCGCGGCGTCCAGAGCGGCCTGATCTTCCGCCGACAAGTCCACGGCTTGCGGATAGATTCGGCGCAGCCCGTGGCTGTGGGGGAAGTCCAAGTGAACTTGCGCCCATTTCCAGCCCTCTGCTTCCATTAGCGCGTTCGCTTCGCGTCCGAGCTTTGCCATCACAAGGAGGTCGAGAAGCGCCACGTCCTCGAAATAACCGCCGCGATCCTCGGTGAAGAGATCACGGAGGATCGTGCCGCCCGCCTCGGTATAGGCTTCCGCGCCGACAAAGACCGCGCGGCGATCCGTGGCGGCAACATTGGCTTCCGTGAGCAGGCGGCGGATGGTGCTGGCATCGCGGTTATGGGATAGCCGCTCAAAGGCGGCTTCCTGCCGGGCATGGTCCTCGGTGATGGCAAAGGCCATCAACTGGTCCAGCGCCAGATCGCCGTCGCGGTAGACTTGCATCAGCTTGGGCGAGACCGCGCCCAAGCGAAGGCGCTGGCGGACGACATGCGGCGTCACGCCGAACCGGGCGGCGATTTCCTCCGCGCCGAAACCACGTTCTTCGGCGAGCCTCTTGAACGCCTCGAACTGGTCGGCGGGGTGCATGTTCTCCCGCGTGACGTTTTCGTCGAGACTGATTTCGAAAGCGTCGTTCGCGGTGTCGATGACACAGCGGATCGGCTCCGTCTTCTTGATCTCCTTGCGCTTGACCCGCAGAAGCTGCGCCAGCCTGCGGCCTTCACCGATGGTGGCGAAATAGAACCCGGTTGCCGCGCCATCCCCGTCCAGTTCCGGCTCGACGACAAGGTTTTGCAGGATGCCCTTGGCGGCGATGCTGGCCGCATAGGCCTCAATCGACGCCTCGCTGTGCGGCATTTTGCGAGCGTTTTTCGGGGACTTCTTGAGCTTGTTCAGCGGAATGAAAATCTCGGTTCCGCTCTCGGGGACAGTTTCGACACGCTTGGCAGACATGATCGATCTCCTTTTAGGGCTTGGGTGCAGGGCGCACCTCGCGCCTGCACCCCTGCCCGTCGGCGAGACCAGGGGTAGCAAGTGCCAGGGCGACCCGAGCGGAGGGGGATCGCCCGCCCGCAAGGGCCGCTTCGTGAAGCGGGTCTGCACAAGCGGGAGGCAGGATTTCCCGGCGTTAGGGATTTGCGAGAGCGCGGAAGACCGGGGAGACCGCTCGGGTCGGCGCCGGCGCAAGCCGGCGCTTTACCCTGGCGCGCGCGAGGGGCGGAGCCCCTTAGCCCCATGCAAAAGGGGAGATCAGTTGGTCGATGAATGTTATCCCGACAAAGAGAAAAGGCCGCCGACGATGGGGCAGTGATAGCGACGCGGGCATGAAATGACCGCGGGCACCGAGGCGACTGCAGTCGCGAGACCGGTTATGAAGGCACCCGCGTTCGGGGCAGTGATAGCGGCGCCGGCATGCAATGCCGGCGGCCCCTAACGCGAGAGCCTCCGGCAAGCGACACATTCGAAGCGACATGATTCCAACACAAAGAGCCCATGGCGGCGTGAGATAATTCGAAACGCGTGGAGCACGGTGTAGGGAAAGCCGACGGCGTCGAAGCGCCGATGAGGATTGGTGTACCATGGTAGGCGATCGCAACCGGATGATTGTCGAACGTCGCCGTACGGACGAAAGTCTTGGCGCTATCGGCACGGCGTTTGGAATCTCGCGCGAACGGGTGCGCCAGATCGTCGAGCGCGAGGAACGTCGCGACCAGCGCGCCTGGGAGATCGAGGAAGCCGCCCGCCTCCCCCAGCAGCCAAATCCGCTTCAGCTCCCGGAGCGGCTGCGCAACATGCTGGCCACGCTGCTTGGAACGCCGAACTTTACACCCGACGACATCGTAGCTCTTGAATATACAGTTGCGATGTTCTCGACGATCCCGCATTTTGGATCGCGGGATTGGAAAGAGCTTAAGGCCTGGATGGAACGCGCGGGAATGTCGCCGGCGCGTCGGCGGCAGTCGGCGTTCCATGATTCTCGATAGGAAAGAGCATTCAACGGCATATCGCGCGCAGTTATTTCGAAGCGCAAAGGCTTGCTTTGTGAGGCGGCGCTCGAATGCCTCAAATTGCTTTGGCGGACATCTCGCTGGAATAGACGCTTTCGATTCAGCAATACTCTCCCCGGTGAAGATGATCGCGAGCGGGGTATGATTCGGATGGACGCGGGCGGCGTGCCGCCGAAGGCCGGAGGGAGGCCCACGGGCAAGCAAACCAGATCCAAGCCGCGATCTGGAAGGCGAGATTGAGAGCAAAGGCTGTCTGATAGGCGATTTCGGGATAGTGCCCGGCTTGGGGTGTCCATTGCCCAAGCACGACGCCGGTCGTGTATTGCACGACGAACGCGGCGCCGATGTGGAACAGATTCAGCGCTGCGTTGGCCCGTCCAGTGAGCTGTTTCGGAAAATATTCGGCCAGGATCGCAAAGCTGAGCACGGTAGCCGCGCCGACCGCCGCCACCACCGCCCACTGTAAATATGATGGTAACGGCAAGCGCAGGATCAATGCGAACTGAGTTGCAATGAACAAAGCCGCGACAAGCCGCAGGAGCACCTCTGGTCCCACACCACGTTTGCGCAGCCGATCGGCAGCGACCCCGAGCAGCATTGCACCCAAACTGAGGGCGACCGCCATGGCAAACAAATGAAATACCACGCCGGTTCGGTCGAGGCCCTCCACATCCCTAAGCCACTGCGCTGCCCAAAGCCCTTGTAGGGCCCAGGCCGTTCCGATGCAGGAGGCTGAAAGTGGCGCAATACGCCAGAAGCGCGGATTGGCGTAGACCTTTCGCAAGCCGACCGAACTCCCATTGCTTGGCGTCGGCGTCGCCTCGGGCACGACGAAATAGACCATGACCGCACAGGCGGCAGTTAACGCTGCGAACAGACCAAAGAGTTCGCGCCAACCGAACCAGGCGAGCAGCAGGTCGGCCGGCAATGTTGCCGTCACCGCGCCTAGCGCGCCGAGCATGACCATCATGCCGTTCAGGAGCGGCACGCGCCCCCCCGGAAACCAGAGAACGAGCGCCTTCAATCCCGCGGTTAGAGCAGAGGCAACACCGAGGCCGATCAGCGCGCGACCTACCAGAAGCATTAGGAAATGATCCGACACCGCAAACAATGCCGAGCCGACCGCCGCGATCACCAGTAACACGCTCTGGACCCGTCGTGGACCATATCGATCGAGGAGGATGCCGATGGGTATCTGGGCAGCGGCGAAGGTCAAAAAGTAAACCGACGTAAGCAAACCAAGATCGTCGGCACCAAGCCCCAATTCCGTGGCCAGAGGAGCCGCCATCACCGCATTGATGGTCCGGAACAGATAGGCAATGTAATAGCCGGCGACGAATGGCAGGAATACGCGCAGGATCAAAGACCATTTTTCGACTGGATCCTTCGTCACCTGTCTGGCTGCCGTTAGCCAGATTGGTGCAGACCGTCGCGAAGGGACGGTCGCCTCGTCTACCTCGATTCCACGGCAGGCGCCGGCATCAGTGAAAAGCGCTGCCTGTACCGCCTCGAAAGCCGCCGTTGCTGCCGTCCTCCCGGACGGCAGCAATGGGCGCTAAGGCGTCATCAATCGCAGCCGATGCCGGGAGACCTGGTTCGCAAACAGTGGCCCCGGAGCCGAGCGACTCGAGCTCCGCAAGGTCGCGCGCGAAAGCATCCGCTCTCACCGCGCCAGCCCTGTGGATCGTCTCCGGTATGAGGGAAACTCCGAGATCAACCCGCTTTGCTACTTGCGCGGCAAATTCTTCGAATCGTTCGGCGCCGAGCGAGCAAGCAGCCCGTTGCGCGTTCGCCGGAAGTGGCGGCGTAACGGCGAGATGGAATCTCGCGTGAAGAGCGGCCGTCTCATTCGCGATCCTGAGATTCCGATCGAGCTGCTCGATCTGGTGGCTCAATCCGGCGAGACGGCGCGCCACCGTGGCGTCATCGCCGACGTCGTCGTCAGAGCCGAGAAAGTGCTCAAGCGCGGCTTCGACGAGCGCCGATTTTGTGGCACCCGGACGCTTGGCTGCGGCAGCCAACCGCGCGGCCATGCCTTCGGAGAGATAAACGCCAATTCTGGGTTTCATGGAGGGATCTCGCTTGAACGCAACTCTTGGCATCATCCGTGGTGCAACCGGACCACATCGACGGCGGTTTCCTGATAGATCTGGACGAGCGAATGGTCTCGACATGCGCCTCGAGGCGATCCCAGGCTTGTGAGACTCTCATTCCTTGGAAATCCGCGGCGCCAGCGACCGTGCTCGACAGCACCCAGGAAGCTTTCGACTTGAGCATTGAATGCAGCCGGCTCTTCCAGATTGATTGCATGGCCGGTGTTGGGACAGATCCAGAGACCGACGTTGGGAAGCACGGATTTGAGCATCAGGTTGGTCTCAAGGCATCGGACATCCTCGTCGCCCACGGCGAGCAATACCGGAACCGCCAGGTCAGACAATTGATCGCGCAAATCATGCAATGATGGCCGCAAGGCCTGGCAGCGTGCCATCGTGTTTGACATTCCCTGCGGTGAATGCTGCTGCAGACGGACCACGAATTCCCGCCAACTCGTCGGATCCTTGTATTTCAGTTGGACGCGGGCCGGACCGCGCGCCATCCTCTCGGCCACCCCGACCATTCCGCGATCGCTGAAAATCCGCGCAAGAACAGACGTTTCCCTCAACCAGGCGTCACGCTGGGAGGGATGAGAGCCAGACCCTACGCTCGCCGCGACAATTGCGCTGGCTTTTTCCGGATACCGCAACCCAAACTGCAGGGCGGCATATCCGCCCATGCTCATGCCGACCAGATGGGCGCACTCGATCTTGAGGCCCCGCATCACAGCGACGATGTCGTTTACCGCGAGCTCCCAACCATATGAGGCGAAATCCTCCGGGACATCGCTGGGTGGGTAGCCTCGGGCATTGTAGGCGATGCAACGATAGCCGTGAGAGAAATGGCGAAGCTGGCTCTGCCATCCACGGAGGTCCGATGCGAGTTCATGGATGAAGATGATCGGATACCCGTCGCCACTCTCTTCGAAATGGAGCTTGGCTCCTGTGGCTTCGACATACGGCATCGCTTGTCGCCCCCGTCCCGAGTTCGCGTGGTCGGGTGCAGAGACAGAAAAACAGACCGGGTTGCAATTGGTCCATCGATTTCATCGTGCCATGGCGTAGCACGGCGTAGAATTGCCGGGGGGTGCGGCTAGGGGCCCGCGATATCTCCACTCAGTCGGCACACGCCGCGTCAGCATGATTTTGAGTCGATAGACTGGCTCGATCTCCGCAGACGTTAAAGCCAACGTAGATCGCGTAGCCTTCGCACCCGACCAAATTACTGCAAATGGGCCGCCGATTCCGCGATCAGCGCGTTCCGGACATTCATCTCGGAATTCGAATTTGCCAAGATGGCGAAAGACAAACCGCTCCATTCTAGTCTCGGTGTGGATCATGAAGCGCGCGCGCTCGCGAATCGACATATTGCCACTTTTGCCAGTCATATTTGGTCTTGGCGAGATTGAAGCAGCTGCGGCGATCGGAGTTTCGGCAAGTAAGTTCCGCCTGCTTGTGAAGGAAGCTTGGATGCCGCGACCTCGCCGCATCGGCAGCAGGGCCGTTTGGGACGTCGACGAGTTGCGTGCAGCATTCAAGGCTCTTCCTCATGAAGGAGAGAGCAAAGGGTCTGATACATGGGCGGACGTGGTGTAATCCGGTTGAAGTATGTGCACGCATTCCGCGATCGCGCCGGTCGCATGCGATACTACTTCCGTCGCAAGGGAAAGCGGACACCTCTTCCCGGTCTACCTGGCTGCAGCGAATTCATGGATGCTTACTCCACGCTGCTGAGCGACCGACCACAGAATGTTGAGCTACGACCGACCGCGGCTCCAAAGACCTTCGCTGCGCTTGCTATTCGCTATTACGGCTCGCCGCAATATCAGTCTCTATCCGCATCCAGTCGCACGAACTATCGAAGGGTGATCGACGGCTTCCTCGAAGAACACGGTCATCGACGTGTCGATCAAATGACGCGTGAACACGTTGATATCATCATCGGCAAGATGGCGAACAAGCCCGGAGCGGGCATTATCTTGTTGAAACGCATCCGAACCTTGATCCGCTACGCAATGGCATTGGGCTGGACCGATCGAGATCCGACGGCCGGTGTGAGGGGATACAAGTCGAAGGAGATTCACACCTGGAATGAGGGTGAAATCTCGATCTTCGAGCGGCGTTGGCCTGAAAGTACGCGGGAGCGTCTTACCTTTTCGCTGCTTCTCTACACGGGGCAACGCGGCTCGGATGTCTATAGAATGACCTGGGCGGATATCGTAGGGGATGCCATTCGAGTTGCGCAACAGAAGACCGCCGCAAAGCTTACCATTCCCATCCATGAAGCCTTGCACCGCGTGTTCTCAACGGCGAACCGAAGTTACCCGACGATCCTGGTTACGGCCTATGGCGAACAATTCTCGGTGAAGGGTTTTGGTCAAATGATCTCAGCGGCGATCCGGGAAGCCGGATTGCCCGAACGCTGCAAGGCGCACGGTCTTCGAAAGGCCGCTGCACGTCGTCTTGCCGAAGCCGGTTGTTCGGCTAGCGAGATCGCCGCGATCACAGGGCACAAGACGTTGGCGGAAGTCGAGCGCTATACGCGCGCGGCAGATCAGGAACGTCTGGCGCGACAAGCGATCCAGCGACAATCTACAAATCAAAGTGGCAAACCGCTTGCCGATGAAGTGGCAAACACCACCGACGAGGCCTTAAAAATCAATAGCTTGATAGCGAAGATGGCGCTCCCTAGGGGAATCGAACCCCTGTTTCAGCCTTGAGAGGGCCGCGTCCTAACCGCTAGACGAAGGGAGCGTGCGCCTCAGGCAATAGCGTCGAAATGGGCCTGCTGCAAGGCGGGTTGGCCTGATTTAGTTAGCGTGTGGCTACGGGGGCCGGCCCCCGCCCTTCCCCCGCCGACTTCACGGCTCGCTCACGAACCTCAGCTTTCCCGCCGGTTTCAGTGTCTTGGCGTCGAAACTGCGGATTTCGGTGGTCCCGCCGACGTCCAGCGTCACCACCAGCCGCTCGCCGGCGACCGCGGTGGAGACGATCCGGGCGCCTTTCGGCAGGGCGGCGGTGACGTCGGTCGCGGCTGATGTCACGCTTCCCTCCCCCTTGAAAAGGCGGTAACCGACGGCGAACAAGACCGCCGCGACCGCGATGCCGGTGGTGGCGCCCGCGATCAGCATCATCCGCCGCACCCGCGCAAACAAGGCGGCCTGCTCGGGGGTCGGTTCAGGAATGGCGGCTTCGGTCATAAGGTTCTTCTTTGCAGGATTCTCGTTTGCAAGGCGCTTCTTCTTCAAACGGCGGTGAGACGCTTTCCGTGACGGTCGCGGGCGACGAGGGCTCGCCGCGGCTCGACCGCGTGCTGGCGGCGCGCTGCGCCGGCCTGTCGCGTTCGCGGCTGAAGGCGCTGATCCTCGCCGGTTCCGTGACCACCAGGGGCGCCGTCGTCCGCGACCCCGCTTATCATGTCGCCGCGGGGGATTCGATCACAATCGACGTGCCGGAGGCGGCCCCGCCGGAGCCGAAGGGCGAGGATATCGCGCTCGATATCGTGTTCGAGGACGACGACATCATCGTCATCGACAAGCCGAAAGGGCTCGTGGTGCATCCCGCCGCCGGGCACGAGACCGGCACGCTGGTCAACGCGCTGATCGCCCATTGCGGCGACAGCCTGTCCGGGATCGGCGGCGTCAAGCGGCCGGGCATCGTGCACCGGCTCGACAAGGACACCACCGGGCTGATGGTGGTCGCCAAGAACGACGCGGCGCATGCTTCGCTGACGGCGCAGTTCGCCGACCACGGCCGCACCGGGGAGATGCGCCGCGGCTATCTCGCCTTCGTCTGGGGGGTGCCGAACCGGCAGCGCGGCACGATCGACGCGCCGATCGACCGCCACCCCTATGCGCGCGAGAAGATGGCGGTGCGCGAGGGCGGCCGCGAGGCCGTCACGCATTGGGAGATCCGCGAGGTTTTTGGCGGCCGGGACGGCAAGCCGGTGGCCTGCCTGCTCGCCTGCCAGCTCGAGACCGGGCGGACCCATCAAATAAGGGTGCACCTCGCCCATATCGGGCACCCTCTATTAGGTGACGCCGTCTACGGACCCCACTTCAAGACCAAGGCCGGCCACCTCGGACCCGATTCGCAAGCAGCGCTTGCCGCGCTGGGGCGGCAGGCCCTCCACGCTTACCTCCTGGCGCTGGAGCACCCCCGGAGCGGAGAAATTCTGCACTGGGAAGCGGCCTTGCCGGAGGATTTGCTCCTATTGGAGAAAACCCTGCGCGCGGCGCCGTGACGCAGGAGGCCCGGAAAACGCCTGACATTACAAAAGATTAAACCGGCCACACGGGGACGTGACGTCAGTATTCCTTCCCTATCGGCCGTGATTTGGGGTATGTTGCACCTGCGCTGAATATCCAGCGCGGAACATCGCAAGCCGGCCGGCTTTGACAAAGCGGCCGCCTGCCTGGCCCGCCGCTATCGGGGGCCTGAACATCTGGAGGGCGCAAGCATGGCCCGCACAGCTACGTTGCCGGTTCTCAATGGAGAATCCGGCCTTTCCCGGTACCTCGCCGAGATCCGCAAGTTCCCCATGCTGGAACCCCAGCAGGAGTACATGCTCGCCAAGCGTTGGCGCGAGCACGACGATCGCGACGCGGCACATCAACTCGTCACCAGCCACCTCAGGCTCGTGGCCAAGATCGCCATGGGCTATCGCGGCTACGGCTTGCCGATTTCCGAGGTCGTCTCGGAGGGCAATGTCGGCCTGATGCAGGCGGTGAAGCGGTTCGAGCCCGACAAGGGGTTCCGTCTCGCCACCTACGCCATGTGGTGGATCAAGGCGTCGATTCAAGAGTACATCCTGCGTTCCTGGTCGCTCGTGAAGATGGGCACCACCGCGAACCAGAAGAAGCTGTTCTTCAACCTGCGCAAGGCGAAGAGCAAGATCAACGCGCTGGACGAAGGCGATCTGCATCCCGACCAGGTGAAGCTGATTGCGAAGCGCCTCGGCGTGACCGATCAGGACGTTGTCGACATGAACCGCCGTCTCGGCGGCGATGCCTCGCTCAACGCGCCGATCCGCGACGACGGCGAAGCCGGCGAATGGCAGGACTGGCTGGTGGACAACTCGCCCAACGCCGAAGCGCTGATGGCGGAGAGCGAAGAGTTCGACCACCGCCGCCAGGCGCTGTCAGGCGCGATCGGCGTGCTCAACCCCAGGGAACGCCGCATCTTCGAGGCGCGGCGCCTTGCGGAAGAGCCGATGACGCTGGAAGACCTCGCCGCCGAGTTCGGCGTGTCGCGCGAGCGCGTCCGCCAGATCGAGGTCCGCGCCTTCGAGAAGGTGCAGTCCGCGGTCAAGGGCACGATTGCGAAGCAGCAGGCGGCGCTGGAAGCCGCGCACTGACAAGTCTGCAGGCGGATCGAAACGAAAGCCGGCGGCAACGCCGGCTTTCTGTTTTTGGGGGGCTGCCTCTCAGACCACCGCCGTCGTCCCTGCGAAAGCAGGGACCCATACGCCGCGGCGGATATTGGTTTGCGCTGCGCTGGCGATTTCGTTTCCACCGAGAGCACAACGCGGTATGGGTCCCCGCGTGCGCGGGGACGACGTGTTGAGAGCTCTATGCTCAACAATCAATAATAATCCCGCAAATACTCCGCCAGCGAGTTCGGCTCGTCGACCGAGTGGAGATCGTAAGGGTCACCGTAGAGCAGCGCGTTCGCCTGGGTCTTGTAGTCGGGCGCGACGTTGTCGGGCTGGTCCGGCGGCGCGGCCAGCATGTCGCGGTAGCTCTTATATGCGGCCGCGGTGCCGATGAAGATGCAGACGCAATGGTTCGGCTCGGCATAGAGGTAGCGCACCTCGCTGCCATAGCGGTGGATGACAAAGCGATGCGGCGGCAGCGCGCGCAGCGCCTTCTTGCCGGCGGCGTCGTTTGCGACCTGGACGCGGAAGCCGGCCGAGGAGAGGTAGAAGCTGTTCCTGTCGAGGAAGGGCTTGCTCGGGGTTTCCAGCGCCGCCAGCAGCGAGGCACACAACAGCAGCGCGATCGCCGGCACCGCAGCCATGGCCTTGCGGCGCATGGGTCGCGCCACCGTCATGCACAGAGACGTCATCGTCACTCCCCCCACTCCCGCGCCAGCTTCGCCAGCGCGCAGCCTTCGCAATAGCGCGCGTCCTTGTAGTCGATCCAGTTGTGCGCATAGACGCGCTCGAGCGGAATGGAATAGCGCGCGCGCAGCAGCTTCACCAGCACGCGCCATGCCGCGACCTGCGCCTCGGTGGGGCCGCGGGTGACGTCCGGGAAATTGCCGGCAAACTCGACGCCGATGGAATTGCTGCCGACCACCTGGCGGAAGGTCGGGCGGTTGTCGATGTACTTGTTGTCGTTGCGGTTGGCGCCGTCGCCATGGGTCGGCACCAGATCCTCCGCCACCGCCCAGTAGACGGTGCCGTCGGTCTCGACCCACACGGTGACGCCGCGCCGGGTCGGGTTCCTGTTCTGCAGCGCCGCGCCGCCCTTGGCCGAGCCGGCCGGGCCCTCGGTCTGGTGCACGATGATGTTCTTCCAGGGATGCGCCTTCGAAACGTCGCCCCACGGGGCGAGCCAGACGATTTTGAGGCCGGGGATTTCCGGCGTCCCGGAAGCACGTGCGAGCGCGGCGAGGTCGGCCTGCGCGGTGGCGGGAAATGCAAGAACGACGGCCAGGAGCGCCATCGTCGGCAGGCGAATTCTCATGAAGCCAAAGTCCGGTTGCCGCCTTTGCTACCACGTTTCCAAGGCTTTTTCAGTTTGACGCGTTTTCTTCTCGCGAACCGGTGTCCCCCCGGATCAAGTCCGGGGCAGGCTTTCGCTTGAAAACGCTTTGCTAGGCGTGCTTGCGCATGGCCTCCGCGACGACCGGGTCGGGATCGAGGCCGGGCACAAGAGGGGGCGCCGGGTCGTAGGCGGCAAAGCGGTTGCGGCCGTCGCGCTTGGCCTCGTAGAGCGCGTGATCGGCGGCCGCGATCAGGCGGTCGGGGAAAGCGCCCATGCTGCGCGTCCATTGCGCCACGCCGATCGAGACGGAAACGGCAATCTCGGTGCCGGCGCAATCGGCGGCATCCGCCCGGCAGACATCGAGCACGCGGCGGGCGATCATGGCGCCCTCGCGCAAGGTGGAGGACGGCAGCACAATGCAGAACTCGTCGCCGCCGGTGCGCGCCAGCAGGTCGCCGGGGCGCAGCCGCGTCTGCGCCATCAGGGTGAAGTGCTGCAGGCAGGCATCGCCCGCGGCGTGGCCATGGGTGTCGTTGATGCCCTTGAAGCCGTCGAGGTCGATCACCAGCAGCGCGAACGCCTCGCCCGAGCGCTCCGAGCGGGCGCATTCCTCGGTCAGCCGCTGCAACAGGTGCCGGCGGTTGGCGACGCCGGTGAGATCGTCCATCAGCGCGAGGTCGGCGACCTCGCTGCGCAGGCGGTCGATCGCCATCAGCAGGAAGCCGAAATTCACCGCCATGGACAGGAACACCAGCACCAGGGTCAACAACGACTGGAACTGGCTGTAGTTCGTGAAGGCGAAGCCGCCGGCCGCGCCGGTCAGTCCGGCCATCAGCCGCAGCGAGTAGATGGTGACGATGAGAATGACGACGATGCCGGCGAGCTGGGCGCCGGCATTCTTCCGCCCGTCGGGGGGCGACAGCAGCATCTTGAGCGACAACACCAGCGGCAGCGCCTGGGCGACGGTGAAGATCGTGAGCCGCGCCGGCGCGCTGTCGTGGACGTAGATGAAGAAACCCATGCCGAGAAACGCGTTGGCCGTGATCAGCGCGGTGCGCTCCCAGTTGACCTCTTTCTCGTAGAAGCAGCGGATGCCCATCGCGGCGAGACAGGTGGCCAGCACCATGATGGTGCCGGCGGCAAGCATCGGCAGGAGCGATTCGTCCATGGCGCCGCGCAACGTCGCCACCGCGGCTGCGGTGGCGCACATGAAGGCCGAACCGGTCCAGTAGCGAGCGGCTTCGAACGAGGGATAGGAGCGCTGCACATAGGCCCAGATCAGGCCGAGCGCCAGGAAATTGATGACCATTACGGTCCACAGCGTCGGAACGCTCAGCATCGCGCAATGCGGGACGGCAATTGTCCCGTCTCCCCTAGATTATCGAACGGCCCACCGTTGGGATTCCGCTCGGGACAATCCCCGTCGTCTTGCCGGCCAAGTTGCAGCTGCGGCGCTTAACGGAGTCTGACTGCGGCCGCATAATCCGCGCCGTGGTTTTATTTTGATGAAAGTCCGGTGCGGCTTTTGACCGATGCGTCGAATGGGGACAGGAGGCGCCCGCATTGGCGTTGCGTTAACCCTGTTGCCGGCGCGGCGTCGCCCCGGTCCCGGAGGTGTCCGGGAATCAAAAAGGCGGGCCGCCGCCCGCCATCTTCAAAATCAACTCGACAGAACCCGTTACCCTGATTGGATGCCCGGGCGGAGCGCGCGGCGCTCCACCCGGGCTGAATAGTTACTTCTTGGACTTCTTGGCCTTCTTCGCCTTTTTCGCCTTCTTGGCCTTCTTCGCTTTCTTAGCCATAGTATCCTCTCAAGGGTTTAATGGATTGAACGCGACTCCGAGGCATGCATTGTGGCGGAGGGCCAACCTCGCAACATCCTCGCAACCATTTCCAACAGATTCGCGGGCTGCTGCCGCGTGCTGTCACGATGCCATGATGGCGTTATCCACAGCTGTTATGCCTTTTGAGGTGCTTTTCCTGAAATTTTCCTGCGTCGCGACCTTCTTCGCGCCGACGGCGAGGCGATGCAGCGTCGCTGTGCGCCCTCTCATCGCTCCGACAACGCCAGCCTGGCGCCCAGCGCCGCGAAGCCGGCGGCAAAGCTGCGGCGTAGCCAGGCCAGCACGCGCGGCCGCGAGATGACGCGGTCGCGCACGGCGGCGGCGAACAGTCCGTAGGCTGCGAACACCACGAAGGTCATCAGCATGAACACGGCCGACAGCTCCAGCAGGCGCGCCAGCGGATGCGGCTCGCCGGCGTCGATGAACTGCGGCAAGAACGCATAGAAGAAGATCGACAGTTTCGGATTGAGGACGTTGATCAGGACCGCGGTGACGATCACCTTGCGGTCCGATCTCGCCGATGGCCCGGCCTTGATCGCCAGCGCCCCCGTCTCGCGCAGCGCCTGCCAGGCCATGTAGAGCAGGTAGGCGACCCCGCACCATTTCAGCGCGGCAAAGGCCAGCGCGCTGGTGTGCAGGATGGCGGCAAGCCCCAGCATCGCCCCGATCATCTGCGGCACGATGCCGAGCGTGCAGCCGAAGGCGGCGGCGACCGAGGCGCGCGAGCCCTGGGCCAGCGCCACCGCCAGCGTATAGAGCACGCCGGTGCCGGGGGAAGCGACCACGATCAGCGAGGTCAGCAGGAAGGAAAGGGTCATGCCCCGCAAATATCACGGCACGGGAAATCGCGAAAGCGCCCGCCTGCGCCAACTCGGGTTGCCAAAGCCGGCGGGCCGTATAGGTTTCGGCCCGACATCACGATAGGACGGAGCCAGCATCAAATGACTGCGATCAACGGAAGCGCCGCCGCGGTGACGGGGGCGGCGAGCGGCATCGGCCGGGCGCTGGCGATCGAACTCGCCGGGCGTGGCTGCGACCTGGCCATTGCCGACCGCGACGAGGCCGGCCTCGCGGCGGTCGCCGCCGAACTCGCGGCGCGCGGACGCAAGGTGACGACGCACCGCCTCGACGTTTCCGATCCCGCAGCGATCCAGCAGTTCGCGACGGTCGCGACATCGGCCCATCCCGGGCTCAACATCGTCGTCAACAATGCCGGCGTCGCGCTGCTCGGCCAGTTCAACGAGATCGACCAGGCGCAGTTCGAGTGGCTGATGAACATCAATTTCTGGGGCGTGGTGCACGGCAGCCGCGCCTTCCTGCCGCATCTGGAGCGCCAACCTGCGGCGCATATCGTCAACATCTCCTCGATCTTCGGCATCATTGCGCCGGCGGGACAGACGGCCTATTGCGCTTCGAAATTCGCCGTGCGCGGCTTTTCCGAGGCGCTACGCCACGAGTTCTGGCTGAACAAGAGCCCGGTCCAGCTCACGGTCGTGCATCCCGGCGGCATCAAGACCAACATCGTCCGCAACATGCGCACCGGCGCCGGGATCACCGACAATGCCCGCCGCGTCGAATCGATCGAGCGGTTCGACAACGAATTCGCCAAGACGACGCCCGAGGTCGCGGCGCAGACCATCGTCAAGGGTATCGAAAGCAACGCGCCGCGGGTGCTGATTGGGGGCGATGCGAGGTTCATGGACCTCTTGCAGCGGTTCCGGCCGGGAAAGTATTTCACGATGTTTCAGCGCCGGATCGAGAGGGAGCGCGCGGCGGCGGCGAAGTAATGCGGGAAAGAGGCACGCTGACGCCTCAAACTCGCTGTCGTCCCGGCGAACGCCGGGACCCATAACCACGGGATCGTGTTGTTGAGGGAAAGCCGGCCATGGCGCGCCAGGACAATTTCCGCCGCGGCGTATGGGTCCCGGCGTTCGCCGGGACGACGGTTGTTAGTTGCGGCGCGATCGCATCCTACCGCCCCATCAGCTGATCCGCATAATACGCGATCGTCTTGCGGTAGATCACCGCCCTGTTCCACTCGCGCATCGCCTCGAAATTCGGCGTGCCTTCGCCGTAGGGCTGGCCCATCCGGAAGCCGCTGGTCTTCAAGAGGTTCGCGGTCGAGGCCAGCACGTCGGGGATGGAGTGACGGAGGTCGACATGGCCGTTGCCGTCGAAGTCGACGCCGTACTTGATGTAGGACGACGGCAGGAATTGCGTCTGGCCGATCTCGCCGGCATAGGCGCCGATCATGTCGTTGAGGCGGAGATCGCCGCGTTGCAGGATCTTCAGCGCTGCGATCAGCTCGCCCTGGAACAGCTCGGTGCGGCGGCAGTCATGCGCCATGGTGGCGAGCACGTGAAACACCGGCAACTTGCCGGTGTCGCCCTTGCCGAAATCGCTCTCCAGCCCCCAGATCGCGACGATGATCTCGCGCGGCACGCCGAAGCGCTGCTCGACCTTGGTCAACAGCGCCGCGTGACGCTTCAGCATGGCGCGCGCACTGGAGATGCGGCCCGCCGTGACGCGGGTGGCGACATATTCCTCGAAGGTCTTGCGGAAAGTGCCGCGCTGACGGCGGTCGAAGGCGAGCACGGCCATGTCCTGCGTGACGCCGCCGAGCGCGGAGGCGATGACGTCCTGCGAAATGCCGCCGGCTGCCGCTTCGGCCGAGATGTTGCGGACGAAGGTGTTGAAGTCGCCGCCGCAGCGCGCGGCGAGCGCGGGTGTGACCGCGAGGAAAGTGGCGAACAAAAAACCGAGGCGGAATATGAACATGCGAATCCCTGGGTGGTGTCGGATAGATCATGGCATGCGTTCGGCCGCTCGTCATGGCCGGGCGCGTCCCGGCCATTCACGTCCTTTACGCCTACAGAAAGGCGTGGATGCCCGGGTCAAGCCTGGGCATGACGAGCAGAGAACCTTCAAAACGCCATCGAATTGTCGGTCAACATCAGAACCTGCCCCGCCCTGCCGAACACTCATGATTGGCGCCTTCTCAACTCCACCGCGAACCAGCCGGGTGACCCATGCCCCCTCGCACGATCTTCGGACTGCTCACCCTGATCGCCCTGCTGCCGCTCGGTGCGGCCGATGCGCGCGCCCAGGCCCGTGACGTCGCAGGCTCCCGCGACTATCCCGGCATCGGCCGCTTCGGCGGCAGCGTCGTCACCGGCTACCAGGTCAGGGATTTCGACGCGGCGCGGATGCAGGGCGCCGCCTTCAAGGATGGCAGGCCCGTCGACGCGCGGCGGCTGGAGGGGCGCATCGTGCGGATCGCCTATCGCAGCAGTCCCGGTCCCTCGATCCTCGAAGTGTCGCGCAACTTCGAGACCCAGCTGGCGAAGGCGGGATTCGAAACGCTGCTGGCCTGCGACACCGACGCCTGCGGCATCCCGTTCACCGAGGCAATCGACGCGCTGCCGATGCCGCAGATGTGGATCGACGGCTTCAACTACCGCTATTTCGCCGGGCGCAAGGTCGAGGGCGGCCGCGAGATTTTTGCCAGCGTGATCGTCAGCGAGAGCAACCGCGACATCTATGCGCAGCTCGTGGTCGCCGAACTGGGGGCGATGCAGAACAAGATGGTGGACGCGGCTGCGATGCAGAAGGGCCTCGGCGAAGCCGGCCACATCGCGCTCTACGGCATCTATTTCGACACCGACAAGGCGGTGGTGAAGCCGGAGAGCCAGCCGACCCTGGCGGAGATCGCCAAACTGCTGAACGGCCAGCCGAAGCTTTCCGTGTTCATCGTCGGCCATACCGACAACCAAGGCGCCCATGATTAAAATCTCGATCTGTCGCGCCGCCGCGCCGAAGCCGTCGCCGCAGAGCTTGTGAGGGCGTACCGCATCGCCGCGGCGCGCCTGCGCACCGCCGGCGTCGGCTTCCTGGCTCCGGTCGGCTCCAACGCGACGGATGCCGGCCGTGCGCTGAACCGGCGGGTGGAACTGGTGGCGCCGTAGGGCGGGGATGGATCCCGCCGTGGCGCGGCAGCCGGCCGCCAAAGATAGGAACGGCCTCGCGTAACGGGGCGTTGACGCACCGGGCAGCAGCGCTCAGGTTGCGTGGACGTGCGAGAGGCAAGACACGGACGGTTTTGGAGATTGGGACATGCCACTGACGCGGCTGCTTGCGATCAATCTCGGCATCGGCGTGGCGCTGGCGATGGTGCTGGTCGGCGGGCTGCTAGTCCTCAACCCCGGAGGCCTGCGTGACCTGATCCTCGCCGATCGCTCCCCGCTCGTTCCGATCGGGCTGTTGCTCGGCGGCTTCATCGTCACGCTCGGCTCGACCGCGATGGGCACGGCGATCATGGCGATGGGCGCCGGTGAGCGGGACGACGAACCGCGCGGCGGATTGCGCGTGGCGAAGCAGAAGGCGACAAAACGAGTTGCGATGCGAAGTCGACGTTAGAATGGTAGGCTGCTGGGCAAAGGAGCGAAGCGACGTGCCCACCCTCAAGGGCTCGCTCGCGACGGTGGGCACGCTACGCTTTGCCCACCCTACCAATCTCGCTTCGCTCGCAATGACGGAAAAAAGAGAGACTCACTCGCCGCCGTCGATCTGGCGGCCCATCAGGGCGATGGCCTTTTGGTAGACGCCGGCGGCGTTCCAGGCCTGGATGGCTGCAAAGTTCGGCTCGCCGGGCTGATAGCCGGCGCCTGCCTTCCAGCCATGGGCGCGCAGGAAGTTGGCGGTCGAAGTCAGCGCATTGGCCGAGTTCTCGAGATTGCCGGTGCCGTAGGCCAGGATCGCCTTGGGCATGAACTGGGTCTGGCCGACCTCGCCATGCATGGAGCCGCGCTGGGCAGGTGACAGCACGCCGCGGTCGATCAACTGCAGCGCGGCGTAGAGATGCTCGGTGAAGTAGGCCGAGCGGCGGCAGTCGTAAGCGAGCGTTGCGATCGAGGCGAGCATGTTCTGGTTGCCGCGCTGGGTGCCGAAGCCGGTCTCCATGCCCCAGATCGCCAGCAGCGGCCCCGGCGGCACACCGTAGCGCTGCTGGATCGAGGCGAACAGCGCGCCTTGCGAGGCCTTCAGCTTCCGCCCCTTGGCAACGATGGTGGCCGCGCCGCGCTTGGCGAGGAACTGCTCGAGCGTGAGCTGAAAGCTGCGCTGGCCGCGGTCGGCATTGATGGTCGCCTGCGCGTAGTTGGTTGCCATCAGGGCGGAGACGGTATTGGCGCTGATGCCCTTGGCTCGCGCTTCGCCGGCGAATTGCTGTTTCCACCCCTCATAGCCGGCGGCCGAGTTGCCGCATTGAGCCGCGTGGGCGTGGGGGCCGAGCCATGTAAGCGTCGCCAGCGCGAGGGCAACCGTCGAAAAAATCCTGATCCTGGTCATTCCTATTCCCTTGGGCCGTTGTGGCCCCAATCGATCCGTGCAATCCATTTCCCGGTATTCCAAAGACCCTGTTCCATCATCGCATGGCAAAATGAAGTCCGTCAAAGCGCTGAGCCGGGCGGCAGGCGGGGGGCAAGGCCTTGATCCCCATCAACACTTTCCGCTCTTGCATCTCCTAATCTTGTAGCGAAGGAGAGCCGTTCATGATCGGGATCACACTGTCCATCGAACAGATCCGGGCCGCACCGCCGGAGGTGCGCCGATGGATCGAGCATGAGGTGATCGCCGCGCTCGGCGTTGCCGCCGCCACGCCCGCCGCAGCTCCGAAAACATCGGCCAGCCATCTCGTCGCCTGCACGCAGGAAGACATCGCCGCCGTGCTGGCGCGCATCCAGGGATATCTGCCGGCGGTGAACGTGCTGTTCGAATTCAGCCGTCCCGGGATTTCGATGGGACAGCCGCCGCTGATGCAGTTTCGCCTGATGGACATCCTGCACCACACGCGGCTAAAGAACATCGACCAGGTCATCGAATGCATCGACGCCATCAACCGTGCGCTGGCCGAGGTGCGCGGCGATGCCGCGTTGCGCTTCTGCGGCTTCGACCATGAGGGCCATTGCCTGATCGTGCCGCAGACGCAGGCGAGCGTCGCGGCGGTCTGGCAGGAGATGATGTCCATGGCGCCGGAAGGTGCCGCCTAGCACGGGCGGACTGCTCGGCACTGCTTCGCCAACGAACAGGCTTGGGATCGGACGATGAAAATGGAATCCAGGCCGGCGCAACCGGTTACCCCGATCGACGAATTGCAGGAAGACGCGTCGCGCTTCCCGCGATGGAAGCTCGTTGCCGCACTGGTGCTGGTCGCGGCGGGCGCTGCCGCCGCGTGGTGGTACATGCGCGGCCCGGCGGTGACCATCGCCAAGGTGACGCGGGGCGCCGCGGCCGAGATCGTCTATGCCACCGGCTCGGTCGAACCCGAGACGTGGTCGCGGCTCACCCCGCTGGTGCGCGGCCGCCTCGTCGAACGTTGCCGCTGCGAGGGCAAGGAAGTGAAGACCGGCGAGCGGCTGGCGCGGCTCGACGACCGCGAGGCGCAGGCGACGCTGAAAGACCTTCGCGCACTGGAATCGTTTTCGCTGCAGGAATCCGACCGGCAGACCACGCTGCTTTCGCGCGGCGCCACCACGGCGCAGGCGCACCAGAAGGCCGGCAGCGACCTTGCGCGCATCCAGGCGCAGATCTCGGCCCAGGTCGAGCGGCTGCGCTACTACGAATTGCTGGCGCCGATGGACGGCACGGTGCTGCGCGAGGACGGCGAGGTCGGCGACATGGTCGAGCCCGGCACCATCCTGTATCGCATCGGCCTTGCGCGGCCGCTGTGGGTCGTCGCGGAAGTCAACGAAGAAGACCTGCCGCGCATAAAGGTCGGCCAGAAGGCGCTGCTGCGCACCGACGCGTTTGCCGGGCGCATGCTGACCGGTGTCGTCAAGCAGATCACGCCGGCCGGCGATCCCGTGGCAAAGACCTTCCGCGTTCGCATCGGCCTGCCCGACGACACGCCGCTGCATATCGGCATGAGCGTGGAGGCCAACATCGTCACCCGCGAGAAGGCGGACGTGCTGCTGGTGCCTTCGAATGCCGTGATCGACAACGGGCTGCTGGTCTACAAGGACGGCCAGCTCGCGTTCCGCAAGGTGGAGACCGGCATCCGCGGCACCAACCGCGTCGAGATCGTGAGGGGCGTCGAGGAAGGCGAAGAGGTCGTCTCGCCCGCGACCACCAACCTCCGCAACCGCACCCGGGTGCGCGGCACGCCGGTCGCCGGGCCGTAAGACCGCGCCATGAAGCTGATCCTGACCATTGCCTGGACGCATATCACGCGCCGCGCACGGCAGACGCTGGTGGCGGTGCTGGGCGTCGTCACCGGCGTCGGCTTCTCGATCATGATGGCGGCGATGATGGAGGGCTCGCAGGACGATTTCATCGCCACCCTGGTCGATGCGCTGCCGCACATCTCGATCACCGACGAATTGCGGGCGCCGACGCCGCAGCCGGCGAATGTCGCTTTCCCTGCCGCCGAAATCCACGGCCTGACGCCGGAGGTGCGCCGGCCCGGCATCAAGAACCCGATGGCGACCATCGCTTCCTTGCAGACCTGGGTGCCGGGCGCGCTCACCGCCTCGGTGCAGTCCAAGGCGGTGCTGCGCTTTGCCGGGCGCGACCTCACCATTTCCGTTGTTGGCATCGATCCGCACACCGAGGGCAACGTCTCCAACCTCACCAAGCACATGCGCGAGGGAACGCTGAACTCGCTCTATCGCGCCTCCAACGCCATCCTGCTCGGCGATCGCCTGGCGCGAAAGATCGGCGCCCGCGTCAACTCCAACCTGACGCTGGTGTCGGCGCGCGGCGTCACGCTGACGGCGACCGTGGTCGGCACCTTCCATTCCGGCTTCCGCATGACCGACGAAACCACCGGCTACGTGCTGCTGCGCACCGCGCAGACGCTGGAGAAGCAGATCGGCGTCATCAACGAGATCCGCGTGCGCACCGCCGAGCCGCTCGAGGCGCGGTTGATCTCGGAGCGGATCGGCGAGCAGACCGGCTACAAGTCGATCTCCTGGCAGGAGGCGCAGGAGGATCTGCTTTCCGCCATCACGCTGCGAAACGTCTTGATGTACACCATCGTCGGCGCGATCCTGCTGGTGGCGAGCTTCGGCACCTTCAACATCGTCGCCACCATCACGCACGAGAAGACGCGCGACATCGCGATCCTGAAGTCGCTCGGCTTTCGCGACCGCACCATCCGCGCCATCTTCATGGTGGAGGCGCTGATCATCGGCCTCGTCGGCGCCATCCTCGGCTGGGGGCTCGGCTACCTGATGACGCGTGGGCTGGGCGCGCTGGAATTCAAGACGCCGTTCTCCGACCAGAACCATTTGCCGGTGCTCTATTCGGTGAAGCATTATGCGCTGGCGACCGTCGTTGCGCTCGTCTCCAGCCTCGTTGCCGGCTATTTCCCGGCGCGCGCAGCGGCAAAAGTCCATCCCGTCGACATCATCCGGGGCGCGACATGAGCGTGCCCCTGATCGAGGCGCGGAACGTCACGCGCATCCTGCCCGGCACCGTGCCGGTGACGCTGGTACGCGACATCAGCGTCAGCATCGGCGCCGGCGAGTTCGTCGCCATCACCGGGCCGTCCGGCTCGGGCAAATCCTCCCTGCTCTATTTGCTGGGCCTTTTGGACCTGCCGACCGGCGGTGACGTCCTGATCAAGGGCCGTTCCACCACGGCGATGAGCGAAGGCGAGCGCACGCGCGCGAGGCTGACCTTGCTCGGCTTCGTATTCCAGTTCCACTTCCTGCTGCCGGAATTCTCGTTGATGGAGAACGTCGCGCTGCCGATGCGCGCGCTGGGCCGGCTGTCGGATCGCGAGATCCTCACGCGCGCCGAGCAGCTGCTCGCCGCCTTCGGCCTCGGCGAACACCGCCGCAAGACGCCGGACCAGCTCTCCGGCGGCCAGCGCCAGCGCGTTGCGGTCGCCCGCGCGCTCGCCAACGACCCGCCGGTGATCCTCGCCGACGAGCCGACCGGAAGCCTCGATTCCATCTCGACGCGGCAAGTGTTCGAACTGCTGCGCGACCTCGTCACGGTCTACGGCAAGACCGTGGTGGCGGTGACGCATGACGTGGAACTCGCCAAACAGATGCACCGGCGGCTGCACATCGTCGACGGCGCGCTGGAGAAGGACGAGCGGATGGTGGTGGAGGCGTGAGGGGCGGCGCTTCGTAGGATGGGTTGAGCGTCAGCGAAACCCATCATCGTCCGCACAGGGAATTGATGGGTTTCGCTGACGCTCAACCCATCCTACGGACCCAGATTCTCCATCCGCGCTCGTTGCCCAACCCCGCCATTTGACACCGGCGCACGCATCGGTCACAAGCCGCCATGGCCAAGAAACCCGGAACCAATCCCAAAGGCGAATTCGCCTTTTTTGACGTCGTTTACGAAGACGGCTCGCAGCGCTCCAACCGGCGCGTACCTGCCGAGCTGCTCGGCGGGCTCGAGGGAGATGAGCCGGCGCGCGGCTATATCATCGAGCAGGACCGCGAGATCGCCGAAAAATCCGGCCGCCCGCCGCTCAAGATCAAGGACATCAGCCGGGTCGGCGCGAAGAAGAAAAAGAGCGTGCAGGCGTAATCGCCATCACGCCTCCCGCCTGTTCACGGCGGCGTGCCGCTCACGCGGCCTGGCGCATGCGGTTCTCCAGGTACCGAAGGATCGCCTCCGCCGAGCGCACCGGCCCGTTCCGCTCCGCATAGGCGGCCTTGATGGCCTGCGCGGCGACGCGATATCCGGGCCTGGCCTGCACTTCGGCGATCGTCGCCGGCAGCTTGCCGCGTTCGAGATCGCCGATCGACAGCATGCGCGCCGCTCCCTTTTGCTGCAGGAGATGCACGTTGGTGTCCTGCTCCGGCTGCAAGGGAATGCCGATCAGCGGCGTGCCCGCCGCCATCGCGCATTGCACGCTGCCCTGGCCGCCAGCCGTCACGGCGAGATCGACAAGCGGCATGATCTTGTGGCTCGGCAGCACGCCGCCGACCGCCACGCCAGGCGCTTCCATGTCGCCGAGATCGTGCACCGTGCCGGCCACGATCACCTTGGCGCCGGTGCTCGCCGCATCCCGCACCGCGCGCCGCACCATATCTTCGCGCGCGGACGTGATGGCGACATAGATTTTGGGGCCGCCGGATGCCAGCAGCCGCTCGACATTGGCGGGGATCGGGCTGTCGATCTCGGCGAAGATCGGCCCGGTATATTCGAAGCGCGTCGTCGGCCAGTAGTTGCCGCCGGACGGACGCCAGGCGCGCATCTCGCTCTCGCCGATGCCGTAGACCTCCGGCGCTTCGGTGACCAGCGAGAGGTCGCCCAGCAACAGCGCGGGAAAGCTCGGCACGCCCTCTACGCCAAGTTCGCGCGCCAGCGCGTTGTAGCCGTCGAGATAGAGCCGCAGCCGCGGCGCGCCCTTGTTCATCAGGAAGCGGCCGATCCTCTGCGGCACGATCTTGAAGATCGTCTGTGTCGGCCGCGAGGGCGCCGGCAGCATGCCGCGATCAAACAGCGGCGGCAGGAAGGCACCGGCATGCTGGGTCACCAGCGGAATCCCCGCCACCCGCGTCGAGATCAGCGTCGTCAGCGTGAAGCCGATGACGACGGCATCCACGCGCTTCCTGCGGAAATAATCGACCTCGGCCGCGACATAGGTCCGCATCTCCTCGGCGCTGTACATGCTCTGTTTTGGGTCGCCGATGCCGACATTGTCGCGGATGAATTTCTGCCCGCGCGCCTCGTCCATGCGCGGGCCGACGATGTCGTAGGGAATGCCCTCGGCGGCGATCAGGGCCTCGTGCACGCCGCCATGGGTGGCCATGACGACCTCGGCGCCCTGCCGCTTCAGCGCCTTGTAGATCTGGATCATCCGAGACGTCTCGGAGAGATAGGCGCACATCGGCATCAGACAAATCATCCCCGCCTCCTTGATCGGCATGGAAAATTATGTAATATATTACATAAATGGACCCGCGAATCAAGCTGTCCTCGAAGCTGCAGGCCGACGAGCTGGAGGTTGCCGGCAATGCGGCGGACGCCGTCCGCTGCTTCCGGCTGATGTCGCTCGCCAGCCAGCGCCTGCGATATCTCTACGACCAGCGCCTGCGCGACGAGGGATTGACGATGCAGCAGGGCATCCTGCTCAGCTTCGTGCGCGCACACGGCAATCCGACGCTCGGCGAAGCCGCGAAGTCGCTGGCGACCTCGCACCAGAACGCCAAGCAGATTGCGCTCGCCGTCGCCCGCAAGGGCCTGATTAGGATCGTCGACGACGAGAACGACCGCCGCGCCAAACGGCTGGTCGCGACCAAGGCGGGCCAACGCGGCTGGCACCAGCGCAACGCGGAGGATTTCGCCGTGATCGGCCAGTGGTTCGGCAGACTGTCACGCAGCGAGCAGAAGGAGCTCGCGGCGATGTTGGTCAAGCTGATCCGGGGGCTGCATTGAGGGGATGGGAGGAAGTTGGGTCGAAGGGCGAGGTCGCTGCCGCGGGAACAAAAAGCGGCGAGCTCTCGCCCGCCGTTTTTTCTCGATGAGTTACCGGGTCGCGCCCGGCACTGACACCATCAATTATCCAAGAAGCTCCGCAGCTTCCGCGACCTCGACGGATGCTTCAGCTTCCGCAGCGCCTTCGCCTCGATCTGACGAATACGCTCGCGCGTCACGCTGAACTGCTGCCCCACCTCTTCCAGCGTATGATCGGTGTTCATGCCGATGCCGAAGCGCATGCGGAGCACGCGTTCTTCGCGCGGGGTAAGGCTCGCCAGCACCCGCGTGGTAGTCTCGCGGAGGTTGGACTGGATCGCGGCGTCGATAGGCAGAACCGCGTTCTTGTCCTCGATGAAATCGCCGAGGTGTGAATCCTCTTCGTCGCCGACGGGCGTCTCCAGCGACAGCGGCTCCTTGGCGATCTTGAGGACCTTGCGCACCTTCTCCAGCGGCATGCCGAGCTTTTCGGCGAGCTCTTCCGGGGTCGGCTCGCGGCCGATCTCGTTGAGCATCTGGCGGCTCGTGCGCACGATCTTGTTGATGGTCTCGATCATGTGCACGGGGATGCGGATGGTGCGGGCCTGGTCCGCAATGCTGCGGGTGATCGCCTGCCGGATCCACCAGGTGGCGTAGGTCGAGAACTTGTAGCCGCGACGGTATTCGAACTTGTCCACCGCCTTCATCAGACCGATGTTGCCTTCCTGGATCAGGTCGAGGAACTGCAGGCCGCGGTTGGTGTATTTCTTGGCGATGGAGATGACGAGGCGCAGGTTCGCCTCCACCATTTCCTTCTTGGCCTGGCGCGCCTCGCGCTCGCCCTTCTGCACGCCGTGCACGATCTTGCGGAATTCGCCGATCTCGAGGCCGGTGAGCGCCGCGAGCTGCTGAATGTCGTGGCGCAGCTCCTTGATGCGGTCCTTCTCGTGATGGACGAAGTTCTTCCAGCCCTTGGCGGAAAGCTTGGAGACGCGGTTGAGCCAGCGCGGATCGAGCTCCGAGCCCTGGTAGTTTTTCAGGAAGTCCTCACGGGCGACGCCGTGGCTATCTCCCAAGCGAAGCAGGCGGCCTTCGAACGAGACGAGGCGCTTGTTGATGTCGTAGAGCTGCTCGACGAGCGAGTCGATGCGGGCCTGGTTGAGGCGCAGCGACTTCACCTCGACGATGATCTCGTCCTTCAGCTTCTTGTACTTGCGTTCCTGGTGCGGGGAGAGCGAGTCGTTCTGCAGCTGGCTGGCGATATCGTGCTCCTGCAGCCGGCGCAGCTTCTTGTATTCGGAGGCGATCTTGTCGAAGGTCTCGACCACCTTGGGCTTCAGCTCGGCCTCGATGGCGGCAAGCGACATCTGGTTCTCGAACTCATCGTCGTCCATGTCGGCTTCGGCCGCGGCCTCGCCGGGATCCTTCTCCTCGCCTTCGGCGTCCGCGCCGGGGGCGCCGGGCGCAGCGCGGAACGGCGTCGCCGACGGCGGCGCTGCGGGCGGAGCGACATGCGCGGGCGCGGCGGCCGCCTCGCCATTGGCGGCAGCGCCCGTGATCGGCTGGCCGTCGGGGCCGACGACCTGCGGATTGAGTCCGCCCTTGGCGTCGGGGCCGGCATAGGTGGCTTCGAGATCGATGATGTCGCGGAGGAAGATCTTGCCTTCGTTCAATTCGTCGCGCCAGATGATGATGGCCTGGAAGGTCAGCGGGCTTTCGCAGAGGCCTGCGATCATCGCCTCGCGGCCGGCCTCGATGCGCTTGGCAATGGCGATTTCGCCCTCGCGCGACAGCAGTTCGACGGTGCCCATCTCGCGCAGGTACATGCGCACGGGATCGTCGGTGCGCTCGCCCGGCTCGGACTTCTTGACCTCGGTGACGGCCTTCTGGGTGACCTCGACGAGTTCGTTGTCGGTATCGTCGTCGGCGGAATCCTTGTCCTCTTCCTCGCCCTCGTCGTCGGCTTCGGTGACGTTGATGCCCATGTCCGAGAGCATCGACATGATGTCCTCGATCTGCTCGGGCGAGGTGGAGTCCGAAGGCAGCACGGCGTTGAGCTGATCGAAGGTCACGAAGCCGCGCTTCTTGGCCTGCTTGATCATCTTCTTGACGGCAGCGTCCGACAGGTCGAGCAAGGGCGACGGGGCGTCAGCGGCATCCTTCTCGGGCGCGTCCGCTGCCTTGTCGTCTTTTTCCTTGTCCTTAACCTGCAGCGTCTTTGCCTTCGTGGCCATTCATTGCTCCCGAAACGCGCTTTCCCGCAAGGCGCACCGCGCGCGCCCGCTACCGACCAACACCTGAGGGACTAATTTCGTCCCCTCTAACCTATGCAATGACTCAACGCGAAAATCGGAACCCGCTTCTCACCGTGTCATGCCGCTGACGCGCAAAAGGGCGGCGCTCGTGTCGCCACCCCGGGTCACGTCAGCTATCTCGATGCACCTGATAAAGGCGCGCTGTTAAGTTTCGCTTAACCCTGTTTTTGCAGCCAAACCATGGGTTTGGCGAGTCTTTTAATGAGGCCGGCACGGGCCGTCCCGCACTATTTTTCGAGCCTTGGTAAAACCTGGTTCCTTACTTGCGCATGGTCTTGGCCGAAAACCGGTGCCCACTTTTCGGGACCATGCGCTATACGCTGCGCTGGAACCGGCCGGAAAGCTCCCCGAAACCCTCGATCAGGGCCTCGGTGCCGTCGGCTTCGGCCATCCGGGCCTGGATGTCCTTCAGCCAGGCCAGATGAACCTCGCTGCCGTCCTCGGCCAGGGCCTGCTCGGCGTCCTTCATTTCCCTAAGTAGGGCGTGGGTTTTCTGATGCAAGGTAACGAGTTGCCGCCAAGTCGAAAGAACGTCCTCCCGCGCGGCGCCGGGTTGCGCCCCCCACACTGCGGCAGTGGTGATCGCCCGCTCAACCCTTTGAAGTATTGGGGTTAATCCACGCGATTCGAGGTCGGCGCGCATCTTTTCGGCCTGCTCGGCGGGCTCCGGGGAATGGTGGTGGTCGCCCGCGAATGCCGCCATGATGCCGGCGCGCAGCTTGATGGCTTCCGGGTGGGCGAACTCGAGGGCGGCGACCTCCTCCAGATGGTCGTGCAGCAGCCAGGGATGATTGACCAGGGTCAGCAGGATCAGGGCCTCGCGGCGGGAGATCGCCGAGCGCTGCCCGCGCATGATCGGGCTAACCCCGAGCTGAGGGCTCGCCGCCTGGTAGGGACCGGGCGGCAGCGCCGGGGTCGCCCCCTGCCCGCCCCGCGGCGGAAAACGGCCGCGCATGACGTTGCCGCGGGGGGCGAAATTACGGGGTGATTCGCGCACCGCCCCGCGGGCGAAATTGCCCCTGCCATAGAAGCCGCGGCCGCCCTCCGGCGCAAAGGCGCGCTGCAGCCGCTGCAGCAGGTCCTCGCGATAGTAGCGGCGCACGACCTCGTCGCGCACGGCACCGGCGAGCTCGTTGATGCGCGCCTCCAGCGCCGCGCGCCGCTCGGGCGTGGCAAAGCTGCCGCCCTCGATCTCGCGCGACCAGATCATGTCGGCGAGCGGCCGCGCGGCGCCGAGCACGTCCTCGATCGCGCCACGGCCGCCGGAGCGCACGAGATCGTCGGGGTCCTGCCCTTCCGGCAGCAGCGCGACGCGCAGACTCTTGCCCGGCTTGAGCTGCGGCAGCGCCAAATCCGCAGCGCGGTACGCCGCCTTCTGCCCGGCGCGGTCGCCGTCGAAGCAGAGGATCGGATCGTCCGCGATGCGCCAGAGCAGCGCCAGCTGGTTCTCGGTCAGCGCCGTGCCGAGCGGGGCGACGGCGGCGGGAAAGCCGGCCGCGACCAGCGCGATCACGTCGACATAACCCTCGACCACGATCAGCTGCGCGCCGTCATGCGCGGCCTGTCGCGCGGGGCCGTGGTTGTAGAGATTATCGCCCTTGTGGAAGAGCGGCGTCTCCGGCGAGTTGAGATATTTCGGCTGCGCGTCCTTTTCCAGCGCGCGCCCGCCGAAGGCGATGACGCGGCCGCGCAGGTCCAGAATCGGAAAGGTGACGCGGTCGCGGAAGCGGTCGTAGGGCACCGGGATTTCGTCGCCGGCGACCAAAAGCCCTGCCTCCACCATGTCGGCGACGGGGATGCCCTGACCGCCGAGATATTCCTTCAGCGCAAAGCGTTCGGCCGGCGCATAGCCCAGGCGAAACTGCAATTGCGTCGCCGGCGAAATCCCGCGATCGGCGAGATAGCCGCGCGCCCTGGCGCCATTGCGCGAGGCGAGCGTGTCCTGGAAGAACTTCGCCGCCAGCTCCATGACGTCATGCAGCGTCTTGCGCCGCTGCTCGACCCGCGCGGCATCCGGCGTCACCGCCGGGAGCGCCACGCCCGCCATCGAGGCCAGCCGCTCCACCGCTTCCGGAAACGAGACGCCCTCGGTCTTCATCACGAAGTCGAAGATGTTGCCGTTCAGTCCGGAGGAGAAGTCGAACCAGGCCTGCTTCTGGTCGTTGACGAAGAAGGACGGCGTCTTCTCCTGCTGGAACGGCGACAGCCCCTTCCACTCCTTGCCCGCCTTCTTCAGCTTGACGCGCCGGCCCACGACTTCCGAGGTCGGAAGCCGGGCCTTGATCTCGTCGAGGAACTGGGGCGTGAAGCGCATACCTAGCCATATAGGCAAGATGTGAGGAATCGCTCACACCTTAGATGGTTTATCCCGTCAATTCACAGGGCTCCTGTCATTCCGGGACGCGCCTCTTGGCGCGGGCCCGGAATCCAACACCCGATAGCGGTTATGGATTCCGGGCTCCCGCTTCGCTCGCCCCGGAATGACGAGGGATGGCTTGAACCGGCCCGGGTTCCACGCTTGGATACCGCCATGTTCACGACCTTTCGGGGCGGACAGAGCGGGGCGTGGCGGATCACGCTGAATTCGGCGGTGCGGGGCGAAGGGCTGCCGGCGATGCCTTCGCTTGCGATCACCCAAAGCGCCTCGATCGCACTGCCGCTGCTGCCGTCGGCCACCTCCTGGCGGCTCGCGGGCACCGCTTCCCATGCGCGCTATGTCGAGAAGACGGAGCAGGCGCAACTGGCCGAGAAGCAGGCGCCGCTCGGGCGCCGGGAGGCGACGTTTGCGGCGCTGATCCCGGTCAGGAAGTCGGCGGCGTGGTGGGCGCTGAACCAGGACGAGCGGCGCGAGATCTTCGAGGCGAAGTCGCAGCACATCGCCGGCAGCCTGAAATACCTGCCGCAGGTGGCGCGCCAGCTCTATCACTGCCGCGACCTCGGCGAACCCTTCGACTTCATCACCTGGTTCGAATATGCGCCCGAGCATGCCACGATGTTCGAGGAACTCGTCGCCATGCTGCGCGCCACCGAGGAATGGACCTTCGTCGAGCGCGAAGTGGACGTGCGGCTGCGGCTGGTGGAGTAACCGATCTCGTGCCCCGGACGCAGCGCAGCACGAAGTGTTGCGCTGCTGAGCCGGGGCCACCGTCGTGCGGATAAATGGGTCCCGGTTCTGCGGAGCAGCGCTGACGCGCTGCACCGCGCCCGGGACACGAAAGTTACCGCTCCATGAATTTTCCCGACTCGATGCGCGGCAGCTTTGCGACCGGCCAGTTGTAGATATAGGTCCACGCCTCGCTCGCGCTGCCGTCCGCGAGCGTCACGTTCAGCATCTGCCGCAGATACTCGGTCGGCTGCGGAAAACCTTCGCCGCAGGCTTCGTACATGTCGAACTCGCGCAGCATCGCCTCACGCTCGCGCATGCGATAGAGTTCGCCGTGGACGATGTCGGCGGGATCGTCCGACAGCACGAGGCCGGGATAGTGCTTGACGAGATAAAGCCGACCGCAACAGCGCGCCTCGCCGACGAAATCGGCGTTGGCGGCAAGCAGCCGCGCCATCGGATGGTCGAAGCCACGCATCAAGGTGCCGTAGACGAAGAGACGGTCGGAGATCATGCGGTCTCTATGTCATTGCCGGCGCGGCGACGCAATCCATGGTGCGGCAATGACGGTCAGGCGGCGGCTGGCACCACCTCGTCCGTCACCACCACGAACTTCGTCAGCGTCATGCGCCCAAAGCTGGTGGTGAGCGCGACGTCGGCGGCGTCGCGGCCGGTGCCCATCAGGATGCGGCCGATGCGCGGAATGTTGTGGCGGGCGTCGAAAGTGTACCAGCGGCCCGAGAGGTAGACCTCGAACCAGCCGGAGAAATCCATCGCCTCCGGCTCCGGCGGCACGCCGATGTCGCCGAGATAGCCGGTGCAGTAGCGCGCCGGGATGCCCATGCAGCGGCACAGCGTCAGCGCCAGGTGCGCGAAGTCGCGGCAGACGCCGGTGCGCTGCTCGTAGACGTCATGCGCCGACTTCATGTGGTGGGCGTGCTGATAGCCGAAGGTGACGTGATGGTGCACGAAGTCGACGATCGCCTGCACGCGCGTCCACCCCGGCGGCGTGCCTGCGAACAGCGACCAGGCGATATCGGTGAGCCGGTCGGTCTCGCAATAGCGGCTCGGCATCAGATAGAGCAGGACGTCGTCCGGCAATTGCTCGATCGGCCATTGCTGCGCGTCCGGGTTAACGACGTCGGGCAACCCCGAGTCGCGCACCAGCGCATCGCCGAGCAGCGTGATGCCGCCGGCGGGCGCGACGAGACGGCCGCAGACATTGCCGAAACTGTCGCGATAGAATCCGATCGGCACGTCCGGCTCGGCAATGATGCGCTCGGTGCCGACGATGTCGGGGTGGCGCGAGGGGTGGATCGAGAGCATGATCACCATCGGCGTCGGCTGCGCCGCCGCGTAGGAAATCTCGAAGCCGACCCTGATCTCCATGTCCGGAAATTCCGCTGTTGATGACCCGAACGGCCTCGCGCGAGGCAGGTCAGTATTGGTCTTTTCAACGCTCGCACGGGTTCAGCGGTTCCGTCGTCCAAGGACGGGCGTAGCGATATTGTACCCGCCCAATTATAGAGAAGCTGCTCATTTCCGGGCTGCGCTGCCGATTCGATGGGCAGCAATCGAGGAAGATCGCATTGAGTGACGCGGGCGACACGGCACCCCTCCTGACCGAAGCCGACCTTCCGCCGGTTCTGGAATTCAACGAGGCCGGCGCGTCGCCCTATCTCCTCGCCTGCGACCACTATGGCCGGATCATTCCGCGCACGCTCGGCGATCTCGGCGTGCCCGCGAGCGAGCTCACCCGCCACATCGCCTGGGACATCGGTATTGCCGGCGTCGCCGAGCGGCTGTCGGATCACCTGAACGCGCACCTGATCGCGCAGCGCTATTCGCGGCTGGTGATCGACTGCAACCGCCCGCCGGACGTCGCAAGCTCGGTCCCCCTGATCAGCGAGGCCACGCTCATTCCCGGCAACGAAGGACTGGCGCGGGATGCCGCGGAAGTGCGACGGCGCGAAATCTTCGATCCCTATCACCGCCGCCTCGGCGAGGTCATCGACGCGCGAATCCAGCGCGGCCAGCCAACCGTGCTGATAGCGTTGCACAGCTTCACGCCCGTCTATGCCGGCATCGCGCGGCCCTGGCACATCGGCACGCTGTATCAACGCGACCGCACGCTGCCACCGCTGTTGCTGCAGCAGCTGCGCGCCGAGGGCGATCTCGTGGTCGGCGACAACGAACCCTATGCCGTGAGCGACACCACCGACTACACCATCCCCGTGCACGGCGAGAGGCGCGGCCTGATCAACACCGGCATCGAAATCAGGCAGGACCTGATCGGCGACCAGTCAGGACAGAAGCAATGGGCCGAGCGGCTCGCGCGCATCCTGGGCGAGATCGAGGAGACGCTGCGGAAGGAGATGGCGATCTAGCCGGATGCGCAAAGTTCGCCGGTCTAGGGCCGCATGAACGCGAAATCGGTATCGGGGTCGCAGTTCTCCGCAACGAAGCGCAGTTCGGACTGCACGTCGGAGACGGATCTGCGTTCGAGATATTTTGCAACGACCAGACCGAGCAAGGCGCGGCAGACGCCGTCGGCGTCTGCGCTGGCCGCCTCTGCGGCGGCGGTGGCCGCATCGAAGTGAAGTCTCGCTATCTCGCTTGCCGACATCTCACACCACCTCCCGCGCATGCAGTTGCGCAATCGCATCCGCGTCGTAGCCGAGAGAACGCAGCACCTCGTCGGTATGGGCGCCTAGCGCGGGCGCCATGCGGTCGAGGCGGCCGCCGCCGTGCTCGAGACGGAAGCCCGAACCGGCGAAGCGCAGGCGGCCGTAAGGTGTGTCGATCTCCTGGATGGCGCCGCGCGCTGATATCTGCGGATGGTCGATCGTCTCCTCGACCTTCCAGATGCTGGCACAGGGTGCGCCGGCAGCTTCCAGGATGGCCTCCCACTCGCGCGGGCTCCTGGTGGCAAGCTTCTCCTCGATGATGGCGCGCAGCGCCGGCTCGTTGTTCTGGCGCTCGAACCAGTCGGCAAAGCGCGGGTCCTCGAACGTCGCCTCGCAGCCGAGCGCAGTCATCAGCGCGCGATACTGCTTCTCGGTGTTGACGGCGAGCAGGATATAGCCGTCGCCGGCCCTGAACAGGTTGGCGGTGGGGCGGCGGCTGACGGCCTGGTTGCCCGACAGTTGCTGCTTGTGACCGGCGACGGAATAATCGGCAATCTGACCGGAGAGAAAAGCCAGCGTCGCTTCCAGCATGGAGACGTCGACGAGTTGCCCCTTGCCGGTCGCGTTGCGCTGGAACAGCGCGCTCGAGACGCCGAACGCGGCGGTGGCGCCCGACAGCACGTCACACACCGCAAAACCCGCGCGCGTCGGTCCGGTCTCGGCATGGCCGGTGATCGCCATAATGCCGCTCATCGCCTGAATCTTGCCGTCATAGCCGGCGCCGAGCCGATGCGGGCCGGTCTGGCCGAAGCCGGAGATAGCGCAATAGATCAGCCGCGGGTTGATTTGCGACAGCGCGGCATAACCGATGCCGAGCTTGTCCATCACGCCGGGGCGGAAGTTTTCCATGACGACGTCGGCTTGCGCGGCGAGCTGTTTGACGATTGCGATCGCCTCGGGCTTTGACAAATCGAGCGTCAGGCTGCGCTTGTTGCCGTTGATCGCCTGCCAGCCCGGCGCAAGGCCCCGCTCCGCCCATTCGCGGGAGAGCGGCGTGCGCCGCATGTCCTCGCCCTCGCGCCGCTCCACCTTGACGACGTCGGCGCCGAGCAGCGCCAGCTGGTAGCTGGCATAGGGGCCGGCCAGCACCTGCGTGAAGTCGAGGATCTTCACGCCTTCGAACGGTCGGGTCACTTAACGCATCTCCCGGCGGCAACTCACGCCGCGCGATTGCCGCGCGCGATTTCCTTCTGCTTGTCGAACTCGGCGCGGCGTCGCGCCAACTCCTCCGGCGAGAGCTGCGCGACGTTGTTGTAGTCGAGCTTCCAGGCGGCGTCCTCGTTCCAGCGCAGCGGCGACTGCATGGTGGTGCGTGCGCCGGTCGCGCTTTCCAGCAAGCGCAGCGCCAGCTTGAGCGTCAGTTCCTGCGAGGCCGCATCGTGCGGCTTGCCTGCGGAATTGCCGAGCGGGAAGTCGGAGAACAGGAAACGCGGAACGGCGGCGTGCTCGACGATGTCCTTGGCGCAACCCATCACCACCGTCGGAATGCCGTTCGCTTCGAGATGGCGCGCAACCAGCGCCGTGGTCTGGTGGCAGACCGGGCAGTTCGGCACCAGCACCGCGACATCGACCTTGTCGGCCCGGCAGCGCGCCAGAATTTCCGGCGCGTCGACGTCGATTGTGACGCGATGGCTGCGGTTGGTCGGCGCGCCGAAGAAGCGCGGCGCGACCTCGCCGATCCGCCCCCTCGCCTTCGCTTTCAGAAGCTGCGGCAGCGGAAACCAGGTGCCGCTGTCGGTCGCCGTCGTGTGCTTGCGGTCGTAGCCGATGTGGGAGATGCGCAGATCGTGCTGGAGCGACGTGTCGCCGTCGTAGACCTGGTAGAACTTGGCGCTGCCATTGTAGGCGGCGCCGGGGCCCTGATCGCCTTTCGCCGGATCGTACTGCGCGGCCGTGGTGACGATGGTCACCCGCGATTGCGAGAGCGGCTTCTGCAGCGGCTGGAACGGCGCGTCGGTGTAGTGCGCCCAGCGGTACGGCGTGGTGTAGCCGATCGCGGCGTAATACTCGCGCGTCCGCTGCATGTAGGGGATCGGAGAGTCATAGTCGGGTGCGAAGCCGAAATCCTCGTCTGGCGCGGCGGCCATGTTCTTCTCCGTGCTTCTCTTGCTTGGCTCCTAGCCTAGATTCCCCGCCAAACGCCCGCAATAGCGGCGCGGCAGAGCCGCGATGCAAATACGCGCCGCTCCTTATTTCGCCCGGGTCAGCGCCAGCCAGATGCCGCCGCCGATCATGAAGCCGCCGGAGACGCGCGAGACCATCCGCGTGCGCTCCGCCGAGAAGAACTTCCGGGCCCGGCCGGCAAGCAAGGCATAGACCGCATCGGTCATGACGGCGGCGACCATGAAGGTAATGCCGAGCAGCGCCACTTGCGGAAAGTGCGGCTGGCTCAGATCCATGAACTGGGGAATGAAGGCGCCGAAGAACACCAGCACCTTCGGGTTCGACAGCAGGACCAGAAAGCCCTGCAGGAAGAAGCCGCCGCGCGGCGGCGCCGGCTTCTCGTCCACGCTGACGCCTTCGACCGGCGACCAGATCAGCTTGATGCCGAGCCAGACCAGATAGGCGGCGCCGGCGAAGCGGACCCAGTCGAACCAGTAGCCCATGGTGGCCATCAGCGAGGTCAGGCCGATCGCAACGATGCCGATCACGATGGCCAGGCCCGCCTGCGCGCCCGCGACGTTGACCAGCGCCGCGCGGGTGCCGTAGCGCAGCCCGTTGGCGATCAGGAGGCTGACGATTGGACCGGGCAGCAACGCCAGTGCGAAACAGGCGACGACGAAGGCGAGATAGGCTTGCAGCGACATCATGATGGGGGAACCTACGGTAAAGGGGTCGCGCCATTATGCACGTGCAGCCCGAAAGCGCTACTTGACATGCAACCATTTGGTTGCCTATTGTCGATGCATGGACGAAGTCTTCAAGGCGCTGGCCGATCCGTCACGGCGGTCACTGCTGGACCGGCTTCACACCAGAGGCGGCCAGACCCTGGGCGAACTGTGCGAGGGCCTCGCCATGACGCGGCAGGCCGTGACCAAGCACCTTGCGATCCTGGAGGAAGCGAACCTCGTCACCACGCTGAGGCACGGCCGCGAGAAGCTGCACTACCTCAACCCGGTGCCGATCCACCAGATCGGCGAGCGCTGGATCAGGAAGTTCGAGCGCGCGAAACTCGTCGCGCTCGGCGAGTTGAAGAAGAAACTGGAACAAGACGAGCGTTGAGGAGTGCTTTCATGGACACCGCAAAGTTCAAGCCGGCGATCGTTTACACCATCTATATCGCGTCCACGCCGGAGAAGGTGTGGCAGGCGCTGACCTCGGCCGAGTTCAGCCGGCAGTATTTCTTTGGCCATGCGGTGGAGGTCGATCTTCGCGTCGGCGGCGCCTTCATCGTGCGCACGCCGGACGGCGGCCTGCACATCTCGGGCGAAGTGATCGTATGCGAACGCCCTCGAAAACTCACCGTCACCTTCAACGTCAACTGGCCGGAGCTGATCGAGAAGCTCGGCCCGACGCTCGTCACCTGGGAGATCGAGCAGGCGGGCGAAGCCGTGAAGCTGACGCTGATCCAGTCGCAGGACCGTGAGCTTTCCGACGACATCCTTTCCGGCGGCCGCAGCGGCTGGCCGGCGATCCTCTCCGGCCTGAAAAGCGTGCTGGAGACGGAAAGGCCGCTCGCCGTGCAGATGGCGCCGCCGCAGCGCATGCTCGACGCGCTGAAGGCCATGGGGATCAGGATGCCCTAGATCGATCGCGATACCGATGGATCGGCAGGTGCGGCTAATGTAGGCTTTCGCCGTTTTCGACAATGGAAGATTTCGCCATGAAAGCGATTGTCCTGATGGCCATCCTGAGCCCGCTTGCGTCGGTACAAGCGGCCGCCGCTCCCGCCCAGCTCCACAACAAGTCGGTCGTCATCGCCTGGTCAGAAAGCATTCAGGAGAAGAACGAAGCCGGCCAGACTATTAACACGTCCCTCAGCCGGGAGCGGATCGCCTATGTCAGCTCGGCGGGCCGGGTCTTCGTCCGGGCCACCCAGAGCACCCGCAACGCGCAGAAGAAAAGCGAACTGGCACCCGGCGCCGCCCCCGGCACGCTGGCCTTCCAGGGCAACAGCCTGGTGGGCACGGCGGTCTTCGCCGGATTCGCCCGGCGCATCACCGTCACCTTCGACGCAGGCTTCTCCGGCTGCAGCGCCAGCGTCGTCTACGGAAAGGCCGGCGGCCCGCGGACGTGGAAGAGCCTCGACGGCAAGCAGACCCTGGAGGTGCAGTCCATCTCCGTAGGCGGCGCCAGTTGTTCGGTCCGGGAGGGCAATCTCGTGGCCAACTAGGCCCGACGGCGTGAGGAAGCGATGACATCGCGCTTATTTCTGATAGCGATTTTCTTGATGGGCTCCTCGTGGCAGGCGCAAGCAGCGCCCGGCAGCGATTTGGTCGGGAAATCGGTGCTGGTGAGCTGGACAGAAAATCGGCAGCAACGCACCGACGGTTCCGAAGTTCGTGCTGTCACACGAAACTTCCAGCTCCAGATGTATGTGAGCGGCGCGGGCCGAATCTTTACGCGATCGACCTCCAGCGGTCGCGGTGGAACACACGGGAACGATCAAGTTGGCGACGGAGGCAAATCGCTCGGCGGCGGTGCCCGCTCTGTTGCGGTCAACGGCAACTCCATTTCCGTCCAATCCAACTGGGGAAACTACGCGCGTTTCCTGCGCATCGATGTCGCCCCCGGCGGGAGCAGTTGCTCGGCGCAGATGTCCGTTGGCAAGGAGCCTGGGTCCGCCCCGAAGTCGTTCCGCAACGTGGGCGGATACACCATCGAGATCCATTCCCTCAGCGTAAGCGGCGTCTCCTGCAGCATCCGCCCGGGCAACGTGTTTGGCGGCTAAAGCGGGATGGGGTTAGTTTGAATCGATTTGGGATTGAACAAAGCCGCTGGCGCGGCAATTGAGGAGAGATCGCAAGATCAGGCTC
>CAZDEZ010000034.1:0-44310 GCA_964504705.1 uncultured Bradyrhizobium sp.
TCGCGCCCGGCAGCGGCGTGATCAGGATGCCGCCGGTCTCGGTCTGCCACCAGGTATCGACGATCGGGCAGCGGCTGTCGCCGACCACGCGGTGATACCATTCCCAGGCTTCCGGATTGATCGGCTCTCCGACCGAGCCGAGCAGGCGCAGCGAGGCGCGCGAGGTCTTCTTCACCGGCTCGTCGCCGCCCTGCATCAGCGCGCGGATCGCGGTCGGCGCGGTGTAGAAGATGTTGACCTTGTGCTTGTCGACGACGTTCCAGAACCGCGAATTGTCCGGATAGTTCGGCACGCCCTCGAACATCAGCGTGGTCGCGCCGTTGGCGAGCGGCCCGTAGAGAATGTAGCTGTGGCCGGTGACCCAGCCGACGTCGGCGGTGCACCAGTAGATGTCGCCGTCGTGATAGTCGAAGACGTATTGATGCGTCATCGACGCGAAGACGAGATAGCCGCCGGTGGTGTGCAACACGCCCTTGGGCTGGCCGGTCGAGCCCGACGTATAGAGGATGAACAGCGGATCTTCCGCGTGCATCGGCTCGCACGGGCATTCCGTGGTCACCATCTTGGCCGCGTCGTGGTACCAGAGGTCGCGCGACGGGTTCATTTCCACATTGGCGCCGGTGCGCTTGACCACGACCACCCAGTCGACACCGGGGGCTTTTTCCAGCGCGGCATCGAGATTGGCCTTCAGCGGCACCTTGCGGCCCCCGCGCAGGCCTTCATCGGCGGTGATGACGATCTTGGAATCGCAGTCGTTGATGCGCTGGGCGAGGCTGTCGGGCGAGAAGCCGGCGAACACCACCGAGTGAATGGCGCCGATGCGCGCGCAGGCGAGGATGGCGTAGGCGGCTTCCGGGATCATCGGCAGGTAGATGGTGACGCGGTCGCCCTTCTTGACGTTGCGGGTGCGCAGGATGTTCGCCATCCGGCACACTTCGTCATGCAATTCCTGGTAGGTGATGTGCTTGGACTGCGAGGGATCATCGCCCTCCCAGATGATCGCGGTCTGATTGCCGCGCTTGGCGAGATGGCGGTCGATGCAGTTGTAGGCGGCGTTCAGCACGCCGTCCTCGAACCATTTGATCGAGATATTGCCGGGCGCGAAGGAGACGTTCTCGATCTTTTGGGGCGCCTTGACCCAGTCCACCCGCTTGGCCTGCTCGGCCCAGAAGCCGTTGGGGTCCTTGACCGAGCGCTCGTACATTTCCCGGTACTTGGCGTCGTCGATCCAGGCGCGCTTCGCCCACTCCGCGGATACGTCGTAAATCTTCTCGGACATATTCCCTCCACTCAACGTCACTGGCCGCTCGCGAATGAAATTGATCGCAAGTTGGCTTCAAATTGTTGGCGCGATTATGCGTCGCCGGACCATATCGGGACAAGCGCGGCTGGCTCAAACCTTGGTTTGGCTTGCTTTCCCGCCGCGGTTCCTTCACCTGCACGACTCCCCCGCATGCAGTGTTGAGGCAGCTCAAAATCAACGTTATCGGGCGAATGGGACCCATGAACGGTAATTAGAGACCGTCGATAACTGATTCGGGACTCGCAATCCGTTTCCTTACCCCCTAAATGGCCACCCCGGGGCGGATGGCCCTCCCGGAACGAAGCCCCAAGAACCGGCATTACCGGAGAAACAGCGGAGCAAAGGCGTCAGGACGATGATGGATCAGCAGAATTTCGAGGCTTCAAGGCCCGCTTCCGCCGATCCTGCCGTTGCGCTGGCGGAAATGCTCGGGCAGCTGCCGAAAGTTGCGGCCGAACGGCCGAAGCCCAAGACCTCCGTCGCGGAACTGGCCGAGCATCACGGTCTCAGGCTCGGCGACCAGAACGCGCTCACCATCCGTCGCATCAAGCGCGGCCGTGGCTATTCATTCATTCGCGCCAACGGCACCAAGGTCCGGCACGAGCCGACTATCCGGCGTCTGCATCGGATGGCGGTGCCGCCGGCCTATCGCGAGGTGCGCTACTCGGCCGACCCGAACTCGCATTTGCAGGCGGTCGGCATCGATGCGGCCGGCCGGCTGCAATACCGCTATCACGCCGACTGGGAGAAGGTTCGCGAGCAGCGCAAGGCCCATCGCCTGGCCAAGCTGGTCGGTGCGCTGCCGAGGATCCGCCGGAATGTCACGGCGCACCTTTCGGGCGACGAGCCGACGCGCGAGTTCGCGCTCTCGGCCGTGATCGAGCTGATCGCGCGCACGGCGATCCGCCCGGGCAACGAATCCTACACCAGGCTCAACGGCACCCGCGGCGCCACCACCCTGCTCAAATCCAACGTCACCCTGGAAGAGGACAGCTTCGTGCTGACCTTCACTGCCAAGGGCGGCAAGGCGGTGCGCAAGGAATGCGACGCCGCGAAACTCGTGCGCGCCATCGGCATTTTGCAGACGTTGCCGGGAAAACGCATGTTCCAGTACCGCGACGCGTCCGGCACCGTCCGCAGCGTTTCGACCACGACGGTCAACGGCTTCCTGCGCGAGATCGCCGGCATCAAGATCTCGCTGAAGGATTTCCGCACGCTGATGGCTTCGGCCGTGGTTCTTGAATCGCTGTCGCGCATCTCGCCGGCGGCGAGCGCCCGCGGCCGCAAACGCCAGGTGCTTGAAGCCGTTCGCGCCGCGGCCGACGAGCTCTCCAACACGCCGGCGATCTGCCGAAAGAGCTATGTCCACGACACCATCGTCACCGCCTTCGAGGACGGCATTCTCGAAAACTTCGCGGCGACCATGAAGGGCTATCGCACCCAGAAGAAGCGCGAGCAGTTGCTGGCGCAGGTGGTGCTGGCGGCAGCGGCGTAGCTTTCCCTACTTGCCCGAGGATCGAGCCGATGCTTCGCGTCGGACGGCGAGGGCGGAGTCCGCCTCGTCGGCGGGAGCATGCGCCTTCGACAGGAACACCACGTTCCTGCCGTTGCGCTTGGCGTCGTAGAGGGAATCGTCCGCCCATTTGGCGACCGTCTCCGGTGCGACGCCTTCCCGGGCGAACGCGATGCCGAGGCTGATGGTGACGAGGCCGTCGGAACCGGCGCCGCGCCTGATTCCGGGATTGACGATGCCGAGCGCTTCCACGGCGTGGCGAATGCGTTCGGCGATCGTCCAGGCGAGATCCGGCGTGGCATGGGGCAGGACCACCAGGAATTCCTCGCCGCCATAGCGGAAAACGGCATCGTGCCCCACCCGCACCGAATGCTCGATCGCCTTGGCGACGCGCTTGATGCACTCGTCTCCGGCAGCGTGGCCGGCAGTGTCGTTCAACTGCTTGAAGCGGTCGATATCGGCCATCACGAAGGCGATGCTCGCCTTCGGCACGTCCGCGTTGCGCCACAGCCGGTCGATCAGATCGGTCGCCGAGCGGCGATTGCCGAGCCCGGTTAGGGGATCGTGCGTCGCCAGAATTTCCAGCTGCTGGTTGGCGCCCTTCAGCGCTTCGCTGCGATACTGGTTGCGCAAGGCCAGCAGGAACGCCTTCTTGGCGAGGATCGACTGGGTCTTGCGCGCGATCGTCGCGGCAAAGATGCCGATCGCATAGAAGATCGACGTCCCCAGCGCTTCCTTGAACTGCACCGCCGGATTGAAAACCTCGAAGCCGAAGAAGATCGCGGTCGAGCAGATCATCAGCAACAGCGACCAGATATATTCGACGTTGAACACCACGATCGCGATGGTGTTGGCGTACATGATGCCGATCAGGAAGCGCTCGAACGTAGCGCCGCCGGCGCTCGCGGCGAGGAAGCCGTACGCGAACATGACGCTGCTCATCAGCACCAGCAGCGACAATCCCTCGACGGTGGCGCTGCGAGGCTTTCGCCAGACCAGCCAGGCGCAGGCATGCATCGCCGGAACCAGCAGGCCGCTGATGATGGTGCTGAGCCAAAGGAAATCCGGCGCGAGAAGGTAGCTGATCGGAACGAAGATCATGCTGATCAGGGCGACCCAGACCATCCAGGCGCGGGCGATCTTGCTGCGCTGTGGCCAGTCCTTCCGGCGATAGGCGCGCATCATTTCGGGAGAGAAGCGGATGTCGCGCGTGCGGCCCGACAGCAGCCGCTCGGTCTCGGCCTCCAGCGCAGGCGTAATCGTCACGCCCGCCATGTCGTCGACCGGTACCGCGTTCGAGCTACTGGCGCCCAGTCTCAAGGCTTGCGCACTCCCCTTATCCGGCATGTTGCCGGTAACGGAGTAGACGACGAAAATGCTAAATTTCCGCTGCGGGAAGGGCCGTGACTCTACGGACTCGGAACCGTCCCGCAAGGCGGTACGGTAAACAATACCTTGCCCTCTACAGCCCGCCCATCTTGCAGACCAGCTTCCATTCCTCCGCCGTCACCGGCTGCACCGACAGCCGCGAGTATTTCACCAGCGCCATGGCGGCGAGTTTCTTTTCCGCCTTGATCGCGGCCATCGTCACCGGCTTCGGCAACGGCTTGTCGGCCTTGATGTCGACGCAAACGAACTTGCCGGTCTTGTCGGAGGGATCGGGATAAGCCTCCTTGATGATCTCGGCGATCCCGACGATGTCCTTGCCCTCGTTGGAATGGTAGAAGAACGCCTTGTCGCCCTTCTTCATGTTCCCCAAATTCTGGCGCGCGGTGAAATTGCGAACGCCGGTCCAGGCCTCGCCCTTTGCGCCCTTGGCGACCTGCTGGTCCCACGACCAGGTCGACGGTTCCGATTTCACCAGCCAGTATGCCATTGTCATTCCTCCGCCTTGAACGGCCGCGTCAGCAGGCCTTCGATCGCGGCATCGATGGTGATGTTGCCGGCCAGGATCGCGGCCACTGCACTCGATACCGGCACGTCGACGCCTTGCGAAGCCGCGAGTTCCACCAGCACCGGCGCGGTGAACTGGCCCTCGGCGAGCTTGCCGGGTGGCGGCGGCTCGCCGCGGCCGAGCGCGATGCCGAGCGCAAAGTTGCGCGATTGCGGGCTCGAGCAGGTCAGGATGAGATCCCCGAGCCCTGACAAACCCGTCAGGGTTTCCGCACGCCCGCCGCAGGCGCGACCGAGGCGCGCGAGCTCGCTGAAGCCGCGCGTGGTGAGCGCGGCTTGCGCGGAGGCGCCGAGGTTGCGGCCGACGGCAATACCGGCCGCGATTGCGAGCACGTTCTTGGCCGCGCCGCCGATCTCGACGCCGCGAACATCGGTGGTGTGATAGGGGCGGAAGGTCGAAGATCCCAGAGCCCGAACCAGCGCTGCCGCAAGCGCCTCGTCCTTTGCCGCCAGCGTCACCGCGGTCGGCAACCCCCGCGCCACGTCGTCGGCAAAGCTCGGGCCGGAGAGAATGGCCGGAACGGCATCCGGCGCCGCCTCCGCGATCACTTCGGTCATGAATTTGTGCGAGCCGCGTTCGATGCCCTTGGCCGTGGCGACCACCGGCATCGCCGGCTTCAGGTGCGGTGCGAGGGCGGCTGCCGCATCGCGCAGGCTCTGCGCGGGAGTTGCGACCAGGACAATATCGGCGCGCGATGCGCGCGCGATGTCGGCGGTAATGTCGATGCCGGCTTCGAGCCGGATTCCGGGCAGGCGCAAATTCTCATGCGTCGCCTTCATCCGCGCCACGCTGGCGGCGCTCCGGGCATAGAGCGTCACGCTGCGGCCGGCGCGCGCGGCAACGCCGGCCAGCGCCGTGCCCCATGCGCCGGCGCCGATCACCGCGACTGAGTTCAGTTCAGCCATCTCAATAACCCGCGCGGCTGTTGGTGTAGCCGGCCGGCGCCTTCGCGTTGGCATCGAGCAGCCAGCGCGCGCGGGGCGGCGCTTCCATCGTATCGATGAAGCCGAGCGCCATTCGTTCGGCGCCGGCCCATGCGATCATCGCGCCGTTGTCGGTGCACAGCGCCGGCGGAGGAATGATCAGCGTGGTGTCGGCCTTGGCCGCGACATCCTGCAACGCGCTGCGGATCGCCTGGTTGGCGGCGACGCCGCCGGCGGCCACCAGCGCGCGCGGCGCGCCGAATTGCTCGCGAAACAGTTTCAGGCCGACGGTCAGCCGGTCGGCGGTGGACTCCAGCACCGCAGCCTGAAAGCCCGCGCAGAGATCGCTGATATCCTGCGGCTCCAGCGGCGTGATGCGGCTGGCTTCGTTGCGCACGGCGGTCTTCAGGCCCGACAGCGAAAAGTTGGCGTCCGGCCGCCCGAGCATCGGCCGCGGGAAGGCGAACCGCTTCGCATCGCCCGCGCTTGCCGCGATCTCGACCTGCGGGCCGCCCGGATAAGGCAGCGACAGCATCTTGGCGACCTTGTCGAAGGCTTCGCCCATGGCGTCGTCCACGGTGGTGCCGAGCCGCACATAATTGCCGACGCCGACCACGGCGACGATCTGGGTATGGCCGCCGGAAGCGAGGAACAGGCAATAGGGAAACGCGAGCGCGCAGGTCAGCCGCGGCGTCAGCGCATGCGCCTCGAGGTGGTTGACGGCGATCAGCGGCGTGTCGTGCACCATCGCGATCGCCTTGGCGGTGGTCAGCCCGACGATGACGCCGCCGATCAGGCCGGGGCCGGCCGCCGCCGCCACCGCCGAAAGCTCCGCATAGGAGACGCCGGCGTCCTTCATCGCGCGGTCGACGATCCCGTCGAGCAGGTCGACATGGGCGCGCGCGGCGATCTCGGGCACCACGCCGCCGAAGCGGGCGTGCTCGTCGGTTTGGGAGCGCACCACGTTGGAGAGAATCCGGCCGCTGCCGTCGCTGCGCCGCTCGACCACGGCCGCGGCGGTTTCGTCGCAGGTGGTCTCGATCCCCAGCACCAGCATCGGTTTATCGTTCGTCAATGTGAGCCCTTGCATGATCCGTTAAGGGGGTGTCTTGCTGCTTCGGTAGCATTGCGAGGTCGCAGCGTGCAATCGCCACGCCAGCGGCAAATCCCCTCGCGGAGACTCTTGGTATGGCCGTTCTCGTCACCCGCCCGCTGCCCGACGGCGAGACCACCGCTGCGGAGCTGCGGGCACACGGCTTCGCGGCCGTCGTCGCGCCGATGCTGCGCTTCGAGCCGTTCGGCTTCGCGGACGAGGCGGAGCCGCCCTATGGCGGAATCGTCGTCACCAGCGCCAATGCCGTGCGCGCGGTCGAGCCGCAATTGGCGAACAGCCCGTTGCGGAAACTGCCGCTGTTCGCGGTCGGCGACCGCACGGCGGCAGTCGCGCGTGCCGCGGGTTTTGCCAAGGTGTTTTCGGCCGACGGGGACGCGGCCAATTTGCGCGATCTCGTCGTCGAAAGCGCGAAAGCGAAAAAGCTGAAGAAGAAATCGCCGCTGCTCTATCTCGCCGGCGAAGAGATTTCGCGCGATCTGGCGGGCGACCTGCGCGAGCAGGGTTTTGAGGTCGTCACCCATATCGCCTACCGCATGGTTCCCGCCAGGAGCCTGCCGGGCGAGGTGGTCGACGGCATCGCCGCGGGGCGGATCGAGGCGGTGCTGCATTATTCCCGCCGCAGCGCCCGGGCCTTTGTCGAGGCGGCCAGGGCGGGCGGGGTGGAGATTTCGGCGCTGGCGCTGCCGCAATGCTGCCTGTCGGCGGCGGTTGCCGAAGTCGTCCGCGAGGCCGGTGCGACCCAGGTCACGGTCGCGGCCCGGCCGGATGAAAATGCCTTATTCGAGGCATTGAAGCGTGCTTTGCCGGCCCGACTGGCTTAAGAGAGCGGTCCTGTTCTGCTAAGTTCGGTCGGAATCAGAGGTATTTGCGATGGTCGATGACAGGTCCGAAGATGCGACTTTAGCCGAATCCGGCCGGCCGAAGCGCGAGCCGCCGACCATCGACCTCAAGGCGACCGCGGTCTCCGACGCGGCGAAGCCTGAGGCTGACGAGGCCAGGGAGGCCGAGCAGGTCGCCGCGGAACCGGCCTCCCGGGCTGAACCGCCGCCTTCGCAGGCCGCTGCGCAACCGGTTTCGCCCTGGGCGATCGCGCCGATCTCCGGTGCGGTGGCGGCGGCGCTCGTGATCGGCGTCGGCTGGGTGCTGGGCTGGCCGGCGGTGCAGGCGCCCGCTCCCGCGCCGAAGGTCGATGCCGCCGCGATCGACGATCTCACCGCGCGGATCGCCGGCCTCGAATCGAAGACGAGCAAGCCGGTGTCCGACTCCGCTGCCGCCGCGCGGATCGACGGCGTCGAAAAATCCGTGGCGGCGCTGCGCAGCGAACTCAACGCGGCCCGCGCCCAAGCCGACAAGCTGGCCTCCGCCGTCGGCGAGATCCGCGCGCAGCCCCGCGACGGCTCGGCACCGGCCGCAGCGCCCGTCGACCTGTCGCCGATCAACGAGCGCCTCGCGCAGATCGAGCGCGCGGCAAAGGCGCAGGAGAGCGAGCTGGCCGCGATCAAGTCCGCCGAGGCAAAGCCTGTGAATGCGAAGCCGGCGGACGACGCCGCGCTGCGCCGCGTGGTGGCGGCCGCGCTGCTCGACGTCGCGGTGCGCCATGGCGAGGGCTTTGCCGCGCAGCTTTCGGCGGCAAAGCCACTGGCGCCGGGTGCCGATGCGCTGAAGCCGCTGGAGGCGTTTGCGGCTTCCGGCGTTCCCTCGGCGCCGGCGTTGTGCCGCGAACTCGTCGCCATCGTGCCGAAGCTCGCGCCATCGGCACCGGAGGCCGAGACCACCGGCAGCGGCATCGTCGACCGCCTGCAGGCGGGTGCGGCCAAGCTCGTGCGCGTTCAGCGCGCCGATGCCACCGGCACCGATCGCGCCAGCGTGGTGGCGCGCGTCACCTCAGCTGCACTGCGCAACGACCTCAACGAAGCGCGGCGCGAGTTGAACCTGCTTGCACCGGCCGATCGCGCCGCCGCGCAAGCCTGGCTCGACAAGGCCGATGCCCGCGAGGCGGCGCTCGCCGCTTCGCGAAAATTCGCCGCCGACGCCATGACCGCGCTCGCGACAGCCAAGTAGGCCTTTCATGATTCGCATCATCCTGTTCCTGGCTCTGATCGCAGCGTTGGCCGCCGGCGCGGCATGGGTGGCCGACCAGCCCGGCGACGTCGTGCTGTCCTGGGGCGGCTGGCGTGCCGAAACCACGCTTCCGGTATTCGTGCTGGGGATCGGCATCGTCGTCGCCGTGGCCATGATGATCTGGGCGATTCTGCGCGGGCTGTGGCGAACGCCGGAGCGCATGCGCCGGCGGCGCCGCGAACGACGCCAGGCGCGCGGCCGCAATGCCATCACGCAAGGCCTGCTCGCGGTCGGTCACGGCGATGCCTCCGCCGCGCGCCGCCATGCCGGCGAAGCGCAGCGTCATGCCGGGCATGATCCGCTGGCGCTGCTCCTGACCGCGCAATCGGCGCAGCTCGAAGGCAACCGCGAGGGCGCGCAGCGCGCCTTCCGCGCCATGGCCGAACGCGAGGACACGCGCCTGCTCGGCCTGCGCGGCCTGTTCATCGAGGCGCAGCGCGCCGACGATCCGGTCTCCGCGGTGATGATCGCGGACGAGGCGCTGAAGATTTCACCGGCCTCGACCTGGGCTTCGCATGCCGTGCTCGGCTTCCGTTGCGCCAAGGGCGACTGGAACGGCGCGCTGTCGATCCTCGACAACAATCTTTCCTCCGGCCTGATCGACAAGGCGGCCTGGCGCCGCCAGCGCGGCGTGCTGCTCACCGCGCGGGCGCTGGAGTTGGAGAAGATCGACCGCGATCAGTCGCGCGACAGCGTGATGGAGGCGGTGAAGCTGGCGCCGACGCTGGTGCCGGCCGCCGTGCTCGCCGCCAAATACGAGAGCGAGGCGCATCAGGTGCGCCGCGCGATGCGCCTCGTCGAAACTGCCTGGCTGTCGCAGCCGCATCCCGATCTCGCCGACGCCTATGCGCATGTGAAGCTCGGCGATTCCGCGCGGCAGCGACTGGTGCGGGTCGAGACGCTGGCGGCCAAGATGCCCGGCCATATCGAAGGCGCGCTCGCGGTGGCGCGCGCTGCGATCGACGCGGCGGAGTTTGCCCGCGCGCGGGCGGCGCTGGCGCCGTTCGTCGACAGGCCGACGCAGCGCGTCGCGGTGCTGATGGCGGAGATCGAGCGCGCCGAACACGGCGACAGTGGCCGTGCCCGCGCCTGGGCCATGCGCGCGGTGCGTGCGCTGCACGATCCGGCCTGGACCGCCGACGGCTATGTCAGCGACCGCTGGCGTCCGGTCTCGCCGGTGTCGGGCAAGCTCGACGCGTTCCAGTGGCAGACGCCGGTGGCGAGCCTGCCCTCGGACAAGGGCGAGGCGATCGAATCCTCGCCGTTCGAGGATGCCATGCTCGCCGCCCCGCCGCCGAAGCGCATCGAGGCCGAGCGCAAGGGCGAGAGCGAGCCGCCGCGCGACGACACGGTCGTGCCGCTCGCGCCGGCCGCGCAGGACAATGTGCCCGCTTCTCCCGCGCCCGCCGAGCCCGCATCGTCGGCCGCATCATCTCCTGCGGCCGCCGCCGAGCACGCCGCGCCTCCGGCCCCGGAAACCCCGGCGCCGGCCAAACCCGAAGCGGCCCCGGCCCAGCCGGCGCCGTTGTTCCGCGCCCGCCAGGACATCCCCAGGACGATTCCGCAAGTGATCCCGATCGTCCGCGCCCCCGACGATCCCGGCGTGGACGACGACGCGCCAACCGACGAGTTTTCCGAGCAAATCGGCACGCCCAAGGCGCAGGCCGGCGGCTGGCGCGGCTTCCTGTCCCGCTGGGGCAGCTAGGGCCGGTCTTTAATGGGCTGCTTTTCCTTGCCAATCGGGGCCGTGCCCGATATCAGGTGCCCACGCGTTTCGGCCTCGTTCGGACGCGATTTCGATGGTCCGCCGCAATAGCTCAGTTGGTAGAGCACGTCATTCGTAATGACGGGGTCGGGGGTTCGAGTCCCTCTTGCGGCACCAGTTCCGAACTTGTCCGGTCCGGACACATGGTGACAGATCGTACCTAGACATGGGATGACAAGCGCCGAGTCGTTGAACTCATTGCAGCGCTGGTTCGACGAATCCATTGTCCGTGATCTAACTCACATAACTATCCGCCCGTGCCGGTTATTTTGCCGCGTTGATCCCCGGGGGAGATTTCCCATGCGCTTATGCACATTGATGGCCGCAGCCGCTTTCGCACTGGTCTCCGTGACGGCGCAGGCCGGCGAGGGCCGCAGCCTGTCGCTGAATGGCGTCGACCAGAAACTGCCGGGCGCGCTCGGCAAGGCCGCGGTCGCGCCGAAGATCGTGGAGGCTCCGAAGCCGCCGGACCCGCCAAAACCGCCGGAGACGCCGAAGGCAGTCGAGGCGCAGCCTGCTGCCGCGCCGGCGCCCGCCCCGAACGCGGAGCCGCCGGCCTTTGCGCCGCGGCCGTCCGTCGTCGGCGCCAAGCCGGGCGAGGCGAGGGAAGGCCAGGTGACGTTCGACGAGAGCAAGCCCGCGCCGTCGGCGCCGGTGACGACGGTCTCGCCGGAGAAATCCAAACAGGCCAAGAGCGAAAAACCCAAGCGCAAGCGCGTGCATTGGGACGAGGCCCGCATCATGCGCGAGGTCTATCGCTATGGCGGCTATGCCGGGATGCTCGGCGGCTGGTGAGCTCGGAAAAACAAAACGCCCCGGATCGTCTCCGGGGCGTTTTCGTTTGCGCTGACGTCAGCGTCTAATCGGTAACCGTTTGCACCACCGCGCTCACCGGGCGGCTCGAGACCTGCGGCAGCCTGGAAGTGTCCCTCACCATCATCGCGTCGTATTCCGGCAGCGTGTCGAACGGCGTCTTCGCCTTCATGTGCACGACCTTGTAGCCGCCGGCCTTCAGGCGCGCGAGCAGCGTCGGCAGCGCCTCGCCGGTCAGCTTCTGGAAGTCGTGCATCAGGATGATGCCCTTGCCGAGCTTGTCGACCTTGGTCATCACAGTGTTGACGATCTGATCGGCATTCTGCGAGCGGAAGTCGAAGGAATCGAGATCGGTCGAGAACATCGCGACGTTGCGCGTGCCGAGATAGGTCATCGCCGCCGGATTGTGCTGCAGCTGGGGAAAGCGGAAGAACGGCGCGGGCGCCTGGCCCAGCGCCATCTTCACCGCGCTGAATCCCTTCTCGAGCTCGTCCCTGACCTGCTGCTCCGTCATCTTCTTGCTGTTGAGGTTGACGTGCGAAAAGGTATGCGTGCCGACGGTGTGGCCGGCCGCCAGCACCTGCTTCAGGATCTCGGGGTGATAGCTGGCGTGCTTGCCGACCGAGAAGAACAGGCCCTTGGTGCATTCCGCCGCGAGCGCCTTCAGCACGGCCGCGGTGTTGTTCGGCCAGGGGCCGTCGTCGAAGGTCAGCACCACTTCCTTGTCGGTGAGGAAGTCGAGCTGCTTGAAATGCTCGAAACCGAAGCCCGGTCCGCCCGAGGTGTCGATCACGACGGTGCGGGCGACGCCGAGCGCATTGGGATTGGCGCAAGTTGATTTCTGCTGCACGGGCGCGACCGGGGCGGGCGCGGGCAGTCGCGCCGGCTTCGTCAGCGAGGCCGTGACCTGCACGTCGTCCTTTGCGGGCTTGGCTGCCGGTGGCAACGGCTCGGCCTTGCGGGCGGCGATGGTCTGCGGGGGCGCCACTTCGGCGCGCGGCGAGGAAGTCCAGAACCACACTCCGGCGATCACGACCGCCGCAACAACACTGGCCAGCATCAGGCCCAACGCATTACGCATCGTCACAATTCCCATTGAACTGGTCCTGACGCGCTCGCTTCACGCGAAACCAATTCGCGCCAGTTCCGTAACGCTGCATTAGTGCCAATGAGGTCTTAACGCCCCACCAACGAATCCAAGGTCACACAAGGAAATTCGGCCGCACCGGGCGGGGATCGCCCCGGAGGCGCGCCACCGTAAATCATCTATTATTTCAATGGGTTGCTATGTGTGATGTGAAGTGTGATGGGTATCACGGTGCCGGGAACTGGATCGGGCCATAATCACACCAACAGTCAACGGGCCCCACGGAGGGGCCAACAGGAGCCGACCATGACCGCCACCCTCTCCAAGACCCTGCGCAAGGCCATTCTGGCCCTCACCATCGCGACCACGCTTGGCGCGATGACCTCGACCCAGAGCTTCGCCTACAGCGCCGAAGCCCAGCAGCAGTGCACGGGCGACGCGTTCCGCCTCTGCAGCAGCGAGATCCCGAACATCCCGAAGATCACTGCCTGCATGTTCAAGAACCGCGCCTCGCTCTCTGCGGGCTGCCGCGCCGTGATGGACAAGGACCTCGCGGCCCAGAAGTCGCGCAAGGTTTCGGCCGCGGACTAATCCTTCGGGTTTGCGGTCATGCGATCCGGCGCGGGAACGCCCGCGCCGGATCGTCGTTTTCCGGCATGCCCATTGCGGTACGGACAGGCCCGGCCTAGAACGCGGTCTTTGCTGGGTAAGCAAGGTGACTGCGATGATCCGGTTTTTTCTCGGTGTGTGTCTTGTCGTGATTGCCACTGCAACCGCTCCGGCGCAGCAGGGCCAGGACGCCTGCGCGCGCGACGCCTCGCGCTTCTGCCGCGCCCATCTCAACGACGGCGACATGGTCGTGCTCGCCTGCCTGCAGCAGAATCGCGCGAAGCTGAGCAAGGGCTGCCAGGCGACGCTGGCGGCGCACGGGCGATAATTCGCTTACGTACTGCTCCCCGCCGCCTGCGCGACCACCGGCAGCACCTCCTCGGCGGCGCGGTCCGGCGTGTCTTCCTTCCAGCGCACCGAGCCGAACGGCCGCTCCAGCATGCGTCGCACCCGCACCGGCTCCGGCCCGAGATGAAAGGCGATCGCCTGCTGATGCAATTCGCGCTCGGACTGCGTGGCGCGGTTGCGCTGGCGCAGGTAATCGAGCCAAGTCGGGCAATGGTATCGCTCGGTCCACAATTCGGGGTCGGCGATGTCGCGGGCGATCGACCAGCCATAGGCGCCGTTGCGCTGGCGGCTGAGCTGTACCTCCTGCATCACGTTGTGGAACGCCCGCGCGTCGTCCATCGCAACGCGGTACTCGATCTCGACCACCAGCGGACCGCTGCGCCCGGTCAATGACAGCTTCACTTCGGGATCGGCGAGCATTTCCGCAGGCTGCTCGCTGCGCGCGCCGATCGGCGGCATGCGCAGCCACAGGCCCAGCAGCGGCGACACGAACATCATCCCGGCCGAAGTGAGCAGCGCGATCTCGACGCCGGCGTAATCGGTGAGGTGGCCCCAGAACCAGCTGCCGACGCCGATGCCGCCGGCAATACCCGCCTGGAACGCCGCCAGCGAACGGCCTGCGACCCAGCGCGGCGCCGAAAGCTGCACGCCGATGTTGAACAGCGCGACCGCCAGCATCCAGGCCGCGCCCGTCACCACCAGCGCGGCGGCGGTGAGCACCGGCTGTTTGCTCAGCGCCACCGCCGTGATCCCGCCCGCCATCGAGATGGTGCAGGCGCGGATCGCGGCTTCGCCGTTGAGCCGCTTCCGCACCTCGGTGATGTTGAGCGCGCCGACCACCGCGCCCATGCCGAAGGCGCCCAGCATGATGCCGTACATCTGCGCGCCGCCATGCAGGAGATCGCGCACGATCAGCGGCATCAGCGCCAGCACCGAGCCGCCGATGACGCCGGTGACGAGCGTCCTCGTCAGCACGATCCGGATCGACGGCGAATTGGTGATGTAGCGCACGCCTGACACCATGGCGCGGTTGAGCCGCTCGCGCGGCAGCCGCGACGGCTCGCTGACGCGGTTCCACAAATACAACACGATCAGGAGCGGCACATACATGACGGCGTTGACGGCGAAGGCCGCCACCGCGCCCGACGTCGCCACGATGACGCCGCCAATGGCCGGGCCGACGCTGCGCGCGATGTTGAAGCTGATGCCGTTGAGCGCCACAGCGGCCGGCAAGGCATCCGGCGGCACCTGCTCGCTGACGGACGATTGCCAGGCCGGGCCCATCAGCGCCATGCCGGTGCCGACCATGAAGCAGAAGGCGAGCAGGATGTTGGGCGTGATCAGGCCGAGCCAGGCGAGTACGGTCAGCGCCGTTGCGCCGACCAGCGAGATCGACAGCGCCACCATGGTGACGATGCGCCGGTCGTGCATGTCGGCGATGGCGCCGGCCGGCATCGAGATCAGCATGATCGGCAGCATCAGCGCGGTCTGCACCAGCGCGACCTTGTCGGCGGAGGAGGACATCTGCGTCATCGCCCAGGCCGCACCGACGCCCTGGATCAAGAGACCGAGATTGGAGAGCAGGCTGGCGAGCCAGATGCGGCGAAAGACGGAGAATTTCAGCGGTGCGGTGATGCCGTGGTCGGCGATGGCGCGTGGCGGCTTTTCCGTCATATCCCGTTCCGTCTGGCTTGCTATGGCATGCGCCGTGGGTGCCGCCGACACAACTGATGCCTGCGAATGCGCGTATCTGTCCAGTGCCCAAAGCGCGCTTTCCGCGCTCTTTTGGGTCCGCTAAAGTGCTGAAAACACGAGGGGAGATCACAGGATGGGCATTTCGCGACGGTCGCTCTTGGGGGCTGCGGGAACCCTGCCATTGTGGACGGGCGGCCTTGCGCGTTCGGCGTTCGCCCAGGCCGGGTCGGCGAACTCTGCCGGGCCCGAAATTCCGCCGGTTCTGTTCGTCCATGGCAATGGCGATCACGCCGCCCTGTGGATCACGACGCTGTGGCGGATGGAATCGAACGGTGTGCCGCGCGAGCGCATGCACGCCATCAACTTCACCGATCCGCTCGCACGCAGCGACGACGCGGTCGCCCAGGCCAACCGTTCCTCGACCGAGGACCAGCGCCGGGAACTCACTGAAGCCATCAAGGAACTGAAGCAGCGCACGGGTGCCCCGCGGATTGCGCTGGTCGGCAATTCGCGCGGCGGCTACGCTATCCGCAATGTCGTCAGGAACGGGGGCGGCGCGGATGTCAGTCACGCCGTGCTGTGCGGCGTGCCCAATCACGGCGTGTTCGACTGGGAAGACAACCCCGGCAACGAGTTCAACGGCCGCGCTCCGTTCCTGCGGGGACTCAACGGAGGCGAGAACGAAGTCACGCCGGGCACGGCGTTTCTCACCCTGCGCAGCGACGGCATGGACAAATACGCGCAAGCCGACGGGCGCTTCGTCGGCAAGCCGGGCACACCGACCAACGTCACCAACGACGGACCGGCGCTGAAGGGCGCGACCAATCTCATGCTGGGAATGGTCGATCATCGCGAGACCGCCTTTCATCCGCGCGCTTTCCGCGAGATCTACAGGTTCGTCGCCGGCCGCGAGGCCTCGCGCATCGAGATCGTGCCGGAAGCGGAAGTGAAGTTGAGCGGGCTCGTCACGGCAACGCCCGGCGGCGTCCAGACCAATCGCCCGGTAGGCGGTGCGACGGTGGAGATCTATCGGGTCTCGCCGGATGGCGGCGAGCGCATGGGCGGACCGATCCATTCCTCGCAGACCGGTGCTGATGGGCGCTGGGGGCCGGCCAAGGTCGATCCCGTCTGGTATCTCGAGATGGTGCTGACCTCGCCGGGCGCGCCGATCACGCACTTCTACCGCTCGCCCTTCCCGCGCTCATCCGAAATCGTTCATCTGCGCGCCGCCAAGGCGCCGGGGCCCGCCGATGCTGGCGCCGGCAGCGTCGTCATCTTCACCCGGCCGCGCGGCTATTTCGGCCTGCCGCGCGACATCGTGCTGCTGGACGGCAAGGAGCCGGCCGACGTGAAGCCGGGCGTGCCGACCGATTCCACTGCCACCTTGCGGCTTCCGGCAGCCGAGGTGGGACGACCGGTAGTAACCATGTTTAACCAGGAGCGGATCGTGGCGAGGGCCTGGCCGGTCTCGGAAAACCGGATTGTGATGGCCGAGCTGACTTACTAGGGCGTTTTCAAGCGAAGTGGACACCGGTTCGCGTGGAGAAAACGCGTCAAATCAAGAAATCTAGCCTGTCCCGGCCGTCAGCCGCCTTTGAAGCGCCGGGCAAACGGACCTACATAGGGGGTGAACCTGAGCCCCAGCGAGGCGCCATGAGCATTGCCGAAATCATCGACCTGCCGCTCACCCGCCGGCCTCTGGTGCCGCCGACCCCGCCCCGCGCGCCCGACAGCATGACGGCGTTCGGCCGCATGCGGGCGATGCGCGTCAACCCGATCGAGGCCTGGGGCAACCGCGCCTACGAGGAAGACATCGTCCAGGGTCGCTTCGTGGGACGCAGCAGCTTCATCCTCAACACGCCCGACGCCATCAAGCACGTCCTGGTCGACAATTACGAGAACTATACCCGCACCCCGGCCGGCATCCGCGTGCTGCGCCCCATCCTGGGCAACGGCGTCCTGATCGCGGAGGGCCGCGCCTGGAAGCACCAGCGCCGCACGCTGGCGCCGGCCTTCACGCCGCGCGCGGTAGGCACGCTGATCCCGCATATGACCGGCGCCATCGACGAGACCGTGGCGAAGCTGAAGGCGGCGAGAAACGCGCCGGTCGATCTGCGCGAGGTGATGCAGCGCATGACGCTGGAGATCGCCGGCCGTACCATGTTCTCGTTCGGGATGGATCGGCACGGCGCCACCTTGCGCGACTACGTGATGGAATATGGCGAGCGGCTGGCGCGGCCGCATTTTCTCGATCTGTTGTTGCCGCTGAACTGGCCGAGCCCGCAGGATCTTCAGCGCGCGCGTTTTCGCAAGCGCTGGACCAGGTTCGTTGCCATGCTGATGGCGGAACGGCGCGCCGCCGGCAAGAAGGACGGCGCACCTCCGCGCGACCTGTTCGACCTGATGGGCGAGGCGCGCGATCCCGAGACGGGGCAGGCATTCAACGACGAACAACTCGGCGACGAAGTCGCCACCATGATCCTCGCCGGTCACGAGACCACCGCGACCGCCCTGTTCTGGTCGCTCTACCTGCTGGCGCTCGATCCAGTCGCCCAGGAACAGGTGGCTGCGGAAGCGCGGGAGGCCATTGCGGCCGGGAAGCTCGAACCCGACCGACTGAAGTTCACCCGCGCCGCGCTCGACGAGGTCATGCGTCTCTATCCGCCGGCCTTCCTGATCGCGCGTGCGGCGGCGGGGCCTGACGTGATCGCCGGCCGTTCCGTGCGCAAGAACGACGTGATCCTGATCTCGCCCTGGCTGCTGCATCGCCACGAAAAGCTGTGGCAGGATCCGAATGCCTTCGTCCCCGCGCGCTTCATGGCGCCGGCACCGCCTCCCGACCGCTTCGCCTATCTGCCGTTCGGCGTTGGCCCGCGCATCTGCATCGGCGCGCATTTCGCGCTGGTGGAGGCGACGCTGGCGCTGGCGCAGATCATCGGCAACTTCCGCGTCGCGCTGCTCGACAAGGCGCCGGTGATGCCGGTCGGCGTCGTCACCACGCAGCCCGACCGCTCGCCGATGTTCGCGATCTCTCCGCGTTGATCCCATCGAGGCCCACATCATGAGTGAAACCCAGGCCTTGTTCTCGGTGCTGAAGCAGACCGCCGACGCCGACGTGGTCGATGCGATCAAGGATCTGGTCGAGAAGGGCGAGGACCGCGAGCTCAACCGCATCAACCTGCTGGACTTTGCGCGCAAGACTGGCCTCGACGAAGAGAAGGTGATTTCCGGTTTCCTGCATGCCTCGCGGCTCGGCGTGTTCGATCTCGGCTGGAACGTACTTTGTCCCGGCTGCGGCGGCGTGCTCGACGCGCACGCCACGCTGAAGTCGCTGCGTCCCGACGACTATAATTGCGCGCTGTGCGCCGCAGGCTACGAAGCTTCCGTGGACGACCTCGTCGAGGTCGCCTTCACCGTCAGCCCGCGGATCCGGCGGATCGGCGCGCACGACCCCAATGCGCTGCCGTTCTGGGAGTACTACCGGCAGATATTCTGGAGCTCGGGCATCGACCTCAACGAGGAAACGATGCCGCAGCTGACCGAGGAGGTCACGCTGGAATCGATGGAGCTGCCCGCGGGGGAGAGAGCGGTGCTGTCGCTGCAATTGCCGAAGCACTTCATCATCATATTCGAGCCCGTGACGCACTCGGCCCACTTCATCGACGTGCAGGGCGAGCCGACCAGGGAGCGCCAGCAGCTCTCGATCGTGTTCAACAAGGTGCATGCGCCGACCGGCACCACGGTGATGCGCCCGGGCCCGCTGCGCCTCACGCTCGACAACCAGTCCGACGTCCGCGTGCTGCCCGGCGTCTGGATTGCCGACCACGCGCTGCACGAACTGCTTGGCAAGCGCAAGCCGATCCTTACCGCCGAGCGGATTCTCTCAAACCAGACGTTCCGCGATCTCTACAAGGCCGACAATCTCAACATCGACCAGCGGCTGAAGATCACCTCGCTGACCTTCCTGTTCACCGACCTGAAGGGCTCGACCGCGCTCTACGAGCGCGTCGGCGACCTCGCCGCGTTCGACCTGGTTCGCGCCCATTTCCGCGCGCTGCTCGAGATCATCGCCGCCGAAAAGGGCGCCGTGGTCAAGACCATCGGCGATGCCGTGATGGCGACCTTCATCCGTCCGGAACACGCGTTGCGCGCCGGCTTGCGCATGCGCTCGGCGATGAACGAGCTCAACAAGACGCGCGGGACCGAAGACCTCATCGTCAAGATCGGCCTGCACGAAGGTCCGTGCCTTGCGGTGATGCTCAACGAGCGGCAGGACTATTTCGGCCAGACCGTCAATGTAGCGGCACGCGTGCAGAGCCTCTCCACCAATCAGGAAATCCACGTCACCCAGCCGGTGATCGGCGCGCCGGAAGTCGCCGCCATCATCGAGCGCGAGGCGATCAAGCCGATCCGCAAGGAGGCTGCCTTGCGCGGCATCGCCGACAAGATGGTGGTGTACGAGATACCGTGAGGGGAGGCCCGTCATTGCGAGGAGCGCAAGCGACGAAGCAATCCAGTTTCTCCACGAAATGATAGCTGGATTGCTTCGCTTCGCTCGCAATGACGGCGTTGCGGGCCGGATTGCCAAAACGTAATCCCCGTCGGCGGTTCTTGCCCGATTGCGCGTCTTCCGTTCCAGCCCATATATTCGGCCACGCGCTCCCGCCGTTCCTTCCAGGACAAATTGATGCTCGACGGACTTCGCCAATTCATCACCGAGATCGTTTCTCCCGACGCCGGGCAACGCGTGTTCGACGAAACCGACTACCGCCTCGCCGCGACGGCTTTGCTCATTCACATCGTCTCGCTCGACGGCGAGCCGACGGCGGTCGAGAGGCGCAAGCTGCACAGCCTGATCGAAACCAGCTTCAAGCTCGATCCCGGCACCGCCGACCGGCTGATCGCCTCGGCAACGCGGGCCGAGAGTGATGCCGTCGACCTCTACCGCTTCACCAGCGTGATCATGCGCGAGGTGGACGAGGCGGGCCGGCGCCGAATCGTGGAGATGATGTGGGAGATGGTGTTCGCCGACGGCAAGGTCACCGAGTTCGAGGACAATGTGCTGTGGCGCGCGGCAGACCTGCTCGGCATTTCCGGGCGCGATCGCATCGATCTCAAACACCTGGTGCAGGAGCGCCAGGCGGCTACCAGAGCCGACAAGGACAGTGCCGGCGCGTCCGTCTGACTTCCATGCGACAGGGAACCGCTGCTGCCCATTTTCACATGACCAAAATTTAACGTGGCCGGGGCGCGTAGCGGGCCGGCAAAATGGTCCGCTTCGTGCCGTCGTGCGACGCATTGCTGATGCCCGCCATGCAGTGGACGGCTTGCTCGCGCTTTCCGCCTATGGTCTTGTCCGCCCGCATCCGCGACGTTTCCCCTGATTATTGAATAAAGAGATTTTGATCGTGACCGATCGTGTGACGCTGATTACCGGTGCCTCGGCGGGCATAGGCCTGGAACTTGCGCGCATTTTCGCTGCAAAGGGTCATCGCGTGGCGTTGACCGCGCGACGCACGGAGCGACTGGAGCAACTGGCCTCCGAGATCGTCGCGGCCGGCGGCAAGCAGCCCATAGTGGTTCCCTGCGACCTGCAGCGGGCGGACGCCGGTGAGGCCATCGAGCGTGCATTGGCCGCGGCGGGGGTCGAGCTCGAATATCTCGTCAACAACGCAGGCTTCGGCGTTTTCGGCCATGCCATCAAGCGTGACCGCAACGATCAGCTCGGGATGATCGCCGTCAACATCTCCGCGCTGACCGACCTGACGCTGCGCTTTGCGGATCAGCTCGTCCGTAACCGCGGCGGCATCCTCAATATCGGCTCGATCGCCGGCTTCCTGCCGGGGCCGGGCATGGCGGTCTACTACGCCTCCAAGGCCTATGTGCTCTCCTTCACTGAAGCGATGCGCCACGAGCTTTCGCCTCTGGGTGTGCGGGTGACCGTGGTATGCCCCGGGCCCGTGCTGACGGAGTTCCAGGCCCGCGCCGGGTTCGCGCCGGGCTTTGATTCCGCGATCCTGGAAGTCTCGGCCGCCGAGGTGGCGCGGCAAGGCTATGAAGGCCTGATGGCCAACAAACGGGCAGTGCTGCCCGGGCTGCTCATCAAGCTGGTGCCCTTCCTGCTGCGGCTGTTTCCCCGCTCGTTCATCCTGGCGGCGGTCGGCGGCTTCCAGCTGCGAAACCGCTGAAATTCTGTCGAAACCGGCTCCTCCCTCATCACTGGCCCGTGATTTGCTTGGATTCTTCCGGGTGTGACCGAACTCACCTCAAATTAACGACCACTTAGGTACGATCCCATTCGAGCATTGTCAGAAGCAAGGACCATGTCTTCCCGGCCGACCATGATGAGCGCCAATGTCCTGCCCTTTCCGGGGCGAGGGGCGTGCGCCGTCGATCCGGATGGAGGCCGCCTTCCGGTCCTGATCGTTCTGCATCAGGAGACCTCCACGCCCGGCCGGGTCGGCAATGCGTTGCGCGCGCTCGGCCACAGCCTCGACATCCGCCGCCCGCGCTTCGGCGACGCGCTGCCGGAGACGCTGGACCAGCATGCCGGCGCCGTCTTCTTCGGCGGACCGATGAGCGCTAACGATTCCGACGACTACGTTCGACGCGAAATCGACTGGATCGAGATCGCCTTGCGCGAGCAACGGCCGTTCCTTGGCATCTGCCTCGGGGCCCAGATGCTCGCCAGGCAGCTCGGCGCCAAGGTCGCGCCGCATCCGCAAGGTGTCACCCAGATCGGCTATTATCCCATCCGCCCCACGGCGGCGGGCGAGGCCGCGTGCCCGAACTGGCCGGATCATGTCTATCACTGGCACCGCGAGGGCTTCGGACTGCCCGACGGCGCCGAGTTGCTTGCGGAAGGCGACGACTTTCCGGTGCAGGCCTTCAGAAGCGGCAACGCCTTCGGCTTCCAGTTTCATCCCGACGTGACCTACGCGATGATGCATTGCTGGACCACGCGCGGCTACGACAACATGGATTCGCCGGGCGCGCGGGCGCGGCACCAGCATTTTGCCGACCGCGCGGTGTACGATTTCGCCGAGCGGGCCTGGCTCACGCAGTTCATCGACGGCTGGCTCGCGCGCCGCGCTAATCTCATGCTGGCGCAGGCCGCGGAATAGTCCGCGACGCAAAATATCCGCCGCGCCTTGTCAATTCCGCAGCTGTGCTAGTCTCGCTCCCAAGAGAGATTGGGAGGCGGCATGACGCGCGAGGAATTCGCAGGACTCCTGAGCGATTTCACGCACTCGGCAGAGAGCGGCGACGGTGCGCGGTTCGCGCGGCATTTTTCCGAGGACGGAATCTATCACGACTACATCTACGGTCCGCACCAAGGCCGCGCCGACATCGCGCACATGATGCAGGACCTGTTTCACCGCGATGCCACCGACTACCGCTGGGAGATGTTCGACCCCGTGTTCGACGGCAGCATGGGCTATGCCTGGTCGCTGTCGAGCTTTACTTCCACGATCCCGCAATTTGCCGGCAAGCGCGTGGTGATCGACGGTATGAGCCGCTTCATTGTCCGGGACGGCCTGATCGCGGAGTATCGCGAGTCCGTCAACGGCGGTGTTGCGATGTCGCAGCTCGGCGTCGAGCCGGAGCGGATGGCGAAAGTCTTTCGGCGCTGGACCGGCTGGCTCACCGAGCGGCCGGAGACGCAAGACTATCTGGCACGGCCAAGGGGATCGCGCGCCAGGACGAAATCCTGATCAACGAAAAACGCGCCGCCGGCCATGGCGGCGAACAAGGGAGACGACATGACCTATCAGCACATCCTCTATGAGGCCAAGGACAAGATCGCGACCATCACGCTGAACCGGCCCGACCGCATGAATGCGTGGACGCCGATCATGGAGCGCGACGTGCGCCACGCGATGGAGACGGCGGCCGCCGACGACAATGTGCGGGTGATCGTGCTGACCGGCGCCGGCCGCGCCTTCTGCGCCGGTGCCGACATGGACGCGCTGAAGACGCTCGATCCCGACGATATCAAGCGAGCCGCGACCCTGCCGCCGTTCGACATGAACCGCGGACCGGACTGGCAGACGCGTTACGGCTACTACCCGTCGATCGGCAAGCCCGTGATCGGCATGCTCAATGGCGCCACCGCCGGTATCGGCCTCGTGCACGCGCTGTATTGCGACCTGCGCTTTGCCGCCGACAACACGGTGTTCACCACCGCCTTCTCGCGCCGCGGCCTGATCGCCGAGCACGGCATCAGCTGGATGCTGCCGCGCATCGTCGGCCATGCCAACGCGCTGGACCTTCTGATGTCATCGCGCCGCGTCTATAGCGACGAGGCGCTGCGCATCGGGCTCGTCAACCGGCTCTACCCGTCGGATCAACTCGCCGAGCAGACCTATGCCTATGCCCGCGATCTCGCCGATTTCGTCTCGCCGAGCGCGATTTCAGTGATCAAGCGCCAGCTTTACGAGGTGCCGTTCCAGACGTTGGCGGAGGCGACGATCGAGGCCAACCGGGAGATGGTAATTGCGCTCCGGGGCAGCGATTTCCGGGAGGGCGTGGCGAGCTTCATGGAAAAGCGGCCGCCAAGGTTCACGGGGAAGTAGGGGGGAGGGATGTTCGTTCGGGATCAGTCCGTCTTCGCCCTGCGGGCTACGCCGGACATCACGCTTCGTCCTTCGGGCAACTCGTGGCTGCGCCACGCGTAGCCCGAAGGGCGAAGCGTGGTGGAGCCAGGCGGGATCGAACCGCCGACCTCGTCATTGCGAACGACGCGCTCTCCCAGCTGAGCTATGGCCCCGTCGCGACCGCCCTTTGAAGGCGACCGACAATCGGCGCCATTTACCTGCTGCGGACATGCCAAGTCAAGAACGGTAAATCTGCGGTTTTCCGCATTATTTTGCCCGGAACTTCCCTTGTTTGCGGGGGGACGAACCGATATTTAGCTGGGCATCACACCTCGCGAGCTCCCCCCGCCATGCGCGCCGTTCTCGACATCGTCCTGATCGTCCTCGACCTCTATGTCTGGCTGCTGATCGCCTCGGCGATCCTGTCCTGGCTGATCGCTTTCAACGTCGTGAACACCCGCAATCAGTTCGTCGCGGCGGTTTCCGAGTTCCTGTGGCGGATCACCGAGCCGGTGCTGCGCCCGATTCGTTCCTTCATGCCCTCGCTGGGCGGGCTCGATATCTCGCCGATCATCGTGATCCTGATCATCATGTTCATCCAGCGGGTGATCACCTACTACATCTATCCGAACGTCGTCTGAGCGGGGCCTTGGTTGAGCCGTCCTCGTTTCCCTGGCGCTACTCGGCGGGCGGCATCGGCATCGCCCTGCGTGTGACCCCGCGCGGCGGCCGTGACGACATCGACGGCATCGAGACGCTGGCCGACGGCCGGACGGTGCTGAAGGTCCGCGTCCGGGCCATTGCCGACGGTGGGGCCGCCAACAAGGCGGTGACGGAATTGCTGGCCAAGGCGCTGCGCGTACCCAAGGCAAACGTGAAGATCCTGTCGGGGGCAACCTCGCGCCAGAAGCAGGTTGCGGTCGAGGGCGATCCCAGATCGCTCGGCGATGCCCTGCGTGCGCTCACGGCCAAGGCGCCTGACAAGAATTCTGACCGGAAGGATTGAGATGACCGCCCGCATCATCGACGGAAAAATCATTGCCGCCGACCTCCGCGTCCGCGTCGCCGAGGAAGTGGCGCGGGTCAAGCGCGATCATTCCCTCAACCCCGGGCTCGCGGTGGTGCTGGTCGGCAACGATCCCGCCAGCGAAGTCTATGTCCGCAGCAAGCACACCCAGACGCAGGCCGCCGGCATGGCCTCCTTCGAGCACAAGCTGCCTGCGGATGTGTCGCAAGCCGACCTGCTGGCGCTGATCGCAAGACTCAACCGCGACCCCGCCGTGCACGGCATCCTGGTGCAGCTGCCCTTGCCGAAGCATTTGCACACCGAGACCGTCATCAACGCCATCGACCCGGCCAAGGACGTCGACGGTCTGCATCCCGCCAATGCCGGGCGGCTGGCCGGCGGTTTTGCCGCGCTGTCGCCCTGCACGCCGCTCGGCTGCATCATCCTGACCAAGGGCGTGCATCCCTCGCTCGAGGGCATGAACGCCATCGTGATCGGCCGCTCCAACCTGGTCGGCCGGCCGCTGCTGCAGCTCCTGCTCAACGAGAACGCCACGGTGACGATCGCGCATTCGCGCTCGCGCGATCTGCCGAAACTCTGCGCGCAGGCCGATCTGGTCTACGCCGCCGTCGGCAAGCCCGAGATGGTGCGCGGCAACTGGCTGAAGCCGGGCGCGACCGTGATCGACGTCGGCATCAACCGCATCCCGACCGCCGAAGGCAAGACGAAGCTGATCGGCGACGTCGCCTTCCAGGAAGCGCTCGACGTCGCCGGCGCCATCACGCCGGTGCCTGGCGGCGTCGGCCAGATGACGGTGGCGTGCCTGCTGGTGAACACGCTGCGCGCGGCGTGTGCGATCCACAAGCTGCCGCCGCCGGGGGTGTGACCTTGGTGCTCCCTCGCCCCGCTCTTGCGGGGAGGGGGTTGGGGTGAGGGGCTCTCACCGCATCGTTGCTCTATCGATAGACCTGTACCCCCTCACCCGGATCGCATCTGACGATGCGATCCGACCTCTCCCCGCAAGCGGGGCGAGGTTGAGCCGTCACCCCGCCGCGTTCTCCAGCAGCCGCCGGTAGAACCGGATCATATCGGCATAACCCTCGACCGACAGCCGCTCGTTGGTGCCGTGGAATCGCTTCAGGTCCTCGCCATTGGCGCGAACCGGCGAGAAGCGGAAGATCTTGTCGGTGACGCCGGCATAGTGCCGCGAGTCGGTCGCGCCGACCATCAATCCGGGCGCGACGATCACGTCGGGAAAGATCTCCCGGATGGTGCGATTGAGCATCTGGTAGGACGGGCTCGCGGTGCCCGTCGCGGCCGGCGGATCGAAATTGCCGGGAAACGGCTTGATCGCGATGCGCTCGTTCCTGATCGTCCCGCGCACGTGCTCGGTGACGCTCGCCTGGGTATCGCCGGGAAGCAGGCGGAAGTTCACCGTCGCATCGGCATGGCCGGGCAGCACATTGTCCTTGTCGCCGGCATTGAAGATGGTCAGCGCCGTCGTGGTGCGCACGGCGGCTTCGGTCGGCCCGGTCCTGGCGAGTTCGCGCAGCAGCAGCGGCTTGAACAGCCAGAGATTGGACAATGCCACGCGGCTGACGCCGCTCATCTCCGGCGCCACCGTCTCGAACATCTCTGCCACCGTGCCGCGGATCTGCAGCGGCAAGCGATTGTCCTCAAGCCGCGCCAGCGCCGCCGCCATCATGCCGATCGCGGTGTCGCGCGGCGGCATCGAGGAATGTCCGGGCGTCGCCTCCGCATGCAACAGCAGCGTCGCATAGCCTTTCTCGGCGAGCCCGATCAGCGCCGCCTGCTTGTCGAGACCCTTGAGCAGGCCGTCGGTGATCAACAGGCCCTCGTCGAGCACGAAATCCAGCTTCACCCCGCGCGAGGCGAGCAGGGCCGCGATGTTCTTCGCGCCGCGCAGGCCCGCGATCTCCTCGTCATGGCCGAACGCGAAATAGACGGTGCGCTTCGGCTTGAAGCCGGCTTTTGCCAGCGCCTCGGCGGCTTCCAGCATGGAGTAAAGGTTGCCCTTGTCGTCCCACGAGCCGCGGCCCCAGATGAAGCCGCCGGCGACGACCCCGTCATAGGGCGGATGCTGCCAGTCCTTGTCGGTGCCGGGCGCGACCGGAACGACGTCCTGGTGCGCCAGCAGCGCGATCGGCTGCGCCTTGGGGTCGGTGCCTTCCCAAGTGTAGAGCAGGCTGAGATCGGCGACCAGCTCGCGCTTCGCGGCGGCATGGAATGCCGGAAAGCTCTTTTCGATATGGGCGTGCATGCCGCGCAACGCATCCGCGTGCTGCTCGGGGTTCTCGTAAGAGGAGATGGTGCGAAAGCGGATCGCCTCGGCGAGCCGCGCCGCGGCGCCTTGCGTATCGACCTGCGCTTTCGGAACGGCCGCGACCTGCAACTGCCGCGAGCCGTGGCCGAAGACGTTGAACGCGAGCACGGCCGCGAGGACGACCAGTGATGCGATCAGCGCGAGGAAGACGTTACGGAGGATTCGAAGGAAGCGGCGCATTTTCTCGTCCAGTATCCGGTCTGCGTTCCCCGGATGCTGCGCAGCGCGAGCGGTGCGCTGCTGATCCGGGGTCCATGATGCGCGATGGGTCCCGGCTCTGCGTTGCACCGCTGGCGCGCTGCACCGCGTCCGGGACATGAGAGAAACCCCTACTTCTTCTTCGCCCGCTCGATGCCTTCGACGATCAGCTTGTGCGCTTCGGCGGCATCGCCCCACTTCAGCACCTTCACCCATTTGCCCTTCTCGAGATCCTTGTAGTGCTCGAAGAAGTGCTGGATCTGCTGCACCGTGATCTCGGGCAGGTCGCCGACATTCCTGATCTTGTCGTAGCGCTGGGTCAACTTCGACGACGGCACGGCGATGATCTTCTCGTCGCCGCCGGCTTCGTCTTCCATCAGGAGAACGCCGACCGGGCGCACGCTCATGACCGCGCCCGGAACGATGGCGCGGGTGTTGACGATCAGGACGTCGCAGGGGTCGCCGTCGCCGGACAGCGTGTGCGGGATGAAGCCGTAATTGCCGGGATAGCGCATCGGCGTGTAGAGGAAGCGGTCGACCACCAGCGTGCCGGCTTCCTTGTCCATCTCGTATTTGATCGGCTCGCCGCCGACCGGGACCTCGATGATCACATTGACGTCGTGCGGCGGGTTCTTTCCGATCGAGATCGCGTCGATGCGCATGGGGCGGCTCCGCTGGGGCAGGGTAAAAATGGCGCGCGCAAGGCACGCGGAAAAGCCCGTTTAGACCGGCAGCGATAGCGGGGAAAGGCTGAAAAGCGCATCATCCGGAAAAGTGGGTACCGGTTTTCCGATCAAGATGATGCGCCAGTAAATGCGCGACCTAGTTCGTCCAGGCGAAGGCGATCTTGTCGAGCGACCGCGGCCCGAACTTTTCCGAGGAGCGGGCCACCATGCGGCCGCCGAGCGCGCGGTAGAATTCGGTCGCCGGCTCGTTGTCGGACAGCGCCCAGATCACCATGCTCTTCAGGCCGCTCTGCACGAGGTCGCGGCGGGCGGAGTTGAACAGGCGGCGGCCGAAGCCCAGGCCCTGGAATTCCGGGCGCAGATAGAGCTCGTAGATCTCGCCGTCGAAATGCAGGCTGCGGGCGCGGTTGCGGCCGTAGTTGGCGTAGCCGGCAACCTTGTCGCCGAACACCAGCACGCTGACGCGGCTGCCCTTGCGGATCGCGCTGTCCCACCATTGCGGGCCGCGGCGGTTGATGAGCTTCTCCAGCTCGGCGCCGGGGATGATGCCCTGATAGGCCGAGCGCCAGGCTTCGTCATGCGTGGACGCCACCGCGGTAGCATCCGCAGCTTTGGCAGGCCGTACCTCGATCAGGGTTGTGCTCATGCCCCGATCAAAGCAAGTCGCCGCGCTGGCTTCAAGGTCCATCGTTAATTATCGGTTAACCTGTGGACTTTTTGCATCAGTCTTTTGTTGACCTTGTGCCGAAAGTGGACAGGTTGCTGACCTAACCGGGATTTCGCTGATGTATCAGCAATCAGCGCGGCCTCGTCGCTTCGCTCATGCGGAGCAATACCAGGCGGAAAATCCCCGCAAGGTGATTCGCTGTCGGTATTCTGCGGGCGGTTTTCCCACCTTGTCGGGCGGCTTCATGCGCGCGGTCAAATCGCTGTTATTGCTGGCCGTGCTTGGCGTCGTTGCGCATGCCGCGTACGCGCAGAGCCGGTTCGGGCCTGCCGGCGACGAGCTCGGCCCTGACCGCATGCAGCGATGGCTGGTGCCGACGCCGCTGCCGGACGTCGCCTCGCACGCCCTGCTGTTTCGCCCCCAGGGCGAAGGGCCGTTTCGGCTTGCCGTGATCGCGCATGCGACGACGCAGAACGTGCTGCGCCGGGCGCAGATGAAACAAACGGAATATCGCGCGCTCGCCGCCCTTCTGGTGGCGCGCGGATTTGTCGTGCTGGTGCCGGAGCGTCCGGGCCATGGCGCCACCGGCGGCAGCTATCTGGAGGACCAGGGCGGCTGCGACGAGGCGGACTACGCGCGAAGCGGCCGCGCGACGGGGCAGACGATCGCCGAGGCGATGGACTTCATGCGCCGGCAGCCTTTCGTCAGGCCGGACGGCGTCGTCATCGTCGGCCATTCCGCCGGCGGCTGGGGTGCGCTGGCGCTTGCAGGCCGGAGCGATGTTTCAGCCATTGTCGTCTTCGCCGCCGGGCGCGGCGGCCGGGCCAACGACTTTCCGAACCAGGTCTGCGCGCCCCATACGCTGAAGGCCGCCGCGGCGGAATTCGGCAAGGGCGCCCGCGTGCCGGTGACCTGGCTGGTCGCCGCCAATGACAGCTATTTTGCCCCCGCCTTCTCGAAACAGCTGGCCGACGCCTTTCGCGGCGCTGGCGGCAAGGTGAGTTTTGCCGCGCTTGCCGCGCATGGCGGCGAGGGGCACTGGTTGCCGGAGAGCGAAAGCGGGGTCAAACTCGCCGCATCCGAACTCGAGCGCGCGCTGAAGCCGCCTCGCACAGCCGCGGGAAAACGCTGATGCTGGTCCTCCTCGTCGAATATCTGCACGTGCTCGGCGCCGTCGTGATCCTCGGCACCGGCATCGGCATCGCCTTCTTCATGCTGATGGCGCACCGCACGGGCGATGCCGCCTTCATCGCGAAGACGGCGGAAGTCGTGGTCGTCGCCGATTTCGTCTTCACGCTGTCCGCCGCGCTGCTGCAGCCCGTCACCGGCAGTCTCCTGATGTGGCTGTCCTCGACGTCGATCACGGAGCGCTGGCTGATGACGGCGCTCGCGCTCTACGTGATTGCCGGCGCGTTCTGGGTGCCGGTCGTGTTCATGCAGATCGAAATGCGCGATCTCGCCCGGATCGCCGTCACCGGCGGCACGCCGCTGCCGCCGCGCTATCATGCGCTGTATCGCCGCTGGTTCCTGTTCGGCATTCCCGGCTTCGGCGCCGTCATGACGATCCTCTGGCTGATGCTGGCAAAACCGTTCTAGGTTCTGGAGGACCATGTCGCGCAAGATTCTCGTGCTCGGCGCTTCCGGCCTGATCGGGCGCTTCGTCACCGGGGATCTGCGCGTGCGGGGATTCGATGTTACCGGCGTCGCCCGAAACTTTCCGGCGTCGCAAGCAAGCGATCCGCGCGATCTCGAATTGCCGATCATGTCGATGGATGCGCCCGTGCTGGCAGCGCTGCTGCGCGAGCGCGACATCGACATCGTCGTCAACTGCCTCGGCGTACTGCAGGACGGCCCGGGCAGCGACACCCATGCCGTGCACCGCGATTTTGTCGCGCGGCTGCTGCAGGCCATCCACGAGTCCGGCCGCGCCATCCGCCTCGTCCACATCTCGATCCCCGGCACGGCCGAGACCGACCGCACCGCCTTTGCCACCAGCAAGCGCGAGGCCGAGCGGCTGATCGCCGCCTCCGGCATCGCTTACGCCATCCTGCGCCCCGGCTTCGTGGTGGCGCCCGCCGCCTATGGCGGCAGCGCCATGCTGCGCGCGCTGGCGGCGCTGCCGTTCGACCTGCCGGCGCGCGAGGCGGCGACGCCGTTCCAGCCGGTCGCGGTGGAGGACATCGCCGCGACCATCGCCTGGCTCGCAGCGCGCGAGGTCACCGGGGCGCCCGCCGTGACATGGGACCTGATGCAGCGGGAGCCGGTGACGCTCGGCGGCGTCATCAAGCAGTTCCGACACGCCTTCGGCACGGCGTCATGGCCGCGGTTGCGGCTGCCTGCGTTCCTGCTCGACCTCGGCGCAAGACTGGGCGATCTCGCCAGTCTCTTCGGCTGGATGCCGCCGATGCGGAGCACGGCGCTCGCGGAGCTGCGCCGCGGCGTCGCCGGCGACCCCGGCGGCTGGATCGCGGCGACCGGCATCGCGCCGAAGACCATCGTGCAGATGGCGGGAAGCCGTACCGCCAGCATCCAGAACAAATGGTTCTCGCGCCTCTTTATGGTCAAGGCGCTGGCGATCGCGAGCCTCGCCCTGTTCTGGCTGGTATCGGGTTTCATCGCGCTCGTGATCTCCTACGATGCCGCCGCGGACATCCTGCGTACGCACAATTTTCCCCCGGCGCTGGTCAATCCGGTTACAATCCTCACCAGCCTGATGGACATGTCGATCGGCGCGCTGATCGCGTTCCGCGCGACCTGCGCCGTCGGTCTCGTCGCCGGGATCGTGGTGTCGCTCGGCTATATGGCGGGCGCCGCCGTCCTGACGCCGGAACTCTGGGTCGAGCCGCTCGGCGCGCTGGTCAAGACCGGCCCCGCCATCGTGCTGATGCTGGTTGCGCTGCTGATGCTGGATAACCGATAGCGGCGTCGGGCGAAGGGACCGATCCGCGTCGCGTCAAACGAGGCTTCGATGAACCGGTGGCCGGACGACAACGTGATCCTCTACGACGGCGTCTGCGTCCTGTGCTCACGCTGGGTCCGCTTCGTCGCCACGCGCGACGTCAACCGGAAATTCCGCTTCACCGCGATCCAGTCGCCCTACGGCACGCGCCTCGCGCAAGCTTTCGGTATCAAGCCCGCCGCCCCAACGACCAACGCCGTGATCCATGGCGGCGTCGCCTGGTTCAAGTCCGACGCCGCGCTGACGGTGCTGAGCCAGCTGCCGGGCTGGCAATGGGTGATGGTTCTGTTCGCGGTGCCGAGGCCGCTGCGCGACCTCGTCTACAACCTCATCGCCCGCAACCGCTATCGCATCTTCGGCAAGTACGAGCAGTGCTTCGTGCCGGATGCGGACATGCGGGCGAGGGTGCTCGAGTAGCGTCTACCAATATCTGGAATTGTGATCTAGAGTTGCGTTGGTTTAGCCAACGGGACGCCAGGGCCATCGGCATGAGCAAGGCGATTTTTTCAACACGCGTTACGCCGAGCTATGATGATCGTCCTGAAGAGTACTATCATTTTCCGAAGATGTATTTGAATCAGGTCAAGGCGGCCATTGGCGACCAGATTATCTACTACGAACCGCGGCGCACTGACTCGTCTCTCTCAAGTAGGGGAGGTCGACAAGCCTACTTTGCTTCGGCGCAAGTGACGGGAATACGAGACGACCCGAATAATCCGGGGCACTATTATGCTCAAATTGCAAACTATCTGCCCTTCACTCGACCGGTGCCCTTTCGCGAGGGTGGGCACTATTACGAGAGTCGACTTGGGAACGAGAGTGCGGGCACCAATCTCGGGACAGCAAGGCGTTCTGTTCGCAATTTGCCAGATACGGAATTCGATCTTATCTTGCGCGCCGGCTTTGCCCCCGTTCTTAAGGACGATCAACCAAGCAAGACCACGCTATCGCTCGAAATCGACGATCCGGGGTCCGAATTCGTTCGCCCGATCGTTGAGATGACCGTATTGCGGCCATTCCGCGACAGGGCATTTAAGTACGCGGTTCGTGCTGCTTACGACAACCGATGTGCGTTAACGGGTCTTCGGCTGATAAACGGAGGAGGCCGGCCGGAAGTGGAAGCAGCGCACATCAAGCCTGTTGCCGAGAATGGTCCAGACACAATTAGAAACGGTGTAGCGCTTTCAGGAACAGTCCATTGGATGTTCGATAAGGGACTCGTTTCGATAGGCGATGATTACAGGATATTGGTCGCCAAGAATCGAGTTCCAGAAGATGCGCTTCGCCTCCTCAATGCAAATGGACAGGTAAATCTACCCAATGATCCGGCGTTGTACCCAAACGCTCACTACTTGAAATTTCACAGAGACGTCGTTTTCAAGAAATGACGCCGAACGCAGATTTTGGATCGAGGTCATACTTATTTCCGTACCAGCCTACAAATTCAAAGGGTGGCTCTTTATCCTTCCAATGCGACATTAGATATTCGTCGTCCATGCCGGCATCGGCGATAGTGATGGCGTAAATTTCTTCGAGCCGTTTATCCACGGTGCGCCGCCACTCGACGAAGTCAGCGCCAGTCCACGACCAGCCATCTTTGAGATTTTTCATTTTGGTCTCCGAAAGCGCGAAGCTCGCAACCGGTCTGCAAAGTGTAGATCGTGTGCTTGAATCGAGCAACGACTCGATCTAGGCGCGCCCCGATTTTGCAGTGGCAAGCGCTTCCCTTGCTGCCCGCTCGCCGCTGTCCCGCGCCCCATGCGCCGTCGAGAAGAAATACGGCGACGTCGCCTCCCCGGCAAAGAACAGCCGCCCGTCCACCGGCGCCGCCAGCACGGCACGATCTCCCGCATGTCCCGGCAGCGCGTGGGAATAGGAGCCGCGCGCCCAGGGATCGTGCGCCCAGCGCGATTCCGCGAGCGGCGTCAGCTTGCGGCGGAAGTCGCTGCCGAGGATGCCAGCGATCTCGTCGATCGCCGCCGCCATGAGGGCGCCGTCGCCGGCGTCCTCCAGCTGGCGCGCGAAGCGGCCGCCGAAGAAGCCGTCGATGCAGGGTTGGCCGAACGGGCGCAGATGATAGGTGCCCATCTCGGTGCGCATGGTGGCGGCGCGGAGGTTGCCCTCTTTCGGCAGCGCCTCGGCGTCGGCGAGGGAGATCGTCACCTTGTCGGCGAGGCCGAGTGGCAGGCCACGCGCGGCGGCGAGCTTGGCCGGCAGCGCGGGATGGAAGCGGATCGTCTCGTCCGCGATGAGATTGGTCGGGACGGTGACGATGACCTTGTCGGCCGCGAGCGTGCCGCGCGAGGTCTCGATGCGCACGCGTTTGCCGGAATGATCGATCAGCGTCACGGCGCAGTCCAGCACCAGCGGGCAGCCGGCGCCATAGGCGGCGACCAGCGCGCCATACCCGCGGCGGACGCGCCAGTTGATGTTGCTGTCCTCGTATTCGTCCATGTCGAGGAGCGAGACGCGGTCGAGTTCGCTGCCGTTGATATAGGTGGAGATGGCGTCGATCATCGGATTCCAGCGGTTGCCGGGTTCGAGATATCGACTGGCCGGCTCGTCGCGTCCGGCGCGGCGCGCTTGCTCCGCGGCCGCCTCGGCGCGGTCGTAGAATTCGTCCAGCGCGCGGATGAAGGCGTTGCGATCTTCTTGCGGAAACGCGTTGCCATAGGCGCGCTCGCGCCAGGGCGGCAGGTCCCTGTTGATCTCGAAGCCGAGTTGTTCGGCGATGGGGACGAAGGAATTCTCGTCGGCCGAATGCAGCCAGCCGCAGCCGACATCGAACACAACATCCGGCGAGGCCTGGATCGTGTGCGCCCGCCCGCCGACGCGCCCGCGCGCTTCCAGCACGATGATGGAGAGGCCGGAATCCTTCAGCGCATTCGCCGCACCCAGGCCCGCGGCGCCCGCACCGACGATGGCGACGTCAACATTGGAGGGGAGGGAGGTCATGCGGTGCATTATTTTTGTCGTGCCCGGCCCTGTGCCGGGCATCCACGTCCTTTGTCCCAGTATCAAAGACGTGGATGACCGGGACAAGCCCGGCCATGACGGAATTCTACGGCTGCGTTGGTGTTACGCCACCGCTTACGCCACAGCCTCTCGGGCCTTTTCCGCGCGCTTGCGGTCATTGGCGTCGAGGAACTTCTTGCGCAGGCGGATCGACTTCGGGGTCACCTCGACCAGCTCGTCGTCCTCGATATAGGCAAGCGCCTTTTCCAGCGTCATCTTGATCGGCGGGGTGAGGCGCACCGCCTCGTCCTTCGAGGTGGTGCGGATGTTGGTGAGCTGCTTGCCTTTCAGGACGTTGATCTCGAGGTCGTTGTCGCGGGTGTGCTCGCCGACGATCATGCCGCGATAGACCTTCCAGCCCGGCTCGATCATCATCGGGCCGCGGTCTTCCAGCTTGAACATGGCATAGGCCACCGCGTCGCCCTGGTCGTTGGAGATCAGCACGCCGTTGCGGCGGCCCTGGATCTCGCCCTTGTAGGGCGCGTAGCCGTGGAACAGGCGGTTCATGATCGCGGTGCCGCGGGTGTCGGTGAGCAGTTCGCCCTGGTAGCCGATCAGGCCGCGGGTCGGCGCGTAGAACACGAGGCGCAGACGGTTGCCGCCGGAGGGGCGCATCTCGATCATCTCGGCCTTGCGCTCGCTCATCTTCTGCACGACGACGCCGGAATGCTCCTCGTCCACGTCGATCACGACTTCCTCGATCGGCTCCTTGAGCTGGCCGGTCGCCTCGTCCTTCTGGAACACGACGCGCGGACGCGACACCGAGAGCTCGAAACCCTCGCGGCGCATGGTCTCGATCAGGATCGCCAGCTGCAATTCGCCGCGGCCGGACACTTCCATGGAATCCTTGTCGGCGGCTTCCACCACGCGCAGCGCGACATTGCCCTCCGCTTCACGCAAGAGGCGGTCGCGGATCATGCGGCTCGTCACCTTGTCGCCTTCGGTGCCGGCGAGGGGCGAGTTGTTGACGATAAAGGACATCGACACGGTCGGCGGATCGATCGGCTGCGCCTTCAGCGGCGTTTCGACAGCGGGATCGCAGAAGGTGTCGGCGACGGTGCCCTTGGTGAGGCCGGCAATGGCGACGATGTCGCCGGCTCCGGCTTCCTCCAGCGGCGTGCGCTCGATGCCGCGGAAGGCCAGGATCTTGGTGAGGCGGCCCTGCTCGATCACCTTGCCGTCGGCGCTCAGCACCTTCACCTGCTGGTTCGGCTTGATCGAGCCCGAGGTGATGCGGCCGGTGATGATGCGGCCGAGATAGGGATTGGCTTCGAGGATGGTGCCGATCATGCGGAACGGACCTTCCTCGACCTGCGGCGGCGCGACATGGCGCTCGATCAGGTCGAACAGCGGCTGCATGCCCTGGTCCTTCGGGCCTTCCGGGCTTTCCGCCATCCAGCCCTGCTTGGCCGATCCATACAAAATCGGGAAATCGAGCTGTTCCTCGCTGGCGTCGAGCGCGGCAAAGAGATCGAACACCTCGTTGATCACTTCGGTCGGCCGCGCGTCGGGACGGTCCACCTTGTTGATGACGACGATCGGCTTCAGGCCGACCTTGAGCGCCTTCGACACCACGAACTTGGTCTGCGGCAGCGGGCCTTCGGCGGCGTCCACCAGCACCAGCGCGCCGTCCACCATGTTGAGGATACGCTCGACCTCGCCGCCGAAATCGGCGTGGCCGGGCGTGTCGACGATGTTGATGCGGGTGTCCTTCCACTGCACCGAGGCGGCCTTGGCGAGGATGGTGATGCCGCGCTCGCGCTCGAGGTCGTTGGAATCCATGGCGCGCTCAACCACCCGCTGGTTGTCGCGATAGGTGCCGGATTGCTGCAGCAGGCGGTCCACCAGGGTGGTCTTGCCGTGGTCGACGTGGGCGATAATAGCGACGTTGCGGAGGTTCATGGGCCTTAGCTCTTTGTCAGCTCGTGCAAGGTATTGGGCGCTCTCGCCGGACCATCCGGGACGCCTGCTTCCGATAACGCTCAAAACCTTTGAAATTCGAGGGGCTTAGCCCCAAAAAGGAAGCCCGGCCAAAGAGACCGGGCAATCCTTACGCGTTGCGGCGCAATATATTCAGGAAACGGCAAAAAACAACGGTCTTTCGGGCGTTTGGTTAGCTTCTTTTTCGGCGCGCCCGGCTCAATTGTCCTTGTCGGGGTCCGGATAGACCCCCCGCAACACCTCCTCGAAGTGGGATTTGACGGCCTCGTTGCACAGGCAGGCGTGCTGGCGCAGGGCATCGGGGTTGCGCACCAGAATGGCGCCCCGCCTTGTCTCGAGCACGCCCTGGGCCTTGAAGGTCTGGATCACCCGGCTGGCATAGGAGCGGCCGACCCCGAGCAAGGTGGCGAACTGTTCGTGGGTGAGCGGCACGGTGTTGTCGCCGTCGGTGCGCTCCATCGCCGAGACGATCCACTTGGCCGTGCGCTGCTCGATCGAATGGATGGCGTTGCAGGCGGTGGACTGGAAGATCTGCGCCAGCATGCAATCGGCGTAGCGGGCGAAGACGTTGCGCAGGGTCGGCGAGGCCGCCTTTGCCGCGTCGAGCTTGCCGATGCTAAGGCGGATCATCGGTCCGCCGAACTTGACGGTGATGCGGGTATAGGCCGGCAGAAAGCCGTGGCTGACGATGCCGCCGACGGCGCCCTCGCGGCCGATCAGGACGGTCTCGACGTCGCGGCCGTCTTCGTTGGGCACCAAATAGGACACCAGCGCCGGACCGCACGGGAAGTGCACGGTCTGCACGTTGTCCCCGGGGTTGTAGAGCAGGTCGCCTGCCTTGGTTTCGTCGCTGGCCAGGTGCGGTGCAAGCAGGGTGTAGTCGGACGCATTCAGCCGCCGCAACAGATTGTTGAACGGCCGGTCGGCTACCTCGGCCACCTGGTGGTCTTGTCGCGTCAGCATCGCAAGTTCCCTCACGCGGTATAAGCGATGGTATGCGACGAGGTTCCTCCGGTTCCGTCCACTAGTGCACAGACAGCGGGCCCGGGGTGTGATGGTTTCATGCCGGGAACCGGCGGTGCGCTTTGGATGGAGGCGCCGTCATCGGCCCCCTCCGGGCATCCGCCGGGGGCATTTGCCAACCGTGACCCGAGATCATGGAACCCCTCGATTCCCAGGGATTGCCCGACGACGTCCTGATCGTCGAAGACGACGCCATCATCGCCCTCGATTTCGAGGACACGATTCTCGAATTCGGCGTGAAGTCCGTGCGTACAGCCGGCAGCGTGGCGCGGGCCCTCGAGCTGATCGCCGCCCGCAGGCCCGATTTCGCGATGCTCGACATCGGCCTCGCCAGCGGCAACAGTTTTACGGTGGCCGAACGGCTGCAGGCGATGCAGATCCCCTTCGTCTTCGTCACGGGCTATGACGGCGAGATGCTTTTGCCGCCCGCATTGAAGGGTGCGCCGAGGCTGCCGAAGCCCTGCACCAGAGATGTTCTGCAGGCAGCGCTGCGCCAGCACATCCGGCGCGGAGCCGGCTAGGTCTTGATTTTCTACACCGGCTTCGGGTCGAGCGTCGTCGACCACAACGCGTTGTCGGCACGGTCGCGCAGCGTCACAATCATCTGTCCGCTCGCGCCGTCGATCCTGACATGACCGAAGAACTGCATGCCGGCCGACGGCGGCAGGTTCTGCCTGCCGGCGCCCGGCGCCTTGACGAACTTCACCTCCGGTCCGAACGTGTTGTCGAGTTGGCCGGGGCCGAACGTGCCGGCATGCAGCGGGCCGGAGACGAACTCCCAGAACGGTTCGAACTCCTGGAACTGCGCCTTGTCCGGATTGTAGTAGTGCGCGGCCGTGTAGTGCACGTCAGCGGTCAGCCACACCGTGTTGACGATCCCTGCCGTCTTGATGAAGCGCAAGAGATCGGCGATCTCGAGTTCGCGGCCGTGCGGCGGGCCGTCGCCCTGCGCAACCGCTTCCGAGCCGCTCTTGGTTGCCCAGTCGTCATGCACGATGATCGACAGCGGCATGTCGGAGGCGATCACCTTCCAGGTAGCGCGCGAATTCTGCAGCGCGCGCTTCAGCCAGGCGAGCTGGTCGGGACCGAGGAAGTACGCGGCGGGGCCGTATTCCGTCTGCCGGTTCTCGCCATTCGGTCCTCGATAGCTGCGTTCGTCCAGGATGAAGATTTCGAGATGCGGGCCGTAGCCGATGTTGCAATAGATCCGGCCCGGCTCGGCCGCGCTCTCGCGCGTCGGATACATCTCGTGGAAGGCGCGCCTGGCTCTTGCGGCGAGCAGATTGACGTCGCGCACCTTGTAGGCCTGCGGCAGCTGCTTCGACGCCGACCAGTTGTCGACGACCTCGTGGTCGTCCCACTGCACCACGATCGGCACTTCCGCATTGAAGGCACGCAGGTTCTCGTCGAGGAAGTTGTACTTGTGCGCGGCGCGGAACTCGTCGAGCGTCTCGGCGACCTTGGTCTTTTCGGGCACGAGCAGGTTCTTCCATGCCCTGCCGTCGGCCAGCGTCACCTCGCCCTTGAGCGGGCCGTCGGCATAGATGGTGTCGCCGGAATGCAGGAAGAAATCCGGCCGGTGCCTGCGCATGGTGGCGAAGGTTGCCATGCCGCCGTCGTCGGGGTTGATGCCCCAGCCTTGCCCTGCGACGTCGCCGCCCCAGACGAAGCTGACGTCGCGTCGGCCGGCGGGCGCGGTGCGGAAGCGGCCGACCGCCGGCTCGCTCAGAATGGCAGGATGCGCGAGATCGCGGAATCGCACGCGATAGAATACATCCTGTCCCGCCGGCAGGTTCTCCAGCAGCATCTTGGCCGTGAAGTCGCTTTCCGGCAGCGCAGCGACCGGCGGCAGCGCGCGAAGATCGGCAAAGGATTCGGTGGTGGAAACCTCGACCAGCATCTGCGAGGGGCGGTCGGCGCGCGCCCACACCACGCCGCTGCCGGTGCTGACGTCGCCGGACTGCACCCCTTGCGGAATCTGCGGCCGGTCCGCGGCGCGGCTGAGATTGGGCATCGCGATCGAACCGAGCGCGGCGGCGCCGGCGGCGGAGACGAAGCGGCGGCGGGAGATTTTGATGGTCATGGCGGCCTCCGCCTTATCCCCGTCATTGCGAGGAGCGCAGCGACGAAGCAATCCAGCTCTCTTGTCGCGACAAAGCAAGCTGGATTGCTTCGCTTCGCTCGCAATGACGGCTAGAAGCTATAGGATCATTCCGTGACGGCGCAACAACGCCGCGGGAACGCTCAGATCGTCCCCGTCGCGCGCAGCTGCGCGGTGCGCTGCAAATGCTGCGGCAGGCTCGTCAGTACCGTGCGGCGGTCGGCGACCGCGTTGTGGAACTGCTCGAGCGCGATGTTGAAGGCGATCAGCGCGCCTTCCTCGATGGCGCCGTGCTCGAAACATTGCAGCGTCTCGCGCAGGATATCGTCCGCCTCGGTCTGCAGCTGGTCGAGCTCCTCGCTCGCTTCGCTCTTGCGGGCCGCGGCGATCATGTCCAGCAGCCGGTCGCGCAGCGAGGAGTTGTTGCTGCGCTCGTCCTTCTTCAAATAGCCGGCAAACCACGCGCCGGCCGAACCCATTGCCGAGAGCGCCATCAGCCCCCACCAGATGAAATCGCTGTAGCGGTCGAGGAAGGTCTTCTCCTCGCCGTCGACGAAGGCCGCCGCGCCCGGATGCGCCGGGATTGTGGCGTCCTTGTCGGTATCGGGCGTCTCGATCTTGGCGGCGAGCGGAAACTCGTTCTTCAGTGCCTGGCGGACCGAGAACAGTTGCCGCGTGAACGCGGCGACCGTCGATTCCGGCAGGCCCTTGCGCGCGACGATGTGATGCGCAAAGCCGATGGTCTTGACCTCTTCCTCCGGCACCGAGCCGAACGAGCCGGCGGGAATGTCCGAGGCCTCGTAGGCCGGGTGGTTCTGCGCGATGGCTTCGGCGAGATCGACCGCGAGGATGGTCGGCGTGCCGCCATCGCGGCTGGAAGCCATCATCGCGTCGGTGGTGATCTTGCTGTTGACGGGGCCCGCCGCGATGTAGGCGTCGGCCCGCTGGTTGCGGATCGCTTCCGCCGCTTCGTTGGCGGGGAACTGGACGATCTCCACCTTGCCCGGATCGACGCCGTATTGCTTCAGGATGGTCTTCAGCAGGTTGACGTTGGCTTGGGTGCGGCCGATCACGCCGATGCGGTGGCCGGCGAGCTGCGCGATCTTGGTAATCTTGGGCGGCGCCTTCTTGCCCTTGACCTTCGGCGCCGGTGGCACCCAGAGCACGGCGACGTTCTTGCGCAGCGTGGCGACGGCCTGCGCGTTCTTCGGCACCTCGAGGTCGCCGCGGATGATGGCGAGATCGGCCTTGCCGTCGGCGAGCGCCTGCGCGCTGGCGATGGCGCCGTCGGTCGGCAGCGGCCGTAGCCGGATCTGGTTGGTGCGCTGGTTGTTGAAGGCCTGCGCCAGCGTCTGCACCACCCGGAGGTCGTCGCTGTTGGCAGGTCCCACCGCGACCTTCAGGACCACCGGGCGCAGCGCGAAGTAATACGAGGCCGCGGCAACGCCGAGCACGGCCATCAGGCCGGCCAGCATGACGAAGGCAAGCCGCCGCCTCACCGAACGCGATGAGCGCGGCGAGGGCGATGGGATCGTCGAATAGGCAAGGTCGGGTCCGCCGGCCATGGATCTCGCAAACAACCGTTTCCAGGACGATTTCATGAGTACGAACGTGATTAGAATGCGAATCTTAGCAAAATTTTGTTACCGGCGCGCGGTACGCCACGGTCATGGTTACCGGCGCACCGCGCGAGGGCGATTGTGGCATGGATCGCAGGACTTCGGTCGATGTTAGGGTAAAGTTCCCGTGAAACGAGGAGGCGCACATGGCGGAGCGGCTGTCGGCGGAGGCGAGGCGGGCGGCATTGGCCGAACTCGCCGGCTGGAAGGAAGCATCCGGCCGCGAGGCGATCGAGCGCACCTTCACCTTCAAGGATTTCAACGAGGCGTTCGGTTTCATGGCGCGCGCCGCGCTGGTCGCCGAGAAGCACGACCATCACCCGGAATGGCGCAATGTCTACAAGACGGTGGAGGTGGTGCTGGCGACCCACGACGCCGGCGGGGTCACCCGGCTCGACATCGAGCTCGCCAAGGCGATGAACGGCATCGCCCGCCAGCTCGGCGTGTTCTGACCCGCGCTCGCGGTGTCATGACTCGCTCGCGGCGTCATGACCTGCTGGCCGTGCCATGAGCCGCTTGCGGCGAGGGCTGGCTATCCCCAATTGAATGGCCGTAGCGGCGATCCGCCGCGTCGTGAGGGGAAGGCAATGGCAACCAGCGAGCACGGCGTCGGGTTCGAGCCGGCCGACAGGCTGGCGCAGGATCGCGACAGCGTGCGCCGGCGGTTCTGGATCAAGTTCAAGAAGGTGGTGGCGCAACTGCCCTTCGCCGAGGATCTGCTTGCGGCCTATTACTGCGCCTTCGACCGGCAGACGCCGCGGCATGTGCAGGTCGCGCTGCTCGGCGCGCTCGCCTATTTCGTCCTGCCGTTCGACTTCATGCCGGACATGCTGCCGATCCTCGGCTTCACCGACGATGCCGCGGTGCTCGCCACCGCCATCCGCATGGTCGCCAGCAACATCACGACCGAGCATCGCGAGGCGGCCCGCGCCGCGCTGAAGCGCGGCGTCGAGACCGCCGACCTGTCCGGCTAGTCAAAAAGAAACAGGCGTGGCCGCGGTTGTCGCGATCACGCCTGCAAGGCTTGCCCCGGCGAATCTGCCGCCGACTTACTTCGCCGCCTGCGCCGGGCGGACCTGCGCCCGCGCATTGCGCTCGGCGTCCCATGCCTGGAACTGCTTGAACAGCGCCTCGCGATCGCCGTCGGTCTTGATCGTCGCGGCGGCCGACGGCGCCTGCTTCAGGAATTCGTCGAAGCGGTTGCGGGTGACGGCTTCGATATTGTGCGTCTTCAGCCAGGTCTCGGCGTAGGGCAGGCGCTGCCATTCGGCCAGCGGCGCGGAGAGCGAGACTTCCTTCCACTTCGGATGGAAGGGCGGATTCTGGAACGCCGGGAACTTGGTGAAGAACGCTTCGACGAACGTGGTGAGCTTGCGATAGCGTTCGGTGTTGGGCGCCCAGTTGTAGGCCGCCAGCACCGCCGGCACCGCGATGGTGTCCACCGTCTCGCCCTCGGCGATCAGGTTCGGATAGTCCTTCGAGTTGAAGGTTGCAGGCAGATAGTCCTTCTGCAGCGGCTTGTCGTAGTCCACCTTGGCGAGGTGGAATCGGCCGTCGTTCTTGAAGTTGCTGACCGACTTGTAGGGCTTGCCGCCGCAGACGATCACGGCGTCGAGCTCGCCCTTCGCCAGCTTCTCCATCGCGATGCGCTGCTCGATGTAGTAGAACTGCGGCTTGACCCCGATCCGCTCGAACACCGTATGCGCGGTGACGAAGGTGCCGCCGTTGGGCAGGTCGACGCTCACGCGCTTGCCGTTCAGGTCCTTCAGGCTCTTGATCGACTTCGGCGCCAGCACCGTCATCTCTTCATTGTAGAGCTTCGTCACGTAGGTGAACTGCTTCTTGATGTCCTTGGCAAAGCCCCGCCGCTCGAGATAGTCGAGCGTGTCGGAGCGGACGATGCCGAGGTCGACGCCCTGCAGGAACAGGATGTCGGCGACGCTCTGGACCGAACCGCGCCCGACGATCGAAAGTACGCGCAACTTGTTTCCGTCGTCGAGCACGGAGGCCAGATCGGCGCCGAACTGCACATAGGTGCCGCCGATCGTTCCCGAGATCACGGTCACCGTGTTCTGGTTCAGCGCCTGCTTGGTCTGCGCCGAACCGAACTGAAAGATTGCCTTGAGGCTGTCGCTGACCTTGGCCGATTCCGCGTCGGCTTCGTTGGCGAGCGCCGAAGGTCCGCATGTCATCGTCGCGGCAACAAGTGCCATCGCAAACAAACGTCGCATCAAAAATCCCCTGCTGGTCGGGTTGGTGGTGGTTGCCGGAGCGTGAGGGCGTCATCCACCCGTCGGTCGCGCCGGAATTTGTTGCGGGCGGAATTCTTCCGCCCGCGTTTGCGCCTCTTAGTTCTGGATCTGCGACAGCCGCCGCCTTGCGTCGGCGGAGCCGAGGGTAGCGGCCTTCTGGTACCAATGCCGCGCCTTGGCCGGATCGGGCGTGATGCTGCGCATGTCCTGGTTGCCCAGAACCTGCGGATCGTAGGTGGTGCCCAGCATCAGCGCGGCTTCCGCCTCCTGCGCGTCGGCGGCGCGTTCGAGCAGCAGCCGCGCCGAAGCGATGTCGCCGACCGCGAGCAGGCTCTTGGCGCGCGTCAGCAGCCCCGCGAGTTCGTCCGGGTCGATGCGGCGCACTTGCGGCGCCGGCGCTGCCGGAAGCGGCGCGGCGGGCGCGACCGCGGCCACCTGGTTCTTGATGGCCGATTGATAGGCGCTGGAGATGTCCTGGCGCGAAGGCACCATGGCATAGGCGTCTGCCGGCCTGGCGACGACCGCGGCTGCTGCAGCCGGTGCCGCAGGAGCCACGGCAGCCGGTGCCGCGGGGGCTGCTGCAGCCGGCGCGACGGTGGCTTCCGCCGGGCGGCTGCGATAGACGGCCTGCGCTTCCGGCGCGGCGATCCGCGGTTC
>CAZDEZ010000035.1:0-16896 GCA_964504705.1 uncultured Bradyrhizobium sp.
CGTCATCATGGTGCGGGAGGGCGAGCCGCCATCGCTCTCCTTAATGGTTGCTACGACATCGTCAACTCAAGCCGCCGAACGCCCAGATCAGAAGCAGGATCGGAATCGGCACGCCGATCAGCCACAGCAACATGTATCGTCCCATCAGCCATCTCCTCAGTGGTGTCATGGGGATTCAATGCAGAGGGGCGCGCGTGGTTCCCGCCTAGCGCGCCGGGCGCACCGGCGCGGAGATCTGCTCGGTGCGGTCGCGCTCGTTCATGTCGACGACGGTTTCCATCGGCGCCGAGAGCTCGTAGACGTAGCTGACGTCGGTGAAGTAGCGCTTGGCGGTTCCGCCGAGCGCTTCCGGCGCGACGCGGTCGAGCAGGATCAGGCCGAAATCGCTGTCGGGGCGGCGCGTCGCCTGCGAGGTGTTGAACTCCTCCCAGCGGAAATGAAACCGGTAGTCGGGCTCCTCGCCGGCGATCTCCCAATGCGCGACGATATGCGGGTGCTTGCCGACCAGCGACAGGCCCTCGTCGGAATGCGAGGCAAGCTCGAAGAACAGCAGCGACAGGCTTTGCGCGGCGCGCGCGCTCACGGTGATGTCGGGACCGGAGACCGCGATGCGGTCGGCATGCGGGATCGAGCGCGATTCGAACAGGCCCCTGAGCTTGACGCCCTGCCACTGGCTCTCGCTGAGCAGCGTGACGACGTTGGACATGGCGTGAATGCGGCCGATCAGGAGCTCGCGCGCCACGTCGATGTCGGAGCCATGGCGCAGCGTGCGGGTGATGATGGACTGGATCACGGCCAGGATGTTCTTGACCCGGTGATTGAGCTCGTCGATCACGGCCGTGAGGCGGCGCTCGAAGCCGATGCGCACCTCGATCTCGCGGCTGAGCCGCAGGTTGTTGTAGGCGACGTAGCCGAACAGGCCGCAGATGATGCCGGTGATGGCGAGCCCGATCGCCGCCACGATCGCGGCGGTCTGCTGCGCGCGCTGCACCGCGTTGTTCCTGGCGTAATAGGCCAGTGTCCAGTCGCGGCCGCCGAAGCTGACGGTGCGCGCGATCGACGGCGCGGGCTGCGCTTCGGGAATCGCGCGCACGGTGACCGAGCCCTGCTCGCTCGCCACCAGTTCGCTGTTCGGCTCCTGCGGATTGCGCAGCACCACCGAAAAAAGCGAGCGGTCGTCGTTGGCCAGCATCAGCGGGCCGAGCTCGTAGGAGAAACTGACGAAGCCGGCGGGGCCGGCGCCCTCCTGCAGCACCGGCGCGGCGAGCACGATGCCGATCGGGCCGTGCCTGCGCAGCAATTCGATCGGATCGGAGGCGACCGGCTTGCCCTCGACCATGGCCCTGGTGAGCGTCGGCCCGACGATCGAATGACCGTCGAGCACGCGGCCCGGCAGCGTGACGGTTTCGGGATTGCGCGGCTCGATGTCCATCAGCACGTTGACCGGCTTGTCGACGGTCCCGATGTCGAGCGGCTGGTCGTCGAACTCGCGGATCTTCGGATTGGCGAAGCTCTCGTTGGCGAGCTCGCGCTGGGCGGCCGCAAGTTCGGCCGGCTTCAGCCGCGCAATCCAGGCGGCGACGACGAAATCGGTCTTGAAGGCGTAGATCGCCGAGCGCAGCGGCTGCAGCATGTTGGCCTTCACCGCGGCCGGCGCGCGAAAAAGCCCGGAGGCGACGCGGGCGAGCAATTCGCGCTCGGTGAGACGGTCCTGCACCAGGCTCGCATGCACGTCGACGGCGCGCGCCAGCGCGATGCCGTCGATCGCCAGCTCCTGCTGGTACACGCGCCAGGCCGCGGCGCCGGACAGCAGCACCCCGATCAACCCGATCAGACCGACGATGAAACCCAGCCGAACCACGCGCTTACCTGGTATTGAAAGGATCGCAATGAAGCAGACGACGCATCCGGATCACCCGGGGACGACGACGGCAGTGAAAAGCCTGGCAGCAATTGCGCGGGATATTGGCGGAGCCATCATCGGGGTGCAACTGACGTCGGTCGACGCGGACAGTCACACCGGGCACGAACGCCTTGGTCACCGCGAGACCGGAAGACTACAACCGCGGAGCAGCCGTTTGGTTCCAGCCTCCGCCGGAATTAGGCGCCGTTAATCTTCGTTAACGCGGCAGGCCGCGCTAGCCGGCTCTCACCTTCGCAGCCGGCCGCAAGCCGCCCTTGGCCTCGATGAAGGCAATGATGCGGTCGAGCCCTTCGCCCTTCTTCAGGTTGGTCATCACGAAAGGCCGCTCGCCGCGCATGCGCCTGGCGTCGGTATCCATCTTCTCGAGCGAAGCCCCGACATGGGGTGCCAGATCGATCTTGTTGATGACGAGGAGATCCGAGCGGGTGATGCCGGGTCCGCCCTTGGAGGGGATCTTGTCGCCGGCGGCGACGTCGATGACGTAGACGGTGAGGTCGGCCAGCTCGGGCGAAAAAGTCGCCGCCAGGTTGTCGCCGCCGGACTCGATCAACACCAGGTCGAGTGCGGGAAACTTCGCGCGCATGTCGGCGACCGCGGCCAGATTCATCGAGGCGTCCTCGCGGATCGCGGTGTGCGGACAGCCGCCGGTCTCGACGCCGGCGATACGGTCCGGCGTCAGCGAGCCTGAGCGCACCAGGAATTCGGCGTCCCACTTGGTGTAGATGTCGTTGGTGATGGCGGCGATGTCGTAGCGCTCGCGCATGTTCTTGCAGAGCAGGTCCATCAGCGCGGTCTTGCCCGAGCCGACCGGACCGCCGACGCCGACCCGCAGGGGGCCATGGGATTTGCTAGCCATGTTCTCTCCACCGTCGTCCCGGCGAACGCCGGGACCCATAACCACAAAGGGAACTTGTTACGCCGTGCTGGAGCTCCAGCGTCGCAAAACCACAGGCGTTCGTGGTTATGGGTCCCGGCGTTCGCCGGGACGACGGCGTGGATAAATTCATGACCTGAACAACCGCGTGTATTGCGTCTCGTGCCGCAGGCTGGCGAGATCGGCGCGGAAGGTGGCGCTGCCGAGATCGTCGAGTGTCGCACCGATGGCGCGTCTTGCGGTTGCCGCCACGTCAGACTCGAGCTGCGCCAGCACGCGCTGGCTGTCGGTCTGGCCGAGCGGGATCAGCCGGGCGCCCGCGGAAATCCAGTTCGACACCACCGCATGCAGGAAGGCGTGCAGCGTGGGCTCCAGCGGAACGCCATGGCCGGCGCTGACGAGGCCGACGGCGACGGGATAGACGATGGGTCCGCCACAGGCTTCGATGACTTCATCCAGCCCATCGCAGGACCAGGCCGCGCGCGAGGCCTCGATGAAGGCGCGGCCCTGCGTCGTCGTCTCCAGTTGCCGCTCGCGCGAGGGCACGAAGGCGGCGGCGAGCTCGGCAATATCGCGCAGGGATGCATCGTCGTGAGAAGAAACCGCACGATGGGTCTGCACCACGAACACGGCGTCGCAAAAGCCGGCGCCATCGGCGAGCATCGCGGCTAGCCAGTCGCGCAAGGTGGCGGCGTCGGTGACGTCGCCGGCCTCCACCGCCCATTCGATGCCGCTGGAATACGAGAACGCGCCGACCGGGAAGGACGGCGAAAGCCAGGTCATCAGCCGGTAGAGCGCGGCGGTTTCCGCCTCGCTCATGGCGCGCGCCGCAGGCGGCTCCGAACTACTTGTGCTCATGAGCATGGCTGTCGCCGTGGTGATGCTCGTGGTCGCAATGCTCGTCATGGTGATGATGGTGCTCGCCATGCCGATGCGAATGGTCATGGTCATGGTCATGACCGTAGTCATGGCGATGACCGTGGTCATGATGGCCGGTGTGGCCGTGGGCATGGTCGTGCGCGGCATGCGCGGCCGCATAGGCGCCGCCTTCGGGATCGAACGGCGCCTCGATCTCGATGACGCGCGCGCCCAGCCCCCTCACCATTTCCTCGATGACGTGATCCCTGCGGATGCGCAGGCCCTTGCCTGCGATCTGCGTCGGCAGATGGCGATTGCCGAGGTGCCAGGCGATCCGCACCAGATGCACGGGATCGGCGCCCCTGATCTCGACCAAAGGTTCGGGCGCGGCCACCACCTCGACCAGCCTGCCGTCCTCCAGCACCAGCGCGTCGCCGCCGCGCAAGGCGACGGCGTGCTCTAGGTCGAGCAGGAATTCGAGGCCGCGCGTGCCGGTCATCGCCATCCGCCGCCGATGGCGATCGTCGAAGTCGAGCACCACGGTATCGGCGGGCGCTTCTGCCCACCGATATTGTCCTCGAACCTGCGTCGCGCGGATCATGCCTTGGCACCCGACCAATAAGGCACGCCGGTGGCTTCATCCTTCGAGACGCGGCCAAGAGGCCGCTCCTCAGGATGAGGTCTGAGACCCTCATGCTGAGGAGCGCGGCAAGGCCGCGCGTCTCGAAGCACGAGGCCCGGAGGCAAGACCGGCGCTGAAGTTTCCCGGATCATGCCTTGATGGTGTCCACCTTGTCGGCGGTGATGATCTCGATCACCGTCTGCCCGACCTTCAGCGGCGCGGAATATTCACGCCACACCTTCATGTGCGGCGCGCGGCCATGGGCGTTGAGATCATCGCGGCTCTCCCAGCGCTCGACCACGACATAGGTGTTGGGATCGTCGATGGTGGTATGGCCTGCATAGGCGATGCAGCCCTTCTCCTTCAGCGTTTCGGCGATGCATTTCCTGTGGCCGGCGATGAAGGCATCGCGGCTGTCCGGCTTCACCTGCGTGGTGGCGACGACGTAGATCATGCTTCTCTCCCTTGTTGTTCTTGCTTCGGCGTGGGCGGTTCTAGAACATGAAATAGCGCTGTGCCAGAGGCAGCACCTCTGCGGGTTCGCAGGTCAGGAGCTCGCCGTCCGCGCGCACCTCATAGGTCTCCGGATCGACCTCGATGTCAGGGGTCGCGTCATTATGGATCATGCTCTTCTTGGAGATGCCGCCGCGGGTGTTCTTCACCGGGTACAGCGTCTTGCCGATGCCGAGCTTCCTGGCGAGGCCACCGGCGATCGCAGCCTTCGAGGTGAACACCACGGACGAGGCGGTGAGCGACTTGCCGAACGCGGCAAACATCGGCTGGTAGTGCACGGGCTGCGGCGTCGGAATGGAGGCATTGGGATCGCCCATGGGAGCGGCCACGATCGAGCCGCCCTTGATGATGCAGTCCGGCTTGACGCCGAAGAAGGCCGGCGACCACAGCACGAGGTCGGCAAGCTTGCCCTTCTCCACCGAGCCGATCAGCTTCGACACACCGTGCGCGATCGCGGGGTTGATGGTGTATTTGGCGATGTAGCGTTTGACGCGGAAATTGTCGTTGTCCTTGCCCTTGTCCTGCGGCAACGATCCGCGCTGCTTCTTCATCTTGTCCGCGGTCTGCCAGGTGCGGATGATAACTTCGCCGAGCCGGCCCATCGCCTGCGAATCCGACGACATCATCGAGAGCGCGCCGAGATCGTGCAGGATGTCTTCCGCCGCTATGGTCTCCTTGCGGATGCGGCTCTCGGCAAAGGCGAGGTCTTCGGCGATCGAGGGATCGAGGTGGTGGCACACCATCAGCATGTCCAGATGCTCGTCGATGGTATTGCGGGTGAACGGCCGCGTCGGGTTGGTCGAGGACGGCAGCACGTTCTTCAGGCCCGCGATCTTGATGATGTCAGGCGCGTGGCCGCCGCCGGCGCCTTCGGTGTGGAAGGCGTGGATGGTGCGGCCCTTGAACGCCTTCACCGTATCCTCGACGAAGCCGGATTCGTTGAGCGTATCCGAATGCAGCATCACCTGGACATCGTGATCGTCGGCGACAGCCAGGCAATTGTCGATGGCGGCGGGCGTGGTGCCCCAGTCCTCGTGCAGCTTCAGCGCGCAGGCGCCGGCCTTGATCATCTCGACCAGTGCGGCCGGCCGCGCCGCATTGCCCTTGCCGGAGATGCCGAGATTGACCGGGAAGGCGTCGAACGACTGGATCATCCGCGCGATGTGCCAGGGGCCGGGCGTGCAGGTGGTGGCGAACGTGCCGTGCGAGGGACCGGTGCCGCCGCCCAGCATCGAGGTGACGCCGGACATCAGTGCGTGCTCGATCTGCTGCGGACAGATGAAATGGATGTGGCTGTCGAACCCGCCGGCGGTGAGGATCTTGCCCTCGCCCGCGATCACGTCGGTGCCCGGGCCGATCACGATGGTGACGTTCGGCTGGATGTCGGGATTTCCGGCCTTGCCGATCGCGGCAATCATCCCCTCCTTGATGGCGACGTCGGCCTTGACGATGCCCCAGTGGTCGACGATCAGCGCGTTGGTGATGACGGTATCGGCCGCGCCCTGCCGATTGGTCACCTGCGACTGGCCCATGCCGTCGCGGATCACCTTGCCACCGCCGAACTTCACCTCCTCGCCATAGGTGGTGAAGTCCTTCTCCACCTCGATGATGAGATCGGTGTCGGCCAGCCGCACCCTGTCGCCGACGGTCGGGCCGAACATGTCGGCATAGACGGAACGCTTGATCTTTACGGACATCGTTCAGCTCCAGACATTTCCGTCATTTCTCACAGCTTGCCCATCACGTCGCCGCGAAAGCCGTAGATGGTGCGCTTGCCGGCGAGCGCGACGAGTTGCACGTCGCGGGTCTGGCCGGGTTCGAAGCGGACGGCGGTGCCGGCGGCGATGTCGAGGCGCATGCCGCGGGCTTTCTTGCGGTCGAATTTCAGCGCCGGGTTGGTCTCGAAGAAATGGTAGTGCGAGCCGACCTGGATCGGTCGGTCGCCGGTGTTGGCCACCGTCAGCGTCACGGTCTTGCGGCCGGCATTGAGCTCGATCTCGCCGTCCTTGATGAAGAGTTCGCCGGGGATCATTTGCCAAAACTCCTATCGGATCGGCTCGTGGACGGTGACGAGCTTCGTACCGTCCGGGAAGGTCGCCTCGACCTGGATGTCGTGGATCATCTCGGGGATGCCCGGCATCACCTGCGCACGGGTCAGCACCTGGGCGCCGGCCTGCATCAGGTCGGCGACCGTGCGGCCGTCACGGGCACCCTCCACGATGAAGTCGGAGATGATCGCGACGGCCTCGGGGTGGTTGAGCTTGACGCCGCGCTCGAGGCGGCGGCGCGCCACCATTGCGGCCATCGAGATCAGCAGCTTGTCCTTTTCGCGGGGGGAAAGATTCATGCGAGCACTCTGGTCGGTTGAGAACTAGTTCAGCCACAGGCGGGGCAGCGGCGAAGGCGAGGCGCGGCCGAGCACGGTCATCATGTCGGCGCGCAATGCCGCCGCATCTTGGGCACAGAAACGCGCCATTGCAAAGCCATTCCAGGCGGAGATGCCGACCTCGCCGGCAAAGGAGTCCGCCGCCTCGCGGATTCGCTCCACGACCGCCTCATCGCCGGGTACGATCAACGCGGTGCCGATCGCGCCGCCGCCTTTCGCGACCGCGGGCCGCGCCAGCTTGGCGCCGACGTCGCCGTCGAGCCGGACCGTCTCGGCAAATACCAGCCTGCCGCCGCGACGCAGGCGCCAGCGGTCGACGAACTCGCCGCTCTCCATGCGCTCGCCCATGGCGGCGCGGCCGAACACGACGATTTCGCAGAGCAGAAGCGAGGCGGTTTCCGCCAGATCGACGTCGATCCGGCGCGAAATCCTCACACGGTCGAACAGGATGGTCTCCTGCGGCAGCCAGGCGAGACGGGCGCCGCTCGCGGCTTTCAGGGAGATGTCGAGCCGTGCCGGCGCATCCGGCGCGCGATAGACCTTTTCGGCCGCCGCCGTCGTCAGCGTCAGGCGCGCGCCCTCGCCGGCCGAAATCGCGATGTCGAAGCGATCGCCGCCGGCGATGCCGCCAGCGGTGTTGACGAACATGGCCGACAGGCCATCGTCTTCCGGCGACGGGAAGCGCACGCGCAAGGAGCCGGACTCATGCAGGCGCCCCCGCCGCGTCACGCCCTTCTCGCAGCGCACGTCGAACGCGACCTTACCTTGTGCACGGTTGGCCGCGAAGATTGCAGAAGCAGCGCGCGTCTCGGTCCGCATCCTTCCCCCAGGAGGCGGCCATGAGCGGCCGCGTCAGAACCCTATTTGAGCATGATCTTGTCGGAAAACCGGTGCCCACTTTTCCGGATCATGCTTCACAGCGCCATCTGGCGGCTGATCTCGGCGGGATCGAGGTTTTCGCGGTCACAGCTAAACTTCACCGCACCCCGGTCCATGACAGCGAAATTGTCGCCGAGCTCGCAGGCAAAGTCGAGATATTGTTCAACGAGCACGATGGCGATGTTGCCGAGATTGCGCAGATAGGAAATCGCGCGGCCGATGTCCTTGATGATCGAGGGCTGGATGCCCTCGGTCGGTTCATCAAGCAGAAGCAGCCTCGGCCGCATCACCAGCGCCCGCCCGATCGCGAGCTGCTGCTGCTGACCGCCGGAGAGGTCGCCGCCGCGGCGGCCGAGCATGTTCTCCAGCACCGGAAACAGCGAGAACACGTCGTCGGGGATGCTGCGCTGGTCGCGCCGCAGCGGCCCGAAGCCGGTCTTGAGGTTCTCTTCCACGGTGAGCAGCGGGAAGATCTCGCGGCCCTGCGGCACGAAGCCGATGCCGCGGCGGGCACGCTCGTAGGACTTCAGCGGGTTGAGGTCCTCGCCGTCGAAGACGATGCTCCCTGAGGAGATCGGGTATTGACCGACCAGGGCGCGCAGCAACGAGGTCTTGCCGACGCCGTTGCGGCCGAGCACGCAGGTCACCTTGCCGGGCTCGGCCGTCAGCGACACGCCGCGCAGCGCCTGCGCCGCACCGTAATAGAGGTTGATGTTGTCGACCTTCAGCATGGCCCCATGCTCCGCATCTCGTTTCCCGCGCGCGGTGCAGCACGAAGTGATGCACCGCAGATGCGGGACCCATAGGTCCCGGTTCTACAGCGCACCATTTCGCTGCGCTCATGCTGCGCTGTGCCCGGGACACGAGACTGGATATTCGCGCCCATGCTCATCTTCCCAGATATACTTCGATGACGCGTTCGTTCGACGACACCTCGTCGATGGTGCCTTCCGCCAGCACCGAGCCTTCATGCAGGCAGGTCACCTTGACGCCGAGCTCGCGCACGAAGGTCATGTCGTGCTCGACCACCATGACGGTGTGGTTGCGGTTGATCTCCTTGAGAAGCTCCGCGGTCAGGTGCGTCTCGACGTCGGTCATTCCGGCCACGGGCTCGTCGACCAGCAGCACCTTCGGATCCTGCGCCAGCAGCATGCCGATCTCCAGCCACTGCTTCTGGCCGTGCGACAGGCTGCCGGCCAGGCGACTGCGCGCGTCGGTCAGGCGGATGGTTTCCAGCACTCTGTCGATCTGCTCGGCTTCGTCCTTGTTGCTGCGCCAGAACAGCGTGCCCTTCACACTATGATCGACGTTGAGCGCGAGCAGCAGATTGTCCTCGACGGTCTGGCTCTCGAACACCGTGGGCTTCTGGAACTTGCGGCCGATGCCGAGTTCGGCGATGCGGGTCTCGTCGAGCCGCGTCAGGTCCACCGTGCCGTCGAACAGCACCACACCCTCATCCGGCCTGGTCTTGCCGGTGATGATGTCCATCATCGTGGTCTTGCCGGCGCCGTTGGGGCCGATGATGGCGCGCATCTCGCCGGGCTGCATTTCCAGCGACAGATTGTTGATGGCGTGGAAGCCGTCGAAGGAGACGTGGACGCCGTCGAGATAGAGCAGCGCGGAAGTCTGGCGGAGGTTCATGGCGTTCATGCGCTTACTCCGCCGCGTTGGGTTTCGGCTCGGCGCCGTCTTCGCGGGCGGCGGAGGCGGCATCCGCGTCGCGGCCGGCCTTCCACGGCTCCCACCATGCATTGAAGGTGCCGACGATGCCCTTGGGCAGCAGCAGCGTCACCAGGATGAACAGCGCGCCCAGCATGAACAGCCAGTAGGGCGCGAGCGGGCCCGAGGTGAAATAGGTCTTGGCGTAGTTGACCACGACGGCGCCGAGCGCCGCGCCGGTCAGCGTGCCGCGGCCGCCGACGGCGACCCAGATTACGGCCTCGATCGAGTTGCCCGGCGAGAATTCACTGGGGTTGATGATGCCGACCTGCGGCACGTAGAGCGCGCCGGCAACGCCGGCCATGCAGGCCGACAGCGTGAACACGAACAGCTTGTAGGATTCGACGCGGTATCCGAGGAAGCGGGTGCGGGATTCCGCGTCGCGGATGGCGACCAGCACCTTGCCGAGCTTGGAGGTGACGACCGCGCGGCAGATCAGGAAGGCGCCGATCAGCGCGGCGCAGCTCAGGAAGAACAGCGCGCAGCGGGTGCCCTCGGCCTGAACGTTGAAACCGAGAATGTCCTTGAAGTCGGTCAGGCCGTTGTTGCCGCCGAAGCCGAAATCGTTGCGGAAGAAGCCGAGCAGCAGCGCATAGGTCATGGCCTGCGTGATGATCGACAGATAGACGCCGGTGACGCGGGAGCGGAAGGCGAACCAGCCGAACAGGAACGCGAGCAGGCCCGGCACCAGCACCACCATGACAGCCGCGAACCAGAACATGTCGAAGCCATGCCAGTACCAGGGCAGCTTCGGGTAGTTCAGGAACACCATGAAATCGGGCAGGATCGGGTTGCCATAGACGCCACGGTTGCCGATCTGCCGCATCAGGTACATGCCCATGGCATAGCCGCCGAGCGCGAAGAACGCGCCATGGCCGAGCGAAAGAATGCCGCAGTAACCCCAGATCAGGTCGATCGAGAGAGCGAGGATGGCGTAGCAGGCGTACTTGCCCCACAGCGCCACCAGATAGGTCGGCACCTGGAAGAAAGAGCCCTCCGGCAGCAGCAGGTTCGACAGCGGGACCAGAATGCCGATACCGGCGACGATCAGGATGAACAGCGTCGAGGCGCGGTCGAGCGAACGGGTGAGGACGTGCGGCATCATGCTTCCACCGCCCGTCCCTTGAGCGCGAACAGGCCGCGCGGCCGCTTCTGGATGAAGAGGATGATCAGCACCAGGATCGCGATCTTGCCGAGCACGGCGCCCGCCACCGGCTCGAGGAACTTGTTGGCGATGCCGAGCGTGAAGGCGCCGACCAGCGTGCCCCAGAGATTGCCGACGCCGCCGAACACCACGACCATGAAGCTGTCGATGATGTAGCTCTGGCCGAGATTGGGGCTGACGTTGTCGATCTGCGACAGCGCGACGCCGGCAATGCCGGCAATCCCCGAGCCGAGGCCGAAGGTCAGCGCGTCGACGCGCGAGGTGGCGATGCCCATCGAAGCCGCCATGCGGCGGTTCTGCGTCACCGCACGCATCTCGAGGCCGAGCGCCGTGTAGCGCAGCATGGCGAGCAGGATCGCGAACACAGCAAGCGTAAAGACGAGGATCCAAAGGCGGTTGTAGGTGATGGTGATCTGGCCAAGCTCGAAGGCGCCGCTCATCCAGGAGGGATTTCCGACCTCGCGGTTGGTCGGGCCGAACGCGGTGCGCACCGCCTGCTGGATCACCAGCGACAGGCCCCAGGTCGCGAGCAGCGTTTCCAGCGGTCGGCCGTAGAGAAAGCGGATGATGCCGCGCTCGATCGCCACCCCGATGGCGCCGGCGACGAGGAAGGCGAGCGGGACGGCGATGAACAGCGAATAGTCGAACAGGCCGGGATAGCGGGTGCGGATCACCTCCTGCACCACGAAGGTGGTGTAGGCGCCGATCATCACCATCTCGCCATGGGCCATGTTGATGACCCCCATCACGCCGAAGGTGATGGCGAGCCCAATGGCCGCCAACAACAGCACCGAGCCCAGCGACAGGCCGTACCAGGCGTTCTGCACCATCGACCACATCGCCAGATTGCCCTGGATCGAGGTGATGGCGGCCGCCACCGCCTTGGCAACCAGCGGCGGCTGATCGGCGCCGAGGCTGGTGAGGATCGCCATGGCTTCCTGGTCGCCCCTGGCCTTGACGACCGCGATGGCATCGAGCTTGTCGGGCTCTGACGTATCCGGCTTGAAAAGCAGAATGGCGGCGCGCGCCTCGGTGAAGGCGGCCTTCGCGGAGGCGTTGGTTTCCTTGGCCAGCGCCTCGTCGACGGCGGACAGCGCGTTCTCGTCATGCGACTTGAACACCGCCTGCGCGGCCGCGATGCGCTTGGCGGGATCCGGCGACATCAGCGTCAGGCTGCCGAGCGCGGCGTCCACCGCACGGCGCAGGCGGTTGTTGAGCCGTACTTCGCTGGCGCCGTCGGGCAGCTTGCCGACGGCGGCTCCCGTTGCCGCGTCGACGATCTTGTCGTCGGCCTGCTTGATGTAGACCTTCTTGCTCTCGGGATCGGCGAACAGCCGTTCCTCGTTCAGCGCGCTGATGATCGGGAAGGCAAGCGGATTTCCGGACGCCGCGATGGCGTCGATGGCTTCGGCAGTATCGGAGAAATCGTCATTGGCGAACTTGGCGACCGCGTCCTCGAACGCGCCGGCGTGAGCGGGCACCGCGAAGGCCACGAGCAGGCACAATGAAAGGATCGCCGCGCGAAGGCGGTCAAGCATAGTGACAGGCACTGGATTTCCCCGGCAGGAGATTTGGAGAAGGCGGCGGTGACGCCGCCTTCTCCGTTGTCGTCAGTATTTTATCGGTGCGTCTCAGATCAAGAGCCCTCTTGGATCAGGAGCCCTGACCGCCGCACTTGTTGGTCTTGGTGTTGTAGTTGCCGCACTTCTTGCCGACCCAGTCGCCGATCAGGTCCTTGGAGCCCTCGAGCTCCTTCGACCAGGCGTCGCCGGGGACGAGGCCCGGGGTCTTCCAGACCACGTCGAACTGGCCGTTGCCCTTGATCTCGCCGATGAACACCGGCTTGGTGATGTGGTGGTTCGGCAGCATCTTCGAGGTACCGCCGGTCAGGTTCTTGGCCTCGATGCCCGGCAGGGCGTCGATCACCTTGTCGGCGTCGGTGGACTTCACCTTCTCGACCGCCTTGACCCACATGTCGAAGCCGATGACGTGGGCTTCCATCGGGTCGTTGGTGACCTTCTTCGGATCCTTCTTGTAGGCCTGCCACGCCTTGATGAACTTGTCGTTCTCGGGCGACTTGATCGACTGGAAGTAGTTCCAGGCGGCGAGATGGCCGACCAGCGGCTTGGTGTCGATACCGGCGAGCTCTTCTTCACCCACCGAGAACGCCACGACCGGAATGTCCTTGGCCTTGATGCCCTGGTTGCCGAGTTCCTTGTAGAAGGGCACGTTGGCGTCGCCGTTGATGGTGGAGACCACCGCCGTCTTCTTGCCGGCCGAGCCGAACTTCTTGATGTCGGCCACGATCGTCTGCCAGTCGGAGTGACCGAACGGCGTGTAGTTGATCATGATGTCTTCCTGCGCCACGCCCTTCGACTTCAGGTAGGCTTCCAGGATCTTGTTGGTGGTGCGCGGATAGACGTAGTCGGTGCCGGCCAGCACCCAGCGCTTCACCTTTTCGTCCTTCATGAGGTAGTCGACCGCGGGGATTGCCTGCTGGTTCGGGGCAGCGCCGGTGTAGAACACGTTGCGCTCGCTCTCCTCGCCCTCGTACTGCACGGGGTAGAACAGGATCGAGTTCAGCTCCTTGAACACGGGGAGCACGGACTTGCGCGACACCGAGGTCCAGCAGCCGAACACGACCGAGACCTTGTTCTTGGTAATGAGCTCGCGCGCCTTTTCGGCAAACAGCGGCCAGTTCGAAGCGGGGTCGACGACCACGGCTTCGAGCTTCTTGCCCATCACGCCGCCCTTCTTGTTCTGCTCCTCGATCAGGAAGAGAATCGTATCCTTCAGCGTGGTTTCGCTGATGGCCATGGTGCCGGAAAGCGAATGGAGGACGCCGACCTTGATGGTCTCCTGGGCCTTGGCCGGGCCAAACGCAGCGAGGCCGAGAACCAGACCGGCGGTGGCCGCCAGCCAGCGGCGCCGGCTCATCGTCGCCATTTCGTGAGTCAATTGAGTAAGCATGAGGTGTCATCTCCCTGACGCAGACGCGTTAAACGCTGCGAGACCGGCCCCTACGGCCGTCTGCGTTAAGGGAATCGCAAGACTCGTGCCACTGCGACCAACTAGCTCAAGCCATTGAAATAACATTATAATTCTTTGCAAAGCCGCTGCGTCCCGGAATAGGCCGCCTAAAAAATAGGCTGAAAAATTGTATGCTTTGGCGGCAGGCGGTCTAAATAATATGCAAAACGGGCATTTTGTCTAATTTTCCGGCAAGGATCGCCGGTGCCTGAACACCGGGGTGCGGAAGCACCAATCCAAGTGCTTCATCCCATGTCGAATTTTCGTCAAGGCGAAACCATTTCCGGTAATTCACCTTGAAACCGCCGGCTTTATGGGCCATATCCAGCGCGGCCCAAGGAATCATCAGTGAAATCGTCAGTGATGACGGGGCCACTGCAAGCCGCGTGTTCTGAACCCGCAAGACGGTGTTCAGGCTTGCCCCATCAGCCAACATAAACTCGATACCCAAAACACGCGGGTGTCTCTCGATGACCTCGCGCGCACCTGGCATGACGCCGGGCGCCTGCTGTTTTGACAGAAAGAAACCTTTGACCTCCTTTCAGGATTTCGGCCTCGCCGATCCCATTTCGCGTGCCCTTCTCGAAGAGAACTACCACACGCCCACCCCCATCCAGGCCCAAACCATCCCGCTGGCGCTCGCGGGCCGCGACGTGGTCGGCATCGCCCAGACCGGCACGGGCAAGACGGCCGCCTTTGCGCTGCCGATTCTCAACCGCCTGCTGGAGAGCCGCATCCGGCCGCAACCCAAGACCTGCCGCGTGCTGGTGCTGTCGCCGACGCGGGAATTGTCCGGCCAGATCCTCGACAGCTTCAACGCCTATGGCCGCCACATCCGCCTGACCTCGACACTGGCGATCGGCGGCGTGCCGATGGGCCGTCAGGTCCGCGCGCTGATGGGCGGCGTCGAGGTGCTGGTCGCCACGCCCGGCCGCCTGCTCGACCTCGTGCAAGGCAACGCGCTGAAGCTCAACCAGGTCGAGTTCCTGGTGCTGGACGAAGCTGACCGCATGCTCGACATGGGCTTCATCAACGACATCCGGAAGATCGTCGCCAAGCTGCCGATCAGGCGGCAGACGCTGTTCTTCTCGGCCACCATGCCCAAGGACATTGCGGACCTCGCGCAAGCCATGCTGCGCGATCCCGCCCGCGTGGCGGTGACGCCGGTCGCTTCGACCGCGGAGCGGATCGACCAGCGCATCATCCAGGTCGATTTCGCGGCCAAGCACGCCTTCCTCGCCGAACTCCTGAAGCAGGAACCGGTCGATCGCGCGCTGGTGTTCACCCGCACCAAGCACGGCGCCGACAAGGTGGTGAAGGCCCTCGCCAAGGCCGGCATCGCCGCCGACGCCATCCACGGCAACAAGTCGCAGAACCACCGCGAGCGCGTGCTGGCCGCATTCCGCACGGGGCAGATCCGCACACTGGTGGCGACCGACATCGCCGCCCGCGGCATCGACGTCGACGGCATCAGCCATGTCGTCAATTTCGACCTGCCCAACGTTCCGGAAACCTATGTCCACCGCATCGGCCGCACGGCGCGCGCCGGCGCCGAGGGTGTTGCGATCTCGCTGATCGCGGGCGCCGAGGAGATGGGATATCTGCGCGACATCGAGCGTCTGATCCGCGTCAGCCTGCCGCGCGAAGACCGCCGTACCCAGGGCGGCCGCGAGGCTTCTGCGCCGGCCCCGCAACACCGCCCCGGCAGGCCTGCGCCGCGCGTGCATCCCCATCGCAACAATGACGGTGCGGTAGCCTCGAAAGGCCCTCGCCGGAGACGGCGGGGTGGTGGTAATCATGGCGCCGCTCCGCGCGGGGACCGGCATGAGTCGGCCCGTCCGCAGGGCGGCCAGGCCGACGGGATCCAGGGGGTTGCCTTTTTGCATCGCGAAAGCCGGCCGAAATTCAAACCCAACCGCAACCGACGTCCGCAAGCCTGACCGTCCACGACCTGGAGAGAACCATGGCTAAAGAGGAGCTGATCCAGTTCGAGGGACTGGTCACCGAAATCCTGCCCGACGCGCGCTACCGCGTGCAGCTCGACGCCGGGCACGAAATCGTCGCCTATACCGCCGGCAAGATGAAGAAGAACCGCATCAAGACGCTGGCGGGCGACCGCGTCACCGTCGAGATGTCGCCCTACGACCTCGAAAAGGGCCGCCTGATCTTCCGCCACAAGGACGAGCGGCCGGCCTCGGCGGGCCCGGGCCCCCAGCGCGGCCCGCAGCGCGGCGGCCAGTTCCGCGGCCGCAGGTAGCGACAAAAACAGGCATCGCGCGTGGCATTTTCGTGGCATGCGCGACCCGCCCACACGAACGCCGTGCAGCAAAAATTCGCTCGTCTCAGGATTGTTTTGAGGGCTGTGTTCGAATAATATTGACTTATCGAGTTTCGGCCGGACGACATTAGCTATCCACCGGTGCAACAGCCGGTTCAGACGCTGACGACCCTTCCAAAAATTCGATCTCACCCAGCCTATCGAAAGTGGGCTTCGAACTTTTATTACTAGAGGACTATCCCCGTGAGCATGGGAACTGTGAAGTGGTTCAACGCGACCAAGGGCTTCGGCTTCATCCAGCCGGATGACGGCGGCAACGACGTGTTCGTGCACATCAGCGCCGTCGAACGTGCCGGCCTTGGCACGTTGCGCGAAGGCCAGAAGATCTCCTACGAGATCGTTGCGGACCGCCGTTCCGGCAAGTCTGCGGCCGACAATCTCCGCGTCGCCTGACGCGCGTCTTCCGGGGAATGCCGGGACTTCAATCGTGATGCGAAAAGGCCGCTGCCGGATGCAGCGGCCTTTTTGTTTTGCAGGCCTTGTTCTTGCAGTGCGCGGCGCGCGATCAGGTCGGGCAGACGGTCTGGCTGTAGAGCACGCAGAGCGACTGGCGCGGGCGGGTAAAGGTGAAGTCGGACAGCGTGATGC
>CAZDEZ010000035.1:16996-43618 GCA_964504705.1 uncultured Bradyrhizobium sp.
AGCACGCAGAGCGACTGGCGCGGGCGGGTAAAGGTGAAGTCGGACAGCGTGATGCCGCTTTTCGCCATCACGTAGCCGACCGCGGGCACGTATTTGTAGTTGACCTCGCTGTAGATCAGATAAGTGCCGCCGACCTTCAGCGCGCTCGGGATGCTCACCGTGGAGTCGACGGCGCGCGGCGACGATCCCTTGCTCCATTTCACCTTGGCGTTGAGCGTGGCGGGATCGATATAGAGTTCGCTCACCGTCGCATTGAGCGGCGTCGAATCGTAAGGCGTCATGATCGCCTTGCCGGTCGTGGTGAAGTTGGTGAGGTCGGTGTCGGTCACGGAAGACGACTGCGAGACGAGGTCCGACATGTTGCGCGCCACCAGCGTCACCTTGCGGTTGACCGCGACGCCGGAGGAAAACTCCACCGTGCCGAAAAACATTACCAGCATCAGCGGCACGATGAAGGCGAATTCCACCGCGGCGTTGGCGCGGCGGTCACGGGCGAAGCGGCCGATCAGGTTGCAGGTCCGGTACGAAGGCTTGCGCATGGCGTTTGACCCCGCGGCGTTACGGTTCGACATGGAAGGCCATGGTGGAGGCGAGCAGCCGCTTGCTGCTGGAGCTGTAGCGGTTGATGTTGGCGATGTTGTAGCCGAGGCCGGTGACGAACAGCGGCCACTGATAGAAGCCGCGTACTACCACGGTGCCGGTCGAGCCGGCGGGCGGCATGTTGAAGGTGAACCCGCTCGGATCGTAGGCGCCGCCGGCGTCGATCGGATCGGTGATGGTGACGGCGGTGCCGGCCGGATAGTACTTCACGTCGACGTCGACGTAGCCGACGCCGCCCGACGCCGAGCAGTTCATGAGGATTCCGGCGACGCCGCAGACGTCGGTCAGGAACTGCGCCTTCGCCTGCGTCGAGGTGAGGCCGGCGTCCTGCAACTGGTGGGTATAGATTTTCCGCCCCGCGTCCTGAATCGCGGTCTCCAGAACCTGACCGGCGAAGAACACCATGCCGGTCTCGATGATGGCGAACAGCAGCGCGAAGAACGGAACGGCGACGAGCGAGAACTCGACCGCGGCCGAGCCACGGCGATCCCTGCGGAATCTGCGAAAAAATCGCTTCGGCCGAGCTGAGACGTCTGACGCGGGCATCCCTGAAATCCCTTGGGTGAGACAGTCACCTGAAGCAGAAATAGCGGAAACTGATTGTTGAAATGTTTCGCTCGTTTCGAGCAGTCGGGCCCGCCCCGTCAACGAAATCTTAACCAGTTGCGGCAAGCAAAAGCCGCGCGGCGCGATTCGCGCGGCGCGGCCCTGACGTGATCTTTCGACCTAGTTCGGCGCCTTGTTGGCGGCGGCGGCCGCCTGCCCCGTGGCGGAGCTGTTGAGCGAGCCCGCCTGGTCCATGGTCGCCTTGAAGTAGTCGCCGCCGTCGCCGAGGGTGATGCGGCGCTGGCAGATCGGCATGCAGCTATAGGATTCCCGCTCCACGCCGCGATAGACCGTAACCAGCTGGTCGGTCGGGCCTTCGACCTGGATGACGCGGTCCACCAGCACTTCGCCGGTGCGGTCGAGCGCGATGAAGTTGGTGGCGCCATAGCCCTTGCCGGTGACGACGATGATGCCGCCCGGCTGCAGCGTGACGTCGGCGATCAGGGGGTTGCCCACCACGATGGTGGCGACCTTGCCGGGCAGCTTGACCAGCTTGGCCTGGTCGACATTGACGGCAATGGAATCGCCCATCGGAGGTACGGGCGCAGCGAGCGCCAGCGCCGGCCACAACAAAAGGCCCATTGCGAGGGAACGGAAGCCGAAACGCGCGAAAGCGCGGTTACGCAAGGTGTACGCCATACTCTACTCCGGGGCGTTGACAAGCCGGCAAAAGCGATACGCTGCCGAGCCGGCGCCCGACGTCAGCTAAGGTGACGACAATGTGTGAAATAATCGCAAAGAGGCGGGTGAAAATGCCGGATATTTCCCTGCAATTTCAAGCCGGAGGGGCCGAGGCCTGGCGGCGGAAGGGGTAGGCCATCTGTCCCGCGATCTCGTGCGGGAAACTGCTCTGCTCGTCGATGCCGTAATTGTCCGGAAGTCGGCTCTCGGGCATCCGGTAGGTACCGAACATCAGGTCCCAGACCGGGAAGGTGCCGGCGAAATTGGTGTTGCCTCCCTCCTCCTGCGAGGTGTGGTGCCAGCGGTGGAACACCGGCGTCGCCAGCACGTAGCGGAACGGCCCGAGCGTCCAGTTCAGGTTGGCATGCACGAAGGCCGAGTGGAACAGGTTGAACGGGGCCAGCCAGATCATGGTGTTCGGCGACAGGCCGGCCAGCAGCAGCACCACGTCGACGCCGATGGTGCCGAGCACGAGGTTGACGGGATGGAAGCGCGCGGCCGAAATCCAGTCGAGATCCTCGGAGGAATGGTGGATGGCATGATACTTCCAGAAGCCGCCGCCGTGGAACATGCGATGCAGCCAGTACAGCATGAAGTCGGCCAGCACGAGGAACAGGATCGCCTGCGCCCACAACGGCAGGGCCGCCAGCGGGCCGTGGCCATTGTCGTAGAAGGCGATCAGCTCGTCCGCATCGTGAATGTTGAAGAAGAAGCCGGCGCCGATCACCAGCAGGCCGATGCGGAAAACCCGCGCGAACAGCGGCACGAAGAACCAGTAGCAGACGTCGGTGACGAGCTCGCGCTTGCGCCACCAGGGCTTGCCGGGATTGCAGGCCCAGAAGTGCGTCAGCACGGTGAAGACCAGGGCCAGCGCAATCGTCACCGGAACCACCTTGGCGATCGTCTGGCCGAGCATTTCGACGACTTCCATGGGCAGGTTCGACATCGCTTCCTCGTCCGGCAGCAGCAGTATCGAAAGCGTTACGCGGGCGCGCTTAAGGAGCCATGAACGCAGATGCGTTTCGCATCCATCATTTCGCATCCATCATAATGGCGCGGCAGGATATTTCCGCATTTTATCAGCTTCCTTAATGACACATTTACTGTGCTCAAGAACAGCCGGTTCCACCGGGTTTTGCGCGATCAAATTAACGGTGCTGCAATTGTCGCACCCTAGGGTGACGGCATGGTCACGGTGCTGAGAACGCCGGCTCGACCAAACCTGAGTTCGACAGCCACGTGTACATGGAGTTGAGTATGAAAAACCTGCTTGCCCGTTTCGTGAAGGACGAATCCGGCGCCACCGCGATCGAATACGGCCTGATCGCTGCCGGCATTTCGCTGGCCATCATCGCCGTGGTCAACGGCCTCGGCACGAACCTGAACAACAAGTTCACCTCGATCAACACCTCGCTCAAGTAAGCGGGGGTTGCGAGCGTTGCTTGCAAAAAGGCCTCGGGTGTTCCCGGGGCCTTTCCTTTTTCGAGTCCAACCCGTCCGCAGCGTTGTCGCAGCCCATGCGCAAGTTCCCGCGAATCGAGGTCACGGCGCTGTCCGCCGCAAGCCGGCTCGACCGTCCGACTGCCCTGGTCTGCCTGTCGCTCCTGCTGGCCGTGACGATGCTCGCGGCGCGCATCGCCAGCATGCTGTGAAACGCCGCGTTTCCCGATCTTTCATCATTGGCGGCTAGCATACGGCTCCGTCCTCGCGCGCCAATACCCGGGCACCCAGACATGATCCTCGACACCGCCCGCCTCCTGTTGTTCCCGGCCCTGATGACGTTCGCGGCCGCGAGCGACCTCTTCACCATGACGATCTCCAACCGGGTCTCGCTGGCGCTGGCGGCAGGCTTTTTGATGCTGGCGGTCGCCTCGGGCATGAGCGGCCACGACATCCTGATGCATGTCGCCGCGGGCGCACTGGTGTTGGCGATCGCCTTCGGCTGCTTTGCCATGGGCTGGGTCGGCGGCGGCGACGCCAAACTGGCCGCGGCCGTGGCGCTCTGGCTCGGCTTTGCCCATCTGATGAACTACCTGCTCTACGCCTCGCTGTTCGGCGGGGCACTGACGCTGCTGCTGCTACAGTTCCGGCAATGGCCGCTGCCGGTATCGTTCGCCGGCCAGCCCTGGCTCGCCCGGCTTCATGCCAAAGAGACCGGCATCCCCTACGGCATCGCACTCGCGATCGGCGCGCTGATGATCTATCCCGAGACGGAATGGATGAAGGCGGTCGATCTCGCCCGCCTCGCGCTGCGCTGAACTCCCGCAACAGCCGCCAGACAATCCCGTCAAGTAACTCTCCGTTAAGGCAATTTACTCACGCTCCATTAACCATGCTTTGACGAATAGCTGGTCAACTCCCGTTACAGCGGCGGAAGCGTCGCGGCGTAATGTGGAAAGTGAAGCGTATGAATCCCGCACGGATCGCAGTCCTTGCCGTAGCCATCGTTGCCGGTGGCATTGCCGCATATCTGGCGAGTGGATCAGACGACAAGCCGGCTCCCGTTCAACAGGTCGCGCAACTGCAGACCGTCGACGTTCTCGTCGCCAAGAACGAGATCGGCCTCGGCCAGTCGGTGAAGCCCGACGATCTGCAATGGCAGACCTGGCCGGCCGCGACCGCCAGCGGCACTTTCATCAAGAGGACCGATCGCCCGGAGGCCACCAAGGAAATCACCGGCTCGATCGCACGCTCGCCCTTCATCGCCGGCGAGCCGATCCGCGAACCCAAGCTGGTGAAGGCCGACGGTTCCGGCTTCATGGCCGCGATCCTGCCGACCGGCATGCGCGCGGTCTCCACCGAAATCTCGCCGGAAACCGGCGCGGGCGGCTTCATCCTGCCCAACGACCGCGTCGACGTCATCCTGACGCGGCGCGAGAAGAATCCCGACGGCAAGGGCGGACCCGACCTCGCCGTCTCCGAGATCATCCTGTCCAACGTGCGCGTGCTCGCGATCGACCAGGCGCCGAAGGAGAAGGAAGGCCAGAACGCGGTGGTCGGCAAGACAGTGACGCTGGAGCTGAAGCCCGAGCAGACCGAGACGCTGGCGCGAGCGCGCCAGACCGGCACGCTGTCGCTGGCGCTGCGCTCCATCGCCGACGTCAACATGGTCGAGAAGCTCGACGAGGACGGCCTGCGGGCGCGGCGCGGCGAAAGCGTCAACGTGGTTCGTTATGGCGTCGTCAGCCCGACGACGATGCAGAAGTGACGATGGGGACACCGGAAATGAAGTGCAGGGGAACCAGATCGACGTTGCGGCGCCTGACGGCCCGCGCCCTGTCGCTTTCGGCGGTTGCGGCGCTGATGTTCAACCAGGCCGCGGTCGGGCCGGCATTCGCCGGTGATTATCGCATCGGGACTGCGCCTTCTTCCGCCGACGGGCAGGCGAATGCGCGCTTCCTGTCGCTCGGCGTCGGCAAGTCCGTCGTCATCGACCTGCCGCGCGACGTCAAGGACGTGCTGGTCGCCGATCCCAAGATCGCCAACGCCGTGGTCCGTTCGGCGCAGCGCGCCTACATCATCGGCGCCGCGGTGGGCCAGACCAACATCGTGTTCTTCGACTCGGCGGGCCAGCAGATCGCCGCCTACGACATCGCGGTGAAACGCGACCTCAACGGCGCGCGCGCCGCGCTGAAGCAGATCATGCCGCACTCCGAAATCCAGATCGACGGCCTCGGCGACAGCATCGTGCTGACCGGCACCGCCGCAAGCCCGATCGAGGCGCAGCAGGCCGGCGATCTCGCCGCCAAGCTCGCCGGCGGTCAGGACAAGGTCGTCAATTCCATCGTGGTGCGCGGCCGCGACCAGGTGATGCTGAAGGTCACCGTCGCCGAAGTCGCGCGCAACATCGTCAAGCAGCTCGGCATCGACCTCAACGGCAGCCTGACCTACGGCACCTCGGTCGTGAGCTTCAACAACCAGAACCCGTTCACCGCGCTGGGCCGCTCGCTGGTCACCGGCAACAACATCACCGGTACCTTCGGCGGCGGCGCCAACGTGCAGGCCATCATCCGCGCCATGGAAAGCGCCGGCGTGGTGCGCACGCTGGCCGAGCCGAATCTCACGGCCATCTCCGGCGAATCCGCGACCTTCATCGCCGGCGGCGAATTCCCGATCCCGGCAGGCTATTCCTGCGATCCCATTACGCGCGTCTGCACGACGCAGATCATGTACAAGAAATTCGGCATCTCGCTCAACTTCACCCCTGTGGTGATGACCGAGGGCCGCATCAGCCTGCGCGTGATGACGGAAGTCTCGGAACTTTCCAACGACAACGCGATCACGCTGAACCAGCTGGGCTCTTCGTTGACCATTCCCTCGATCCGCACCCGTCGCGCCGAGACCACCCTGGAAATCCCCTCGGGCGGCGCGATGGCGATGGCCGGCCTGATCGCCGAGCAGACCAAGCAGGCGATCAACGGATTGCCCGGCCTGACGCAGCTGCCGATCCTCGGCTCGCTGTTCCGCAGCCGCGACTTCGTCAGCAGCCAGACCGAGCTGATGGTGCTGGTGACGCCCTATGTCGTGCGCGCGGTGGCGCAGAAGGACCTGTCGAGGCCGGATGACGGATTTGCCAATGCGAGCGACCCGCAGGCTGACCTGCTGGGCAGCATCAATCGCATCTACGGCGTGCCCGGCCGCGTCGATCCGGCGAGGAATTACCGCGGCACCTATGGATTCATCACGGATTGAGGGCGGCTACGACAATGACCATCACTGCCAAATCACCCGCCAGACGCCGCCGGGCCGCGCGCCTTGCCGCAACGCTGCTCGGCGTTGCGGTCACGCTCGGCGCCTGCAAGACCTACGCGCCGATCATGGCGGCCGAACCCTACCCGGAAGACTACCGCCTGCGTCACCCGATCGCGGTGACGGAAGCCGACCGCTCCATCGTCGTGTTCATCGGCACCGGCCGCGGCGGCATGACCGCCGCCCAGCGCGCCGACGTCATGGGCATGGCGCAGACCTGGCTGCGTGAAGCCACCGGCGGCATCACCATCGACATGCCGGTCGGCACCCCGAACGCGCGCGCCGCACATGAAACCCTGCGCGAGATACGCGCGATGATCGCGGCCGCCGGCGTGCCGCCGCGCGCGGTGAGCGTGCGGCAGTACCAGCCGAAGGATCCGCGGCACATGGCGGCGATCCGGCTCAACTATCCGAAGATCTCGGCGACCGCCGGCCCCTGCGGCCTCTGGCCGGAGGACATCGGCGCCTCCTTCAAGAACACGAGCTGGTTCGAGAACAAGACGTACTACAATTTCGGCTGCGCCCATCAGCGCAACCTCGCTGCGATGATCGACGAGCCGTCCGACCTGGTGCAGCCGCGCGCGGAGACGCCGGCCTACACCATGCGGCGCAACGTCGGCTTCGAGAAGTACCGCAAGGGTACTTCGACCACGACGCTCTATCCCGAGGCCGACAAGGCCAAACTCAGCGACACAGGCAAATGATCAGCTACGCGCGCCAGAACCAGGAAGAACGGCCTGAGACCACCTCGCCGCCGGCAGATGACCACATCGCGCCGGCGCCGCGGGTGTCGGTGCAGGCGTTCTGCGAAACGGTCGAGACCGCGGCTGCCGTGCAGTCGGCGGGCGAGGACCGCCGCCTCGGCAAGGCGCATCTGAAGATCCAGATGGGCGGCATGGCCGCCGCCATCGAGGCCTATCGTTCGGCCCCGACGCCGAACGTGATCATTCTGGAGACCGAAGCCCGCAACGACGTGCTCGCCGGGCTCGACCAGCTTGCTTCGGTCTGCGACGCCGGCACACGCGTCGTCGTGATCGGCCGCGTCAACGACGTCGCGCTGTACCGCGAGCTGGTGCGCCGCGGCGTCAGCGACTATCTGATCGGGCCGGTCACCGCGCTCGACGTGGTGCGCTCGATCTGCAATCTGTTCTCCGCGCCAGAAGCCAAGGCCGTCGGGCGCATCATCGCCATCGTCGGCGCCAAGGGCGGCGTCGGCGCATCCACCATCGCCCACAACGTCGCCTGGGCGATCGCCCGCGACCTCGCGCTCGATTCCGTGGTTGCCGACCTCGACCTCGCTTTCGGCACCGCCGGCCTCGACTACAACCAGGATCCTGCGCAGGGCATTGCCGATGCGGTGTTCTCGCCGGACCGGGTCGATACCGCCTTCATCGACCGCCTGCTGTCGAAATGCACCGATCATCTGAGCCTGCTTGCGGCGCCCGCCACGCTCGACCGGGTCTACGATTTCGGCGACGACGCCTTCGACGCCATCTTCGATACGCTGCGCGCCTCGATGCCGTGCATCGTGCTCGACGTGCCGCACCAGTGGTCGGGCTGGACCAAGCGCGCGCTGATCGGCGCCGACGACATCCTGATCGTCGCCTCGCCGGATCTCGCCAGCCTGCGCAACACCAAGAACATCTTCGACCTCTTGAAGGCTGCGCGGCCGAACGACCGTGCGCCGCTCTACTGCCTCAACCAGGTCGGTGTCCCCAAGCGCCCCGAGATCGCCGCCACCGAGTTCGCCAAGGCGATCGAGAGCCAGCCGATCGCGACGATCCCGTTCGAGCCGCAGATGTTCGGCGCCGCCGCCAACAACGGGCAGATGATCGCGGAAATCTCTGCCAATCACCGCACCACCGAAACGTTCCTGCAGATCGCCCAGCGCCTGACCGGCCGCGGCGAGACCAAGAAGCCGAAGAGTTCGTTCCTGTCCCCCCTGATCGGGAAACTGCGTGGCAAGTAAGCCGTCCGGAGTGCCGTCGTGTTTGGTAAGCGTGCAGATAGCGACCAGCGGGTCGTAAAACCCTCGGCTCCCGTGCCGGCGCCTTCGGCTGCGCCGGCCGCGCCGGCGGCTTCGCCGGTGGTTGCCTCCCCGCCGCTTTCCCCGGCAAAGCCGCCGCCCGCCCCGCCGATGGAAGCCCGGCGGTCCGACAACTACTACCAGGTCAAGGCCACCATCTTCGGCGCGCTGATCGAGGCGATCGACCTCGCCCAGCTGGCGAAACTCGACAGCGAGTCGGCGCGCGAGGAAATCCGCGACATCGTCAACGAGATCATCGCGATCAAGAACATCGTGATGTCGATCGCCGAGCAGGAAGAGCTGCTCGACGACATCTGCAACGACGTGCTCGGCTACGGCCCGCTGGAGCCGCTGTTGTCGCGCGACGACATCGCCGACATCATGGTGAACGGCGCCGGCACGGTCTACATCGAAGTCGCCGGCAAGATCCAGCGCACCGGAATCCGCTTCCGCGACAACCAGCAGCTGCTCAACATCTGCCAGCGCATCGTCAGCCAGGTCGGCCGCCGTGTCGACGAATCCTCGCCGATCTGCGACGCGCGCCTCGCCGACGGATCGCGCGTCAACGCCATCGTGCCGCCGCTGGCGATCGATGGTCCCGCACTCACCATCCGCAAGTTCAAGAAGGACAAGCTGACGCTGGAGCAGCTGGTCAAGTTCGGTGCGATCACGCCGGAGGGCGCCGAGATCCTGCAGATCATCGGCCGCTGCCGCTGCAACGTGCTGATCTCCGGCGGTACCGGCTCCGGCAAAACCACGCTGCTGAACTGCCTGACCAACTATATCGAGCACGACGAACGCGTCATCACCTGCGAAGACGCCGCCGAGCTCCAGTTGCAGCAGCCGCACGTGGTGCGGCTGGAAACCCGCCCGCCCAACATCGAGGGCGAAGGCCAGGTCACCATGCGCGAGCTGGTGCGCAACTGCCTGCGTATGCGTCCCGAACGGATCATCGTCGGCGAAGTCCGCGGACCCGAGGCGTTCGACCTGCTGCAGGCCATGAATACCGGCCATGACGGCTCGATGGGCACGCTGCACGCCAACAATCCGCGCGAGGCGCTGTCGCGCTGCGAATCCATGATCACGATGGGCGGCTTCTCGCTGCCCTCGCGCACCATCCGCGAGATGATCTGCGCCTCGATCGACGTCATCGTCCAGGCGGCGCGCCTGCGCGACGGCTCCCGCCGCATCACCCACATCACCGAGGTGATGGGAATGGAAGGCGATACCATCATCACCCAGGACATTTTCCTCTATGACATGATCGGCGAGGACGCCAACGGCAAGATCATCGGCAAGCACCGCTCGACCGGCATCGGCCGGCCGAAGTTCTGGGAGCGTGCGCGGTACTACAACGAGGAGAAGCGGCTGGCTGCGGCCCTCGATGCTTCCGAAGCAAAGCCGAAGAGCTGAGGGACGCGCCATGAACATGCAGAACCTCGCACTCGGCTTCCTCGCCGCCACCGCGGTCGGCGGCCTCGCCTGGGTCTTCATCTACCCGATGCTGTCGGGCGAGCGGCAGGCCGCGGCCCGCCGCGACCTGATTGCAAAGCCCGAGCCGGCGGCGCGGCGGGCCGACAACAAGGCCCAGAAGTCGCGCCGCGAGCAGGTCGAAGGCTCGCTGAAGGAGATCGAGGCGCGCGCCAGGGCGAGCAAGGTCACGCTCAGCTCGCGGCTGATGCAGGCCGGTCTCGGCTGGACCACGCAGAAATTCTGGATCTTTTCCGGCGTGCTCGGCCTGATCGGCGCCGTCGTCGCGTTCGTGGTCTCCGGCAGCCTCCCCGGCACCGTCGGCATGGGCTTCGCCTTCGGCTTCGGCGTGCCGCGCTGGATGCTTGCCTTCCTGAAGAAGCGGCGCGAGAAGGCCTTTCTCGCCGCGCTGCCGGACGCGGTGGACGTCATCGTCCGCGGCATCAAGGCGGGCCTGCCGCTGTTCGAATCGATCAAGGTGGTTGCCGCCGACGCGCCGGAGCCGCTGCGCAGCGAGTTCAACGCCATCATCGAGACCCAGGCGATCGGCATGCCGCTGGGCGACGCCTGCTCGCGGCTGTACGAGCGCATGCCGGTGCCGGAGGCCAATTTCTTCGGCATCGTGATCGCGATCCAGCAGAAGAGCGGCGGCAACCTCTCCGAAGCGCTCGGCAACCTCTCCAAGGTGCTGCGCGACCGCAAGAAGATGGCGGAGAAGATCCAGGCGATGTCGATGGAAGCCAAGGCATCCGCCGGCATCATCGGCGCGCTGCCGCCGATCGTGATGATCCTCGTCTACCTCACAACGCCGGACTACATCTCGCTGCTGTGGACCGACCCGATGGGTCAGCTGATGCTGGTGGGTTGCGTCATCTGGATGTCGATCGGCGTCATGGTGATGAAGAAAATGATCAACTTCGACTTCTGACGGTGCGGATATGGTCGATTTCCTGATAGCGAAGCTCCACGACGTCCGCTTCATGACCATGCTGTTCGCGGCGATCGCCGCCAGCCTGACGGTCTATACGCTGGTGATGCCGCTGCTCGCCGGCGAGAACATGGCCAAGCGCATGAAGGCGGTGGCGAGCGAGCGCGAACGCATGCGCCAGCGCGAGCGCGAGCGCCTCAACAAGTCCGAAAAGGTCACGCTGCGGCAGACGCCGAAGCAGGTGGTTTCCCGGGTCGTCGAAGACTTCAACCTGACCAAGTACCTCGCCCAGGAAGCGGCACGCGAGAAGCTGGTGATGGCCGGCTACCGCGGCCCGGCACATTACGTCACCTTCCTGTTCGCCCGCCTGGTGACACCGATCGTGCTGTTCATCGGCGCCGTGCTCTACGTGTTCGTGATCTCCCAGATGCAGAAGTCGCTGCCGATCAAGATCGGCATCTGCGTCGGCATCGCCTATCTCGGCCTGCAGGCGCCGATGCTGTTCCTGAAGAACGCCATCAGCAAGCGCCAGCTGCAGGTCAAGCGGGCGTTTCCCGACGCGCTCGACCTGCTGCTGATCTGCATCGAGTCTGGCATGTCGGTGGAAGTCGCCTTTCGCAAGGTCGCGGGCGAGATCGTGCAGCAGTCGGTGGCGCTGTCGGAGGAGTTCACGCTGACCACGGCCGAGCTGTCGTACCTGCAGGACCGCAAAGTCGCCTACGAGAACCTGGCGCGGCGCACCGGGCTCGAAGGCGTCAAGTCGGTCTGTCTGGCGCTGATGCAGTCGGAACGCTACGGCACGCCGCTCGGCCAGTCGCTCCGCGTGATGGCGCAGGAAAACCGCGACATGCGCATGAACGAGGCCGAGAAGAAGGCAGCCGCGCTGCCGCCCAAGCTCACCGTGCCGATGATCCTGTTCTTCCTGCCGGTGCTGTTCGTGGTCATTCTCGGGCCGACCTACATCAAGATCGCGGCGATGCAGTGAGGCGCCTTCGCCGAGGCCGCGGCTTCGTAGGGTGGGTAGAGCGCAGCGAAACCCACCAACTTCCTTCCGGGCACGATGGTTTGATGGGTTTCGCTACGCTCTACCCATCCTACAGCCCTCGATGAACCAGTGGATCAATCCGACAGATCCTGCGCCACGACCGGCGGCTTGCCGCGGGCGGCGGTGCGCGGGACGTCCTTGCGGGCCAGCATCTGCTTCAGATAGGCGACGTTGGCGGCGGCTTCGTCCGGCGGCAGGTCGGCGCGCGCGATGGTTTCCGCCTCGGCGAAGCGGCCCTGCAGGCCGACGGAGAGAGCCAGGTTCTGCCGCACGCGCGCGTCGGCGCGGCCGGTGGCCTGGGCCCTGCGCAGCGTCTCCTCGGCCTTCGGCAGTTCGCGCGAGAGCACATAGGACATGCCGAGATTGGACAGCACCGACGGCTCCTCGGGCGCGATGCGCAGCGCGCTCGCATAATAGCCGCGGGCTTCCTGGTGCTTGCCCATCTGGTCGAGCGCTGCACCCTGCACCGAGAGGATGCGCCAGTCCGGATTGTCGGGGGAGTGCGCTTTACTCAGCACGTCGAACGCCATCTGGAAGTTGCCGTTGTCGGCGAGCGCGCGGCCATAGGCGGCCAGCAGCTGCTTGTTGCCGGGATGGGCCAGCGAGGCCTGTTCGAGCACAGCCGCGGCCTGGGCGCGCTGGCCGGTGGCGCGCAGCGCCTGGCCGTAGCCGAGAGCTGCTTCGGCGTCCTTGGGGTTGGCGCGGTAGCGTTCGCCGTAGGCTTCAGCGCTGCGGCGCGGATCGGCCGGGGCGGCGGTGTCGGATTTCGAGGCCAGCGAGCCCGTGATATCGCCCATGGTCTTGCAGCCGCCGAGGCCTGAGGCCAGCAAGGCCGTGACGGCGACGGAGCCCAACAGCCGGGCAATGGATGGAAGACGCATGGCACATTCTCGGGGCGCGGAACCGAATGGGCCAGCAATAGACTGTTAACCCTAACGTCCGGTTAATCGGCCGCCTGCGGGCCGCGGCTGCCCTATTGCGACGGGGCGAAGCCCGACGCCTTCACCGCGGGCGCCCAGAGATCGATGTCGCGCTGCTGGATCTTTGCCAACGCGTCGGGACTCGTGGTCACCGGCCGCAAGCCCAGCACACCGATGCGTTCGGCCACATCCTTCCGGCGGAACGCGGCAGCCACGATGCCGTTGAGCTGCACAATGGTCTCGCGCGGTGTCCTGGCCGGCGCGAACAGGCCATACCAGCCGCTGCCCTGCAGGTCATAGCCCTGTTCACGGAAGGTCGGCACGTCCGCAAAAAACTCGGAACGCTCCAGGCCGGACGTCGCCAGCACCCTGATGCGGCCCGCCTTCTGCATTTCCACCAGCTCGTTCGTGGCATGGACGATCACGGGAATGCGCCCGCCGATGAGGTCGGCGAGCAGCGGCGCGGTGCCGTTATAGGCGACCGGCTGCATTCCAGCCTCGATCGCACGGGCGAACATCACGCCGAGGAAATGCGGCAGCGTACCCGCGCCCGGCGTCCCGTAATTGGCTTTGGCCGGATTGACCCTGATCCAAGCCACAAGCTCGGCCAGCGTTTTCGCGGGCACCTCGCTGCCGACCGCGATCGCGAAGTCGTAGGTGCCGACCAGGGTGATCGGCGCAAAATCCTTCACCGGATCGTAGTCCAGCGACGGGTAGACACTCTGGTACACCGCCATCGGCGCGATCGGCGTCAGCAGCAGCGTGTTGCCATCGGGCTCGGCCTGCTTGACGGCGCGCACGCCGATCCGCCCGCCCGCACCCGGCCGGGGTTCGACGATGACGGGGCGGCCAAGGCCCGCGCCCAATTCACCGGCGATGATGCGGGCGAGCGCATCGGACGAACTGCCGGCGGCGAAGGGAAATATGATATGGACGGGCGGGCCACGCGTCTCGGCCAGGGCCGGCATTGCAAGGCATGCTTCGAGTGCGCACAGCATTCGAAAAGCCAACCGCAGCATAGGCAAGGCAATTCACCGGTTGTGTACAATCGAGCCTGGACGATAGCAGATGTACGGGTGGTGAACAGGCGACTATCCGGGCAGTCCTGTCGGAAAACCGGGCGGGAGGGGCCGGCGTCCCGCCTCCGTCACGGCTGGTCGCATTGGCGCAAAGCGCCATCGAGCTGATGACGGGAGCACATGATGCCGCCCCATTGATAGCCGGTGCGGCCGTCGAAGGAGATCTTGAACCAGTCGTAGCCGTCCCATTTGACGTCGCGTGCGACGATCGTCAACGGCGCGCCCTCGGCGAGACTGGCGATCTTCGCAGCCGATTGCGACGGTGCGCTGCGAACGATGCCACCGAGCGATTGGCCGCCGACGGGGAACTTGCCGGCACGCCCCGCGGCGCGGGCCTTCTCTCCGGATGCGCCGGGAATCGGATCGCAACGATCGGTCTGCGGTGCCTGGCGGAATCCGGGACCGCAGGGGTCGGCGCCAGCCCCCGCCCTGCCGCCCTGCGCCCCGGCGGGCCCCGCAAGAACGGCCAGCATCAACGCAGCGGCCAGAACGGGCTTCACCCGAGCCTCCATCATGATCGGCCGAATTGCGAGCGGTGTCGGGATGGCTTCCATGAGGCGTCCGTGCGGCAGCCGCAGTTACGGGATGAACGGCTTCACATTCTGCGAGCCGTAGAGACACTTGGTCGAACCCCAATCGGGCGCAACCAGCGCCAGCTCGCCCTGGTCCGGCGTCAGCGTGACCGCAAAGCCGCCGTTGAAATAGCGCGACGGATTGGCGGGATCGCGCTTCAGGATCACCGACTTGCCGACGTCGCGATCGGCCGAGATCGTGTCCGGCCCCTTGACGGTGAGCTCGATGATGCGCGCATGCGGACACGAGAACAGCCGGCTCTGCGCGCTCGCCATTTCGCCCGACGCTGCCCACAGAAGCATTGTCGGCGCAATCAACGCCAGCGACCGCGCGCAAAATGCCTTCCCGCTCATGATCCTCTCTCCTTGCGGACGAGATTGTCGAGACCGGAGCGGCCAGTGCCGCTCCGGTCTTGCGTTCCGCACCTCAGACGCACCCTTGCGGGGTGAGCTTCTTCGGCGGCACGCAGCCTTGCGGTCTCACGGGCTGCGCCCCCAGGCAATTCGGCGGCGTCCCCGTCGTGCCGGCAGGACACTGCGCCGGCGGCGGACGCACGCAGTTCGGCGGCGTCCCCGTGAGGCCAGCGGGACACTGCGCCGGCAGCGGACGCGCGCAGTTCGGCGGCGTTCCCGTGAAGCCAGCAGGGCACTGCGCTGGCGGCGGCTTCACGCAGTTGGGCGGCGTTCCCGTGAAGCCAGCAGGGCACTGCGCTGGCGGCGGCTTCACGCAGTTGGGCGGCGTGCCCGTCATTCCCGCCGGGCATTGCGCCGGCGGCTGCCTCGCGCAATTCGGCGGCGTGCCCGTGAAGCCAGCGGGGCACGTAGCCTGCTGGGCCGGCCGACAGTTCGGCGGCGTACCGGTCTGGCCTGCAGGACACTGCGCCGGCGGCGGCGCCACGCAGTTCGGCGGCGTACCTGTGGTGCCGGTCGGACACTGCGCTGGCGGCTTAGCCCCCTGCCCTTGGCCCTGCTTCGGCGGCGCGACCCTGCAGTTGGGGCAATTGGGATCGGCGCCTGTTGCAGGTTTAACGCCTGGCTGTGCATTGGCGCTGCAGATGAACTTGCCGCCGCCGACATCGACGGTCTTCATGTTGCAGATGCAGCTGGTGGCCTTGATGTCGGCACCTTCGGAACAGACGCCACCCTTGCCGACGGGCCTAGTCTCGTTGAGCAGCAGCCGGCCGCAGAAGCCGTTCTCGATCGGCTTCAGCGGTGCGACGCAGCTGCAACCGGTCTGCGCGATGTTCTGCCCTTCGAGGCAGGGCGCACCGGGCCTGGTCGGCTGGGCGCATTTGCCGCCGGGAAGCACCGTCAATGGCGCCGCGCAACGGCAACCGCTGGCCGTGTTCTGGCCGTCGGCGCACAGCGGCGGGCCTCCGCCACCGCCTACAACCGGCGCCGGGGCCGGCGTGCGGCTGGCGCTGCACACGAACCTGCCGCCACCCATGTCGACCGTGTTCATGTTGCAGATGCAACTGGTGGCCTTGATGTCGGCACCTTCGGTGCAGATGCCACCCTTGCCGACGGGCTTGGTCTCGTTCAGCAGCAGCCGGCCGCAGAAGCCGTTCTCGATCGGCTTCAGCGGTGCGACGCAGCTGCAACCGGTCTGCGCGATGTTCTGCCCTTCGAGGCAGGGCGCACCGGGCCTGGTCGGCTGGGCGCATTTGCCGCCGGGAAGCACCGTCAGCGGTGCGGCGCAGCGACAGCCGCTGGCCGTGTTCTGGCCGTCGGCGCACAGCGGCGGACCTCCGCCTCCGCCACCAACCGGGGCCGGGGCCGGCGTGCGGCTGGCGCTGCACACGAATCTGCCGCCGCCCATGTCGACCGTGTTCATGTTGCAGATGCAGCCGGTGGCCTTGATGTCGGCACCTTCGGTGCAGACGCCACCCTTGCCGATGGGCTTGGTCTCGTTCAGCAGCAGCCGCCCGCAAAAGCCGTTCTCGATCGGCTTCAGCGGTGCGACGCAATTACAGCCGGTGGCTGCGATGTTCTGACCTTCGAGACAGGCGGCACCCGGCCTGGTCGGCTGGGTGCATTTGCCTCCCGGCAGCACGGTCAAGGGCGCAGCGCATTGGCAGCCGCTGGCCGTGTTCTGGCCGTCGGTGCAGAGCGGAGGCGCTCCCGGCGGGCGCGGCGGAGGCGGAGGAACTGCCACACAGTTCGGCGGCGTTCCGGTGAATCCCGGCGCACAAGTTTGCTGCGTTCCGCCACCCGTGCTGGCGACACACTGGAAATTGTTACCGCCGCCCGTCAACTGCGTGCCGGCGGGACAACCGCAAACACCTTGCTCGATCCGACCACCGGTGCAGGTGATCGCCGCATTGAGATTGACGCATTTGCCATCGACGAGCCGTTCGCCGAGATTGCAGGTCGGAGTAGGCGGTGTGCCACCACCTGTGCTGGCGACGCATTGGAAGTTATTGCCACCGCCCGTCAGCCGCGTGCCGGCCGGACAGCCGCACACGCCTTGCTCGATCCGGCCGCCGATGCAGGTGATCGCCGCATTGAGGTTGACGCATTTGCCATCGACGAGCCGTTCGCCGAGATTGCAGATCGGAGCCGGCGGTGTGCCGCCACCCGTGCTTGCGACGCATTGAAAACTGTTGCCGCCACCCGTCAGCTGCGTACCGGCCGGACAGCCGCACACGCCCTGCTCGATCCGGCCACCGGTACAGGTGATGACCGGGGCGACATTGACGCAGAGACCATTCTGCAGGGTCTGCCCGGCGCCGCAGACTGGGGTCGGCGCGGGCGGAGTCGTCGCCGCCACGCACTGGAAATTGGCCCCGCCGCCCTGGCGCGTTGAGCCCGCTGGACACACGCACGCGCCCTGGCTCATCGTGCCGCCGGCACAGGTGATGGTAACGCAAGCGTCGTTGGGCGCGCGAACCTGTCCCGCCGGACAGGCGAATGGATTCTTGATGGGCTGGATTGGCTGGACCAGGCGCTGGCAATTCGGCGGCGTGCCGACCAAAGGCGCAGGACAGGTTTGCGCCGCAACGCAGTTCGGCGGCGTACCTGTCGCGCCCGGAGGGCAGAACCTGTTGTTGCCGTAGACCTGCCCGATGGTCGGGCGGCCCTGGTTGGAGCCGATGATGGCAATCGCGGTGCCGGCGATCACCGCTGGAATCAACAGCGGCGCGACGCGCGCGACCGAGGGCACGCAGGAGAGATTGGGGTAGTTACCCCAGGCGACTTGACCGGCCGGGCAATAGCAGGCGGGGAACCCACGCGCGCCGGGCGCGACCACGCCACCGCGGCAGACGAGATTCGGACCGCAGATTCCCCCCGGCGCGAGCTGCCAGGGCGGACAGCTGCCGCCGTCCCAAACGCATTCGCCGTGTTCTTCCGCCCAGGCGAAGCCGCGCGGACACACCAGCGGCTGTGTGAGGTATACGGGTCGGCGGCAGGAAGAACCGGTCCAATAGCCGCCGATCTGGCGGCAGCTGGATACGGCTGAATCATACAACGGGCGCGGCGGTGGCGGAGGCGCTACTGCTGCGCTGGCGGCCGGCAACGGACGCCACAGGCTGAAATTCTCCATGTCCTGGCGGAAGTCGTCGACCAGCGCGGGCGCACCGTTGATCGCCAGCAGGAATCGATCCGTCTCGCGGTTGCGGAACTGAACAAAGGGCGTGCCGTCAACCGGTTCGAACGTCCATTGGGTTTCCGTGGCGTTGGGCGCCGCCGGCATTGCCCGCGGCTTGCCGTTGAAATCGGCAAGATAAGTGCCCTTCCACTTGTTCCTGATGCGCACGAAGGGCGTGCCGCCGACCGGCTCGAACATCCATTGCGCGCTGTCCCATTCCGGCCTCGCGGCCGCGACGTCGAGGGTGCCGGAAGCCTGGCTGTTGAGCACCTTGCTGCCGTCGACCTGCGTCGCCAGCCGGTAGTTGCCGTTGAGCTGGAATTGCTCGACCGGAGACACCTGCGGCAGCTGCTCGGCAGCGGTGGATGCGATGACGGTCGCGGGATCTTGCGGGCCGGGCGGCTGTGCCGCCTGGACGACCGGCGGCGCAGCCTGCACGATGGGTTGCGGGGCAGCCTGCACGGGTGGCGGGGAAGCCTGCACGGGTGGCGGGGAAGCCTGCACGGGTGGCGGCGGCGGTGCGGCCTGTGCGATCGGCTGTTGGCCGCCGGGCGGGGGCGGCGCCGCGGCAGCCGCTTCGCCGACACTGACCGTGCGCGGCTCTGCTGCAGCGACGAAGGTGAAAAGGCACTTCTCGGCATCGTCGGTAACGACCCAGGCGTGATCGGCCAGCGTCGGTTGTTTGAAAACGTTGCCGGGCTCGACGATGCCGTAGAATTTTCGGTCGCCGTCCTGGTCGATCCAGTAGATGCGGCGCTTCTCGGCCGACCTGTTCTGGAAGGAAAGTTCGCTCTGCGTGGCAGAGGGCTGCGATTTCAGCGACTTTTCATTACTGCAATCGTCGGCTCTAGCGGACGCCGTCGCCAAGGGACCGGCCAAGATCATTGAAAGAACGAGAGAAAACAGCCGTCCGGGCAATGACCGCAGCATATAATGGACCCTCAAAAAAACTACGCGAAACCCGCGGCCGGCCCTGGTTTGACATCCGCCCGCCCAGTCCCGCAAAATCCAGGTTCCAAGGCTGGCAAGTTCCGCTTGCTGGAGCAATGCAGCCGATTTCGTTTGGCACGAACGGTGCCGTATTTGGCGGAATATGCGCGTCGCCCGCGCGCGGCGAATTTGATCGGATCGAATTTGACGAAAGAGAGTATCGAGCCGTCGCCGCCGCCAGTGCAGGACGAGACGCCAAGGCGCATTGCCATGCTGATCTTTCCGGGCGTGGCCCCGCTCGATGTGGCCGGCCCCTTGCAGCCGTTCGGCGTCTCGAATTTCCTTGCCAGGAGAAAATTGTACGACGTCATCACTGTGGCGCCGTCGGCCTCGCCGGTGGCGACTCCGCTCGGATTTTCCTTCCTGGCGGCCTGCGCAATGTCCGAACTGCCGTTGCCGCTGGACACGCTGCTGGTTTCCGGCGGAGGCGGACCGGATTCCGGAACGACACCGGAAATTCTCGACTGGCTGCGCCACGCGACATCTCGCGCGCGTCGCTTCGGTTCGGTGTGCACCGGCGCATTCGCGCTCGGCGCGGCTGGGCTTCTTGACGGCAAGCGCGTGGCAACGCACTGGGCGTTCGCCACGGAGCTGGCCCGGCGCAACTCTTCGGTCAGGGTCGAGATCGATCCGATCTTCATTCGCGACGGCAACACCTACAGCTCGGCGGGAATCTCGGCGGGGATCGACCTTGCGCTGTCGTTGATCGAGGAAGACCACGGCCGCGAATTCGCGCTGAAGGTCGCGCGCTATCTCGTGCTGTTCCTGAAGCGCTCGGGCGGTCAGGCGCAATTCTCGACGCAGTTGATGGCCCAGTTCTCGACGATGCCGGCGATCCAGAAGGTGCAGAAATGGTGCCACGAAAATCCCGGCGCAGACCTGCGTGTCGCAGCGCTGGCGCGCCGCGCGGCGATGAGCGAGCGCAGCTTCATCCGGACCTTCCGCGAGGATACCGGGACGACCCCGGCCGAATTCGTCCAGCAAACGCGGCTGCAGGCTGCGCGGCGGTTGCTCGAGGAGACGGAAATGGCGCCGAAGACAATTGCCCAACGCTGCGGTTTCGGCTCCCCCGCCGTGATGCGGCGCGTGTTCCTGAGAGAGATCGGCGTTTCGCCCGCGGAGTACCGCAACAGATTTTGTGTGGAGCCGCACGCACAGAACGGTGCCCGTCCCGGTTCTTGAACGCCGGGGAGACGGAGAAGCCGTTGCTTTTCAGGAATCTGTTGCTGCTCCACCATTGAAGTCGCGCCAATATCCTGCAACGTCGGAACTACCGCACATGCGGCCCCTCCATTCGTCGAGAAAAGCATGCCCTCCCTGTTCGAAACCGCTTCCGCTTCCCAGGCCATTCCCATCACCTTCGCCAGCAAGGCGAACTGGGACGCCGTCAAGAAGGCGCTGCCGGCCGAGCAACGGCAGTTCGCCGAGGCCAACGGCTTTGCGGCCAAGCCCGGCAAGTGCCTGGTCCTGCCGGCGGCGAATGGCGCCATCGCACAGGTGATTTTCGGGATCGAGGAGGAAGCTGCGAAATCGCGCGATCCGTTCCGCACGGGCGCGTTGCCGGGGCTTCTGCCGGCAGGCACCTATCGCTTTGCCAACGCGCCGCACGATGCGCGGCTTGCCGCGCTCGGCTTTGCGCTCGGGAGCTACCGCTTCGCCCGCTATCGCAAGGTGGACAATGGCGAGGTCCGGCTGGTGCCGCCGGATGGCGTAGACGCGGCCGAACTTGCGCGGATGGCGGACGGCGCGTTCCTGGCCCGCGACCTCATCAACACGCCTTCCAACGACATGGGGCCCGCGGAACTGGAAGCCGCCGCGCGCGGCGTGGCGGCGCGTTTCGGCGCGACGTTCTCGTGCATCGCGGGCGACGAACTCGCGAAAGGCTTTCCGCTGATCCACGCCGTCGGCATGGCCTCGACACGCTCGCCGCGGCTGATCGATTTTTCCTGGGGCGATGCTTCGCACCCCAAGGTGACGCTGGTCGGCAAGGGCGTCTGTTTCGACACCGGCGGGCTCGATCTGAAACCGTCGAGCGGCATGCTTCTCATGAAGAAGGACATGGGCGGCGCCGCCAACGTGCTGGCGCTGGCGCAGATGGTGATGGACGCGAAGTTGAAGCTGCGGCTGCGCGTCTTGATCCCCGCGGTGGAGAATGCGGTCGCGGGCAACGCCTTCCGGCCGCTCGACGTGTTCAAGTCGCGCAAGGGCGTCACGGTCGAGATCGGCAATACCGACGCCGAGGGGCGGCTGATCCTCGCCGACGCGCTGGCGCTGGCCGACGAGGAGAAGCCCGAGCTGCTGGTCGATCTGGGCACGCTCACGGGCGCGGCCCGCGTCGCGCTGGGGCCGGATCTGCCGCCCTTCTACACCAACGACGAGACGCTGGCGGCGGACGTCGCCCGGCTGGCGCGGCAGGAGCACGACCCGCTGTGGCGCATGCCGCTGTGGCCGGCTTACGATACATGGCTCGACTCGAAGGTTGCCGACATCACCAACGCGCCGTCGGGCGGGTTTGCCGGCTCGGTCATTTGTGCGCTGTTCCTGCAGCGCTTCGTCGAGGCCGCGAAGAGCTGGCTGCATGTCGATATCTTCGGCTGGACGCCGTCGGCAAAGCCAGGCCGCCCGGAAGGCGGCGAGTGCCAGGCCGCGCGCGCCATCTACAAGCTGTTGAGCGAACGCTATGGATGACCCGCGCCTGACGCCGGCGCGGCCGGAAGTTGCCCCGAAGTATCTCGAGGGCAAGGTCAAGGCCGCGCGCTTCGCCGAGGGCGAGCTGTTCGAGGTGACGGAAGCGATCGCGCCGGTGCGCCGCGCGCCCGCATCCGATGCCGAGCAACTGACGCAGGCGCTGAAAGGCGAGCGCGTCACCGTCTACGACCGCAACGGCGAAGGTTTTGCCTGGGGCCAGCTCGGCAGCGACGGCTATGTCGGCTGGCTGCCGGAGAGCGCGCTGACCAGGCGGCTTTCGGCGCCGACGCACAAGGTCACGGCATTATGGACGTTCGCCTTTGCCGGCCCGTCGATCAAGCTGCCGCCGGTGATGTCGCTGCCGATGGGGGCGGTGCTCGAGGTCGATCGTGAACACGACGGATTCGCCGTCATTGACGGCGGCTGCTACGTGCCGCGGCAGCATCTCGGCCGGCTCGACGCCCGCGCGACCGACTTTGTCGCGGTGGCCGAGCGTTTCGTCGGCACACCCTATCTCTGGGGAGGCAAGAGCGCCTTCGGCATCGACTGCTCGGGCCTCGTGCAGGTGGCGCTGACGGCGGCCGGCACCGGCTGCCCGCGCGACAGCGACATGCAATGCGCCGGCCTCGGGCTGGCGTTGAGCGCCGCCGAAGCGAAGCATCCAGAGCGCGGCGACCTGATCTTCTGGAAGGGCCATGTCGCCATCGTGCGCGATGCCGAGACCATCGTGCACGCCAACGCGCATCACATGGCGACGGTAATCGAGAACACGCGCGAGGCCATCGCGCGGATCAAGGCAGCGGGCAGCGACGTGGTCGCGATCAAGCGGCTGTAACGCTCGCCATCCTCGTAGGATGGGTTGAGCAGAAGCGAAACCCATCACTTCCTGGCGCGGATGCATGATGGGTTTCGCTTCGCTCTACCCATCCTACGGGCTGGAAACGAAATCGCGAAAACAACCCCATGCAAAGTAGGGAGTACCTACGTCGCCACCGTCCCCGCGGGCGCGGCCTCGATGCGGAACGCGGCGGCGAACAAAGCGCGGGTGTAATCGCTCTTCGGATTCTTGAACAGCTCCGCCGCCGGCCCCTCCTCCACCACCTTGCCGTGGCGCATCACGATCAGGTGGCTGGCGAGCGAGGCGACCACGCGCAAATCGTGCGAGATGAACATGTAGGTCAGATCGCGCTTGCGCTGCAATTCGCGCAAGAGGTCGACCATCTGGGCCTGGAACAGCATGTCGAGCGCGCTGGTCGGCTCGTCCAGCACGACGAAGTTCGGCTCCAGCACGGTCGCGCGCGCGATCGAGATGCGCTGGCGCTGGCCGCCGGAGAATTCGTGGGGATAGCGGACGCGCAACTCCGGATCGAGCCCGACGTCGGTCATCGCCTTGACGACGCGGGCGTCGCGTTCCTCGTCCGAGAGCTGACGCTGGTGCACGGTGAGGCCCTCGGCAATGATGTCGCCGACCGACATGCGCGGGCTGAGCGAGCCGAACGGGTCCTGGAATACGATCTGCATGTCGCTGCGCAGCGGCAGCATCTCCTTGAAGCGCAGGCCCTGGATGTTCTTGCCGAGGAACACGATCGGCCCGTCGGAGGAAATCAGCCGCATCAACGCCAGCCCGAGCGTGGTCTTGCCGGAGCCGGACTCTCCTACCACGCCCAGCGTTTCGCCCTTGCGCACGGCAATGCTGACGCCGTCGACCGCCTTGATGTGGCCGACGGTGGAACGCAGGAAGCCGCGCTTGATCGGAAACCAGACCTTCAGGTCGTCGGTCTGCATCACCACCGGCGCGGTCGGACGCGGCGGCGCCGGATCGGGCTTCGGTTCGGCGGCGAGCAGATCGCGGGTGTAGGGATGTTTCGGCGCGGTGAAGACCTGCTCGACCGGTCCCTGCTCGACGATCTTGCCCTTGTTCATGACGCAGACGGTGTCGGCGATGCGGCGGACGATGCCGAGATCGTGGGTGATGAACAGCAAACTCATGCCGAGCCGCTGGCGGATGTCGGCGAGCAGCGCCAGGATCTGCGCCTGCACAGTGACGTCGAGCGCGGTGGTCGGCTCGTCGGCGATCAACAGGTCGGGCTCGTTGGCCAGCGCCATCGCGATCATCACGCGCTGGCGCTGGCCGCCGGACAGCTGGTGCGGATAGGAGCCCAGCCGCGTCTCGGGATCGGGAATGCCGACCTGCGTCAGCAGCTCCAGCGTGCGGGCGCGCGCCATCGAGCCGCCGATGCCCTGGTGCAGCGACAAAATCTCGCCGATCTGCGCCTCGATGGTGTGGAGCGGATTGAGCGAGGTCATCGGCTCCTGGAAGATGATCGAGATGTCGTTGCCGCGCACCTCGCGCATCTCGCGGTCGTCGGCGCGGAGCAGCTCGCGGCCCTTGAAATGGATGGTACCCGAGGGGTGCGAGGCCGAGGGATACGGCAGCAGCTTCAGGATCGAGAGCGCGCTGACCGACTTGCCCGAGCCGGACTCGCCGACCAGCGCCACGCACTGCCCGCGCCTGATGGAGAAGGAAACGCGATCGACGGCAAGCGACTTGCCGAACGCGACCGAGAGATCGCGGATATCGAGCAGGGGCTGGTTGCTGGCGTCCATGCCTTACCCCTATCGGAACGTCTTGCGCGGGTCGAAGGCGTCGCGGACGGCTTCGCCGATGAAGATCAGGAGCGACAGCATGATCGCCACTGCAAAGAAGCCGGTGAAGCCGAGCCACGGCGCCTGCACGTTGGCCTTGCCCTGCGCCAACAGCTCGCCGAGCGACGGCGAGCCGGGCGGCAGGCCGAAACCGAGGAAGTCGAGCGCTGTCAGCGTCATCACCGAGGAGGAGACGATGAAGGGCAGGAACGTCATGGTCGCCACCATCGCGTTTGGCAGCAGGTGGCGGAACATGATGACGCGGTTGGAGACGCCGAGCGCCCGCGCCGCCTGGATGTACTCGAAATTCCGCCCGCGCAGGAATTCGGCGCGCACCAGGCCGACCAGCGAGACCCAGGAAAACAGCAGGAGGATGCCGAGCAGCACGAAGAAACTCGGCACCAGCACCGAGGAGAGGATCAGCAGCAGGTAGAGATAGGGGATCGAGGTCCATATCTCGATGAAGCGCTGGAACAACAGGTCGATCCAGCCGCCGAAATAGCCCTGCACGCCGCCGGCAATGATGCCGATGATAGAGGACAGGATGGTGAGGGTGAGGCCGAACAGCACCGAGATGCGGAAGCCGTAGATCAGCCGCGCCACCACGTCGCGGCCCTGGTCGTCGGTACCGAGCCAGTTGTATTCGAGGTCGCGGCAGCTCTTCAGGCCCTTCTTCTCCACAACGGCCTTGCACTGCTCCTCCGTCAGCATCCAGGTCGGCTTCGAGGGCGCCGGCGTCGGCAGGTCGAGATTGTGGGTGGCGTAGGAATAGCGGATCGGCGGCCAGACGATCCAGCCGCCCTTCTCCGCGATCAGCTTCTGCAAGTAGGGATCACGATAATCAGCCGAAGTTTCGAAATCGCCGCCGAAGGTGGTCTCCGAATAGCCGACGAAGGCCGGCCAGTAGAGCTTGCCGTCGTACCTGATCATGAAGGGGCGGTCGTTGGCGATGAGCTCGGCGAACAGCGAGACGATGAACAGGGCAAGGAAGAGCCACAGCGACCAGTAGCCCCGGCGGTTGGCCTTGAAATTCTGCCAGCGGCGGCGGTTGAGCGGCGAAAGCGCGAAGCGGTGCCGCATGACCGGCACGGCGGCGCCGAGCGGCGACTGCGTCGAGGTTTCCACCGGTTGCGGCGCGAGCATCGTCATCAGACCTCCCGCGCCTCGAAGTCGATCCGGGGATCGATCCACATGTAGGTGAGGTCGGAGACCAGGCCGATCACGAGGCCAACGAGGGAGAAGATGAAGAGATTTCCGAACACCACGGGATAATCGCGGTTGAGCACGCTTTCGAAGCTGAGCAGGCCGAGCCCGTCGAGCGAGAAGATGGTCTCGATCAGCAGCGAACCCGAGAAGAAGGCATGGATGAAGGCGCCGGGGAAGCCCGCGATCACGATCAGCATGGCGTTGCGGAAGATGTGGCCGTAGAGCACCTGGCGCTCGGTGCAGCCCTTGGCGCGCGCGGTCATGACGTACTGTTTCCTGATCTCGTCGAGGAACGAGTTCTTGGTCAGCAGCGTCATGGTGGCGAAGGCGCCCAGCCCCATCGCGATCAGCGGCAGCGTCAGGTGCCAGAAATAGTCGATGATCTTCCAGTACCACGGGAAATTCGACCAGCCGTCGGAGGTCAGGCCGCGCAGCGGGAACCAGTTGAAGAACGAGCCGCCGGCGAACAGGATGATGAGCAGGATCGCAAACAGGAAGCCCGGGATCGCAAAGCCGATGATGATCACCGCCGAGGTCCAGGTGTCGAAGCGCGAGCCGTCGGCAACCGCCTTGCGCACGCCGAGCGGGATCGAGATCATGTAGGTGAGCAGCGTCAGCCACAGCCCGAGCGAGATCGAGACCGGCAGCTTCTCCTTGATCAGCTGGATCACGCTGACGTCGCGGAAATAGCTCTTGCCGAAATCGAACCGCGCGTAGTTCCACACCATCAGCGCAAAGCGCTCCGGCGCCGGCTTGTCGAAGCCGAACTGCTTTTCCAGGTTCTTGATGAATTCGGGGTCGAGGCCCTGCGCGCCGCGGTACTTCGA
>CAZDEZ010000036.1:0-41848 GCA_964504705.1 uncultured Bradyrhizobium sp.
TCAAAAGGGAATCACGTCCCTCCTATCCGTGCAAAGGTCTCCACCATGAGGGGCTGGCGATGCAACAAGAATCGGCAGCGCCCTTACGCCGCGCGCAAGCCCGAGACGAACTCCGACACCTCGCGCTGGAGGACCTGCAGCTTGCCGGAAAGCTTCTCGCTCGACTGCAGTACCGCATGCGCCACCTCGCCAGTCTGGGTCGTGGCCGAGGTCACGCTGGTGATGTTCTGCGACACCGAGTTGGTGCCGGACGCCGCGCGCTGCACGCTGGCGGCGATCTCCTGCGTGGCCGCACCCTGCTCGCCGACCGCGGCGGCGATCGACGAGGAGATCTCGTTGACCTGCAAGATCGTGGCGCAGATGCCCTGGATATTCTCCACCACCTGCTTGGTCTCGCCCTGGATCGCCGTGATCTGCGCGCCGATCTCTTCGGTCGCTTTCGCCGTCTGGCTCGCCAGCGACTTCACTTCGCTGGCGACGACGGCAAAACCCTTGCCGGCCTCGCCCGCGCGCGCCGCCTCGATGGTGGCATTCAGCGCCAGCAGGTTGGTCTGTGAAGCGATGTTGTTGATGAGGTTGATGACCTCGCCGATCTTGTCGGCGGCGGCGGCAAGGCCCTCCACGGCCTGGTTGGTGCGCTGGCCGTCGCCGGCCGCCTTGTCGGCGACCTGCGCAGCCTGGGTGACGCGCTGGCCGATCTCGGCGATCGAAGCCGACAGCTCTTCGGCGGCGGAGGCCACCGTCTGCACGTTCTCCGAAGCCTCCTGACAGGCGTCGGCCACCACCTTGGAGCGGTCGGAAGCGGTGCCGGCCGACTGCGACATGCTTTGCGCGGCCTCGCGCATGGCGCCGGCATCCGCGATGACCTCGCGAACCACGCCCTGCACGCTCGCCTCGAACCTGCCGGCGAGTTCCATCATGGCGCGGCGCTTCTCGACGTCGGCCTGCTGCTTCATCTCGGCCTGCTCGGCGTGCATCTTTGCCATTGCGCCGGCATTGTCCTTGAACACGCTGAGCGCCTTGGCTAGCCCGCCGATCTCGTCCTTGCGCGCGGTGTACGGCACCTCGAACGCCTGATCGCCGGCGGCGAGCCGCCCGGTGAGGTCGGTGATGACGTTGAGCGGCTTGGTGACGCTGCGGCCGATGATGACCGAGGCGATCAGCACGATCGCAACCAGGATCAGCGCCATGATGCCGAACGTCATCGCGGTCTGGCGGAACACGGCGTCTACGTCGTCGAGATAGATGCCGGTGCCGATGATCCACCCCCACGGCGCAAAGCCCTTGACGTAGGAGATCTTCGCGACCGGCTGCTCGAAGCCGGGCTTCGGCCAGAGATAGGCGTAGAAGCCGGCGCCGTCCTTCTTCACCACTTCGACGAAACCGATGAAGAGGCGGTTGCCGGAGGGATCCTTGTTCTCCGCGAGGTCCTTGCCGTCGAGCTCGGGCCGGATCGGATGCATGATCATCTTCGGCGACATGTCGTTGATCCAGAAGTACTCGACCTTGTCGTAGCGAAGGCTCTTGATCTCGTTCTTGGCCGCGGTCTGCGCGTCGGCCTTCGACATCTTCCCTTCGCTCTCCAGCTTCTGGTAGTGCGCGAGAATGCCATAGCCGATATCGACCATGTGCTGGGTCTTGGCCTGGCGGTCCGTCATCATCTGCGCGCGCATGGTGTAGAGCGCGATCGGACCCATCACGAGCATGCCGACGAGGCTGATGCCGATGATCAGGGCAAGCTTGAAGCTGATGCGAGAAAACATGAAGGTGATCCTGAATGGGAGTTGCGGATGATCGGGACGCATGGCGGCCCCGTCGCCGCATGCATGGCTGTTGCCGAATTTAGCAGTGTCGCGTTAGCGGATAATTAAGCGTGTCGGAGGCAGGCCGAATACGCGTGCGTTCGCGGCTTTCTCAACCAGCAGCACAGCCCGCAATTGATATTGCCGTTCAAGAACTTAGCGCGACATCGGCGGAGCGTCGCTGGCGGCCTCGCACCGGATCCATTCGAGGGTGACGACTTGCGATCCTGAATCGCGCCGCCGTTTGCGCGCAATCTGCAGGTGCGGCGCAAGGCACGGCCTGCGTCGCGGCTGGCTGCATGATTCGACGCGTCGCGATGCGGTGATGAGGACGCCGCGCGAGCTCGCATTCGCATCGCTCGGCACCGCCGGATCGGCAAGATGCAGAGCAACGACACGCCGGCGCTACCGCATCGCAAGAGCGCGGACTCCCCTCCCCTGACACCGCTGGAATCACCGCTTTCCGGCTTCTCGTTTGATCGGGAAATGTTAGGATCGTTGCCGGCGTGGGAGGCGTTGCGTGAAGACCATCACCGCATCGGCAGCCAAGAAGCTTGGTAATTTCCTCACCAAGGACTTTCGCCGCATTTTCGGCACGACCCACGACGACCTCGCCGAGCGCCTCGGCGCGCTGGCGCGCAACACCATCGAATGCCTCGCCCGCAGCGATGCGCTCTATCACAATTACGAGCACACGTTTCAGGTGACCCTGGTCGGCCGCGACATTCTGCAGGGCATGTCGCTGGCGCACCGCATCGAGCCGGCGGACTATGCGCATCTGATCGTGGCCTGCCTGCTGCACGACATCGGCTATATGCGCGGCGTGCTGAACGGCGACACGGCCGACGAATTCATCATCGACGAGGCCGGCAAGACCGTCGAACTGCCGCGCGGCGCGTCCGATGCGGCGTTGGCGCCCTACCACGTCGAGCGCTCGAAAATCTTTGCCCGCGAGCGACTGGAAAAGTCCCCGCTGATCGACGTCAAGCGTGTCACCGATGCGATCGAATGCACCCGCTTTCCGCCATTGCCGACGAAGGACGAAGCCGAATTGTCCCAGGAGCCGCGCCTGGTGCAGGCCGCCGACCTGATCGGCCAACTCGGCGATCCGCTCTACTCCAGGAAAGCCAACGCGCTGTTCTGGGAGTTCGAGGAGATCGGCATGAACCGCCAGCTCGGCTACTCCTCGCCGGCCGACCTGATCGACCGCTACCCGAGCTTCTACTGGAACACGGTGTCGGAGCACCTCGGCGGCGCGATCAAGTATCTCGCCATGACCGTGTCCGGCCGGCAGTGGATCGCCAACCTGCACCACCACGTGCTCTGCGCCGAGAACGACGACCGGTTGATGGGGCCGCAGCGGTAGAAAATGGACACATTCTCAGTCATTCCCGGGCTTGTCCCGGGCATCCACGTTCTTTGACAGCATCAGCAATAAAGGCGTGGATGGCCGGGACAGGCCCGGCCATGACGGTGAGGAAGCAACTCGACACAAAGAAAGGGCGCGACGGCAATCGCCATCGCGCCCAGTGATACCCAGCGCTCGGGAGGAAGTCAGCGCTCGGCAAAGGCCTTTTCGACCACGAACTGCGCGGGCTCGCCGTGATTGCCCTCGACGAAGCCGCGCTCGTTCAGCAGCACACGGGTGTCGGCAACCAGCGCCGGGCTGCCGCAGATCATGATGCGGTCGTGCTCGGCTTCGAGCTGCGGCAGGCCGATATCTTCGAACAGCTTTCCCGATGTGATGAGGTCGGTAATGCGGCCGCGATTGCGGAAGGGGTCGCGCGTCACGGTCGGGTAATAGATCAGCTGACTGCGGATATAGTCGCCGATCAGTTCGTCCGTCGGCAGCTTCTCGGTGATCATCTCGCCGTAGGCGAGCTCCCTGACGTGGCGGCAGCCGTGCAGCAGCACGACCTTCTCGAAGCGCTCATAGGTCTCGGGATCCTTGATGACGGACAGGAACGGCGCGAGGCCCGTGCCGGTGCCGACCAGATAAAGGTTGCGCCCGGATTCGAGGTTGTCGATCACCAGCGTGCCGGTCGCCTTGCGGCTGACGATGATGGGGTCGCCGACCTTGAGGTGCTGCAGGCGCGAGGTGAGCGGACCGTCCTGCACCTTGATGGAGAAGAATTCGAGCCGGTCTTCGTAGTTCGCGCTGGCGACGCTGTAGGCGCGCAACAGCGGCTTCTCGCCGACCTTGAGCCCGATCATCGTGAACTCGCCGTTGCGGAAGCGGAACGAGGGATCGCGGGTGGTGGTGAAGCTGAAGAGATTGTCGGTCCAGTGATGGACACTGGTGACGCTCTCCTGGTTGAAATTGCTCATCGCGCTCTACCCTGATATCGCGGCGCCGGGGACGTTGACCGGCCAATTCATTCGTATACGATCATTCGTATACAAACAAATAATCCGGCTTGATCCGAAGGTCAAGCCGGGCTCAAATTCGCCAGTAATTTCAACAGGGGAACCGCCATGGCCCATGACGCACCGCAGGCGACCGGCCCGAGCAGGCTGGTGATCCGCAACATCGGGCTATTGCTGTCGGGGGCGCTGGAGAAGCCGATCCTCGACGCGGATACGATCGTCGCCGAGAATGGCAAGATTGCCGCCATTGGCCGGCTGAAGGACGTCAATACCGAAGGCGCTACCACCATCGTCGATGCCAACGGCACCACGGTGGCGCCTGGCCTGATCGACAGCCACGTCCATCCCGTCGCCGGCGACTGGACGCCGCGGCAGAACCAGATCAACTGGATCGACAGCTATCTGCACGGCGGCGTCACCACCATGATCTCCGCCGGCGAAGTCCACATGCCCGGCCGCCCCCGCGACGTCGTCGGCCTGAAGGCCATGGCGATCTTCGCGCAGCGCGCATTCTGGACGCTGCGTCCGGGCGGCGTGAAGGTGCACGCCGGCGCGCCCGTGATCGAATGCGAAATGGTCGAGGAAGACTTCAAGGAGATGGCTGCGGCCGGCGTCAAGCTGCTCGGCGAAGTCGGCCTCGGCGGCGTCAAGGACGGGCCGACGGCGCGCAAGATGGTCGGCTGGGCGCGCAAATACGGCATCCAGAGCACCATCCATACCGGCGGTCCCTCGATCCCCGGCTCCGGCCTGATCGACAAGGACGTGGTGCTGGAAGCCGATACCGACGTGGTCGGCCACATCAACGGCGGCCACACCGCGCTGCCCGACGACCAGATTCGCTGCATCTGCGAGGGCTGCAAACGCGGGCTCGAGCTCGTGCACAACGGCAACGAGCGCTCGGCGCTGTACACGCTGCGCACCGCGCGCGAGATGGGCGATCTGCATCGGGTGATCCTCGGCACCGACGCACCGGCCGGCTCCGGCGTGCAGCCGCTCGGCATCCTGCGCATGGTCTCGATGCTGTCCTCGCTCGGCGATCTGCCGGCCGAGATCGCCTTTTGCCTCGCCACCGGCAACACCGCGCGCATGCGCGAGCTCGACTGCGGCCTGATCGAGATCGGCCGCGCCGCCGACTTCGTCCTGATGGACAAGGCGCAGCACTCGCCGGGCAAGAACATCCTGGAGAGCGTGCAGCTCGGCGACCTCCCCGGCGTCGGCATGACGATCATCGACGGCATCGTCCGCACCCAGCGCAGCCGCAATACCCCGCCCGCCGGGCGCGTGCCGGAGATCGTGCCGCGCTAGGCTCGCAGCGCTACTTGCCGAGCAGCAGGCGCGGCAGCCAGAGCGTCAGCTCGGGGATGTAGGTGACCAGCCCCAGCACGATCAGCATCGGGATGTAGAACACCATGATGCTGCGCGAGACCGCTTCCATGCTCACCTTGCCGATGGCGCAGCCGACCGCCAGCGTCGGCCCGACCGGCGGCGTCAGCAGGCCGATCCCGAGGTTGAAGATCATGATGATTCCGAAGTGCACGGGGTCGATGCCGAACTTGGCGATGATCGGCAGGAACACCGGCGTGCAGATCAGCAGCATCGGCGCCAGATCCATGAACGTGCCGAGGAACAACAGCAGCACGTTCACGTACAGCAGGAACACGTATTTGTCGCCGGCAACCGTTGCAAAGAACTGCGAGGCGAGCGCGGGAATGCGCATCAAGGCCATCATGTAGCCGAACGCGACCGAGAAGCCGATCATGATCATGACCATCCCGACGGTGCGGATGACGCGACCGATCAGCAGCGGCAGCTCGTTCCACCTGTAGCTGCGGTAGATGAACATGGTGACGAAGAAGGCCCACACGCATGCCACCGCGGCGCTTTCGGTCGGCGTGAAGATGCCGGACAGAATGCCGCCCATGATGATGACGACGGTGACGAGGCCCCAGACCGAATCGAGCGCGATCCGCAGCGCATGCCTGAGCGGTATCGGCTCTCCCTTCGGCAGATTGTTGCGATAGGCGTAGACCAGCACCAGCGCCATCAGCGCGGCGCCGAGCAACAGGCCCGGGATGATGCCGCCGATGAACAGATGCGCCACCGACACGGTGCCTCCGGCGGCCAGCGAATAGATCACCATGTTGTGCGACGGCGGGATCAGCAGCGGCTGCAACGAACCCGAGATCGTCACGTTGACTGCGAACAGCCGCGGATATCCGCTGCGGATCATCTGCGGGATCATCACCGACCCGATCGAGGCGGTGTCGGCGACCGACGAGCCGGAGATGCAGCCGAACATGGTCGAGGCGACGATGTTGACCAGCGCGAGGCCGCCGCGGATGAAGCCGACGAAGACCTTCGCCAGGTCGATGATCCGCCCTGCCATGCCCCCTTCGCCCATGATGGCGCCTGCGAGGATGAAGAAAGGGATCGCCAGCAGCGGGAAATCGTCCATGCCGTCCGACGTCTTCAGCGCGATCGCTTCGAGCGGGATCCCCATCCAGAGCGCGGCGAAAATGGCGGCAAGGCCCAGCGCATAGGCGACCGGCATGCCGATCAGGCAGAGGATCGTGAACGATCCGATCAGAACAAGCGCGTCCATGGTGCAGGGCTCATTCCGTCGAAAGGGTGCCGGCGGCTATGTCGTCCGGCTCGTGCGGAGGCGGGAACCAGCTCTGCCTGAGGAAACGCTCGACGATGAAGAGCGTGGTGATTAGGCCGACGATCGGGACCGGCAGGTAGGATACGCCGACCGACACGACGGGAAATTCGGCGATGCTTTGATACCAGGTTCGCTGCACCAGACGGATGCCGTACCACAGCAGGAACAGGTTCGTCGCCAGCATGCAAAGCTCGATGAACAAGCCGAGCAACGCCCTCGGCAAGCCCGTGAGCGCCGCCGGCAGCATGCCGACGCCGATGTGCAGATGCTCGCGATAACAGATGGCGGCGGAGAGGAACGACAGCACGATCATCAGCAGGATCGCCATCGGTTCCGGCCATGACGAGGCACTGTTCAGCACGTAGCGGGTGAAGACACCGTAGGGAATGATGATCGTGATGGTGACGAGTGCGACGCCGGCCAGGAAGACGCAAGCGCGCTGCAATGCGTCCATGGCCCTGAAATATGCTTCCATCGATCTCCCCGACTGCGGGCTTCCAATCCGCCGCGACTGGCCGCGCAGGCCACGCGGCCGGTCACGCCGGTCAGCCGAATGCGGCTAGTTGACCGCCTGGATGCGATCGATCAGCGCCTTGTGCTGCCCGCCGTATTTGTCCCAAACCGGCTTCACTGCGGCCTGGAACGGCTTGCGATCGGCGACCTCGGTGACGACCGCTCCGGCTTCCTTCATCTTCTTCAGCGACTCCGCCTCGCGCGTGTTCCAGAGCTGGCGCTGTTCCTGCTGGGCCTCCCTGGCGAGCTTGGCAATCAGCGCCTGGTCTTCCTTGGAGAGTTTCTCCCAGGTCACCTTCGAGAACACCAGGAGCTCGGGGATCATCAGGTGCCCCGTCTTCGAGTAGTACTTGGCATAGCGATAGTGCTGGCCGCTCTCGTAGCTGGGCTCGTTGTTCTCGGCGCCGTCGACGACACCGGTCTGCATGGCGTTGATCAGCTGGTCGTATCCCATCGCGACGCCGTTGCCGCCGAGCGAGTTCATGGTGTCCACGAACAGCGGATTGCCCATCATCCGGATCTTGAGACCCTTCAGGTCCTCGACCTTCTCGATCGGCTTCTTGGAATTGTAGACGTTGCGGACGCCCGCGTTCATGTAGCAGAGGCCGATCAGGCCGGCGGTGGGGTGATCGGACAGCTTCTTCAGAAGTTCGTCGCCGATCGGCCCGTCGATCACCTTCTCCATATGGGCGCCGTCGCGGAAGATGAAAGGCAGGTTGAACACGTTGAATTCCGGCACCAGCGGCCCCATCGGGCCGACCGAGATGCGGGCGATCTGCAAGGCGCCGACCTGCGCCTGCTCGATCATCTCCTTCTCGCCGCCGAGCTGCATCGCCGGAAACATCTGGATCGACAGCCGTCCGCCGCTGGCGGCTTCGAGCTTCTTGCCCATGCGTTCGACCGCCTCGACGGTCGGGTAACCGAGCGGATGCACATCCGTCGCCTTGAACACCATCTTGGTCTGCGCAAAGGTGGATGTCGTTCCAAACGCTCCGGCAGCGGTCGCAACCGCTCCGAGCTTGAGAAAATCGCGTCGTTTCACGATTGCACTCCCTTGTTGCGTTTCGGTCCCGGAGCGGCGCGCGGTGTCCCGACATCGCCCGCTCTTCGCTTCGTCGTTGCACCCCCGTTGCCGCACATTCTCAACGCAATCTTGTCGGCACCCGGGGGCGGTGCTAGATTTGTACGATGACCGTACATCCTGAAGGGATAGCAGCGGACGACGAACCTGACAAGCGGGCGCTGCTCACACCGCTTCGTCCGGCTCGCAACCGCACGTCGGAAGTGATCGATCGCATTTCGGGCGAGATCGCCAGCGGCCGGCTCGAGCCGGGCGCACGGCTGCCGACGGAAGCGGCGATGATGAGTGCGATGGGCGTCAGCCGCACCGTTGTGCGCGAGGCCGTCGCAGCCCTGAAGGCAGACGGATTGGTCATCACCCGCCAGGGCGCGGGCGCGTTCGTCGCGCCCGACCATGCGCGGGTTCCCTTCAGGATCAACCCCGACGGCAGGTCGTCCATCGCCGACGTCATCGGCGTGATGGAGCTTCGCGCGGCGGTGGAAGTGGAGGCCGCGGCGCTTGCGGCCGAACGCGCCACCGACAAGGCGCTCAAGGCCATTCAACGCGCCCTCGCCGGCGTGGATCGTGCAATCCGGCACGGCGACACCGCAATAGCCGAGGATTTCGCCTTTCACATTGCCATCGCCGAAGCCACTGGCAACCCGCACTATGGCGAATTCCTGCGCTTCCTCGGCCGGCACGTCATCCCGCGCCAGAGCGTGCGCGCCGCGGTGGCTTCCGGCGAACGGCAGGCCGCCTACCTGAGGAAGATTCAGAGCGAGCATCGCCAGATCGAAGCGGCGATCCGCGCGCGCAATGCCGTGGCGGCGCGACGCGCCATGCGCACCCATCTCGGCAACAGCCTGGTCCGCTACCGCGGCCTGGCCGCGCAAGTCGCACGCCAGCCGGTTCCGCGACGCAGCGGCTGATCGTCCGGCTGCCGGCTCGCTGGCGCAGCTTGTGCGCGGGTCGATCGGCCTCCTGCGATCAGGCGACCCGGCGTTCCGCCGCCTCTACTGCAGATTGCCCCAGTCGATTGCCGCGCAGCGATGAGTGCGCGTGTTGCCTCCTGTCCCTTCGTCCCAGCCCCGCGGGTGCACCCGCCACGGCGTCCCAATGGACGGGGCATGGTCGGCAACCTGCTGTTTTTTGCGCCAAATCAACGTTTCCGCCGGGCCGCGGCGCTATCTAAATCTGATCGTGGAAGAGCCGCCGACGTCGCCGCGTCATTCCAGATCTTTGGAGAGAACGGATCATGCGCTTCCTGATCGTCGCCTTGTCGGTCCTGGGAATCGTTGCCGGCGCGGACAGCGCCAGCGCCGGCAAACGCGTCGCCTTTGTGGTCGGCAACGGTGCCTACAAGAGCGTGACGCCGCTTCCCAACCCGCCGATCGACGCCAAGTCGATGGCGTCGCTGCTTCGCAATGTCGGCTTCGACGTGGTCGAGGGCATCAATCTCAACCGCGACAAGATGACGGAGCGGCTGATCGAATTCGGCAGGCGGGCGCAGGGCGCCGACGTCGCGATGTTCTTCTACGCCGGTCATGGCATCGCGGTTGACGGCACCAACTACCTGTTGCCGGTCGACGTCGACATCAAGTCCGAAATGGACGTCAAGCTCGGCAACGCGATCAACATAGACGTTACCCTGGACCAGACCATGGGCGACGCCAAGGTCAAGCTCGTCTTCCTCGATGCCTGCCGCGACAATCCGTTTGCTACGAAAATCCGGTCCGCAGCACGCTCGCGCAGCGTCACCGTCCACACCGGCCTCGCCGAAATGAAGTCCGGCGAAGGCACGCTGATCGCTTTCGCCACCGGTCCGGGGCAGACCGCGTCGGACGGTCAGCAAGGGTCCAACAGCCCATTTACCCGGGCGCTGCTGGCGAACATCGCGCAACCCGGAATCGAGATACAGCAGGCGATGACGCAGGTCCGGGCGCAGGTGAACGAGGAAACCGCCAAGAGCCAATTGCCTTGGGGCCACACCAATCTCATCGGTTCGGTCTATCTCAATCCGGTTGCAGCCCCGGACGGATCGCCCGCCGCCGCCGCCGATGCGCCGACCTCCACGGCCAGGGCCGCATCGGAGACCGAGCTCGAATTCTGGCGTTCCATCAGGGACACCAACAAGCCCGAGGAATTGAATGCCTACCTGACGAATTACCCCAACGGGCAATTCCGGGCACTGGCGCTCGCGCGCCTCGCCAAACTCGAAAAGGGTGTTGAAACAAGCCGCACGCCAGCTGTGGGCATTGACCCCGCCATTTTCGCCGAGGAACCCACCCAGGTCACGGAGGACCAGATCGGCCTCAGCAGGACGCAACGCCGCGAGATACAGCGGCGGCTGAATGGTCTGGGTTTCGACACCGAGGTGACCGGAAAATTCGACGACTCGACGCGGGCGGTGCTCTCGCGCTGGCAGGCGGCGCGTGGCTATCCCATCAGCGGTTTCCTCAACAAGCTCCAGCACAAGGCGCTGCTTGCCGAAATCGTCGCAAGCGAGACGAGTTCAGGCGAGGAAAAGCCGGCGTCTCGACCGCGGCAAGGCAGCGCGGCCGGCGCCCGGAAGCCGGGCGGCGTTCTCGAAGGGCCCGGCAACCTCATCGGCGGCATGGTGGGCGGCATTCTCGGACGCAGGTAGTCCGACTGCCGCGCTTGCCAAGAATCTTTCCGGGGCGAATTCGAAGGAAGTCATGGAGGCACGGGAGATGGCGAAACCGGAAGACCAGGTCACGACGAACTTCTTTGGTATCAATCCCAAGACCTACGAGATCGAGAGCATGTCGCTCACGCGAGGAGGCATGCTGTCGCGGATCGGAGGCGGCGCGGGCAACTGGAGCACCACGGTTCCCGATGCAGCAGCTGCGAGGCAGGAAATCGCTCACCGGCTTGGCCTGGTGGAGATAGTGGAAGCGAGTGCTCAGGACACCGGAGAGCAACAACGCCAGAAGATCATGGAAGATCTCGAGACCAAGGCAGAAATAATGAAGCAGGAGAACAGCGAATAGGCGCGGCGTTCCCGGGCGGCGCCCGTAGTCTGCCGAAGATCACCGCAGCTTGTTCAAGAGCGCCACCAAGGTCTCGCGCTCCTTCGCGTCGAGTGGCGCCAGCGTTTCCTTCGAGATCGCGAGCGCATTGGGTGCGGCCTTCTCGACCAGTTGCGCCCCGGCACGGGTGAGGCTGACCAGCAGACGGCGGCCGTCTTCGGGATCGGGACTGGTCTCGGTCAGGCCGCGCGCGGTCAGGCGGTCGATCACACCCTTGATGGTCGCGACATCCATTGCGGTGAGCCGTCCGAGCTGGTTCTGCGAGCACGGCCCGGTCTCCTGCAGCTTTGCCAGCGCCGCCCACTGCGTCGGCGTCATATCGATGCCGATGTCGCGCGCGAAGATCACGGCGTGGCGCTGCGAAACCTGGCGCAGGATGAAGCCGACCTGCTCGTCGAGCACGTAAGCCGGCTTCGCATTTCGCTTGGTTGCAGCAGCCCTGCCCATGTCATTCCCCGGTCACAGCGAAAGATGCGCGTCGCGGATGTCCGGCCGCGCGTCGAGCTCGCCCATGGTGCCGCCGAAACAGATGCGGCCGCGCTCGATGATGTACGCGCGATCGGAAATCAGCCGCGCGAAATGCAGATTCTGCTCGGAGACGACGATGCTGACGCCGGCTTTCTTCATCGCGAGGATCGCATCGACCATCTGCTCGACGATCTTCGGCGACAGCCCTTCTGACGGCTCGTCCAGCAGCACAAGAGACGGGTTGCCCATCAGCGTGCGCGCGATGGTCAGCATCTGCTGCTCGCCGCCGCTCATACGCCCGCCGGGCCGGTTGCGCATCTCGCCGAGATTGGGAAACAGCGTGAAGAGTTTATCCCGCGTCCACTGCGGTGCATTGGGGCGATTCGGCTGCCTGCCCACTTCGAGGTTCTCGTCGACCGTGAGGTCGGTGAAGATACGGCGCTCCTCCGGCACGTAGCCGAGCCCGCCGCGCACGATGGCATGGGTCGGCTCGCGGGAGACGTCCCTGCCCTCGAACAGGATCTGCCCGGTTCGCTGCGCGACGAGACCTACGATGGAGCGGAACGTGGTGGACTTGCCGGCGCCGTTGCGGCCCAGCAGCGCCACCACCTCGCCCTCGCCGACCTCGAGCGCGATGTCGAACAGGATATGAGCCGGGCCGTAGAAACTGTTGAGGTCCGCCACCTGAAGCTTCATCAGTGCGCTCCCTCGCGATGCCGCGCGTCGTAGACGAGGCCCTCGCCGAGATAGACCGCGCGCACCTCCCGGTTGGCACGGACCTGCTCGGGCGTACCTTCCGCGATCAGGCTGCCGCGGTTGAGAACCAGGATGCGGTCCGCATGCTCGAACACCACGTCCATGTCGTGCTCGGTGAAGAGCACGCCGATCTCCTGTTCCCGCGCGATCTGCGCGGTGAGCCGCATCAGCTCGATCCGCTCGCGTGGCGCCATGCCGGCGGTCGGCTCGTCCATCAGCAGCAGTTTCGGCCGGTTGGCGAGCGCCACCGCGAGCTCCAGCCGCTTGAGATCGCCATAGGCGAGTTCGCCGCAGGGCCGCTCGGCATAGCCCTCCATGCCGACGAGGTCGAGCAACCTTCCCGCTTCCTCACGCGCGTATTGGGGCGTCGAGGACCAGAAATTGAACAGCGCCCGGCCGTACGACACCAGCGCGACCTGGACGTTCTCCCGCACGGTCATGGTCGGAAAGGTCGCCGTTATCTGGAAGGTGCGACCGACGCCGAGCCGCCAGATCTCGCGCGGCTTGCGGCCGAGCGTGTCTTGTCCCAGCAGGGTAACGCGACCGGAGTCGGGAATGTTCTGGCCGTTGACCATGTCGAAGCAGGTGCTCTTGCCTGCGCCGTTCGGCCCGATGAGCGCCAGGATTTCTCCGGCTTTCAAATCGAACGAGACGCTGCGCACCGCATGCACGCCGCCATAGGATTTCGTCAGCCCCTCGACCGACAGCAATGTGCGCGGCGCGCTCATTCGGCCACCTCCGCGCCGGCGAGGCGGGGCTTCGACGAGGGCGAGCCGGCGCGCCAGCGCCCGATTACCGCCTCCAGCGTGCCGACGATGCCTTTCGGGAATGCGACGACGATCAGCACGACGAATGCGCCGAGCACGAGCTTGGACCAGTCGGTCTGGCTGACCAGCCAGATGTTCAGCGCCTTGAACACGATGGCGCCGATCACCGCGCCCGATACGGTCTCGACCCCGCCGAGCAGCACCATCACCAGCGCATCGACCGACAGCGGAATGCCCAGACTATCGGGGAAGACGCTGCCCTTGAGATACGCAAACAGCGAGCCGCCGATGCCGGCCGCCGTGCCCGCGATGACGAAGGCGGTCCACTGCATGAGCTTGCTGTTGATGCCGATCGCTTCGCTGCGCAGCGGCGAATCCCGCGTCGCCCGCAGCGCATATCCGAATGGAGAGAATACGATGAGGCGGAGGACCGCGACGCAAAGCGCCGCAATCGCCAGCGACAGCCAGTAGAAGCTCGCAGGCCCCGCCGCCCATTTTTCCGGCCAGACGCCGAGAATGCCGTTGTCGCCGCCGGTCACCGCCACCCACTGGAACGCGATCGACCAGACGATCTGCGCAAAGGCGAGCGTCAGCATCGCGAAATAGACGCCAGAGAGTTGGACGCAGAAGAAGCCGAAAACTGCGGCGCCGAGGCAGCCGAGCAAGGGGCCGAGCAGCAACGAGACGATCATGGGCAACCCCGCCATCTTGGCGAGGAAGGCGATGCCGTAGGCTCCGAGGCCGAAATACGCCGCGTGACCGAAGGAGGCGAGGCCGCCGACCGACATCAGGAAGTGCAGGCTGGCGGCGAAGATGACGTAGATCGCGATCTCCGAGCCGACCGTCAGTGCGTAGTTGCCGCCGACAAGGGGCAGCGCCGCGGCAAGGGCAAGCGCCGCCACCGCGCCAACGCGTTCGTTCGCCGTGAGCGGCCGCCACGGATTGACCGTGAGGCCCGGCGTACGCCGCGCCGGCGCCTCCGGCCTGCCGAACAGGCCCCAGGGACGGACGATCAGCACCGCCGCCATCACGAGGAAAACGAGGATGATGGAAATCTTGGGGAAAATGAGAATGCCGAACGCATTGAGTTCCGACACCAGCACCGCGGCGACGAAGGCCCCGGTAATGCTGCCGAGGCCGCCGATCACGACGACCACGAAGACCTCGACGATGATGCGCAGGTCCATGGCGTGATGCACGGCGTCGCGCGGAATCTGCAACGCGCCGCCCAGCGCTGCAAGGAAGACGCCGACCGCGAACACCGAGGTGAACAGCCATTTCTGGTTCACGCCGAGCGCCGCCACCATGTCGCGGTCCTGCGTCGCCGCGCGCACCAGGATGCCCCAGCGCGTACGCTGGAAAAGCAGCCAGAGGATACCGAGCACGACCGGGCCGAGCGCGATCAGGAACAGGTCATAGCTCGGGATGTTCTGCCCGAAGAAATCGACCGCGCCCTTGAAGCCCGGTGCGCGGCGGCCGAGCAGGTCGTCCGGTCCCCAGATCAGCACGACGAGATCCTCGACCATCAACGTCAGACCGAAGGTCGCGAGCAGCTGGAACAGTTCGGGCGAATGATAGATCCGCCGCAGCAGCACCATCTCGACGATCACGCCGACCACAGCCACGACCAGTGCGGCTGCAACGATGCCGCCCCAGAAGCCGAGCGCGCCGGAAAAGCGTTCGGTCAGCGTGAACGCCACATAGGCGCCGAGCATGTAGAACGCGCCGTGGGCAAAGTTCACGATCCGCGTCACGCCGAAGATGATCGACAGGCCCGAGGCGACCAGGAACAGCGACGCTGCGCTGGCAAGACCGGTCAGGAACTGGACGACGTAAAAGGCCATAGACGGTCCGGGTTGGCGTGACTGAATGCACGTGGCTCATCCTTCGAGACGCCCGCCTGCGGCGGGCTCCTCGGGATGAGGTCGGAGATCCTCATGGTGAGGAGCGCGGCAATGCCGCGCGTCTCGAACCATGAGGCCTCGATCTCCCCCGCGCACGGGAGAGAAGTAACATCAGTTCTTCGGACGCATCTTCTCGACTTCGGCATCGCTCGGCAGGAAGTCGGCGCCCTTCTTGTAGGCGGTATCCACCATGATGCCCTTGCCGTCCTTCAGCGCGGTCTTGCCGACGAATGCGCCGAGCGTCGACTGGTGGTCGATCTTGCGGAAGGTGATGTCGCCGAAGGGCGAGCCCATCGACAGGCCCTCGGTGGCGGCAATCAGCTTCTCCACATCGGTCGAGTTCGCCTTGATCAGGATGGCAGCCGCCGCCTTGATGGTCTGGTAGCCGACGATCGAGCCGAGCCGCGGATAGTCGTTGTACTTGGCCTGGTAGGCCTTGAGAAACTTGTCGTGCTCCGGCGTCTTGATGTCGTACCAGGGATAGCCGGTAACGATCCAGCCTTCCGGCGTCTCTTCCTTCAGCGGATCGAGATACTCGGGCTCGCCGGTGAGGAAGCTCACCACCGAGCGGCCCTTGAACAGGCCACGGGTATTTCCTTCGCGCACCAGTTTCACCAGGTCCGCACCGAAGGTGACGTTGAGGATCGCCTCCGGATTGGCGGCGGCAACCGCCTGCACCACGGGGCCGGCGTCGATCTTGCCCTGCGGCGGCCATTGCTCGTCGACCCACTGGATATCCGGACGCTTCTCCGACATCAGCTTCTTGAACACGGCGACCGCCGACTGGCCGTACTCGTAGTTCGGTGCGATCGTCGCCCATTTCTTGGCCGGCAGCTTTGCCGCCTGCTCCACCAGCATCGCCGCCTGCATGTAGTTGGAGGGGCGCAGGCGGAAGGTGTAGCGGTTGCCCTTGGACCAGGTGATGGCGTCGGTCAAAGGCTCCGCGGCAAGGAAGAACACCTTCTTCTGGTTGGCGAAGTCGCTCACCGCAAGACCGATGTTGGAGAGGAACGTGCCGGTGAGCATGGCGACGTTCTCGCTCGATACCAGCTCGTTCGCCGCGGTCTGTGCGTCGGCCGGCTTGCCGCCGTCGTCCTTGGAGATCACCACCAGCTTCTTGCCGTTGATGCCGCCGGCGGCGTTGACCTCTTCCAGCGCGAGTTGCCAACCCTTGCGGTAGGGTTCGGTGAAGGCCGGCAGCAGCGAATAGCTGTTGATCTCGCCGATCTTGATTTCGCCCTGCGCCATCGCGTTGCCGGTCATACAAGCAACCACGACTGCAAGCGTGGCGCCTAACAAATGTCTCCGTCGCATCCCTTCTCCTCCACTGTTTTGAAATGACCTAGCGTAACCCGTCTTCGCCCTTGATCTCCGCCACCGTCAGCCCGCCGACGCGCGGCAGCGGCCGGCCGGAATCGGTGACGGCGACCGCGACCATGATCTCGTTGGCGCGTGGCGCGTCGTTGATCTGCACCTCCATGCCGTCGAAATGGCTTCGCACGAACGCCGCATCCTTGTGCCCGAGCGGTATGTCGAGCGTCGTGCCCGGGCCGCTGCGCTTCTTCGATGAGGGGATCAGCGCCGCGCCTTTCGACAATACCTTGCGCACCGGGGCGCCCATCTTGGGATGAAGGATCGCGGCGGCATGCTCCAGTTCACCGTTCTCGCCGACTGCCGCTGCCTTGCCGTAAGAGTGCGCCCTGGCGCCGTCGATGCCGAGCGCCGCGACCGCGCGCTTCGACAAGAGTTCGCCGAGCTCCTCGCCGATCGCGATCAGCGGCGAGAGGTCTTCGACGTAACGGCCGGCAAACGGATTTTCGATCACCGCGATCGCCGCTGCCCGCCGCGTCGGCGGCGCGATGGTCTTGCCCATCTCGATATGGGTTTCCTCGACCACGGTGACGATCTTTCTGATTACCGCACTCATCTCGGTTCTTCCCGGTCAGGCATGGATCGCATGTTGTATTTGAGCCTTGTGAAGCGGATGTGGCGCTGCGATCTCTCTTGCGCCGACCACGACCGTTTCGCCAAGGAGGCGCAATGCCGCGCCTTCGATCAGGCCGGCGGCGAGCAGCTGCCGCGCGCAGCGCTCACCTGCTTGCAGCGCATCCTCGATTTCGCCCCCCGTCAGCGGGCCGACGTCGCGGGTGACGAGGCGATCGCCGAGATCGCTATCGGCTTGCAATTCACGCGCCGGCACGCGAAGGATCGCGCGATGACCGGGCAGGTCGACCGCGTTAGCGACGACGGTCGCGGCAGCGTCGGCTTGCGAAGCGGTCCTCGCCAGCACCGTAACCGCATCGGCAATGCCGAGCGAGAAGCTGCGGCCATGGCGGCCGCTGGTCGCGATGCCGCGTACGGGATCGTCGGCATCGACGATCGTCGTGCGCATCACGCCCTTGCCGTCCGGCCGGTCCATCAATCCGACGCCAAACCGCTCGCTGCCGGCAAGATGCAGCGCTATGTCGCCGCCATTGTTGACATAGGCACGATCGAGCGGCGCAGCTGCCAGCATCGCTCCGAGAATTTCCTCCGCCACGCTGCCGGCAACGGCCGCCATCGGCGTGATGAAAGCGTCGGCGGCAAAAGGCGCGACAGCCGCATGCATGCGGCGCGCAACGACACCCTTCAGCGTGGTTCGCGCGGGATCGGCAGCGCGACGCAGTTCCGCCAGTTCCGCACAGAGTTCATCGAGCAGTCCGTTGAAGCGCCGCGCCGCAGCCTCGTACGCCGCGCGGACGCCCGCCTCGCGTCCGTTCGCCTCCACGACCAGGTCGATCGGGCCATCCTGCAAGTGCAGCCGCTTGCCGTCGGGGAGCAGCGATATTTGCGGACGCCTCATCATGCGCGCCTTCCCGGAACGAAGGGCATCGGCCGCACTTCGGAGCTGTCCTTCAGCGAAGACAGCGGACGAACATAGTCCATGTGACCGCCCAGCGCCGCATAGTCGGCAAGCCTGAGCGTGAACTCGATCGGCGCGACCAGCGCCGGCGTCGGCACATAGCCGAAGGCGCCTGCCGGCATCAGCGTGACGTCGACCATGTAGGTGATGCCGCCGCCGGGCCAGACATAGACCGGCGCGCCGCCGCTGGTAACCCGCGTCAACGCGTCCTTCACCGAGCGCGTCAGCCGCACCGGATTGTCGGTGACGCCCGCGCGCAACGAACCGCCCGCGCCCGCCATGAACAGCACGGTGCACAGCGCCGGCTCGCAATTCTCCTGGATGCGCTCGACCGAAAGCCGTAAGTCCCGCGGCATCTCGGCCTCGATCGGCCGCAGCGCCTCGTCGAGCACGTAGTAGCCGGAGTGCTCGCCGGTGGTCGAGACCATCAGCATGGTAAGCCCGGGCCGCGCCTCCTTGGCGTTGAACGGACCGAGCACCGAGAGCGGATCGGAAATGTTGGTGCCACCCCAGCCCGTGCCGGGTTCGGCAACCTGGAAATAGCGGCCGGGTGTCGAGCGCCTTCCCTTCATCTTGATGCCGGTATCGGCGATGTCGAGCAGCTTGCCCGCCTGGTGTTCCGACAGCACGCCGGTGATGTGGTCGTCGACCACCACGACCTCGTCGACCTTGCCGTGCCACTGCTTGGCGAACATGCCGATGGTCGCCGAGCCGCAGCCGACACGCATGCGCTCTTCGGCAACACCGTTGACGACCGGCGGCCGGCCGGCCTGCACGATCACGCTGGCGCCACCGTCGATGCTGAGCTCGACCGGCTTGCAGTTGCTGAGATCCATCAGCGTGTCGCAGGTGACGCGGCCCTCCTTCTTGGAGCCGCCGGTGAGATGATGCACGCCGCCGAGCGACAGCATCTGCGAACCGTATTCGCCGGTCGTGACGTGGCCGACCGCCTCGCCCTGAGCGCGCACGGTGGCTGCCTCCGAACCGAGGTGCCGATCGGTATCGATCTTCACCTTGACGCCGCAATAGCTGAAGATGCCCTCGGTCACGACGGTGACCATGTCGACGCCATCTACCTCCGACGACACGATGAACGGAGCGGGCTTGTAGTCGGGATAGGTGGTGCCGGCGCCGATCGCGGTGACGAATACGTCAGGCTGGTTGACGATCTTGCCGTCCCAATCGCCGCCGGCCTGGAACGGCACCACGCGCCCGCCATGCTCGACGGTCCGCTCCAGCACGATGTGCGGATCGACGCGCACGAGCTGGCCGTCGTGATTGGCATAGCGGTCGCAGGCGCCCGCGGCGCCCGGCTTGATGTAGCACATCACCGGGCAGGCATCGCAGCGGATCTTGTCGCCGGACGTGGCGGTCACTTCCATCGCCATCAGCACGCCTGCCCGTTGGAGCTTCCGCGGCGGCAGCGCCGCCCATTCGTTCGTATACGAATGATCCTGCGCGCGGGGGCAAAACCTGTCAAGCGGAGTGCACTGCGAAAATTGTCTGTTGCCGCATAATAACTCAGATTGCCTGCCGCCTTGTCCACAAACCGGGCATAGCGCTGCGCCGCGACATCAGCGGCTTGCACGTTTGTACACAAACGGTAGTCTTTCGCAGGTTCGAAGACGCGCCAACGGAGCACCAGCACGATGCGCCTGACCGTGAACGGCAGGGACCACGACGTCGACGCCGCGCCGGACACCGCCCTGCTCCATGTGCTGCGCAACGACCTCGCACTCAACGGACCGAAATACGGCTGCGGCCTCGGCGAGTGCGGCGCCTGCACGGTGCTGATCGGCGGCGTCGCCGCGCGTTCCTGCGTGATCCCGATCGAAGGCTGCGCCGGCCGCGACATCGTGACGCTGGAAGGGCTCGGCACGCGCGAGCGTCCCGATGCCGTGCAGCAGGCTTTCATCGACGAGCAGGCTGCGCAGTGCGGCTACTGCCTCAACGGCATGATCATGAGCACCAAGGCGCTGCTCGCGACCAATCCGCATCCGACGGAAGCGGAGATACTGCAGGCGCTGCGCTACAATCTCTGCCGCTGCGGCGCGCATGTCGAGATCGTCAGAGCCGCGATGCGTGCGGCAGGCCACGTACTGGAGGCGCGGGATTGATGGCCGCGCCCGTCGAGAAGCACGGATCGCTCTCGGTCGTTCGCCCTGCAGGTACGGGCGGCGACGGCGCGTTCGAGACCTTCATCAGCATCACGGCCGACGGTTCGGTGACCGCGTTCAACGGCCATGTCGATCTCGGCACCGGCATCCGTACCGCGCTCGGGCAGATCGTTGCCGAAGAGCTCGACGTTTCCTTTGCACGCGTCGTGATCGTGCTCGGAGACACCACGCAGACGCCGAACCAGGGCGCGACGATCGCGAGCGAAACGATCCAGATCACCGCCGTTCCCCTGCGCATGGCGGCGGCACAAGCGCGGCGGTTTCTGGTGGAGCGCGCCGCGGAGCGGCTGGAATTGCCGGCTGACGAGCTGACGATCGAGGACGGGCTCGTCCGTGGCAAGGACAATCGCAGCGTCAGTTATGGCGAGCTGATAACAGGAGAAACCATCCGGCTCGAACTGGCCGACGATGTTCCGGTGAAAGCCGCCAGCGCCTACAGCATCGTCGGGAAATCCGTACCGCGCGTCGACCTGCCGGCAAAGGCGACCGGCGAACTCGTCTATGTCCACGATGTGCGCGTGCCCGGCATGCTGCACGGCCGCGTGGTGCGACCGCCCTATGCCGGCGTCGATGCCGGGCCGTTCGTCGGCACCAGCCTTGTTTCCGTCGATGAATCCTCGGTCCGCCACATACCCGGAATCGTAGAGGTCGTGCAGATCGGCGACTTCGTCGGCGTCGTCGCCCAGCGCGAGGAGAATGCGATCAAGGCGGCGGCGCAGCTCAAAGTGAACTGGAAGCAGGTCCCCACCCTGCCCGACCTCGAGCAACTCGAGAAGGCGCTGCGCACCAATCCGGCCCAGCCGCGCACGCTGATCGACAAGGGCAATGTCGATGCGGCGATCGCTTCGGCGGCAAAGCCGATGCCGCGGATGTATTCGTGGCCCTACCAGATGCACGGCTCGATCGGCCCCTCCTGCGCAGTCGCCGATTTTCGCGACGGCGCCATCCGCGTCTGGTCCGGCACACAAAATCCGCACATCCTGCGCGGCGACCTCGCCATGCTGGTGGAGCGGCCCGACACCGAGATCGAGGTGATCCGGCTGGAAGCCGCAGGTTGCTACGGCCGCAACTGCGCCGATGACGTCACCGCCGACGCGCTGCTGCTCTCCCGTGCGGTCGGCCGCCCCGTGCGCGTGCAGCTCACGCGCGAGCAGGAGCATCTGTGGGAGCCCAAGGGCACCGCGCAGCTGATGGACGTCAATGGCGGCCTCAACGCCGACGGCAATCCCGCGGGATACGATTTCGCCACGCGCTATCCTTCCAACGGCGCGCCGACGCTGGCGTTGCTGCTGACCGGCAAGGTCGAGCCCAAGCCGGCCGTGTTCGAGATGGGCGATCGTACCGCGATCCCGCCTTACGACTACGAGCACCTGCGCGTGGTCGCCAACGACATGCCGCCGATCGTGCGGGCCTCGTGGTTTCGCGGCGTCTCGGCGCTGCCCAATACATTCGCGCATGAAAGCTACATCGACGAGCTCGCAACCGAAGCCGGCGTCGATCCGATCGAGTACCGGCTGCGTTATCTGAAGGACCCGCGCGCCGTCGACCTCGTCCATGCGGTGGCGGAGCGCGCCGGCTGGAAGCCGCGACCGGTGCGGCAGGAGAAGCAGGGCGACGTCGTGCATGGGCGCGGTTTTGCCTACGCGCTCTATGTGCACAGCAAATTTCCGGGGTATGGCGCGGCGTGGTCGGCCTGGATCGCGGATGTCTCGGTCAACAAGGCGACCGGCGACGTCAGCGTGACGCGCGTGGTGGCGGGCCAGGACTCCGGCCTGATGATCAACCCGGATGGCGTCCGCCACCAGATCGAGGGCAACGTCATCCAGTCCACCAGCCGCGCGCTGATGGAGGAGGTGCCGTTCGAACGCACGACGATCGCCGCGCGGGAATGGGGCGCCTACCCCATCATCAAGTTTCCCGACGTTCCCAAGATCGACGTGCTGATGCTGCCGCGGCAGGGCGAGCCGCCGCTCGGCGTCGGCGAGTCCGCCTCGGTGCCGAGCGCAGCTGCGATCGCCAACGCCATCTTTGACGCCACCGGCGTGCGCTTCCGCGATCCGCCGTTCACGCCGGAGCGCATCCTCAGGGGGTTGCGCGGTGAAGCGCCGAATGCCCCGGAAGCTCTCTCGGCACCGGCTCCTGCGGCTCCCGCGAACAAATGGAAGAATCCCTTTGCCGTGCGGCCGCGGGTTTTCGCCGGCCTCGCCGCGGCATGCGCGACGGCGATTGCCATTGGGACCTCGGCGCTGCCCTGGCGGGCGATCGCGCCGATTGCGCGGCCCGATGCTTCCGTGTTCTCTGCCGCGACCATCGCCCGTGGTCAGCAGCTTGCGGCGCTCGGCGATTGCCTGGTCTGCCACACCGCCGTCGGCGGCGCGGTCAATGCCGGCGGACGCGCGCTGGAGACGCCGTTCGGCGTCATCTACAGCACCAACATCACGCCCGATGAGAAGACCGGCATCGGCAACTGGTCCTATCCCGCCTTCGAGCGCGCCATGCGCGAGGGCATCCATCGCGACGGCAAGCATCTCTATCCTGCGTTCCCTTACACCCACTATGCCAAGGCGACCGATGCAGACCTGCAGGCGCTCTACGCTTACCTGATGGCGCAGGAGCCGGTGCGCGCCGAGACACCCGCCAACCAGCTCGCCTTCCCCTTCAACCAGCGCCCCCTGCTGGCCGGATGGAACGCGCTGTTCCACACGTCGAAAGCATTCAGGCCCGATCCGTCGAAATCGGACATCTGGAATCGGGGCGCCTATCTGGTCGAAGGTCTCGGCCACTGCGGCGCCTGCCACTCGCCGCGCAACGAACTCGGCGCGGAGATCGCGAGCCGGTATCTCGCCGGCGGCTTCGCCGAAGGCTGGGAGGCGCCGGCGCTGACCTCGCTGTCGCGCGCGCCGATCCCGTGGAGCGAAGACGAGCTTTATGCGTATTTGCGCAACGGTGAGTCCCGCTTCCATGGCGTCGCGGCCGGCCCGATGGCGCCGGTCGTGAAGGAACTGAAAGCGCTGCCCGACCAGGACATCCGCGCGATGGCGGTCTATCTCGCCTCGTTCAACGAAGGCGCGCCCGACAAGGCTTCGCAGACGGCGCGTGCCGCCAAACTGGAGAATGCGACCCTTTCGATCAGCGCTGCCTCCCCCGGCGCGCGGATCTATCAGGGTGCCTGCGCGGTCTGCCACGAGGTCGGCGGCCCCGCGCTGTTCGGCAGCCGCCCCTCGCTGTCGCTGAACAGCAATGTCCACAGCGACGTCCCGGACAACCTGATCCAGGTGGTCCTGCACGGCATCGCGGCGCCTGTATCGCCGGACCTCGGCTACATGCCAGCCTTCAAGGACAACCTGTCCGACCGTCAGCTGGCCGAGTTGGTCGGTTATGTCAGGCGTCAATTTGCGCCCGGCAAGCCGGCCTGGACGGGCATTGATGCCGCAATTTCCAGGCTAAAATCCGCCTCGGTTCACTAAAAAGCAGCCCAGTTCTGCCACTTCCGGCACTGGCTGCGGCTTCCCCGGCACGGTAAGGTTCCGTCCAATGACCGCAGTTACCGACATCGCGACACGTACCTATAACCACGGCTGGCGCCTCGACCCGATCGTGCGCAGCCTGCTGGACACCGATTTCTACAAGCTTTTGATGCTGCAGATGATCCGGGAGTTCTATCCCGAGCAGCAGGTGACGTTTTCGGTCATCAACCGCAGCAAGCAGGTGCGCCTGGCCGAGGTGATCGACGAGGGCGAACTGCGCGCCCAGCTCGACCATGCCCGCACCATCCGCTTTTCCAAGAAGGAGCTGATCTGGCTTGCCGGTAACACATTCTACGGCAAGACCCAGATGTTCTCGCCGGACTTCATCAACTGGCTCGCCAACTTCCGCCTGCCCGAATACGAGCTCACCAAGGTCGATGGGCAGTATGAGCTGCATTTCCACGGCAACTGGACCCACACCACGATGTGGGAGATTCCGGCGCTCGCCATCCTGAACGAGCTGCGCTCGCGCCAGACGATGAAGGGCAAGGGCCGCTTCGAGCTCGACGTGCTGTATGCCCGCGCCAAGGCCAAGCTATGGGCCAAGGTCGAACGGCTGCGCAAGCTCGACGGCTTGCGGCTGTCGGATTTCGGCACCCGCCGCCGCCATGGCTTCCTCTGGCAGCGCTGGTGCGTCGAGGCGGTGAAGGAAGGTTTGGGTCCGTCCTTCACCGGAACCTCGAATGTGCTGCTCGCGATGGACAACGACCTCGAAGCCATCGGCACCAACGCGCATGAGCTGCCGATGGTGGCGGCGGCGCTCGCCAATGACGACACCGAACTGCGCTGGGCGCCCTATCGCATCCTCGACCAGTGGCGCCACACCTATGGCGGCAACCTCCTGATCGCGTTGCCCGACGCCTTCGGCACCAAGCCGTTCCTGCGCGACGCGCCGGAATGGGTCGCCGACTGGACCGGCTTTCGCCCCGACTCCGCGCCGCCGATTTCGGCGGGCGAGGAGATCATCAAATGGTGGAAGCAGAAGGGTCGCGACCCCCGGGAGAAGCTGCTGGTGTTCTCCGACGGCATGGACGTCGATTCCATCGAGGAGACGTTCCATCACTTCAAGGGCCGCGTCCGCGTCAGCTTCGGCTGGGGCACCAACCTCACCAACGATTTCGTCGGCTGCTCGCCGGACGGCTCGGCCGATCTCGATCCGATCTCGATCGTCTGCAAGGTGACTTCGGTAGACGGGAGGCCGGCCGTCAAGCTCTCCGACAATCCGGAGAAGGCGACCGGCATTCCCTCCGAAGTCGAACGCTATTTGCGGGTGTTCGGCAATGTGGGCCGTGTCCGCACAGCGGTGCATGTCTAGCGCAATAGTCGATGCCGATTAGTCGTAAGACCTAGTCCGCCGGCTTTCCCCTGCGCGGTCGGGCTGCTATTGTCCGGATCGAGAGCCGCAAAGGCCCACCGCGTGATAGGGAGAAGACGATGGCAAGGACGTTCGTGACGGCGGCCGGCGTTGCCGCGCTGACCGGATTGCTGGCTGCTGTATCGGCGCCTGCGATGGCGCAATACCCCGAGCGCCCGATCAAGATGATCGTGCCATGGGCCGCAGGCGGCGATACCGACAACATCTTCCGGCCATTCGCCGCGGAATTCCAGAAGCATCTCGGTCAACCCGTGGTCATCGCCAATGTCGGCGGCGCATCCGGCACCGTCGGGGCGCGCGAGGCGCAGAAGTCGGCGCCGGACGGCTATACTGTCTACGCCGTACACGACTATCTTCACCTGACCTTCTACGCCGGCATCAGCGACGTCAAATACAGCGACTTCGAGCCGATCTGCCTGGTTGCGGCGACGCCGTCGGTGCTGACGGCCAGCGCCAAGACGCCGTGGAAGAACTGGCAGGAGCTCGCCGACGACGCCAAGAAACGGCCGGGCGAGATCACCGTCGGCGCCACGCTCGGTTCGACCAGCCACATCTTCCCGGCCATGATCGAGAAGGCCTCCGGCGTGAAGTTCAAGTTCGTGTCGTACGAGGGCCTGGCGCCGCGGATGAATGCTCTGCTCGGCGGTCACATCAACCTCACCGACTCCAACCTGACGCAGAAGGGCAAGGTCGAAGCCGGCCTGCTGCGCTTCATCGCGATCGCCAGCGAGAAGCGCGACCCGGAAGCGCCTGACGTGCCGACGCTCAAGGAGCTCGGCATGAACATCGTGTACGAGGTGGTGCGCGGCGTGCTGGTTCCGAAGGGAACGCCCGCGCCGGTGCGCGCCAAGCTCGAGGAGGCCTGCACGAAGGCGACCAAGGAGCCGGCGTTCGCCCAGTCGATGAAGGCGCAGGGAACCCGCGTGGCGTACCTCAATGCCAGCGACTATGCCAAGTTCCTCGACAAGATCGACGGCGAGAGCAAGGCGATCATGACCGAACTCGGCCTGATCAAGAAATGAGTATCGGCCGCGACGGCATTACCGGGCTGATCCTCCTCGCGATCAGCCTGTTCCTTCTGTTCAAGTCCTTTCAGCTTCCGTCCCTTCCCATCGTGCCGGTCGGGCCGGGCTTTTACCCGGCCATCGTGCTCTCGTTCATGGCGGCGGCGAGCGCGCTGCTGGTATTTCAGGATCTCATGAAGCGCCGCCCCGAAGCCGTGGTCGCGGCGCCGGATGCGCCGCGGCGAAACTATCGTCTGGTGGCGGTCGCGTTCGCGATCGTCGGCGTTTACGTGGTGCTGCTGCCGCTATTGGGTTTTCGCCTCGCCACGCTACTGTTCGTCGCCGTGCTGCAGGCGGCGCTCGGCCGGCCCCGAACGGCGCGGCAATGGGCCGTGCTCGCCGCGATCGCGCTCGGGACGACCATGCTCAGCTATTTCATCTTCGAGCGATACCTCTTGGTGCTGCTGCCGCGCGGCGCGTGGACGGGGTTCTGATGCTCGAACTGCTCTGGCACGGCCTCGTCAACATCGCGCAGTGGAAGTATCTGCTGCCGCTGTTTGCCGGCACCCTGATCGGCGTGATCGGCGGTTCGCTGCCCGGCGTCACCATCACCATGACCGTGATCGTGGTGCTGCCCTTCACCTACGGGCTCGATCCGCTGGCGGGGCTGGCGGCGATGACCGGCGTCTATGTCGGCGGATCGACCGGCGGCCTGATCGCCTGCTGCCTGCTCGGCATCCCCGGTTCGCCCGCCTCGATCGCGACGACGTTCGACGGCTTTCCCATGGCGCGCAACGGCGAGCCGGGCCGCGCCATCTGGCTCGGCGTCTGGGCCTCGGTCTGGGGCGGCCTGATCGGCGCCCTGTTCCTGGTGTTCCTCACCGGTCCGCTGGCGGCGATCGCGCTGGAGTTCGGACCGTGGGAATATTTTTCGCTGTTCGTGCTCGCCATGGCGATGGTCGCGGGCCTCGCCGAATCCTCGCTGCTGAAGGGACTGATCTCGACCGCCATCGGGCTCTTGATCACGGTGGTCGGCCACGACCCGATCGGCAGCGTGCCGCGCTTCACCTTCGGCTCCGAGTTCATCGGCGGCGGCTTTCCGTTCCTGCCCGTGCTGATCGGCATCTTTGCCTTCGCGCAGATCATGACCGACCTCGAGAAGCTCAATGGGCCACGCGGACAGCCGGCGCAGTCGCTGGCCGGAGTGAGGCTCGAGCGCTTCTCGCATCTCAAGGTGAACCTCGAGATTTTCAGGCAGCCGTTTCTGCTGGCCTGGTCGACGATCGTCGGGCTGATCATCGGCATCCTGCCGGCGATCGGCGGCAGCGCGTCGAGCGTCATGGCCTACGACCAGGCCAAGAAATTCTCGAAAACGCCGCAGCTGTTCGGCAAGGGCCACCCCGAAGGCATCATCGCCTCGGAAGCCTCCAACAACGCCAATGTCAGCGGCTCGCTGATGACCATCATGGCGTTCGGCATCCCCGGCGACGCCGTCACCGCGGTGATGCTGGGCGCGATGACGATCCACGGCATCCAGTCGGGGCCGCTGTTCATCACGCAGAACCCCGACATCGCCTACGGCATCTATGCGGCCTACATCCTGGCGCATCCCTGCATGCTGCTGATCTGCATCGCGCTGATGCCGCTGATGATGCGCGTGATTTCGGTGCCGATGGCGGTGCTCGCGCCGGTGGTGCTGGTGCTCTGCGTCGTCGGCGCCTACGCGCTCAACAACACGATGCAGGGCGTCTACGTGCTCCTGCTGTTCGGCGTCGTCGGATACGTCCTGGTCAAGCTCGGCTTTCCGCTCGCCCCGTTGATCCTCGGGCTCATTCTCGGCGACCAGATCGAGATCAACCTGGTGCGCGCGATCATGACCGACCCGAATCCGCTGCTGTTCCTGACGCGGCCGATTTCGGGCGTGCTGTTGCTTGCAGCGGTGGCCTCGGTCGTGCTGGCGATCTGGCAGCACCTGCGCCACCAGAACAGGATCGTCGAGGAAGAGCCAGATTTCTGACCTCCCTCCCAATGCGGACCGGCCTCTTCCGACGGGAGAGGCCGGCGCACGTCGGCTTGTAGTTTGAGCATGATCTTTTCGGAAAAGCGCTTCACACTTTTCCGGATCATGCTCTACGGCATGCTCAGTTCGTGCCGGCCGACCACCATCCAGTGCACCTCGTCCGGACCGTCGGCGAAGCGCAGGTGACGGACGTCCTGGTACATTTCGCCGAGCGGGCTCCATTGCGAAATGCCGGTCGCGCCATGCATCTGGATCGCCTGGTCGATGATCCTGCAGGCGCGCTCCGGCACCATGGCCTTCACCATGCTGACCCAGATCCGCGCTTCCTTGTTGCCGAGCACGTCCATCGCCTTCGCTGCCTTCAGCACCATCAGCCGCATCGCCTCGATCTCGCAGCGCGCCTGCGCGATGATCTGCAGGTTGCCGCCGAGATGGGCGATCTTCTTGCCGAAGGCCTCGCGGGTCAGGCCGCGCTGCACCATCAGGTCGAGCGCCTTCTCGGCCTTGCCGATCGTGCGCATGCAGTGATGGATGCGGCCCGGTCCGAGGCGAACCTGCGATATCTCGAAGCCGCGGCCTTCGCCGAGCAGCATGTTCTCCTTCGGCACCCGGCAATTGTTGAAGCGCAAATGCATGTGGCCGCGCGGCGCATGGTCGTGGCCGAACACGTGCATCGGGCCCAGGATCTCGACGCCGGGCGTGTCGATCGGCACCAGGATCTGGGACTGCTGCTTGCTCGGCGGCGCGTCGGGATTGGTCTTCACCATCACGATCATGATCTTGCAGCGCGGGTCGCCGGCGCCGGAGATGTAGTACTTCTCGCCGTTGATCACCCATTCGTCGCCGACGAGCTTGGCTGATGTCGAGATGTTCTTGGCGTCCGACGAGGCGACGTTCGGCTCGGTCATGGCGTAAGCCGAGCGGATTTCGCCTGCGAGCAGCGGCTTCAGCCACTTCTCCTTCTGCGCCTTGGTGCCGACGCGCTCCAGCACTTCCATGTTGCCGGTGTCGGGCGCCGAGCAGTTCATGGTTTCCGACGCGAGCGGATTCTTCGCGAGCTCGACCGCGATATAGGCATAGTCGAGGTTCTTCAGGCCCTGGCCAGTCTCGTCGTCTGGCAGGAAGAAGTTCCAGAGCCCTTCCTCCTTGGCCTTGTCCTTGGCCTTCTGCAGCACCGCGAGCTGTTCCGGCGTGAAGCTCCAGCGGTCCTTCTTGCCTTCGCCGAGCCGCATGAACTCGACCGACATCGGATCGACGGTTTCGCGGATGAATTTCTTGACGTGCTCGTACAGCGGACGAACCTCGTCCGACATCCGCAGGTCGTTCAGCTCTTCGCCCGGATTGAGGTTGTAGGTCGTCGTCCGCGGGATATAGGCGTGCTTCATTTTTTCCTCCCGTCGCGCGAGGCCGCCTTCGGCCGTTCCACTACGCGGTTGGCCGGCAATCTAGACCCCTGCCCCGCTCCCGCCAAGCAAGCGATCGCCGGTATTTCCGCGCCATTATTCCGCGGGGCGGACGACCTCACGGCATGGACACGCTGCTTTGCTTCGCCGATAGTCGGACGATGAGCGGTCTCGCCCACCGTATCCGCACCGTCGACTACCGTCACGAATCGGACAGCTGGCGCATGGATTCGCTGGCGCCGTCGGCGGCGATGGCGCCGTTCCTGCGCCGTGCCACCGCCTATACCGTGCAGGGCTCCGGCCTCAGCCGCCAGCGCGAATTGCCGAATGGCAGCGCCGTGCTGGTGTTCAACCTCGGCTCTGAGTTGCGCGTCGAGGACGCCGCCGGAAAAATTCATCGCTTTCCGCCTCCGGCCGTATTTTACTCCGGGCCGACCGACCGCTATGTCGTCACCGAGACCGACGGCGCGCAGGAAGGCCTCGTCGTCGAGCTGACGCTGCCGGGCGCTCGGCGGCTGCTGGGGCGGCCGCTCGACGGACTCGGCGATCGCATGATCGCGCTTTCCAATCTGCTCGGTCCGCGCGCCGAGGAAATCCTCGGCCGCATCGTCGAAGCCCCCTCGCCCGCCGCGCGTCTCCAATTGCTCGAAGCGGCGATCGAGGCGCGCATCGCGCAGGCCGGTGACCGCGGCACGCGCGATCTGGAATGGGCCTGGAACCTGCAGCATGCCAAGAGCGGCCGGATTCCCGTGGCTGACCTCGCCGATGCCGTCGGCTGCAGCCGCAAGCACCTTGCGGTCGGGTTCAACCGCGAATTCGGGTTGCCGCCGAAACTCCTGGCGCGCATCATGCGTTTCGATCGTGCGATCCGCATCATCCGCTACGGCGAGCTCACGACCTGGTCCGACCTCGCCGCCGAATGCGGCTTCGCCGACCAGGCGCATATGGCACGCGAGTTCGTGGCCTTTGCCGGCGATCCACCGACCGCATTGCTGCGGCGTCGTCTGCCCGACGAAGGCGGATTCGTCGACTGACCGCGGTAACAAATCTTCAAGACGGCATTTTCGCGTGCGACTAGCCTCCAGCCGTCCATCGAAACATGACGAGGAGCTGCGATGCCGACCCAGATCATTCCCTATCTCTTCTACCGCGATGTTCCCGCCGCGCTGGACTGGCTCACCAAGGCGTTCGGCTTCAAGGAGGAGATGCGAACGGGCACGCCGAGCGGCGGCATGCACGGCGAGATGTCCTTTCACGGCCAGCGCATCATGATGGGCCAGGGCGGCAAGGACTGGAAAATGCTCAGCCCCCGCGAGACCGACATGGCGACGATGGGCGTGTTCATCTACATGGACGACGTCGACGCGCATCATGCGCGGGCGGTGGCGGCGGGCGCGGAGATCCAGATGCCGCTGCAGGATCAATCCTACGGGCGCACCTACACCGCGCGCGACCTCGACGGCCATCCCTGGTTCTTCACGACGCCTTCGAAGTGAAGACATGCACGGTAGGCTCCGCCATCACGCACCCGGCACGTCGGCGTTCGGGAAGAACAGCTGCTGGCCGTTGATCCTGTAGCCGGCGATCGCCTTCTGTCCTTCGGCGGAGACCAGCCAGTCGACGAACGCCTGCCCCAGGTCCTTTCTGACGTGGGCGTGCTTGGCGGGGTTGACCAGCATCACGCCGTACTGGTTGAACAGCTTCTTGTCGCCTTCGACCACGATGCCGAGCTCGCCGGGATTCCTGAACGACAGCCAGGTGCCGCGGTCGGCCAGCACGTAGCCGTTCATAGCGGACGCCGTGTTGAGCGCCGCGCCCATGCCCTGCCCGATCTCGCGGTACCACGGCCCCTTGTCGGCGCCCGATATGTCGATGGCGGCGGCCTTCCACAGCGCGAGCTCGGCGGCATGGGTGCCGGACTTGTCGCCGCGCGACACGAACGGCGCGGCCTTGTCCCTGATCGTCTTCAGCGCCGCGACGATGTCCTTGCTGCCCTTGACGCCGGCGGGATCGCCGTTCGGGCCGACCAGGATGAAGTCGTTGTACATCACCGCAAAGCGCTTCACGCCGAATCCGTCGGCGACGAATTTCTCCTCCTGCGGACGCGCATGCACGAACACCACGTCGGCATCGCCGCGCCGGCCGGTGTCGAGTGCCTGTCCCGTGCCTTGCGAGATCACCTTCACGTCGATGCCGGTTTTCGCCTTGAACAGCGGCAGGATGTGATCGAACAGGCCGGAGTCCTGGGTGGAAGTCGTCGACGCCACCACGATGGATTTCTCCTGGGCGTGTGAGGGCGTGGCAAGCGCCAGCACGGCCGCGACGTAAACGAACAGACGTCGATTCATGCGAATTCTTTCTTGACCGGCAGTTCCCAGCCGCTGATGGGCGGCATCTGGCAAATCTTTGTCAGAACGGACAACTCCGCAAGGTGGCGGCAGCGTCGACGTCGAAATATAGGATGAGGCTATGGGCAGTTCGGAGCGAATCGATGCGCATGGTTTATCGGCCCATAGGAGATGGAAATGGCCATTTCGACCTGCAGCAAATGCGGCGGACACAGTTTCGAGCTGGCGCTGTTCACGCCGATCGGCGAAGGCCGCAAGCTGACGCTGGTGCAGTGTTCCGCCTGCGGTGTGGCGGTCGGCGCGATCGATCCCGCCACCGGGCCGCAGATCGAGGCGCTGAAGGGCCAGGTGGCGGCAATCGACGCGAGGCTGGCGCGGATTGCAGGAGCGCTGCAGGAACTGGAGTGATCATTTTACCGTCATTGCGAGGAGCGTCAGCGACGACCCGTCTACACTTGTTGCGCAAGCTACGCCGGGCTGGGAGTCCGCCGAAGCTCGGGGAGCGTAGGCGGAAGCAATCCATCTATCCCCGCGTAGCCCGGATGGAGCGAAGCGCAATCCGGGGTAGGTCCATCCGCTTTCGAAAGACGACCCGGATTTCGCTGGCGCTCCATCCGGGCTACACGGAGGAAGCTGGCTTGCTTCGTCGCTTCGCTCGCAATGACGTGGAAGCATGCGCTCTCGTTCTCACGGCGCGATTCTCGCCTGAGCTTTGTCATTTCGTTGCTCCCTCTCCAAACAGAGGGCGCAGGGAAGACCGGGTGCCGGCGGCACCCGCAAGCACCGTGTGCAATGGGTAGTAGAAGACGCACACGGGTTTGACAGGTACAGCCGGGACAACCCGGCCTTCCCCGCGCAATGGTTTGTCGGCTTATAGCGCGCTCTCCCCGGGGAACGGCCTTTCTTGCCCCCGTTGCCCCGCCAGCACAGGCCGGCAGGGATAGACGCCAGGGTCGCGGCGCCAGGACCACACGACTTCACCGTCCGCCGCTGCGTTTCGCCCGGTGCAAGCACCTGACGCAGCAAGCGGCCCATCGCAACCCGCGCCAACGCAACGTGACGACGCGTTTCGTCCCCTCATGGAGACACGGGCTGCATCGGATATAGTTCTGATTTACGAAATCGTCAAGACATGAAATGACGATTTATCGAACTTTTTTGATTCAGCTGAATTTCCGAAACAATGCAGTAACTTAACCAAGGCTCGGAGAGAAGGACGGGCAGCGCGCAGCCGAAACCCCTCACGTTCGTCGCGGAACCGCGATATGATGGGCTTCGCAAGCGCTCAGCCCGTCCCACGCTTGACTGGCGTCAACCGATAGATCGCGCGTTGCCATGTCAGATTCTAGCCCAGTTCCAGACATCGGTGGCATCGAAGGATTCGGCCGAGATGGACCAGATGGCGACATCACTGGATTGACCTGATAAGAAAAGACACCTGACGGAGACGCTGCTCTTGATAGGAGCCGAAGGGCAAGGAAGAAGTGAGGATGCTCGACCGAATACGCATTCGCTGCACCGCATTTGTCATCGCGTGTACGGCCTCCAGCATCCCGCTATTGGCAGCGGAGTTGAAGGTGATCGCTCCGAACGCTGTAAATGAAGCGGTCGCAGAGCTTTCAACCCGTTTCGAGAAGGAAACGAAACACACACTGGTCCTGAGTTGGGCCGGATCGGAAACGATTGCCAAGCGTGTTTCCGACGGTGAGATATTCGATGTAGTCGTCAGCACCTCGCCTGGCCTGGATCGGCTGGCGAAAGAGGGTTGGCTTGTCACGGCATCCAAACGGGACTTTTCTCGATCTGCAATCGCCGCAGCCGTGAAGGCAGGCGCTGCACGGCCGGATGTTTCGACGACGGAGGGGCTGCGGGAGGCCCTCCTGAAAGCCGAATCGATCGGCATTTCCTCCGGTGCAAGCGGCCGCTACATGGAGCAGCTGTTTCAGAAGCTTGGGATCGCTGATCAAATCAAGCACAAGATCAAGCAACCTCCATCAGGCGCTCAAATTGGCAATCTTGTCGCCCGCGGCGATATAGAGCTCGGCTTTCAGCAAGTAACCGAGTTGGTGCATGTGAAAGGGATCCAGTATCTCGGCGCGCTTCCAGCCGAGGCTCAGGGGTTCACAATCTGGTCCGCGGCCATTCACACAGGCTCGAAGGAGCCCGACGCTGCCGGAGCTTTCATCAAGGCCCTGTCGGCCCCAGAAGCCGCTGGTGCTATTCGGTCGAGTGGGATGGAAACATTGCCCTGACCCCAAGCGACAGTGACTCTATGCGCGGAAAGGACAACGCCTGCTCCGGGTCATTCGCGTCGTTTTGGCTGCCGGTCGGGCACTTCCGGTCTTGCCCCATTGACAGGGTTGCAAGGGGCGGTCGCATGTCACAAACGGGCCAATTCCGGAAGTGATGGCCCATCCCTCGTCAACTTCAAAGGCCATGGCGTTCGCTGCGGCAGGCATCCCTGCTAAAGAGGATCGCCACGTGTCGCGGGCATGCCGCCAGCAAGAGCAGAGGGGAAACGCCATGGCCTACGAATACAAACTCCTGGATGTCGCGGTCTCCGGCCGGGTCGCGACCGTCACGATCAGCAACCCGCCGGTCAACGTCATCACGCTGGCCCTGCTGGCGGAGCTCGAGGCGCTCTCGCACGCGTTGAAGGCGGACCCCGACCTCACGGTCGTCGTCTTCCGCAGCGCCGATCCGGATTTCTTCCTGGCGCATTTCGACGTGGCCGCGATCTTGCAGCGCCCGACCGACACGCCGGCCCGCCGCGATACGCAGATCAAGCCCTATCACGCCATGTGCGAGCGCTATCGCACCATGGACAAGGTGGTGATCGCCCAGATCGAAGGCCGGGTCGGCGGCGGCGGCAGCGAGCTGGCGGCCTCGTTCGACATGCGTTTCGGGGTGCGCGGCAAGACCAAGATCAACCAGATGGAGGTCCCGCTGGGCATCCTGCCCGGCGGCACCGGCACGCAGCGGCTGCCTCGGCTGATCGGGCGCGGGCGGGCGATGGAGTTGATCCTGGCGGGCGACGACCTGGACGCGGAAACCGCGGAGCGCTGGGGCTATCTGAACCGCATCTACGAGGCGAAGGAGATCGGCCCGGCGGTCGAGAAGCTTGCGCGCCGCATCGCGTCATTCCCCGCGGAGGCGGTGCGTCTCGCCAAGCAGAGCGTCAATCAGTCCGACCGCCCCTTGATCGAGGGGCTGTTCGAGGAAGCCTATCTGTTCGACCAGACCCTGCGGACCGCGGGCGCCAAGGCCAACATGCGCCGGTTCCTGGAGATCGGCGGACAGACGCGCGAGGGCGAGTTGCGTATGGGCGAACTCTGCGCCGAACTGGGCGCCGGTGACGAAGGGACAACGAGGCGAGGATAGACCCATCGCACTGGCCGGTCATCACCCAGCGCATCCCCCGATCCGAAGATGCCGGGCGCCGTGCCGCTGGGCAAGGCCGGGGACACCACCGTCTTCCCGCATGCGATCTGGCACGCACCCTCGCTCAACCGCTCCGGCAAGGCGCGCAAGACCATCCTCTACAAGCGCATTGTTTTAGCCGCCAACCGATTACTTCCGGGCTACCCCTGACTCCGGACATTGCATAGCAGCGCGACATCGGACGCGATAGGCCAACAGGCGCCATCGGGGATCATCCAAGCCGAGGTGCCATGGACTCACGCCGGCTCCGCCTCAGGCGTAGCGACGCCTACGACGTTGGGCCACTGCAAACTTCCGCAATGGGTCAACCTCTGACGAACCGCTCGATGCCCGCCGGTGTCCGGAATCAGACTGGAAGGAGACACGGTGAGCGAATTTCTGGATTTTTGATCCTAATGCTGTGGCTTGGCCGCAGCCTCCTTCGGGCGCCGCAGGCGGCCGACCACGCCGGTCGGGAAGAAATAGACGCTGGCGATGAACAACAGGCCGAGCCAGAGCAGCCAGCGGTCCGGATGCAGCAGGCCAGGCAGCAGGGGCAGGCCGGCGTCGGCGGCGGCCGTCGAAGCGGTGCCCATCAGCGTCTGCAGATAGTTCTGCGCGATGATGAAGATCCCCGCCCCGATGATGGCGCCGTAGATCGTGCCCATGCCGCCGATCACCACCATCAGGAGGATGTCGAGCATGATGGAGAAGGCGAGCGAGGTATCCGGCCCGACATAACGCAGCCACAGGGCATTGAGAATGCCGGCGCAGGCCGCGACCGTCGCCGCAATGCAGTTGGCGTAGGTGAGATGGAATACGGTGCGATAGCCGAGCGCCTCGGCGCGGAAACGGTTCTCGCGGATCGCCTGCAGCACGCGGCCGAACGGCGAGTTGACGACGCGCAGCAGCGCCAGGATCAGCAGCGCCGACACCGCGAAGACCAGATAGTAGGTCAGCGTCCGCCCGTTGATCTCGAAGCCGAACGTATCCCTGGAGACCAGAACCGTTCCGGGCCGCAGCAGTTCGGGCAGACGGAAGGTGCGGCCGTCCTCGCCGCCGGTCAGCCAGGACATCTGCGAGGCCAGCACCTGGAAGGCGGAGGCGACCGCGAGCGTAATCATGGCAAAGAAGATCGCAGCGACGCGCAGCGAGAACAGGCCGATAGCGAGCGCCAGCAGCATCGCCAGCGGCAGGCCGACGACGATGCCGGTGCCGATCGCGGCCCAGCTCGGCCCCATCGCGTAGAGCGCGATCGCGATGGCGTAGCTGCCGATGCCGTAGAACATGGTGTGGGCGAACGACACCGTTCCGGTATAGCCGAGCAGGAGATCGTAGGATGCCACCAGCACGGCGAAGATGCAGATCTTGACCGCGACGTTCATCGCCTTGGCGCCGGGGAACAGAAACGGCGTCAGCACCAGCAATGCGACGATGACTATCAGCAGGGCCGCAAGGACGCGGCTGCGCGGGGGATCGCCGGACAGGATCATCATCGGCTGGTCACCGCATAGAGCCCGCGCGGCCGCCACATCAGGATCGCGACCATCAGCAGGATGTTGGAAACCAGCGCCAGCTTCGGCACCAGGAAGCCGCCGAAATTGGCGACCATGGCGACCAGCAGCGCGCCGATGAAGCAGCCGCCGACCGAGCCGAGCCCGCCAATGATGACGACGATGAAAATGAGCACGGTGAGCTCGTCGCCGACGGACGCATGCACCTGCTCGCGGTACAGCCCCCACATCACGCCGCCGAGCCCGGCAAGCGCGGAGCCGACCATGAAGACGCCGAGGAACAGGCGGCGGATGCGATAGCCGAGCGCCTCCACCATCTCGCGGTTCTCGACGCCGGCGCGGATCAGAAGCCCTATCTTGGTGCGGTTGAGCACGAGCAGGATGCCGACGAAGACGACGAGGCCGATCAGCATCGCCAGCAGGCGATACTTGGCGATCGCGACGTCGCCGAACACGAAGGAGCCGCGCAGCGACGCCGGCAGCGGCAGCGGAATGATCTGCGGTCCCCAGAGGGCATAGAGCGTCTGCTCGGCGACGATCAGCCCGCCCGTGGTCATCAGGATCTGCTTGAGGTGCAGACCATAGACCGGAAGGATCAGCACGCGCTCGACGACGAGGCCCAGCAGCGCGGTGACGCCCATCGCCAGCACGACGGCCGGCACCACGGCCGCAAGATTGCTGGCGAGCGAGTCTGCCTGCATCCACCCGGCCATCGGCAACAATACCAGTGTCCCGACATAGGCGCCGACCGCGATGAAGGCGCCGTGCCCGAAATTGAGCACGTCCATCAGGCCGAACACCAGCGTCAGCCCGGACGCCATGACGAAGATCATCATGCCCATGGCGAGGCTCGCCACCAGCAGCGTCGCCCAGGAGCTGGCCGATCCGACCAGCGGCAGCATCAGGAGCGCGAAGGCGGCCGGCAGCAGCACCGGCAGGAAGTCGCGCTTCGGTTTCGGCAAGGCCTCGACGGTTGTTGCAGTATCGGTCACTGGTGCGTCTCCAGGCTGAGGCCGAGCAGGCGTTCCTGCAATGCGACGTCATCCGCCAGCGCGGCCATCGCGCCGCGGTGGACGATGGTGCCGTTGTCCATGACAAGCACGGTGTCGCCGAGCTCGCGCGCGGCGTGGAAGTTCTGCTCCACCATCAGGATGGTGGCGCCGCGGCGCTTGATCTCCTTCAGGCACTCGATCAGCGCCATCACGATGGCGGGCGCGAGCCCCTTGGTCGGCTCGTCGATCAAAAGCAGCTTGCGCTCCTCGACGATGGCGCGCGCGATCGACAGCATCTGCTTCTGGCCGCCGGAGAGGCTGCCGGCGCGCGACAGCCAGAAGCGGCGCAGCGCCGGGAAGAAGCCGAAGATCCAGTCGAGTCTGTTCTCGTCGAGGTCGCCGTCGCGCGCCCCGAGCACGAGGTTCTCCTTCACGGTGAGGTCGGAGAACACCGCCATGCTTTCCGGCACGTAGCCGACGCCGCGGCGCGCGATGTCGGGCGTGGTGCTGGCCTCGATGCGCTCGCCGGCGAAACTGATCTCGCCGTGCGAGGCCGGCCACAGGCCCATGATCGTGCGCAAGGTCGTGGTCTTGCCGGCGCCGTTGCGACCGAGCAGCATCGTGACCTGCCCCTGGGGCACCGCGAGGTCGACGCCCTGCAGGATGTGGTAGCGGCCGATATGGGTGTGGACGCCCGTGAGCGTGAGGAGGTCGCTCATGCCGCGCTCTTTCCGGCGGGAACGCCGAGATAGGCTTCCTGCACGATGGGCGAAGCAATCACCTCGGCCGGCTTGCCGTCGGCGACGAGCTTGCCGTTGTGCAGCACGATGATGCGGTCGGCGAGCGAGCGCACCACGTCCATCTTGTGCTCGACCAGGAGGATGATCTTGCTGGTGTCCTGCTTCAACTGCGCGATCAGGTTCAGCACCACCGGAACCTCGTCGATGCTCATGCCGGCGGTCGGTTCGTCGAACATGAAGATCTTCGGTTCCAGCGCCATCATCAGCGCCACCTCGAGCTTGCGCTGGTCGCCATGCGACAGCACGGTGGCGGCGACGCCGCGGCGGCTGCCGAGCGCGACCTGGTCGAGGATGGCGTCGGCGCGTTCGATCAGGTCGCGCCGGGTCATCCAGGGCCGCAGCATGTCGTAATGGGTGCCGTTCGCCGCCTGCACCGCGAGGCGGACGTTCTCCTCGACGGTCAGGTTCGGAAACAGATTGGTGAGCTGGAAGGCGCGGCCGAGGCCGGCGCGGGTGCGCAAGGGCGCGCCGAGCGAGGAGATGTCCGCGCCGTCGAGCAGGATGTATCCCTCGCTCGGGCGCAGCTGGCCGGAGATCAGGTTGAAATAGGTGGTCTTGCCGGCGCCGTTGGGCCCGACGATGGCGGTGAGCTCGCCCGGCCGGAAGGCGCAGCTGACATGATCGACCGCGACATGGCCGCCGAAGCGGATGGTGAGGTCGCGGGTTTCGAGGGACAGGGGCATGAGGCTTCTGTGATGCGGGGCGAACTTTGTACTCTCACCTCTCCCCGCGCGCGGGGAGAGGTCGATCGCGCAGCGATCGGGTGAGGGGCTCTCTCCACGAGCTGCGTGCGAGGAGATAGCCCCTCACCCCTGCCCTCTCCCCGCAAGTGCGGGGAGAGGGTGAGGAGAAAGAGAGAATCCCCTTACCGCTTGTTGCGGATCGGGACGTTCATGTCCTCGATCTTCAGCTCGCGCACCGGCTCCAGAATCGCCCAGGCGACGTTCGGATCGACCTTGACCTTGAAGTGATACATGCTCTGCAGCGCCTGATGGTCTTCCTTGCGGAACACCATCTTGCCCTTCGGCGTGTCGAACTCCATGCCCTCCATCGCCGCGATCAGCTTCTCGGTGTCGGTGGACTTGGCCTTGGTCACGGCGGTGAAGACCGACATGGCGGCGGCAAAGCCGCCCGCGGTGAAGAAGTCCGGCGGCGAGTTGAAGCGCTTCTGGTGTTCGGCAACCAGCCAGTCGTTCACCGGGTTCTTCGGGATGTCGTAGTAGTAATAGGTCGCGCCTTCCATGCCCGGCATGATCTTGTAGCCTGCGAGCGCCGGCAGGATGTTGCCGCCGGTCGACAGCTCGATGCCGTAGCGCTTGGGATCCATGTCCTGCAGCTTGGCCGGCGGATTGCCGGCGCCGGCCCAGATGATCCAGATGATCTTGCGGCCCTGCTTGTCCTTCAGCGCGTCGAACAGGCGCTGGCCGACTGCCGTGAAATCGGTGGTGGTGGTCGGCGCGTATTCCTCGGCGACCAGCGTCGCGCCGGTCTTGGCGAGCGCCTCCTTGAAGGCGGCAACGCCGTCGCGGCCGAAGGCATAGTCCTGCGCCAGGGTGGCGATATTGACGCCCGGCTTGCCGATCGCGACCGCGTTGGAGATCGCGTCCTGCGAGGAGTTGCGGCCGGTGCGGAACACGTAGCGGTTCCACTTGTCGCCGGTGATCTGGTCGGCGACCGCCGGTTCCACGATCAGGATCTTCTTGTTCTCCTCGGCGACCGGAAGGATCGCGAGCGCCGCGGCCGACGAGGTCGTGCCGATGGCGATGTCGGCCTTGTCGTCCTGGTAGGCTTCGGCCAGCGCCGCCTTGGCAAGGTCGGGCTTGCTCTGGTCGTCCTTGGTGATGATGACGATCTTGCGACCGTCGATCGTCATGGTGCCCTTGGTGGCGTATTCCAGTCCCATGCGCAGGCCGGTTTCGGTCTGTTTGGCGTAGGCCTCGAGCGGGCCGGTCTTGCCGTGAATCAGGGCAATCCTCAGCTCCTGGGCGGAGGCGGAGCCGCCGGCCAGGGCGAGCATGGCAGTTGTGAGAACGAGTGATAGACGCACGAGGTTTCCTCCGATGTCGAACTCAGTTGATCAGGCGATTTGCACCAGCACAGTGAACTTTGCAATTGGAAGCTCTGTGACAGAAGCTTCGGTGAGAACGGTTCGCAGATTCATGCGGCGCCCCTCTGCGGCGGCTGTGCGCCGCCGGTATGCCCTTGCTCCTCGTGGCGCCAGTCCGAGCGCGCTTCCTCGGCGCTTTCGAAGATGTGCGGGGCGACGCCGCGCCGCTGCAGCGCTTCGCCGAGCTTGATGCGCAGGAACCCGGACGTGGTGTAGCGCGACACGCCGGAATAGAAGCGGTCGGTCAGCTGCCGCACCATCGCGGAATAGTCGTCGAGCAGTTCGGGCAGGATCGTGAAGTGATCGTAGTTGACGATCGCATAGGCGCGCTTGCCGAGCCCGCCGAGCTTCTCCTCGACGGTCCGTGCGATCTTCTCGATATCGGCGCGGCTGCGCAGCGCGAAATGTTCCAGGTTGACGAAGAACAGGTTCTGCCCGGCATCGTAGGTGAAGCGCTGCTCGAGCGGGATCGACAAGAGATCCTCGCGCAGGTCCATCGGAACGTCGCGGAAGATGCGCGCATCCATCAACAGCGGATCGCGCGGGACGAGTGGCTTGAAGTCCATCAGCGCGAGGATGTCGCGCTCGATTTCGATGCCGGGCGCGACCTCGACCAGTTCGAGCCCGTCGGGGCGCAGCGCGAAGACGCAGCGCTCGGTAACGTAGAGCACGCCCTGCCCCCGCGCTGCGGCGAACGGCCCGCTGAAGGTGACGTGCTCGACGGCCTCGACGAACTTGCGCCCGCGCGCCTCTTCCAGGATCGCAAGCTTGCCGTCGCTGGCGGCGACGCGCAGCTTGCCGGCGCCGAAAGTGCCGACGAACACGACCTTCTTGGCGTTCTGGCTGATGTTGATGAAGCCGCCGGCGCCCGCAAGCTTGGGGCCGAACTTGCTGACGTTGAGATTGCCGG
>CAZDEZ010000037.1:0-41029 GCA_964504705.1 uncultured Bradyrhizobium sp.
GACTTCACCGTCCGCCGCCGACGTTTCGTCGGGTGAAGAACACCTGACGCCGGCAACGGCCCATCGCAACCCGCACCACGTTTCGTGACGACGCGCAACGCCCCTCATGGCGGCACGGGCTGGGGGCGTTATGGCAAATTTTGCCGAAAAACGGAAGTCACGAATTGTTACAGATAATCCGAAGCGACAAGCGATTGACGATGCAGCCGGATTCGGATTTTCGTCGCTGGCGCATGGCGGGCCGGATCGGTCGCCGCGGCGACCTGCGGCCCTCACCGCCCCTTCTTCATCCGCTTGAACTTCACGCTTCTGCCGTCCGCCTGCCGCGTGGCGATGTAGCCGCCCGCCAGGCAGGCCTCGCGCTGCGGCATCCTTTCCTGCGGGCTGCGCAGGCTGTCCCACCAGGAAGCGCGGTGCGCCGCGCGCGGCAGCGCGGCGTCGATGATCGCCTCGATCTCGTCGAAGGTCAGCACGAATTCGGCAAGCGTCTGCTTCAGCAGGTAATCCCGCAACGGCTCGTAGTCGTTCACCTCAATCCCCTCGGCACGCCCTGCACAAATCCGTCAGCGCGGTAAACCAACCGTTAACCCATCGCGGAACCCTTGTCGCCGCTTAAGGCTGCCGCAACGGTTCCGGGCGCATTTCGGTGGGTAACGGAGCGAAGCATGCCATCCGAGCGACGGAAGGATGAGGCCTGGCGGGGCTGGCGTTTGTCGGTCAAGCTGTTGATCGCCTCGTCGGTCGCCACCGTCATCGGCTTTTCCGCGATCTGCGCTTCGGTGATGCTGGACATGCGCCGCGGCGAAGAGCAGCTTGCGCGGCAAACGCTGGAAAACCTCGCCGCCGGCATCGACGCCGACATCGGCCGCAACATCGAGATCTACGACCTGTCGCTGCGCGCCGTCGTCAACAACATGCTGATGCCCGAGCTGAAGGACGTCAGCCGGCCCGTGCTGCACCTGATCCTGTTCGACCACGCCGCCAACGCCAGGCACTTCGGCGCGATCCAGGTGTTCGACGCTCAGGGGCAGCTGACGGTCGACGCGTCCTCGCTCGATCCGCGGCCGGAAAACCGCGCCGACGAACCCTGGTTCCAGGTCCATCGCGACAGACCCGATGCAGGGCTGTTCATCAGCAAGCCGACGCGGTATCGCGGCGCCGATTCGATCGTGCTGAGCCGGCGCATCTCCGGGGAAGACAACGCGTTTCTCGGCGTGGTGGTAGGCGCGATCCGCCTGTCCTACTTCCACGAACTGCTCGACCGGCTGAACCTCGATCCCGGTGATTCGATCACGGTGCTGCGGCAGGACCGCACCATCATCATGCGCAAGCCGTTCGTCCTCGACTTCATCGGCAAGAACCTGGCCGAACTGACGACGTGGAACGCGGCCAATCTGAGGGAAGGCGGGGCTTATTCCGGCAAGGGCCCGGTCGACGCGACGCCCCGCCTCTACGTGCGGCGCGCCACCAACAGTCCCTTGTTCGTCGTGGTCGGAAAGCCGATCGACGCGGTGCTCCGCCTCTGGCACCGGGAAGCGATGCGGATCGGCGCGATCATGGCCGTGCTCGCCTCGATCGTTCTCGGCATCACGCTGTTCCTGGCGCGCGAGATCGGACGTCGCGCCCGGGCCGAGGCCAGGCTGAAGGAGCTTTCCATCACCGACGCGCTCACGGGCCTGCGCAACCGGCGCAAGTTCGACAGCGAAATCGACAGGGAGTGGCGGCGCGCCATGCGGCAACGGACGCCGCTGGGACTATTGATGATCGACGCCGACCGGTTCAAGGCCTTCAACGACAGAAACGGCCACCAGGCCGGCGACCAGCTGCTGGTGGGGATCGCGATCTGCATTTCCGACTCGGTGCGCCGTACCGGCGACTGCGCCGCACGCTATGGCGGCGAGGAGTTCGCCGTGCTGCTGCCGGGATGCGGGCCCGCGGACGCGTTCCAGATCGCCGAGACGATCCGCCGGAAGGTCATGCAATGGTCGGAGGGCCCCGACGTCAGCACCATCTCGATCGGCGTCGCCAGCCTGACGCCGGCCGCCGGCATGCACTGGGCCCTGCTGCTGGAAGCCGCCGACAAGGCGCTTTATGCAGCCAAGGCCAATGGCCGCAACCAGTCGGTGCTCGCCAGCATGCCGAAGATGTCGCGGGCGGCTTAGGCAGAAGCGTCATTCCGGGGCGGCCGCATCGCGGCCGAACCCGGAATCCCGATGTTGTTGGAAAGAATCGATGCCGATCGAGATCCCGGGTTCGCGCTTCGTGCGCCCCGAGATGACACAGGCAGCGCGCGCCGCTGCCTATGTCAGATACTTCTTCATCTCCGCGCGCAGGCCGTCGCGCAGTTCCGCACGCGCCATGCCGAAGGCGATGTTGGCGCGCAGGAAGCCGGGCTTGGAGCCGCAATCGTGGCGCTCGCCCTCGAACTCGACGGCGTAGAACTTCTGGCTCTTCGCCAGCCCGATCATGGCGTCGGTGAGCTGGATCTCGCCGCCGGCGCCGCGCTCCTGCGTCTCCAGGATCTTGAAGATCTCCGGCTGCAGGATGTAGCGGCCGGTGATCGAGAGGTTGGAGGGCGCGGTGCCCTTCGGCGGCTTCTCCACCATGCCGGCGACCTCGAAGATCTTGCCGTTGCGCTTTCCGACGCCGCAAATGCCGTATTGATGAGTGAGATGCTCCGGCACCGCCTCGACCGCGATCAGATTCGATTTCGCGTCGAGCTTGCCGGCATGCTCGATCATCTGCTTCAGGCATCCCGGCGTGTTGAGCACCAGTTCGTCCGGCAGCACCACGGCAAACGGCTCGTCGCCGACGATGTCGCGCGCGCACCATACCGCGTGGCCGAGACCCAGCGGCGCCTGCTGACGGGTGAAGCTCATGGCGCCGGCCTCGGGCTGGTTCGCGGCCAGAATCTCCTGCTCGGCCTTCTTGCCGCGCGCGGCGAGCGTGGTGTCGAGCTCGAACATGCGGTCGAAATGATCCTCGATCACGCCCTTGTTGCGACCGGTGACGAACACGAAATGCTCGATGCCGGCTTCCCTGGCCTCGTCGACCACATACTGAATGAGCGGCTTGTCGACGATGGTCAGCATTTCCTTCGGCATCGCCTTGGTGGCGGGCAGGACGCGGGTGCCGAGGCCGGCGACGGGGAAGACGGCTTTGCGGATTTTCATGGGGATTCGATTGAGGCCTTGAGGGAGCGGGTTATGCGTATAACTGCATGTTGGTAGCCGGTTTGCAGCCGGGAACAAAGGCGGATGTGTGGTGCGGCGAAATAGCCGCCACCCCGTTGCGGCCCTTGTTAAACTATTGGAAACCGGCACGGGTCCTTTTGAAACCGGGTATTGGAGCGGACGGGTCATTATGAAGCGGCGGAATTTGCCTTCGACGATTGCGAGAGCCGGCGCGCTGGCGCTGGCCGCCGCCTTGCTGGCGCCGGTTTCGGCCCTTGCCCAATCCTCGGGCGACGGCGTCTCCACCTTCCTCAACAATCTTTTCACGCCAAAACCCGGCGGCAGCGCGCAGCCGCCGCAGGGCGGATCGTCCCCCGCCGGTACGAGCGGGCCGCTGCCCTGGACCGGCGAGGACGGCGCTTCCGGCCATCCGCTGATGACGGCAGCCGCGATCCGCGAGGCGGCGGCGAATTTCGGCAATTGCGTCGCCGGCATGTGGCCGGATGCGGCGCGGCGCGGCGTATCGCAGGAGAGCTTTCAGAAATTCACCGCCGGGCTGCAGCCCGACCTGCGCATCATGGACCTGATGGATTCACAGCCCGAATTCACCAAAGCGATCTGGGAATATCTCGACATCCTCGTCAACGACGTCAGGATGGCCAAGGGCCGCGAGATCCTCGCCAAACACAAGGCGGAGTTCGACGCGGTGGAGAGGGCCTATGGCGTCGACCGCTACATCGTCGCCTCGATCTGGGGCATCGAGTCCAACTACTCGACCATGATCGGCGACCGCAGCGTGCTGAACTCGACGGCGACGCTGGCCTGCATCGGGCGGCGGCAGAAATATTTCAAGGACGAGTTTCTGGTGGCGCTGGAAATCCTGCATCGCGGCGATCTCAGGCCCGAACAGCTGCGCGGCTCATGGGCCGGCGCGTTCGGCCCGACGCAGTTCATGCCGACCGCGTTCAAGCGCTATGCGGTAGACGCCGACGGCGACGGCCGCCGCGACGTCGTGGACAACGCCTATGACCTGATCGCCTCGACCGCGAACAATTTGAAGAAGGACGGCTGGCAGAGCGGCGCGACCTGGGGCTACGAGGTGACGATCCCCAGGGGGTTCGATTTCATGCTGGCCGACCGCCGCAAGACGATGACCCTGGCGCAATGGGACCAGCAGGGGGTGAGGCGCGCCAACGGCAAGCCCTATCCCAACCCGGCCGAGAAGGCCTATCTGCTGGCGCCGGCCGGCAGCCAGGGGCCGGGCTTCCTGATGCTGCAGAACTTCCGTGTCATCATGAAATACAACCCGGCCGAGGCCTATGCGCTGGCGATCGGCCATTTCGCCGACCGCCTGCGCGGCGGGCCGCCCTTCGTGCAGCCCTGGCCGCGGCAGGAGCGGGTGCTGTCGCGTAGCGAGCGGCTGGAGCTGCAGCAGCTGCTGGCCCAGCGCGGCCTCTACAAAGGCACGCCGGACGGCCAGTTCGGCGGCCACACCAGGGAGGCGCTGCGCGCCTTCCAGGTCTCGGCGGGGCTGCCGGCCGACGGATTCGCCACTGCGGACGTGCTGGAGCGGCTGCGGGGACGCTGAAACGGGGAAAGTAACCTTCAAAAACAATGATTTGGCGCCGCCCTTGACGGCCGGGGCCACGGCCCCGTTTATGGGGGAAAATCCGCCCGCTTGCGGCCTCTTTCCGCTATTATAGTCGTTGTTTCAGAATCCCTTGCGACCGAGCCGGATGCGAAAGCCAAAGCCATTTTACCGCGTGTTGACCGAGGGCGGTCCGCTGACCGTGCTCGCGGTCGCCATTGCGCTCCTGGTCGGCATCGCGGGACCCGCGTCGGCGCAGTTCTTCAATTTCGGCGGCTGGTCGCGCCCGGCTCCGCCGCGCCCCGGAGGCGGCGGCGGTGGCGGCTGGTTCGGCGGCGACTTCTTCTCGCCGTTCCAGCAACAGCAGCCCAAGCGCATACAGGATTTCTCCAAGGCCCCGCCGCCCGACAAGCGCGATCCGAATTTCGTGCCGGAGCGGCACGTGCTGGTGCTCGGCGACGGCATGGCCGACTGGCTCGCCTATGGCCTGGAGGACGCCTACAACGAGCGCCCCGACATGGCCGTGATCCGCAAGAACCGCGCGACGTCGGGCCTGATCAGGTATCAGCCGCGGGGCGAGCCGTCGGACTGGACCGCGGCCGCCAAGCAGATCCTCGCCACCGAAAAGCCCGACGCCATCGTCGTCATGCTCGGCGTCAACGACCGCGCCGCCATGCGCGAGGCGGCGCCGGAGAAGCCGGCCGACAAGACCAAGAAGGATGTCCGCGCCAAGGACGGCAGGCAGGCCGCCAAACCCGACGCGGCAGCAAAGCCCGATGCGGCCAAGCCCGATACTGCAAAGCCCGATGCGGCCAAACCCGATGCCGCGGCGAAGCCCGACGACAAGCCGGCCGACGACGAAGCCGACGGCGCCGACCATTCCGAGACGCCCTCGATCATCGCGCCGGAAAAGACCGCGCGTTCGGGCAGCGGCCTCTACGAATTCCGCGACGAGCGCTGGATCGAGCTCTATGCCAAGAAGATCGAGGAGCTGATCGCGGTCCTGAAGACCAAGGGCGTGCCGGTGCTGTGGGTTGGACTGCCCGCGATGCGCGGTCCGAAGGGCACGTCCGACATGCTGTTCCTCGACTCGCTCTATCGCGACGGCGCGGGCAAGGCCGGCATCACCTATGTCGACGTCTGGGACGGCTTCGTCGACGAGGCCGGACGCTTCCTGCAGAAGGGCCCGGACTTCGAGGGCCAGATCCGCCAGCTGCGTTCCTATGACGGCGTGTATTTCACCAAGCCCGGCGCGCGCAAACTCGCGCACTATGTCGACCGCGAGATCACCCGCCTGCTCGCGGGCCGCTCCGGCCCGATCGCGCTGCCGAGCGAGCCGGCGACGCCCGACATCAACGCGGTGCCCGGCCAGCCGGCGCCGCGCCCGATGGCGGGGCCGATCGTTCCGCTAGTCGCGGCCTCGATCAACAACGATCAATTGCTCGGCGGCCCCGGCTCGCGGCCCGCGCCGGTCGATACGCTCGCCGCGCGCACGCTGGTCAAGGGCGAGGCGCTGGCGCCGCCGGCCGGGCGCGCCGACGATTTCGCCTGGCCGCGCCGCGAGGTCGGCCGCGAACAGGCCAGGGGCGATTCGCCGGTGGCGAGCGTCGCGCCGGATGGTTCGGTGGTGCAGCCCGGACAGCGTCCGGCGCCGGTTCAGCAGCAATTGCGGCCGCCGCAGCCGGCCCAGCCCGGAATTGGCCAGCCGCACGCGCCGCAACAGGGATTGGTGCAACCGGGACAACCCGGGCAAATCCAGCAGCAAAGGCCATCGCCGCGGCCGGCACAAAACCCGACGCCGTCGCTGCGTGACCTGTTCGGCTTCGGCAACAGCGCGCCTGCGCCCGCGCCGCGTCAGCTTTCCCCGCCGCCGGGACAACCGCGCCCGCCGGTCAACAACGGCGCGCCGCGCCCGCCGGCCAATGTCGGCCGCTCGGCAGCCGTGCCGCCGGCCAATGCCACGCGCTGATATTTTCAATCGCTGCTGCCGAACCCTCTTGGTGAGGAGGCGCGCGCAAGCGCGCCGTCTCGAACCATGAGGGCCCGTATGCTGCCATTCACCCTTCGAGACGCGGCGCAGATGCGCCGCTCCTCAGGATGAGGGAAGCATCGGGATTCGCAGGTGCGGAACTGCCGCCTTCAACCGTAATACCGCCAGCGCGGCGGCGGGCGGCGCGGCGTTCGCGTCATCATCAGCGCCAGCGCAAAGCCGATGCCGCCGGCGACCAGCAGCGAGCCGATCGGATTGTCGCGCACCGTCTTGGCGACCGCCTTCGTACCGCTCTCGATGGTCTCGCCGCTGTTCTCGTAGGCTTCCCTGGCCATGCCGGCCGCGGCTTCGCCGGCCTCGCGCGCGGCATCCTTGGCCTGGCCGTAGAGGTTCTGCACCGTGCCGGCAGCTTCGCGCGCCTTGCCCGAGGCCTGGGTTTTGGCATCGCCTGCAAGCTCGCCGGCCGCGCCCTCGACCTTGCCGGCAAAATCCCTGGCGGCGCCTGCGATCCGATCCTTGTCCATCGTGTCACTCCCTGAAGCGTCTTCCGGGAAGTAACCGGCGAGACCGGCGCAGGTTCCGCCTACAGGATGAGCCCGCCGTCGACGATGATGGTCTGGCCGACGATGTAGGACGACAGCGGCGAGGCGAGGAACAGCGCAGCGCCCGCCATGTCCTCGGGGGTGCCGAGCCGCCCCAGCGGAATCCGCTGCAGCGCGCCTTCCAGGCGCTTCGGGTTGGCGGTGGTCACCTTGGTCATCTTGGTGTCGACGAGGCCCGGCGCGATGCCGTTGACGCGAATGCCGTCGCCGGCGAAGGCCTCGCCGAGCGTGCGGGTCAGCCCCATCGCGCCGGTCTTGGAGGCATTGTAGGCCGGGTTGCCCATGGTGGAATGATAGGCGGCGGTGGAGCTGACGATGATCAGCGAGCCGCGGCTTGCCGCGAGCATGGCGTGGAACTTCGTCGCGCAGGCCATCAGGCTCATCAGGTTGACTTCCATCACCTTGCGAAAGCCGTCCATCTGAAATTCGCCGCGGCGGTAGATCACCGCACCCTGCGCCAGCACGAGAATGTCGAGGCGGTCGAAGGCCGGCTGGAATCTCTCGACTGCAGAGGGATCGCTGACATCGAGCTGCGAATAGTGCAGGCCTTCGAGTTGCGAACCGTCGTCGGGCGAATAGTCGGAAGCGCTGGCACGGGTGCCGCAGACGGCGACGCGCGCGCCGCGTGCACGAAAGGCCTGCGCAATGCCGTTGCCGATGCCGCTGGAGCCGCCGACCACCAGCACCTGCTTGCCGCTGAAATCGAGTTCGGACATTTCGCGCTGCCTCCGCCTTCTTGTTGTTGTTTGACCTGTCTGCGGATCGGTGCCAGCGTTGTCAACCGCCACCCGCCACCAAATTCCGCCCAGCGAGTAATCCATGACCGAAGTGAAGAAACTCTCCCGCGCGGTGAAGGGCCTCACCGTTCTCGTTACCGGAGCCGCCAGCGGCATGGGCCGCGCCACCGCGCATGCCTTTGCCGACGAAGGCGCCAATGTCGCCGTCACCGACCTCAGCGCCGACGGAACGCGCGCGGTGGCGGATGCGATCGTCGCGTCGGGCGGCAAGGCGAAAGCCTGGACGCTCGACGTCGCCGATCCAAAGGCGATCGTCTCCGTCGTCAACGATGTCGCCGCGCATTTCAGCTCGCTCGACATTGTCATCAACAATGCCGGCATCTCCGTACGCGTCGCAATCGACGATGCCGGTTATGACGAAGCCTGGGCGAAAGGGCTTGCGGTGATGTTGACCGCGCATCAGCGCATCGTTCGCGCCGCACTGCCCTATTTGCGCAAGTCGAAATGCCCTCGCATCGTCAATATCGCCTCAACCGAGGCGCTCGGCGCCACGGCGATGCACAGCCCCTACTCCGCCGCCAAGGCCGGCGTCACCGGGCTGACCCGCTCGCTCGCCGTGGAGCTCGGCCGCGAGGGCATCACCGTCAACTGCATCTGTCCGGGCCCGATCCGTACCGCGATCACCGACCGCATCTCCGAGGAGCACAAGACGATCTACGCCAAGCGCCGCACCGCGCTCGGCCGCTACGGCGATCCCGAGGAGGTCGCGCACATGACGCTGAGCCTGTGCCTGCCGGCGGCCTCGTTCCTGACCGGCGCCGTCATTCCCGTGGACGGCGGGCTGATGGCCCGGAACGCCTGAGGCGTTCCCCGGATGCTGCGCAACTTCGCTGCGCCGCGTCCGGGACACGAGGCCATGCAGCGATGGCAGAACGTCCATCGTTGACATCGCGTCCTTCGGGAGTAGCCTTTTCAAAAAAGAGCAGCGCATCAGGGAGAGACGCCATGGCCCTGGCCATCCGTCAGTTGCAGAAGCATTTTGTCGGCGAGGTTTCCGGCCTCGACCTGCGCCAGCCGCTCAGCAGGGAGCAGGCGCGCGAGGTGGAGGCGGCAATGGACAAATATGCCGTGCTGGTGTTCCACGGCCAGGACATCACCGACGAGCAGCAAATGGCGTTCGCGCTGAATTTTGGCGAACGCGAGAATGCGCACGGCGGCACCGTGGTGAAAAAGGAAGACTATCGTCTCACCTCCGGACTCAACGACGTCTCCAACCTCGGCAAGGACGGCAAGCCGCTTCCGCGCGACAGCCGCGCCAATCTGTTCAACCTCGGCAACTGCCTGTGGCATTCCGACAGCTCCTTCCGGCCAATCCCGGCAAAGTTCTCGCTGCTGTCGGCGCGGGTGGTGAACCCGAAGGGCGGCAACACCGAGTTCGCCGACATGCGCGCGGCCTACGACGCGCTGGACGACGAGACCAAGGCCGAGATCGAGGACATGATCTGCGAACATTCGCTGATGTATTCGCGCGGCTCGCTCGGATTCCTCGACTACAGCGACGAGGAAAAGGCAATGTTCAAGCCGGTGCTGCAGCGGCTGGTGCGCACGCATCCGGTGCACCGTCGCAAGTCGCTGTATCTGTCCTCCCATGCCGGCGCCATCAAGGGCATGAGCGTTCCGGAGGGGCGGCTGCTGCTGCGCGACCTCAACGAACACGCCACGCAGCCGGAGTTCGTCTACGTCCACAAATGGAAGCTGCACGACCTCGTGATGTGGGACAACCGCCAGACCATGCACCGCGTGCGCCGCTACGACCAGTCGCAGCCCCGCGACATGCGCCGCGCCACGGTGGCGGGCACCGAGCCGACGGTGGCGCAGCAGGCGGCGGAATGAGTTGAAAACGTAGGATGGGTAGAGCGCAGCGAAACCCATCGCGTCTCGGCCGGGAAGATGATGGGTTTCGCTTTCGCTCAACCCATCCTACGGCATCGAATATGCCGCGTTACGCATGCCCCGCTTCGTTCGAGAGCATGCCGGGGTCGATGCCGATCTTGCGCAGCGCGCGCGGGTATTTTTCCTCCACCGCGCTGCCGAACACGAGGTCGGGATCGGCGGGGCAATGCAGCCAGCCATTGTGCTGGATCTCGTTCTCCAGTTGCCCGGGCGCCCAGCCGGCATAGCCCAGCGCCAGGATGGCGTGCCTCGGACCTGCGCCCTTGGCGATCGCCTTCAGGATGTCCACGGTTGCGGTGAGGCAGATATCTTGGTCGATCCGCAAGGTCGCGTCCTGGATGAAGAAGTCGCTGGAATGCAGCACGAAGCCGCGGCCGGTATCGACCGGGCCGCCCTTCAGCACCTGCATGGGTTCGGCGTGCTCCGAGACCTTGATCTGGTCGGCGCTCTTGATGATGTCGAGTTGCATGAGCAGCTGCGGGAAGTCGATGCTCCCGGCGGGATGATTGACGATGATGCCCATTGCACCCTCGGCGGAGTGCGCGCACAGGTAGATCACCGAGCGTTCGAAGCGCGGATCGCCCATCACGGGCATGGCGATCAGCATCTGGCCGTCGAGATAGCCCTCGTCCGGCGCATTGTGCCCGATGCCGGTGTGCCCGATGCCGGCCTTGCCACCGGGGCCCTTCGGTGCTTTGCCTTCACGACCCATCCGCAAAGCCCTCTCATATCCGCTCGTATCCTGATATTGGGTGGGCGATCTGTCAATCAAGCACCGTGCGTTGCATCACAAGCAATTCAATGGTTTGCGACAGGACCAACCGGTAAAGACGTCTCATGAACGCGATTGTTCCCGGCCGCGCCGCATTTGCCCTCGCCAGCGCGATTCTTGCCGTCTTGCCGGCGACGCAAGCCCGCGCCCAGGATGCCTCGGCCTGGCAGCGCGACGCGCATTCAGCAGTGCGGCTGCTGGCGGGCTCGCGCAGCGGCGGCGTGCTGCTCGGCGGCATCGCCATCCAGCTCGAGCCGGGATGGAAGACCTATTGGCGCAACCCCGGCGATTCCGGCGTGCCGCCGCGCTTCGACTTCTCCAAGTCGGACAATGTCGAAGCGGTGACGGTTTTGTGGCCGGCGCCGATGAAGTTCGACGACGGCGCCGGCGGATTTTCGATCGGCTACAAGAAGCAGGTGGTGCTGCCGCTGCGCATCGTCGCGAAGAACAACGACAAGCCGGTGACACTGCGCGCGCATATCAGCTACGCCGTGTGCGACAAGCTTTGCCTGCCGGTCGAAGCCACCACCGAATTGAACTTCGCGAGCGTCGCCAGCACCGAGGACAGCAACCTCGCCGCCGCGCTCGACGCCGTGCCGAAGCCCGCCAATATCGGCGATCCCATGCCGGTGACGATCCGCGACGTCAGGCGCGAGGGCGCAAAAAACGTGCTGGTGGACGTCAGCGCCCCCGAGGCCAGGAACGTTCACTTGTTCGTCGAAGGCCCGACGCCGGACTGGGCGCTGCCGGTGCCGAAACTCGTGGACAACAGCCCGCCCGGCGTGAAGCGCTTCGTCTTCGAGCTCGACGGCCTGCCGCCCGGGGCGAAAGCCGACGGCGCCGCGCTGAAACTGACGCTGACCGGCGGCGAGCGGGCGTACGAGTTCAATGTGAATTTGAATTGACGCGGTCGTCCCGGGCAAGCGAGCGACCAGCGAGCGCGACCCGGGACCCATCACCACAGCAAGTGGTTTTGCGAAGGCTGGAGCTACAGCGCGCTCTTGCAACCAGGTCCTGTGGTTATGGGTTCCGGCTTTCGCCGGAACGACGGGGAGACCGAATCTTAACGATTCGTTGATAGATCGGACGATGGCCGCATCCCCCGCGGCTTCCCGAGGATCATCCCCGCCGTGGCCGTGATGGACAGCCAATCCGCAACCGCTTCGCCTGCCGGCGTTCTGGCGCGATTGAAGGCGCTGCTCGGCGGCTCCAGCGAGGCGTCGGTCACCAAGCGCCTTGCCGCCACCATCTTCGTCATCCGCGTGGTCAGCGCGGTCATGGCCTACGGCTCGCAGATCCTGCTGGCGCGCTGGATGGGCACCTCCGAATACGGCGTCTACGTCTACGTCTGGACCTGGGTGCTGCTGCTCGGCAGCATGATGGATTTCGGCATCTCGGCCTCGGCGCAGAAACTCATTCCCGAATACCGCACGCGCGGCGAGCACGCGCTGCTGCGCGGCTTCCTCTCCGGAAGCCGCTGGCTGACGCTTTCGGTCTCCGCCGGCGTCGCGCTCGCGCTTGCGGGCCTCGTGAAAACGCTGTCGCCCTGGATCGATGCGGCGGCGATCGTCCCGCTCTATATCGGCTGCGCCACGCTGCCGGCCTTCGTGGTGGCCAACACCCAGGACGGCATCGCGCGCTCGCATGACTGGATGCAGCTCGGGCTGATGCCGCAATTCATCGTGCGGCAGACCCTGATCATCGGCTTCACCGCCGGCGCCTTCGTGCTCGGCCTCGACCTCGGCGCCACCGCGGCGATGCTGGCGAGCTGCGCGGCGGTGTGGCTTGCGATGCTCGGCCAGATGGTCGTGCTGAACCGGCGGCTTGCCGGTCACATCGAGCCCGGCGCCAAGGCCTATGACGTGCGCGGCTGGCTTGCGGTGTCGCTGCCGATCCTGCTGGTCGAAAGCTTCTACCTGCTGCTGTCCTACACCGACGTGCTGGTGCTGCAGCAGTTCCGTCCCTCCGGGGAGGTCGGCATCTACTTTGCCGTGGTGAAGACGCTGGCGCTGGTCTCCTTCATCCACTACGCGATGTCGGCGACCACCGCGCACCGTTTCGCCGAGTACAACGCGCAGGGCGACAAGGAGCGGCTCGCCGCCTACGTCACGCACGCCATCCAGTGGACGTTCTGGCCCTCGCTCGCGGCGACGCTGCTGCTGCTGGCGTTCGGCAAGCCGCTGCTCTGGCTGTTCGGCCCGCAATTCGTCGCCGGCTACGACATCATGTTCGTCGCGGCGATCGGCCTCGTCGTGCGCGCGGCGATCGGCCCGGTCGAGCGGCTGCTCAACATGCTCGGCCACCAGCACATCTGTGCGCTGGCCTATGCGCTGGCCTTCGTCATGAACCTCGTGCTGTGCGTCGCGCTGGTGCCGCGCTTCGGCGGCCTCGGCGCCGCGGCGGCAACTTCCATCTCGCTCGCCTTCGAAACCGTGCTGCTGTTCGCCATCGTCCGCCGCCGCCTCGGCCTGCACGTGCTGGCGTTCGGGAAGCGGTAACCCGGCCGTAGCCTTTCTTGCTCCAGCGAGCTATATTGCACGCATGACCGAAGCAGACCTGAAAGAACTCCTGAAGCGTGTCCAAACCTGGCCCGAGGCGGCCCAGGACGAATTGGTTTCGCTTGCCAATCAGATCGAGCACGAGCTCCGGAGCAGCGATTACGTTGCTACTCAGGAGGAACTGCAAATCATCGACGCCGCGATTGCCTCCATCGATGCTGGCCAGATCGCGAGCGATCGTGAAGTCGAGGCCGCTTTCGCGAGATTTCGCTCTAAATGAAGCCCGTCTATTCGCCACGGGCTTTGGCTGACCTCGAAGAGATAGCAACTTACTATTCGACCAATGCGAGCCCAGTGATAGCGGATTCCATTGAACGAAGGTTCCGCGAAGTCATCGATCGGATTTGTCGTGTGCCGGATGCGGCCCCGCGCCTGTCGCAACGCTCCCAGGTCCGTGTTGCCACGGTTGTCCGGTATCCATTCCAGATTTTCTATCGGGTTCGCGGCGACATGGTGGATATCCTGCACATCAGGCACACATCCCGGCGCCCAATCAACTAACCCAATCATTTTCCAGCCATTTTTGCCTTTCCGCGGTGCAGAAGCGGATTCCTCGCCGTGGTGCCGGCGTGGGGAAAAACACCATTCGGTTCCATTGCGCGCATGAAATATTCTTATTTCGCCGGCTCCGTTGCGGTCGGGCGCGCCGCATCGTTACATGTCGGCAAGGTAGTCAATTCAACGCGTGGCAATGATCGATCCGCTTTACGTCGCCTCCGGCTTTGCCGTCGGCCTGCTCGTCGGAATGACCGGTGTCGGCGGCGGCTCGCTGATGACGCCGCTGCTGATCCTGCTGTTCGGCGTTCACCCGACCACGGCTGTTGGCACCGACCTGCTCTACGCCGCGGCCACCAAGACTGGCGGCAGCCTGGTTCATGGCCTCGGACGCAGCATTCACTGGCCTGCCGTGATCCGGCTCGCCGCCGGCAGCCTGCCCGCGAGCGTCGCCACGATGCTGGCGATGTGGCAGCTCAATCTCGACGCTTCGGCGCAGAAGACCGTCGTCAACCTCGTGCTGTGCTTCGCGCTGCTGCTCACCGCCACTTCCCTGATCTTCCGCAAGGCGATCATGGAGCGCTATCGCAAGCGGCTCGAGCACGTCGACGACCGGACTACCGCGATCCTGACCGTGGCGACGGGCGTTGCGCTCGGCGTGCTCGTATCGATTTCCTCGGTCGGCGCCGGCGCCGTCGGCGTCACCGCGCTGTTGCTGCTCTATCCCCGCCTGCCGATGGTGACCATCGTCGGCTCCGACATCGCGCATGCGGTGCCGCTGACCCTGGTGGCCGGCTTCGGGCACTGGGCGCTCGGGTCTGTCGACTGGTCGCTGATGGGCGTGCTGCTGATGGGCTCGTTGCCGGGCATCATCATCGGCAGCTACAGCGCGCTGCGCGTGCCGGAGAGGGTGCTGCGGGTGACGCTCGCCGTCGTGCTGCTCCTGGTCGCCGGCAAGATCGGCGCACAGGAGTTTCAGCTGTCGGCTTCGACGGCCACGGCGTTGATGAGCACGGGCAATTAGACTGGCTGTCGCGGCAGTCTTCTTGACCTCTCCCCGCTCTTGGCGGGGAGAGGTCGAAGCCGTAGCGCAGCGAAGGCTTCGGGTGAGGGGCGAGGCACGCGGACCCCACAGCGCTACTCGTGGAAGACAGCGAGTCGGATAGTTCGCGCCAGCGGCTGTTGCAGTGCCCGGCCCCTCACCCGGATCGCATCTATGATGCGATCCGACCTCTCCCCGCAAAAGGGCGGGGAGAGGTTAAGGTTACGCCGCCGTCCAGCCGCCGTCGATCGACAGGTTGGCGCCGGTGATCTGGGCGGCATCATTGCCGCACAGGAACAGCGCCAGCGCTGCGACCTGCTCGACCGTGACGAATTCCTTGGTCGGCTGCGCGGTCAGCAGCACGTCGTTGATGACCTGTTCCTTGGTCAGGTTGCGCGCCTTCATGGTGTCGGGGATCTGCTTCTCGACCAGCGGCGTCCAGACGTAACCCGGGCTGATGCAGTTGCAGGTGATCTTGAAGGTCGCAAGCTCCAGCGCCACCGTCTTGGTGAGGCCGTCGATGCCGTGCTTGGCCGAGACATAGGCCGACTTGAAGGGCGAGGCCACCTTCGAATGTGCCGATGCGGTGTTGATGATGCGGCCCCAGCCGCGCTTCTTCATGTGAGGCACCGCGGCGCGGATGGCGTGAAACGCCGACGACAGGTTGATGGCGATGATGGCGTCCCACTTTTCGACCGGGAATTCCTCGATCGGGGAAACGAACTGGATGCCGGCATTGTTGACGAGGATGTCGACGCTGCCGAAGGTCTTTTCGCCGAGCGCGATCATCTCGGCGATCTCGGCGGGCTTGCTCATGTCGGCCGGCGAATGCACCGCACGCACCTTGAAATCGGTCTCGATGCCGGAGCGCTCGCGCTCGATGTCGGCCGGCGCACCGAAGCCGTTGATCACGACGTTGGCGCCGGCGCCCGCGAACGCCCGCGCGATCGCGAGGCCAATGCCGCTGGTCGAGCCGGTCACCACCGCCGTCTTGCCTGTCAACGAACCCATCTTGTTCACTCCTTCCTTGCGGGGGCGCCGTCGCCGTCCCGGTTGAGATCGTAGGCCACCATGGTCTCGCCGGACTGCGGCCGCTCGAGCCATTGCCTCTGCTTCATCGACTGGTGCACGTCGCGCACACCCGCATCCCAGTGCTCGACCACGCCGACATGGGAGAAGTCGTAATCCTTGGACGAGGATTCGTGGATCTTGCTGCGGTAGATCAGGTGGACGACGGTGACCGTGTTTTCCTTTGCGGCCTCGCGCAGAAATTCGACCGACGGGTCGTTCTTCAGGTGATCCGGCAGCTTGCCGATCAGGTCGCGCAGCGCCATGCGGGCATTGTGAAGCTGCCGGTTCTTGTCGGTGTTCATGCGGGTGCGGCTGGAGAAGCGGATGTCCTTTTCGCGCTCGACCGCCTCCAGCAGCGTGGCGGGAAGCTCTCCCGTCGCGCTGAACAGGTCGACCTGGAAGATCAGGAGGTCGCGGCGCGTCTCCTTCTCCAGCACGTAGTCCAGCGGCGTGTTGGAGGCGATGCCGCCGTCCCAGTAATGCTCGCCGTCGATGACGACGGCGGGAAAGCCGGGCGGCAGCGCGCCGGACGCCATGATGTGCTCGGGACCGATCTTCTTGCCGAGCTTGCTGAACTCGAAGTTGTCGAAATAGGCGAAATTGCCTGACGTGACGTTCACCGCGCCCACGGAAAGCCGGGTCTTCAGGTCGTTGATGCGGTCGAAATCGACGAGGCTCTCCAGCGTCTTTTTGAGCGGCGCGGTGTCGTAATAGCTGAGCGCCGAGGCGGTGCCGGCAGGCCACAGCGGCGCCGGCGGAAAGCGCGGGGTGAAGAAGCCGGGCACGCCGAAGGTGGCGATGATGGCGGCGGAGGTCTCGTTGAACAGCGAGCGGGCGTGGTCTCCCGGCACCACGGGCTTCCACGGCACCGGCTGGGACACCATGTGCCAGAATTCCTTCAGGCGCTCGACGCGCGTCTTGCCTTCGTTGCCGGCGATGATCGCGGCGTTGACCGCGCCGATCGAAATGCCGGCGATCCATTCCGGTTCGAAGCCGGCATGGCACAGCGCCTGGAAGGCCCCGGCCTGGTAGGAACCGAGCGCGCCGCCGCCCTGCAGGACCAGCACGCGCTGCGCGTTGGCAGGCGTCCTGGCGGGCGTCGTCGCCGGCAAGGAAGGGGAGCTATCCATGGTGACCCGTCGATGAGAGTGCCACGCCGGCCGCAGCAAAGCTTCTGTTCGCAGTTGCGTCAATCGACGAGAGCGGAACCGAAATCAAGACTGATTTATCGTGCATCCGTTGACGCGAGAATGAGCGTCCAGAACACCTTGTATTTGGTATTCGGCGCATAGCTGGCGGCGATGCCCAGTTTTGTGACATCGCGGCTGAGCATATTGGCCCGGTGCGGCGGGGAATCGCGCCAGCCGGAAAAGGCCTCGGCCAGCGTATGGTACCCGGCGGAGACGTTCTCGACTGCCGCCGTGGCGGGATACCCGGAGTTGCTGAGCCGCCTGGCCAGCGGTCCCTTGACGTCATGGTCGAGCTTGTTGCGGCTCGCCATGGCCATGGACTGCGCCTCGGCCACCTTCATCAGATCAGGATCGACCACGACCCTTCCGAGGCCGTTGTTCTGGCGGTATTGCGAGATCATGGAGGCCGCGGTCTGCGGATCGAGCGTGGCGCCGCCATTGGCCATGGACAGGTACATGGCCGGCTGCTCCGGCTTGCCGTCGGACATGCAGCCCGTGAGCGCCAGAAGCGCCGGTATGGCGAGAATCGCCCGCATGGTCGGAAACTACCCCCGTTCAGGGCGCCGTTGTTGCATATCAACCGTGGCTGAATAGTGAACGGCGGGGCGATTCCGGGTCATTCCGGGGCCGCCGCGGACACCTAGTCCTGCACGGCAAAAATCCGATACCGCCGCGGCTGCAGGCTAACCGCATCGCCGGGGCGCAATTCGCGGTCCCGCGGGGCGTCGATCTCGATCACGGTCTTGCCCTCGTCGCCGCTCAGCGCGACTTCCGCGCGCTGGACCAGGCCGAAGGTGCGCACCCGCTTGACCGAGCCTTCCAGCGCGCCGCTGCCGGCCGGGCCGACCTGCATGTCATGACGGCGGACGAACAGTTTCGCGGCGCCCGGCGCATAGCCGTTGGCGGCGATGTCGAGCGTTTTGCCGTCGAGCCGCACGCTGCCGTCACGCACTTCCACCGGCAGCACGATGGATTCGCCGATGAAGCCGTGCACGAAGGCGGTGGCCGGATTGTCGTAGACGTCGCCGGGCGTGCCGACCTGCACGATGCGGCCCTGGTCCATCACGACGACGCGGTTGGCGACTTCCAGCGCCTCCTCCTGGTCGTGGGTGACGAAGATCGAGGTGACGTGGATTTCCGAATGCAGCGTGCGCAGCCATTGCCGCAGCTCCTTGCGCACCTTGGCATCGAGCGCGCCGAACGGCTCGTCGAGCAGCAGGATGCGCGGTTCGATGGCGAGCGCGCGCGCCAGCGCAATGCGCTGACGCTGGCCGCCGGAGAGCTGGCTCGGATAACGGTCGGTGAGCCCCTCGAGTTGCACGAGATCGAGCAGCTCCTTGACGCGCGCGCGGATCGTAGCCTCGTCCTTGCGAACGGCGCGCGGCTGCACGCGCAGGCCAAAGGCTACGTTCTCGAACACCGTCATGTGGCGGAACAGCGCATAGTGCTGGAACACGAAGCCGACGTGACGCTCGCCGGGCCCCCGCGACAGCGCATTCTCGCCGTCGAAAAACACTTCGCCGGCATCGGGCCAGTCGAGCCCGGCGATGATGCGCAGCAGCGTGGTCTTGCCGGAGCCGGACGGACCGAGCAGCGCCAGCAGCTCGCCGTCGGCGACCTTGAGGTCGACGTTGTCGAGCGCGGCGAAATCGCCGAATTTCTTGGTGAGGTTTTTGACTTCGATCGTCACTCGCTACCCGTCCTTCGTCCAGCCGCCGTTCGCACATCGCCCCGGCTGCCGGCGCGATCAACGCCAAGCCTGGCAGGCAACGATGCGACCGCGAACAAGGCCACGGACTGATACCCAATATAGGGGGTTTCCGCCAGCAGCGGCATGGCAGAGGCCTCCGCGCGGACATGGCCCGGCCGATTGAACGCACGAGGCAGCTTAGCAAGCCCTCGGGCGGGATTCTTGACGTTCGGCAAGGTTCGGCGGGAGAACGCGCCGGCGCTTCGATCCGGCTATGAAGTCGGCGTCGTGTGGATGCCGCATTCCGACTTGGCCCTGCCGCGCCAGCGGCCGGCGCGCGCATCCTCGCCGGCCTCGCTGCGAGAGGTGCAGGGCATGCAGCCGACCGACAGGAACCCCTTGGCGGCCAGCGGATGCGGCGGCAGGTTGCCGAGCTTGTAGATCGCCGCGATCTCCTCGGGCGAAACATTGGCGAAGGGATTGAATTTCAGCCGCGCTCCGTCCTGCTCGACGACGGGAATATCGGCGCGGGCGCCACCCTGAAAGCGCTTGCGCCCGTTGATCCAGGCGGCAAACGGTTTCAGCGCGCGCGCCAGCGGCTCCACCTTGCGGATGCGGCAGCAGGCGTCGGGATCGCTGAACCACAACTCCTTGTCCGGATCCTCGCGCAACAGCGTCTCTTCCAGCGGCTTGACGGAACGCACGTCGGTCAGCCTGAGCTGCCGGGTCAGGGTGTCGCGATAGTCCAGCGTCTCCTGGAACAGCCAGCCGGTATCGAGGAACACGACGGCAATTGCCGGATCGACGTCCGCCATCACCTTGAGCAGCGCGGCCGACTCCGTGCCGAAGGACGACACCAGCGCGAGATGCTCGCGGCCGACGGTGTTCAGCGCCGCCGCGATCACCTCGGCGGGCGAGGCATGGCGCAACGCCTCGTCGAGCGCCGCGGCCGGCGGCAGCGGCGGAGCGGCGGAGACCTCCTGCGGTGCGATGGCGCTCACGGCCGCGCGCTCCCGGAATGACGCTGCTGGCCCCGCCGGTGCAGCGCGGAGAGGCGGCCGTCGCCGGTCGGCTGGTAGAACACGCTGTAGCGACGCTCCGCCTCGCCGAAGGCTTCGGCGTCGGCCTGCTTCCTGACGTCGAAGGCGTCGAAGCCGGCGCGCAGCATGAACACGAACTGGTCGCGCAGCACCTGGCCGGTGGCGCGCAGCTCGCCCTCGTAGCCGTGACGCTCGCGCAAGAGGCGCGCCTGCGTGTAGGCGCGGCCGTCACGAAACGAGGGGAATACCAGCGCGACCAGCGCGAGGCGGTGGAGGTAGGGCACGAGGTCGTCGATATCGCGGCTGTTCGGCCAGATCACGCCGACCTTGCCGCGCTTCAGCAGGCCTTCCGGATCTTCCAGGAAGCGCGCGGCGGAAACCAGCACGGGCGCTTCGCCCGGCAGTTCAGCGCCGTCGGCGGCATGGAAGAAGACGTCGGTTGCGATCTGTCCGTTCTTAACGAGTGGCATAGACCCGCTCCTTGAAAGGCTCGACGCCGAGGCGCTTCACCGTGTCGATGAACAGCTCCTCCCTGGAGTCGCGCAGCGCCATGTAGGCTTCGACGATGTCCTCGACCACGTCGGCGACCTCGGCGTAGGGCACCGCAGGGCCGATCAGCGTGCCCATCTGGGCCAGCTCGTCGGCACGGCCGCCGATGGTGATCTGGTAGAACTCCTCGCCGTTCTTCTCGACGCCGAGGATGCCGATATGGCCGACATGGTGATGGCCGCAGGCATTGATGCAGCCGGAGATATTGATGTGCAGCCGGCCGATCAGGTTGGCGGTGTCGTGGTTGGCAAAGCGCCGCGTCAGCTCCTGCGCGATCGGGATCGAACGCGCGTTGGCCAGCGAGCAGTAGTCGAGCCCCGGGCAGGCGATGATATCGGAGACGAGGTTAACGTTCGGCGTGGCGAGGCCAATCTTTTCCAGCGCCTTCCACAGATCAGGCAGGTCGCGCTTGGCGACATGCGGCAACGCCAAATTCTGCTCGTGGCCGACGCGGATTTCACCGAAGGAATACTTGTCGGCGAGATCGGCGAGCGCGTCCATCTGCTCGGCGGTGGCATCGCCGGGAGGCGCGCCGACCGGCTTCAGCGAAATCACGACGATCGAATAGCCCTGCGTCTTGTGCGTGAAGACCGAGTTCTTGCGCCAGCGCTCGAACAGCGGATCCTGCGCCGCCTGCTTCAGCTCGTCCGGCATGTGCGGCAGCTTCTCGTATTTCGGATAGGAAAAGCGCGAGCGGATGTCCTCGATGGCGGAGTCCTCGACGGCGAGCGCGCCGTCGCGCAGGTGCTGCCACTCCTCCTCGACTTCGCGTGCGAACTTGTCGATGCCGAGCTCGTGGACCAGGATCTTGATGCGCGCCTTGTAGATGTTGTCGCGGCGGCCGTACTGGTTGTAGACGCGCATGATCGCTTCGACATAGCTGAGAATGTCGCGGCGGTGCACGAACTGCTTGATGGTCTTGGCGATGAAGGGCGTGCGGCCGAGCCCGCCGCCGACCAGCACCTCGAAGCCGAGTTCGCCATCCTCGTTCTTGTAGAGCCGAAGCCCGATGTCGTGGATCTTGATCGCGGCGCGGTCGTGCGCGGACGCCGTGATCGCGATCTTGAACTTGCGCGGCAGGAACGAGAATTCCGGATGCAGCGTGGTGTACTGGCGCAAGAGCTCCGACCAGATACGGGGATCGTCGACCTCGCCGGGCGCGACGCCCGCCCACTGGTCGGAGGTGACGTTGCGGGTGTTGTTGCCCGACGTCTGCATGGCGTGGATGCCGACCTCGGCGAGATCGGCGAGCGCATCCGGCAGCTCGGACAGCTTGATCCAGTTGTACTGGATGTTCTGCCGGGTGGTGAAATGGCCGTAGCCGCGGTCGTAGCGGCGCGCGACATGGGCGAGCGCGCGCAGCTGCTTCGAAGACAGCGTGCCGTAGGGGATCGCGACGCGGAACATGTAGGCATGCAGCTGCAGGTACACGCCGTTCTGCAGGCGCAGCATCTTGAATTCGTCCTCGGTGAGCTCGCCCGAGAGGCGGCGCTTCACCTGGTCGCGGAATTCGGAAACGCGCTCGTTGAGCAGCGTGCGGTCGAGCTCGTCGTATGCGTACATGGGAATGCCTTTACGCCGGGACCGGCAGCAGTTCGATGGTGAGGCCCTTGACGCGAATCCGCTCGCGCAGGTTTCCGGGCACCAGCTTGCCGTCCTTCAGGTCGACGGGCGCGATGTAGGCGCCGATGGCGCCGAGATCGTCGTCGATGGCTTCGGCCAGCAGCGCCCGCGCATCGTCCGCGGTGCGGACGACGGCGGCATCGGCAAGATCGGTGGACCAACCCTTTGCGCCGGTGCGCCAGATCACCACGCCATCGGCGGTGCGGTTCGCGGTCACCACCGACGGCCCCGTGATCTTGATTTTTTGTTGCAGCGGAGAGGTCATGCGGCAGCTTCCAGCAGGTTGGCGATTACGTCATTGAGCTCGTGGTTGCGCCATGGTGCGGAATGCGCGACCACGTCGCCGATGATCAGGATGGCGGGACCGCCGTCGATCTGCGTCACCAGTTCGGGCAGCTGGTCGAGCGTGCCGACCGCAGCCCTGGCGTCCGGGCGCGTCACCCGCGCGAACACGCCGACCGGCGTGCGCGGCGAGCGGCCAGCGGCGAGCATGCCGTCGCGGATGGTCGGCGCCGCGGTCATGCCCATGTAGACGACCACGGTCATCTTGCGGTCCGTGAGCGCCGACCAGTCGACGGTCTCGGCGTCCTGCGCCCGGTGCGCAGTCAGGAAGGTTATGCGCAGGGCTTCCTGGCGATAGGTCAGCGGCGTCTCGAATTGCGCGGCCGCGCCGACGCCGGCCGTGATGCCGGGGATGATGGAATAGCTGACGCCGGCGGCGCGCAGCGCGTCGACTTCCTCGCCGCCGCGGCCGAAGATGAAGGAATCGCCGCCCTTCAGGCGGACCGCGCGCTGGCCGGACTCCGCCGCTTCGACCAGCAGCTTGTTGATCGCCTCCTGCCCGATGCCGGGCTTGCCGACGCGGCGGCCGACCGACACGCGCGCAGCATCCCGGCGGGCGCGGTCGAGCACTTCGGCGGACACCAGCTCGTCATAGAACACGACGTCGGCGTCCTGCAGCGCGCGCAACGCTTTGACCGTGAGCAGATCGGGATCGCCCGGACCGGCGCCGACCAGCGTGACATGGCCTTTGGCCTTGCCGTCATCGGCACCCGCGAAAGCGGAAGCGTCGGAAATCTCGTTGAGCGCCTTCGCGGCCTCGTCCGTGTGCCCCGCCAGCACCAGCGCGCCGATCGGGCCGTCGACGACGCGCTCCCAGAAGCGGCGGCGCAGCGCGAATTCCGGGATGCGCGCATGGATGGTCTTGCGGAAGGACCCGATGAAGCCGGCGAGATCGCCGATCCGCGCCGGCAGCACGGCTTCGATTCGTTCGCGCACGCGGCGCGCCACCACCGGCGAAGCGCCGCCGGTGCCAACGGCGACGACGACATCGCCGCGATCGACGATGGCGGGAAAGATGAAGGTGGAATGCGCGAGATCGTCCATCACATTGACGGGCAACCCGACCGACCTTGCGCGCGCCGACATCGCGATGCCGAGGTCGCCCGCACCGGCGCAAAGGATCGCAATCACGCCCTGAAGGTCGGCGGCCAGCGGATCTCCTGCCGCCTTCTCGACGCGCGCAGCGTCAACCCCGCTGAGGTCGTGATTGCCATCGGTTGCGTACCAGCGCACGCGTGCACCCGCCGAGACAAGCAGCCGCAGTTTCGCGCGCACGAGATCGCCCGCGCCGACCAGCAGGACCGGTCCGCGTTGCAGATCGAGGAAGACAGGCAGAAACCGCATGCGAGCTCGCTTTCCCGACTTCGGGGTTGACTGAAATTATTTTCTCTCTAAGTGTGTCGCAAGCCCGAAATATAGAAAATTATTTCTTCTACATTGCGGCTTGCAGATGGAATTTTCGCCTACCCAGCCTGAGGTCGAAGAGATGGATGTTCTCACCAGTGAATCCGCGAAGGCGCGGCTCCGCCAGGCACCGCTAATTGAAGCATCTTCCGTGCCGCAGATTACCCCGCCTTCGATGGACCACCTCGACCAGCTCGAGGCCCAGAGCATCTACATTCTCCGCGAGGCCTTTGCACGCCTGAAGAAGCTCGCTTTGCTGTGGTCGCTGGGCAAGGACTCCAACGTCATGATCTGGCTGGCGCGCAAAGCCTTCTTCGGCCGCGTGCCCTTCCCGGCGATGCATGTCGACACCGGCAAGAAGTTCGCCGAGATGTACGCCTTCCGCGACCGCTACGCGAAGGAATGGGATCTCGACATGCGCATCGAGCCCTGCCCGCCGATCGACGCGGTCGATCCGACCCTGCCGCCCGCGGCGCGCTCCGCCGCGCGCAAGACCGAAGGGCTCAAGATGGCGCTCGCCAAGCACGGCTTCGACGGACTGATCGCCGGCATCCGCCGCGACGAGGAAGCCACCCGCGCCAAGGAGCGCGTGTTCTCGCCGCGCGGCCTCGAGGGCGAATGGGACGTGCGCGACCAGCCGCCGGAATTCTGGGACCATTTCAACGCCTCGCCGCCGCAGGGCGCTCACTTGCGCATTCACCCGATCCTGCATTGGACCGAGGCCGACATCTGGGCCTACACCAAGCGCGAGAACATCCCGATCATCCCGCTCTACATCGCCAGGAACGGCAAGCGCTATCGCTCGCTCGGCGACCAGGACATCACCAATCCCGTCGCCTCGACGGCGGCCAATATCGACGAGATCCTCGCCGAGCTCGATGCCACCAAGGTGCCGGAGCGCGCCGGACGCGCGCTCGACCACGAGACCGAAGACGCTTTCGAACGCCTGCGCGTCGCCGGCTACCTCTGACGAATTGCTGCTGTGAGCGCCGCCATGAACATGATCGTCTCCCCCGCCCTGTCGGCAACGCCCAACGGCACGACGCGGCCGCAAGTGCGCATCGTCATCGTCGGCCATGTCGACCACGGCAAGTCCACCCTGGTCGGCCGCTTGCTGCACGAGACCGGCAGTCTTCCGGAAGGCAAGCTGGAAATGCTGAAGGCGGTCAGCGCGCGGCGCGGCATGCCGTTCGAATGGTCGTTCCTGCTCGATGCGCTGCAGACCGAGCGCGACCAGGGCATCACCATCGACACCACCCAGATCCGCTTCCGCACCCGCTCGCGCGACGTCGTGCTGATCGACGCGCCGGGACACGCCGAATTCCTGCGCAACATGATCACCGGCGCCTCACAGGCCGACGGCGCGGTGCTGATCATCGACGCGCTGGAAGGCGTGCGTGACCAGACGCGGCGGCACGGCTATCTCCTGCATCTGCTCGGCATCAGGCAGGTTGCCGTCGTCGTCAACAAGATGGACCGGGTCGATTTCAGCGACGCGCGGTTCGAGGAGATTGCCGCGGAAATCACCGCGCATCTCACCGGCCTCGGCGTCACGCCTTCGGCCATCATCCCGATCTCGGCTCGCGACGGCGACGGCGTCGCAGCGCTCACCCAAAACATCGCCTGGTACAAGGGCCCGACCGTGGTCGAGGCGCTGGACGCGCTGGAGCCGGCGCGCGCGCTGGAGGCGCTTCCGCTGCGCCTGCCGGTGCAGGCGATCTACAAGTTCGACGATCGCCGCATCGTGGCCGGCCGCATCGAATCCGGCAGCCTGATCGCGGGCGACGAGATCGTCATCATGCCCGCGGGCAAGATCGCCAAGATCCGCTCGGTGGAGAGCTGGCCGCTGACGCCGGTCGAAGGCCGTCAGGGCGCGGGCCGTTCGGTCGGCATCACGCTCGACCGCGAGCTGTTCGTCGAGCGCGGCGATGTCATCGCCCATGCCGGCACTTCGCCGCGCGACACGCGCCGCATCCGCGCCCGCATCTTTTGGCTGCATGACAAGCCGCTCGCCAAGGGGGATTCCATCCTGGTGCGGCTCGGCACTCGCGAAGCCCGCGCCAATGTGGTCGCCATCGAAAAGGCGATCGATCCCGGCGCGCTGTCGAACGAGGAAGGCAAGTCGATCGCGCGTAATCATGTCGGCGAGATCGACATCTCGCTGGCGCAACCGGTCGCGGCCGACCCGCACGGCGACAATCCGCGCACCGGACGCCTCGTGATCGAGGTCAACGGCCGCATCGCCGGCGGCGGCCTCGTGCTGTCGGTCGACGCCGGACAACGCGCGGCTCCCATCGACATCGTGCCGGTGGAATCGGCGCTGCGTCCCGACGAGCGCTCGGCGCGCTATCGCCATGGCGGCGCGGTGGTGTGGTTCACCGGCCTGCCGGGCTCCGGCAAATCAACTTTGGCGCGCGCGCTGGAGCGCCGCCTCTTCACCAATGGCGGCTCGCCGATCCTGCTCGACGGCGACACGCTGCGCGCCGGCCTCAACGGCGATCTCGGCTTCTCGCCGCAGGATCGCAGCGAGAACATCCGCCGCCTCGCTGAAGTCGCGACGCATCTGGCGCGCAACGGCCATATCGCCATCGTCGCCGCGGTCTCGCCCGCGACGGACGATCGCGCCGCCGCCCGCCGCATCGCCGACAGCAGCTTCCGCGAAATATATGTCTCGACGCCCGCCGAAGTGTGCGAGAGCCGCGACCCCAAGGGCCACTACGCCAAGGCGCGCGCCGGAGCACTGAAGTCGTTCACCGGCATCGGCAACGACTACCAGCCGCCGACCGAGGCCGAACTCGTGCTCGACACCTCGGCCCGTTCGGTTGTCGAAGCGACCGAGGCGATCGAGCGGATGCTGGCGAGGTCCGGCGTGCTGTTCGACGAATTGAGCGATCTCGCCGCCAATATCTGAGGCATCCCCAGAAGGGTTTTTACGGCTTTTGGGGGCCTTCTCATCTTCCCGGCTTGTGGCTAAAAGGGCGCCTTGAACGCCGCCCCTTTGGGGCGCTTTTTGCTGTTTTCTCCCCGAAAGCAGCCACAAAACGCCATTTCTGCCGAGAAAGCCCATCATGAAACGTGTCGACGCCCACGGATTGAAGATCGCGCCTGTCCTGTTCGATTTCATCGAGAAGGAGGCGGCCCCCAAGACCGGGATTTCGCCCGACGCGTTCTGGGCGGGGCTTGCCGCCATCGTCAGGAAGCTGGCGCCGAAGAACCGCGACCTGCTGAAGTTCCGCGATACCCTCCAGGAGAAGATCGACGCCTGGCATCGCGCCAACAAGGGCAAGCCGGTGGACCTCAACGCCTACACCGCGTTCCTGAAGGAGATCGGCTATCTCCTGCCCGAACCGGCAACGAAGCAGGTCGAGACCGCCAATATCGACGAGGAGATCGGGACGATCTGCGGGCCGCAGCTGGTGGTGCCCCTCACCAATGCACGCTATGCGCTGAACGCGGCGAATGCGCGCTGGGGCTCGCTGTACGACGCATTCTACGGCACCGACGCGATCCCGCACGACCCGAGCGAATCAGGCAAGGGTTTTGACAAGGCCCGCGGCGACAAGGTGATCGCCAAGGCAAAGTCCTTCCTCGATACCGCGGCGCCACTCGCCACCGGCAACCACAGTGACGTCGTCGGCTACAGCGTGGTGGCCGGCCAGCTCTCGGCCAAGCTGAAGAGCGGCAACGCGACCGCGTTGAAGACGCCGGCGCAGTTTGCCGGCTACCAGGGCAATCAGGAAGCGCCATCGGCGGTGCTGCTCGTCAACAACGGCATGCATGTCGAGATCAAGATCGACCGTAACCACCCGATCGGCAAGGACGACCCGGCTGGTGTTGCCGACATGATCCTGGAATCGGCGGTCTCCACCATCCTGGACATGGAAGACAGCGTCGCCGCCGTGGACGCCGAGGACAAGGTGCTGGTCTATCGCAACACGCTCGGTCTGATGAACGGCACGCTTGCCGCCGACTTCGAGAAGGGCGGCAAGACCATGACCCGCTCGCTCAATGCCGACCGGGTCTACAAGAAGCCCGATGGCGGCGAGCTGAAGCTGCACGGGCGCAGTCTTCTTTTGATGCGCAATGTCGGCCACCACATGTATACCGACGCGGTGCTGGACGAGAAAGGCGCGGAGATTCCGGAAGGAATTCTCGACGCCGCCGTCGCCGGCCTGCTCGCGATTCACGACCTGAAGGGCAACTCGAAGGTCAGGAACAGCCGCAAGGGCTCGGTCTATATCGTCAAGCCGAAGATGCACGGCCCGGATGAAGTGGCGCTGACCTGCGAGCTGTTCGGCGAAGTCGAGAAGGTGCTGTCGCTGCCGGCGGACACCATGAAGGTCGGCATCATGGACGAGGAGCGCCGCACCACGGTCAATCTCAAGGCCTGCATCCAGAATGCGTCGAGGCGCATCGTCTTCATCAACACCGGCTTCCTCGACCGCACCGGCGACGAGATCCATACCTCGATGGAAGCGGGTCCGATGATCCGCAAGAACGACATGAAGGCGCAACCCTGGATCAAATCCTATGAGGACTGGAACGTCGACAACGGCCTGACCTGCGGCCTGCCCGGTCACGCCCAGATCGGCAAGGGCATGTGGGCAGCACCCGACAAGATGGCGGACATGCTGGCGCAGAAGATCGGCCACCCCTCGGCCGGCGCGACCACGGCGTGGGTGCCTTCGCCGACTGCGGCGACGCTGCACGCGCTGCATTACCACCAGGTCAACGTCACCGTGCGCCAGCAGGAGCTTGCCAAGGGCGGGCCGCGCGCCAAACTCTCCGATATCCTCACCATCCCGGTGTCGCAGTCGAACTGGGCGCCTGATGACGTCAAGCAGGAGATCGACAACAACTGTCAGGGCATTCTCGGCTACGTGGTGCGCTGGATCGACCAGGGCGTCGGCTGCTCCAAGGTGCCCGACATCCACGACGTCGGCCTGATGGAAGACCGCGCTACCCTGCGCATCTCCAGCCAGCATCTGGCGAACTGGCTGCACCAGGGCGTCATCACCCGCGAGCAGGTGATGGAGTCGCTGAAGCGGATGGCTGTCGTCGTCGACAAGCAGAATGCCGGCGATCCCCTGTACAAGCCGATGGCGCCCGCCTTCGACGGCGTCGCCTTCAAGGCGGCCTGCGACCTCGTCTTCAGGGGACGCGAGCAGCCGAACGGCTACACCGAGTTCATCCTGCACGCCCGCCGCAAGGAGGCGAAGGCGGCCGGGTGATCGGCTCGCAAATGTCCATGATGAAAGCCCCGGCCGGTGCCGGGGCTTTTTTCTTTGCAAGGCCGTCTAGAACACCGCGAGGTATTTCAGCAGCGAGATCACGCCGAGCACGATTACGATGACCCGGCAGATTTGCTTGGCGCGGCCGTCGAGCGGCAGCAGGTTGATGAGATAGAGAATCAGGATGACGACAAGGAATGTGACTAGCGCACCGACGAGCATCGACATCGGAAGACCCCTTCTGAAACGACCGCGCTGTTAACGGATCATTAACTCGGTGGAGGGGCGCGGGTTCCGTGAACGGAACTTTCCGCAGGAGGGAAAAGTCCAGCTTTTTCAGTGCACCCCGTAGTTGTACGACAGCAATGCTGTCTAAGTATTTACCCTTCTCGGTCCAGATGCATGGAACTCGCCCTGGGGGAATTCCATGCTCAATCGTCTGACCGTTTCTGCGCTGCTGAAGACCGTCATTCTCGCCACCGCGCTTTGCGTCGTGGTCGGCTTCTCGCTCAACGCCTGGGACTCCTGGAATCGGCTGCAGGTCGCCAGCCGCATCTCGCTGGTTGCGGATGCGTCGGGAAGCCTGTTCAAGGCGATGCACAACCTGCGAACCGACCGCTCCACCACCAACCGCCTGCTCAACGCCGATGCACCGATGGACGCGGACATCGAGAAATACCTGCGCGCCATTCGCGACACCGAGATGCCGGCGATGGCCGGCGCGCTCGCGCTGCTTCCGGCCATCGATTTCGCGCAGCAGAAGACGCTGGTGGGCGAGCTCGACCGCGTGTTCAAGCAACTCGGCACCCTGCAGAAGGAATTCTGGGACGCGATGGCCAAGCCGAAGGCGCAGCGCCGCCCGGCGCTTGCCAAGGAGTACATGGAGACGGTGAACGCGACGCTCGACGTCCTCGAAAAGCTTTCCACCTCGCTCGGCGCCGCCGTCAACCACCAGGACGCCACCATCGACCAGCTGCTGGCGATCAAGCAGATGGCATGGCTGCTGCGCAACACGGCGGGCGAGGCTTCGCTTGCGGTTTCGGTGGGGCTGTCCACCGGCAAGGTGTCGCCTGAGAGCAAACTCGCCTATACAAAATACGTCGGCGGCACCGAGGCGGCCTGGACCGCCCTCGAGCTGATCGCCGCGGGCATGCAGTTGCCGCCCGCGCTGGAAAAGGCGATTGCCACCACCAAGACCGCCTATTTCGAACCGCAATACCTGCAACTGCGCGACCGCCTGCTCAACGCCGTCATGGCGGGCGAGAAGACCGAGATCACGACCAACCAGTGGACCCCGCTCACCGTCGGCCGTCTCTCCGCGGCGGTGAACGTCGCCGAAGGCGCGCTGGATGCCGCCAAGGAACACGCGAAGGGGCAATATGCCTCCGCGCGCAACTCGCTCGGCCTGCAGCTTGCGATGCTGCTCGGCGCGATCGCCTTGACGGCGGCCGCGATGCTGCTGGTCAGCCGGCGCGTCATCAGGCCGCTGCACACCATGCGCGATGCCATGCTCAAGGTCGCCGCCGGCGACCTTTCGGTCGACACCGGCCACACCGGCCGCAGCGACGAGATCGGCGCGCTGGCGGGCGCGCTCGACACCTTCAAGCAGCAGGCGATGGACAAGGCCCGCATCGAGGAGGCCGAGCGCGAGCGCAACGCCGGCGCCGCCGCGCGCCAGCAGGCGATCGCGAACTATGTCGGCGAGTTCGAGACCATGGTGCGGCAGACGCTGGACCGGCTGGGCGACGCCTCGGGCCAGATGCGCACGACCTCGAACAGTCTCGCGGCCGTGTCGCGCCAGACCAACGAGCGCGTCCAGGTCGCCGAGAAAGCCTCCGGCGACGCCTCGATGAGCGTGGACAGCGTCGCAGCCGCCTCCGAGGAGCTCTCCGCCTCGATCAACGACATCAGCCAGCAGGTCACCCATGCCGCAGGGATCGCCAGCCGCGCCGTCAAGCAGGCCGCCGACACCGACGGCACCGTGCAGGGCCTTGCCAAGTCGGCGGGGCGCATCGGCGAGGTGGTCGGCCTGATCAACACCATCGCAGCGCAGACCAACCTGCTCGCGCTCAACGCCACCATCGAGGCGGCGCGCGCCGGCGAGGCCGGCCGCGGCTTTGCGGTGGTCGCCTCCGAGGTGAAGTCGCTGGCGAGCCAGACCGCGAAGGCGACGGAGGAAATCTCCGAGCAGATCTCCGACATCCAGAAGGTCGCGGGCGAAGCCATCGACGCCATCAAGAGCATCGGCGGCATCATCGGCGAGGTCAACGAGGTCGCCACCGCGATTGCCGCCGCCGTGCAGCAGCAGGGTGCGGCGACGCAGGAGATCACCCGCAGCACGCAGCATGCCGCGCAAGGCACCCGCAACGTCGCGGAGAACATCACCGGCGTGAAGTCCGATGCGGACGCGGCGGCTGCCGCTGCCGACGACGTCAAGCAGGCCTCCGATACGCTGGAAAAGCAGGGCCAGATGCTCGGCGGCCAGGTAACGCAGTTCCTCACGCAGATCCGCGCGGCCTGATCGTCTCCTCCTCCGCGCTCGCCACGTCATGCCCGGCCTCGCGCCGGGCATTTTCGTTCGTCAGTTCCTGCCCTTCGCCACTACCGGCGCAAGCCGGAAGCGCGCGTTGATGCGCTCGGAGGCCGGCGAGAACGCCACCGGCGCGCCGCGCCCGTCAGCGCTCTTGTTGGCGACCACGAGCCCGTTCTCGCCGGCAACGATGTCGCCCTTGCGCAGCGTCGGATCATCCTCGATCGCCACCTGCGCCAGCCCCATGGCGTCCTTGCCGTTGCAGGTGCAGCCGGCAACGATCTCGTTGCGATAGCGGAAGGCGTTGGGCAGCTCCGAATAGGGCTTGCCGTTCTCGGTCGCCGCGTTGTCGATATTGCTGCCGTAGACGACCCTGGTGTCGGCCGAGGGACAAAGACTGCTGCAGGCGGCCGCACGGCTCTTGCCGTCCTGGCCCGAGACCGGGAAATGCCGGCCGTCGCAGCTGCGTACGCAGAACGCCTGCCCGCCGCCATGGCGCTGCCTCGGCTGGGCCTGCTGGAAATTCTCGCCGAACGGCAGCTGGATCGCCGGCGCCCGGGGCCGGCCAAAGCCGCCGAACAGGCCCGAGAAGAAGTCCTGCGCCTGCGCGGCTGGCGGCAACACGACGGCAGCAAGCGCCGCCGCCGCGGCCAACGTCCGATAGCTGGTCTTGCGCATGGTCATCGCATCTCCTCAATTGACGCGCGCCGTCAGGACCATGGCCTGACGGCCCGAGGGCGTCGCGGCCGCGGCCGGGCGCGACGGGTTGCGTGCTTCCAGCGGCGAGTTCTTCGGCAACACCACGACCCTGGTGCCGATGTCGACGCGGCTGAACAGGTCGATGACGTCCTCATTGGTCATGCGAATACAGCCGGAGGAGACGAACCTGCCGATGGTCGAGGGATCGTTGGTGCCGTGGATGCGGTAAATGCTGGAGCCGAGATACAAGGCACGGGCGCCGAGCGGATTGCCTGGACCGCCGGCCATGAAGCGCGGCAGGTAGGGCTGACGAGAGATCATCTCCGCCGGCGGATGCCAGTCCGGCCATTCCGCCTTGCGGCTGATGGTCTGCACGCCCGACCAGGTAAAACCTTCGCGGCCGACGCCGACGCCGTAGCGGATCGCTCGGCCCTGGCCGAGCACGTAGTAGAGCGCGGTGCCGCCGGTATCGATCACGACGGTGCCGGGCGCCTCGCGCGTGTCGAAGGCGACGATCGCGCGGCGCAGTCGCTGCGGCAGCGGCGCTGGCGTATCCGCGTCGGAGGTGACGTAGTCCGATGGGAAATTCTGCTGCGCCGGGGCAAAGCCCAGCACCTGCGCCCCAACAGACGTCGCGAACACGACCGGCGCGATCGACATCGCCGCGAGCAGAAGTTTGGCGCGGCCCGGAGGCCGGCGGTGGAAACTGACTGACTGTGTCATCTGCTGCCCCATCGGGATTTGCATCGCGCTGATGCTCTGCCTCGACAAACGCCGCGCCTGCCGTTGCGTTCCGCTGCACGCGAGCGAAGCCGCCAACGTCAATTGACGCCCACGATCCTGCGATGGAACCCGCCGACCTCCCGCGCGTTGAGGCGGCACAGTTTCTGATGGCAGGGCGCGGCGGCGCAGCGGAAAACTGCGCGTCTCGCGCAGGGGAGAATGTCGGTGCGTGCCCTTCCCGGTGATCGTGTGCTTGCCAAGGAGAAGAACGGGGAGTCGCGTCGCGATGCCAACGGCACGAAGCACGAGGCGCAGCGCGAGCCCCGGCATGAAGCCAGGCAGGAGCAGCGCCGCGAGAGCGGCTCGCCGCTGCCGGACAGCGCAGCCGAGCAGCCGCCGCTGATCCGCCGTCAGGAGGTGGTGGCGATCTCGCTGGTCGGACTGCTCGCCATCGCAACCGTCGCCGTGCTCTACTTCGCAAGAGCGTTCTTCCTGCCCGTCGTCATGGCCTTCGTGGTCGGCACCATGCTGTCGCCGGCGGCAGGCTTCCTCGAGCGGTTTCGCATTCCCCGCGCCGTCGGCGCGGTCGTGATCGTGACGGCCGTCACCGCGCTCGGCGCCTTCATTCTCGGCCTGATCGCATCGCCCGCGATCGAGTGGAGTTCGCGGCTGCCGGAGCTCGCCGCGCGCCTGAAGGACAAGCTGCACATCTTCGACCGGCCGCTGGCGCTGTGGCACGAGCTGCAGACCATGCTCGGCGGCTCCGACGCGCTCTCCAGCCTGCACATGCCCAAGTTCGACTGGGTGCAGCCGACGCTGGAGTTCCTGTCGCCGACCTTTACCGAGGGGTTGCTGTTCCTCGTCACGCTGGTGCTGTTCATCGCGAGCTGGAAGGACCTGCGCCGCGCGCTGATCATGACTTTCGGCGACCGCGCCTGGCGGCTGCGCACGCTGCGCATCCTCAACGAGATCGAGGAGCATCTCGGCAGCTATCTCATGACCGTCACCGTGATCAATGCGGGCGTCGGCATCGCCACCGGGCTGATCTGCGTGGTGACGGGTATGCCGAACCCGGCGGGCCTCGGCGCATTGGCGGCAACGCTGAACTTCGTCCCCATCATCGGCCCGGTCGCCATGTTCGCCGTGCTCGTCATCGTCGGCCTCGTGGCTTTTCCGACGCTCGGCGCAGCCTTGATGGCGCCGCTGCTGTTCGCGGTCATGACCTTCCTCGAAGGCCATTTCATCACCCCGACCATCATCGGCCGCCGACTGGCGCTGAACGCGCTGGCCGTGTTGCTGGCGCTGGCGTTCTGGACCTGGCTGTGGGGCCCGATGGGCGCCTTCCTGTCCTCGCCGCTGCTGATCGTCGCGCTGATCCTGAAGGAGCATCTGATGCCGGACGAAACGCCGCAGTTGCCCGAGGATTGAGCGGGTTTCGCGCCGGGAACTTCCCGCCCGAACCGGCGTTCTTCCGGCGACCAACAACGGGATGACAACATGATGGACGCCGCCCACATCGACCGCCTCGAAAAGGACGTCAGCGCCGTCAAGGGCGACATCTCCGCGCTCGCCCGGCAGATCACCGACGTCATGAACTCGCTTGCCGGCACCGCACGGAAGGAAGCCCGCCGCGGCTACAAGCAGGCGCGCGCTACCGCCGAAGACGCCATCGGCGACCTCTCCGAGCGCGGCAACGCGATGATGGGCGCAGCGCAGGATGCGGCCAGCACCATCGAGGAGACGCTGGAGGACGCCATCGCGGAGCGGCCACTCGCCGCCATGGGCGTCGCGCTCGGCATCGGCTTCCTGATCGGCGTCAGCTGGCGCCGCTGAGGCAGGTAAGGCGCGCCAATGTTTCAGCGGTTGATCGATGATATCAAGGCATCGGCGGGCAACGCGGCGCACCTGACCTCGCTGGTGCTCGCCGCCGCGGTGGCGCTGTTCATCACGACCGCCTTCCTGTGCGCCGCCGCCTTCATATTCGTGCTGCAGCAATACGGTCCGATCGAGGCGTGCCTGGCGGGAGCGGCCGTGTTCCTCGTGGCGGCGATTGTCGCGGCCGGCAGCTACGTGCTGCGCAAGCACAGGATGAAGGTCCGCGCCGAGCAGGAGGCGAAAGCCGCCGCGGCGCGCACGCCGCTGGTCGATCCCGCGATGGTCGCCATCGGCATCCAGATCGTTCGCGCCGTCGGCATCAAGCGGCTGGTGCCGATCCTCGCAATCGGCGGCGTGGCGCTGGGGCTGCTCGCCGCGCGCGGACATGCGCAAGCCGAGGAGCCGGCGGAGTAGATCGCTCCCACTGTAACCCGTCTCCACCGTCGCCCCGGCGAACGCCGGGGCCCACAACCACAGGGCGCCGTTGTCCCGGCAAACTGTAGCTCCGGCGCGTTTCATTGACGACGGTGGCTATGGGTCCCGGCGTTCGCCGGGACGACGGCGGAGGGTGTGGCGACAGCGAAACCGGGACCGCTCCGCCGGTTTCGCTGCACGCCGCAAAATATTTCCGAGCAAAAGCACTGGACAGCGTCCCGCCAAATACGCGGAAATATGCCAATCGCCTGCTGAGCGGGCGTTTGTCGAAGGATTTGTCGTGGGTAATGAGCCGATCAAGAGCGTGAGCCTGGCGCTGCAGGGCGGCGGCGCCCATGGCGCATTCGTCTGGGGGGTGATCGACCGGGCGCTGGAAGACGGCCGGCTCGGCATCGAGGCGGTCAGTGCGACCAGCGCGGGGGCGATGAACGCGGTGGCGTTCGCGTCCGGCATGGTGTCGGGCGGGCCGGAAACGGCGCGCGCCGTGCTGCACGATTTCTGGCACCAGGTCTCGCAGATGGACGTGATGCACGATTTCTTCGCGCCCTGGAATCAGTGGATCCAGGCGATGAGGCTGCCGCCGGAATGGCACCCGGTGCATGCCGCGATCCACGCGATGACCCACACGCTGCCGCCGAACCTGCTCAATCCCTTTCATTTCAATCCGGTGCGCGAGCTGCTGACGCGCGTGGTGGATTTCGAGCGGATCAACCACGACGCGAACGCACCGCACCTGTTCCTCAACGCCACCAACGTGCGCACCGGCAAGCTGAAAGTGTTCGAGCGGCCGAAGCTCACGGTAGACGCGGTGCTGGCGTCGGCCTGCCTGCCGCCCTATTCCCAGGCGGTCGAGATCGACGGCGAGCACTACTGGGACGGCGGCTATCTCGGCAATCCCGCGATCTATCCGCTGATCTACCGCGCGGGCTCGCGCGACGTCGTCATCGCCCAGGTCACCGCGATCCGGCGCAACGAACTGCCGGCGAGCGCCGCCGACGTGCTGCACCGGATCACCGAGATCAGCTTCAACTCCTCGCTGATGCGCGAGATGCGCGCGGTGGCGTTTGCCACGAAGCTGATCGATGCCGGCGAGCTCGACAGCCAGAAGCACCGGCGCATGTTCATGCACTGGATCGGCAACGACCCCCTGATGGCCGAGCTCGGCGCCGCCACGCAGTTTCATCCCGAGTGGAGCCTGTTGTGCCGCCTGCGCGACGCCGGCCGCGACACGGCGAAGACGTGGCTGGACGCGAATTTCGAGCACATCGGCACGCGCTCGACGATCGATTTCGCGGAGATGTTCCTGTGAGATGCGGAACAAACCCGCTCCCGAAGGCTTTGGAACAAGGAAAGCTTTTGGGAGGATTTTATGCGCGGCTTGTTCTTGGTACTCTGCATCGCGATGCCGATTTCAACGGCGTCGGCGCAGACGTCATCCGGCACATCGACATCCGGCGCGGCGCCGGACACGCGGCATTCGGAGCACTCGACGGGCAAGACCGTGCTGAAGGACAACGGCCAGATGCAGCCGCAAGGCCCGACCGGCCCGATCACGACCGGGAGCGGCGGCGGCGCGCCGGCGTCAAGCCCGCAAGGACAGACGCCGCCCAACATGCAGGCGGCGCCGGAGGGCTCGTCGAAGACGATCGAGGGGCCGAAGTAGGGTCGGAGGTTCGGTTGTCGTCCCTGCGAACGCAGGGACCCATAGCCGCAGGCGACCGTTGTTGGAGCTCGCTGGAGCTCCAGCGATTGCACCATCGAGATTTTGGGTTATGGGTCCCTGCGTTCGCAGGGACGACAACTGAACGGGACGCAGGGTGGGCGAAGGCGCTGTCACCGCGACACCTGCCTTTTCCTGTCCGGATCGTTTCGGAAGAGGCGGGCAAAGCGGCGCTTCGCCCACCCTACGAACTTTCGTCGGAGTATCCTGACATCACGTGACGCACCGGCCGGGCTGCAGCAGCTTGGCGACTTCGGTCAGCACGCTGACGACCGGTTCGCAGGCGACCGTCATCTTCGGCTTGGCGGGTTGGGCCGGCGGCAGGTTGCGCGCGTCCTTCTGGACGGGAATGCGGACCAGCACCGAGGTATCGGCGAGGCGATCCGTCCTGAGCTGGACCGTGCGGGCAGGCGCAGCGCCGGGCGGGACGGCCTCGCGGTCGCCCTTGGCGCTGCGGTTGATGCCGGCGGCGCCGGTGGGCTCCGAAACGGCAAGGAACCGGTCGGCGAGCGTCGCGGTGGAGGCTGCCTTGCCGGCGGCGATCTGCACGGCGCCGAAGGTCGCGACCCCCGCCAACACAGCGAAAATAAGCCTGGATTTCTGTGACATGAGCGTGGCGTCCAATTGCCCCGTGAAGAAGCGCGGGAACAACGCGGCCGGACCAGGCGGGTTGCCTCGCCGGGCCGGTAAATTAAGCGTGTGTCAACGCCGCCGGGTTCCGGCGTCGATCGTCCGGACAGGCTCGACAAATTTTTTTGACGGATCTGGAACGAGTCCGGGGGGCCGGGAGTCATCCCGACAGCCGGTTATCCCCCTGCCCCATTGACCGGCTACAGAGGGCGCAACCGTGGTGATGCCGGTTGCGCCCTTCTTTTGTCTCACGCCCGCTGCAGCGCCAGCGTCACGCCGCCGAGCGTCAGCACCATCGCCGCGATCTCGCGAAAACCCATCGGCTCGCCAAGGATCAAGGCGGCGGAGACGACGCCGATGACGGGGACCAGCAGCATGCCGGTCGAGGCTGACGTCGCCGGCAGGCGGCGCAGGGTCTCGAACCAGGTGAGATAGCACAGGCCCATCGGCACCAGCGTCATGTAGGCGAAGCAGGCGAGGCCGGTCGGCGTGATGGCACCGTAGTCCGGCTGCTCGAAGGCGATGCCGAGCACGAGCATCACAAGGCAGCCGAGCCCAACCTGCCAGGCGACCACGACCAGCGGCGGCATCGCGAAGGCTTCGCGGTTGAGCACGTTGCCGAGCGCGAACAGCACGGCGCAGGCGAGCGCGAGCGCAAGGCCGGTGAGCTTGCCCGCAGTGAAGGCAAGGCCGTCGGCGGCGAGCAGCAGCGCGACACCGGCGATGCCGAGCACCAGCGCTGCGACGTCGCGCAAGCTCGGCCGCACATTCAGAAACGGCCAGGCGAAAAGCATGGCCCAGATCGGCATGGTGTAGGCGATCAGCGCGCCCTCGCCGACCGTGACGTATTTCATCGCCATGGTGCCGAAACCCATCCAGGCGAAGACGTTGGTAAAGGAGGCGAACAGCAGCCGCGGAATTGCCGCGCGCGGGACGGCGAGCCGCTCCCGTCGGGCGAGCGCGAGCGCGGCAAGGATCGCCGCCGCCAGCACGCCGGCAAGGCCGCGCGCGAACAGCGGCGGCCATTGCTGCAGCAGCAGCTTCATCAGCGGCCAGTTCAGCGCCCAGCCGGAAGCGGTGACGACGAGGCAGAGGAAGCCGATCGAGCGGTCGCGGCGGGAGGAGTCCATGCAAGACGGATAGCAGCCCGGCGACGCGGGCTCCATGCCAGCGGATGCATACGAGCGCATCATCGCGCGTCATGGCCGGGCTTGCCGACTTCGCTAAAGCTTCGGCGGGCCGGGCGAGGTGGTGGCCCCGGCGGAGCCTTGGCGGAGACGGGTCCCGGCCATCCACGTCTTCCTTTGCCGACCCAATAACGTGGATGCCCGGGACAAGCCCGGGCATGACGGAGAGTGTGCATCAGGCAGCGGGCGCTTACGCCGACGCGGCCCTTGGCGCGCGGTTGCGGGAGTTGCGCTGGAAGAACAGCGCCTGGCTCGCCACCGCCGAGACCATCGCGGGCTGGAACGGCTTCGAGATCAGGAACGCCGGCTCCGGGCGCTCGCCGGTGAGGAAGCGCTCGGGGTAGGCGGTGATGAACACCACCGGCACCTCGAAGGCGCGCAAGAGCTCGTTGACCGCATCGAGGCCAGAGGAGCCGTCGGCGAGCTGGATGTCGGCGAGGATCAGGCCGGGCTTGCGGTTCTTGGCCAGCGCCACCGCATCGGTGTGCGTGCGCGCCACGCCGATGACGTTGTGACCGAGATTCTTCACCAGGCTCTCGAGGTCCATCGCGATGAAGGTCTCGTCCTCGATGATCAGCACGTCGGTGGCGATCTCGGCCGCCATCTCGCGGCCGGCGGCATCCGCAAGGCGACGCGTTTCGGCGACGTCGTTGCCGAGGATCCAGGCGACTTCTTCCTCGGAGAATCCTTCCAGCGACAGCAACAGGAAGGCCTGGCGCGGCAGCGGCGTGATGTTGGACAGCCGCCGCTCCGACGGCAGCGGCAGCGGCGTCACGTCGCTCTTGTCGTTCACCGACACCGAATTCCAGATCTGGGTGAACAGCCGGAACAGCCCGGCGCGCGGGCCATGACGCTCGTCGAGCAGCGAAGTATCCTGAAGCAGCGCTTCCAGCATGGCGGCGACATAGGCGTCGCCCGAGGACTGGTTTCCGGTTAACGCGCGGGCATAGCGACGCAGCAGCGGCAGGTGTTCGGCAACGACCTGAGAACGGGACATCCCCACTCCAATCTTGTCTTTGGGTCAGCAGCCCTGACGGGACGACCCTGGTTTCTGCGCCCATTAACGCCACGGCACCAAAAAAGTTCCCAATTAAAGTTCCTGGATTGTGGAACCAATGGGCGAACTTCGCATTACCCCTCCTCAATGCGGCCGGAACCCGGAGTTTCCGAATGAAAAAAGTGTTCGAGAATTCAGGGATTTAACCCCCGGGGCAGCGTGGATCGGATCATGAAGGAAGTAAAGTCACAAGCAAGCCAGGCGGGAGCCCCTCGCAAGCAGGGCGGCCTCAACGCCGAAATCCAGGCGAGGATCGGCCATCAGCTCCGCGCCATGTACGACGACGTGGTGCGGCAAGGCGTGCCGGACCGCTTTGCGGACCTGATCCGCAAGCTCGACCAGCCCGGGGCTCAGGGCGGGGGCGACACCGACAAGAACGACGGGAGGAGCTGATGCCTCTCACCAACCAACTGCGCGACGACATTCTGGCGTCGGTCCCCAGCCTGCGCGCGTTCGCGATCTCGCTTTCCGGCAACGGCGACCGTGCCGACGACCTGGTGCAGGAGACGCTGCTGCGGGCGATCGCCAACATCGACTCGTTCCAGCCCGGCTCGAACCTGCCGGCGTGGCTGTTCACGATTCTCCGCAACCTGTTCCGCTCCGACTATCGCAAGCGGCGGCGCGAGGTGGAGGACAGCGAAGGCAACTATGCCAAGACGCTGAAGACGCAGCCCTCGCAGAGCGCGCACCTCGAATTCGAGGAATTCCGCGCCGCGCTCGACAAGTTGCCGCAGGACCAGCGCGAGGCGCTGATCCTGGTCGGCGCCTCCGGCTTCTCCTACGAGGATGCGGCGGCGATCTGCGGCTGCGCGGTGGGTACCATCAAGAGCCGCGTCAACCGCGCGCGCTCGAAACTCAGTGCGCTGCTCTATGTCGACGGCGCGGAGGATTTCGGCCCCGACAACACCGTGCGCGCGGTGATCGGCGGGAATGGCTAAGCGACAGTCCCGGAAGACGACGGAAAAGGCGGCCGAGCGGCCGCCTTTTTTTGTTGGAATTGTAGGATGGGTAGAGCGAAGCGAAACCCATCATGCATCCGCGTCGGGAAAGAGGTGATGGGTTTCGCTACGCTCAACCCATCCTTGTATTAGCGCGATCGCTTAGACTGGAACCGTTCCGTGAG
>CAZDEZ010000038.1:0-40820 GCA_964504705.1 uncultured Bradyrhizobium sp.
CGTCACCTTCAGGTTATTGAGGTCCTTGTAGTTGACCACCAGGATCTGGCCGGTCTCCTTGACGTTGACCACGAACTCCGGATTGTAGTGCGAGCCCAGGATCGAGGCGACGCGCGGCTCCGGGTGATATTCCTGGGTGTCGTAAGTCATGCCGCGGGTCGACACCACCTTGATCGGCTCCAGCGTCGCGCCGTCCATCAGCACGAATTGCGGCGGCCAGTACAGGCCGGCGATGGCGTACTTGTCCTCGAAGCCCTTGAACTTCGAGGTCTCGACCGACCGTGCCTCGGTGCCGACCTTCAGCTCGGCCACCGTCTGCGGCGGGTCCATCCAGAGATCGACGAGGTTGAGCTTGGCGTCGCGGCCCACCGTGTAGAGGTAGCGGCCCGAGGCCGACATGCGCGAGATGTGCACGGCATAACCGGTCTTCAGGACGAGTTCGATCTTCTTGGTGCTGCCGTCGATCAGCGCAACCTCGCCGGAGTCGCGCAGCGTCACCGCGAACAGGTTGTCGATGTCGAGTTTGTTGAGCTTCTTGGTCGGCCGTTGCGCGACCGGAACGATGACCTTCCAGGTCTCCTTCATTTCCTTCATGCCGAACTCCGGCGGCGCCGCCGGCTCGTTCAGCAGGTAACGCGCCATCAGTTCGACGTCGGCCTGCTGCAGTTCGCCCGAGCTGCCCCAGTTGGGCATGCCGCCGGGCGAGCCATAGGTGATGAAGTCGCGCAGATACTCGAAGCCGAGCTTCTTGGTGAGATCGGGAGTCAGCGGCTTGCCGGTCGCGCCTTTGCGCAGCACACCATGGCAGCCGGCGCAGCGCTCGAAATAGATCCGGCTGGCCTTGTCGAATTCCGCCTTGGTCAGCTGAGGGTCGCCCGGCTTGCTACCCGGTTGTTCCGGCGGCTTCTCGCCAAGCACGTCGAGGCTCGGCGCGTACTGGCCGCCGGGCGTGGTTTTGTGCTGCTGAAGGTCGGCAGGCTTGGGCGGTGCAGGCTGCTGTGCCTGTACTGCCAAGGTTCCGAAACAAAGAATGCCGGCAGCCGCGATCCCGCTCAGCGAGGCAAGTCCCAAGGTACGATTTCGCATCAGGCCCTCAAACGTTGGAATCCATTGCTCAAAGTATCCCCCGCTGCAGGTTCCCCGCCTTGACCGCGGTTAAGCGGGAGACTTGACCCTGCTCAATGCGAACCCTCCCGAAAACTGCCTGATCCTCCTCATGCAAGTCGGTGCCGCGAAAGGATGGTTTGCCCTGCGCTGGGCGTTATGCCTGCTCGCAACCTTGCTTGTTTCGGCAAATGCCGCCGTTGGCGCCGATCTGTCGGTGGCGTCGAGCTTCTTTCCCTCCGGTGCCGTAACGGTCGAGCCGCCACAGGGCAATCCGCCCGCCGCGGCGCTCCGCGCCGGCGATGGCAAGCTGCTCGGTTATGCCTTCTCGACGTTCGAGGTATCCGGATCGGTCGGCTATGCCGGACGCCCTCTCGACATCGTCGCCGCCGTCACGCCGGAAGGGATCATCGCCGGCGCCCGGATCGTGGCGCATGAAGAGCCCATCCTGGTGATCGGCATCCCCAGGGACGCGCTCGCCGCCTATGTGAAGGATTTCGCCGGTTTCGATACCAGAGCGGCCGGCGGCCTGAAGCCGGCCGGCGACCTCGCGCGCGGCCCACATGCGGTCGCCGGCGCGACCATCACCTCCACCGTGATCCGCGACGCCATTCTGCGCTCGGCACGCGCGGTATTGCGCAGCCGGGCTGCGGCGGCCGATGCCCCGGCGCGGCTCGACCGCGAAACCTTGCGCCGGTCGAGTTGGCCAACCCTGCTCGCGGAAGGCGCCGTGCAGCGAAAGCGGGTCACGCGGGGCGAAGCCGCAAGGATGCTCGGCACGCAAGACAGCGAACCCGACAAGCCCTTCATCGATCTTTGGCTGGCGCTGGCGACGCCGCCGCCGATCGGCGAGAGCCTGCTCGGCCAGCGGGTCTACGAAAGCGAGCTGGCCAGAATCGGCCCCGAAGACGACCTGATCCTGATCGGCGCCAGCGGGCTCTATTCCTTCAAGGGCGCGGAATGGCGGCAATCCGGCACGTTCGGCCGGATCGAGCTCATCCAGGGCGGCAAGACGTTCCGCCTGAAAGCCGAGGACCACACGCTGGTCGAAACGCTGCGCGCGGCGGGCGCGCCTGAATTACGCGAGATCGCGGTCTTCCGACTGACCCGCACCGGCGGATTCGATTCCACAAAGCCGTTCCGGCTCGACGTCGACCTTGGCAAGCCGGCAACCGGCAGCGGCCCGGCCGTGGTGTCGCTCGACTATCGCGTACCGGAGCGATATCTGATCGCATCGCCTGCTCCTCCGGCTGCGACGCCGTCATCGGGCACGCAGGCGGAGTCCGGGTCCAGCCAGACCTTGTGGCAGGACATCTGGTGGGCGAGACGTTTCGACATTGCGGTGCTGGGCCTCATGCTGATCGTGCTGGCGGGCATCCTCGTGTTCCAGGATGCCGTCACCGCCCACGGCAAGTTCTACTATCGCCTGCGCACGGGTTATCTGCTGCTGACCCTGATCTTCCTCGGCTTCTTCGCCAACGCGCAATTGTCGGTAGTCAACGTTCTGACCTTCATTCATGCCCTGCTGTCGGGATTCCGCTGGGAGTTGTTCCTGCTCGATCCGCTGGTGTTCGTGCTCTGGAGCTTTGTCGCGGTCAGCATGCTGTTCTGGGGGCGTGGCGTGTTCTGTGGCTGGCTGTGCCCGTTCGGCACGCTGCAGGAACTCACCAACCAGCTGGCGCGGCGGCTCGGCATCAAGCAGATCGAAATCCCGTTCGGGCTGCACGAGCGCCTGTGGATGATCAAATACGTCGCCTTCGTGGTCATTCTGGCGGTGTCGTTGCGCTCGATCCTCGGTGCGTTCAAGCTTGCCGAGATCGAGCCGTTCAAGACGGCGATCACCATGAAGTTCATGCGGGAGTGGCCGTTCGTCGTCTTTGCCGGCCTGCTGCTGTTCGCCGGTCTGTTCGTCGAGCGCTTCTATTGCCGCTATCTCTGCCCCCTGGGAGCCGCGCTGGCGATCCCGGCGCGCATGCGCATGTTCGAATGGCTGAAGCGTTACCGCGAATGCGGATCGGAATGCCATGTCTGCGCGCGGCGCTGCACGGTGCAGGCGATCCATCCCCTCGGCGAGATCAACCCGAACGAATGCATCTACTGCCTAAAGTGCCAGGCGAACTATTTCGACCACGACACTTGCCTGCACCTGAAGAAGCGCGCGCAGCGACGGCAGCCCATGCCGACCGCAAGCCTGCCGAACGAGCCAGGAGGGCGGCCATGACCATCCCGCTGCAACGGCCGACACGGCGGCGCGCAATCGGTATCTTTGCCGCGGCGGCGGCCGGTGCACTCGCCGGAGGCCCGGCCCGTTCTGACGCCGATTACGAGTGGCGTGGCGTTGCAATGGGCGCCGATGCGACGATCCTGTTCAACGGCATCGACCGCGACAGCGCGCGAAGCGCCGTCGAACTGGTCGTCGCCGAGATCGACCGACTGGAGAACGCGCTGAGCCTGTTCCGGCAGGAGTCCGAACTCTGCCGCCTCAACCGCGATCATTGCCTGCAATCGCCCGGCGCAGACCTGAGGCGGGCGCTGGTGCTCGCAATCGACATGGCGGCGGCCAGCGGCGGGCTGTTCGACCCCACCGTGCAGGCGCTGTGGGAAGCGTATGCCGACTGGTTCGCCGCAACGCCGGATGCCGGAACACCGCCGGAGGAGATGATCGCGCGGGCGCGGACGGAGGTCGACTGGCGGCAGGTCACGATCGATCGAGATTCGATCCGACTTGGAACCGGCCAGCGCCTGACGCTCAACGGCCTTGGGCAGGGCTACGTCACCGACCGCATCGCCGACCTGCTCGCCGCGCGCGGACTGAACCACGTGTTCGTCGACCTCGGCGAACAACGCGCGGTGGGCGCGAGGCTGGACGGCCGGGCCTGGCAGGTCGATCGACCTCATACGGCGCGGATCGGGCTGCTCGGCGGCGCGCTCGCCACCTCGGAAGGCGCCGGATGCGTGCTCGGCGCCGGTGGCGCGGCGCACCATCTGTTCGATCCTCGCAGCGGACGAAGCGCGGATGGCTGGAAGACCGTCACCGTCCACCACCGCTCGGCGGCCGTTGCCGACGCGCTGTCCACCACCTTCTACGTCGCCTCGGCTGACGAAATCACAGCCCTGCTGCCGCGTTTTCCCGGCACTTCGGTATGGGCGCGCAGCCACGCCGGCCACGACCGGCGCTGGATCGCAGCTCCGGTCGACGGCGTCGTGGATCTTTGAGAGGAGCCGGACGGGCTCGCGCTACTTGATCTTGCCCTCGGCGTCGTACTGTTTGATGTAGGCCCAGAGCGACTTCGCCTCGCCCTCGTTCTTGATGCCCGGGAAGATCATCTTGGTGCCGGGAATCTTGGCCTTGGGATCCTTGATGTATTCAAGGAAGGTTGCCTCGCTCCAGGTGATGCCGGACGCCTTGTTGGCATCGGAATAGTTGTAGCCGGCAATGGTCCCGGACTTGCGGCCGTCGAGGCCGTTGAGCAGCGGTCCGACCTTGTTCTTGGCGGTCGGCCCGACGTCATGACATGTGACGCATTTCTTGTAGGACGTGGCGCCCGCCGTCAGGTCCTGAGCGGCCGCCACGCCGGTTCCGGCGACCGAGATCACCGCGGCAATCAAAAGCTTCCTCATCGTCATCTCCCTTGTCGAGTTCAGTGGTGGCCCAGCGCGTTGTGCAGTCGCGCATCGTGACTTTCGAAGTGCCGCGAGAACCAGGCGTCGAGGCGCTGCGCCAGACGCCGGTCGTCGAACTGGTCGGTGACCTCGTAATCTTCCATGATGTCCCTGATTTCGTCGAGCAGGCGCTCGTGGTCGTTCTTGTGCTGAACGAGCTGGTCGTAGCCGCGCTCGCGCATGAAGCGCTCCTCGAGCGCGAAATGCGACGAGATCGCCTTGTAGAGATCGCCGAAGAAGCCGAGCACCGAAACCTTCGACCCGTGCGCCAGCGCCGTGTCGTGCAGACGGTTGATGAGATCGACCAGTTCGCGATGCTCGTGGTCGACGGCCTCGATACCGACGCTGTAGCGCTTCTCCCATTTCAGCAGGCTCATCGAAACCTCCTCAGCGAAAGACGAAGCTGCCGCTCTCCGGCCGGTAGTCGATCACCAGCATCTGGTCCGCCGAAAGCTCGACGCTGTCGCGACGCTCGTGGTCGAATCCCTCGGCGCGCGCCGTGTCGCGCATGCGCACCGCAAGTTCATGCTTGCCGGCGGGCAGGACGAAACGCTGGTAGACGCGCGACGGGCCGTCGCCAGCGATGCCCGTGGGCGGCAGGCTCGCCTTGTAGGCGCTGCGGCCGTCGACATCGAGCTCGACATAGATCGGACGCCGGTTGCGCGGGCAGTCCTGCACCCGCCGCATGTTGGGCGGCAGCTTGGCGATCTCTTCCGGCGTCAGACGGCGGCACTCGCCCTTGCGGTCGGCGCCGTGAACGAAAGTCAGCATCACCACGCCGGCATTCTTCGGAATCTGGCTGTAAGCCGGCCAGTCCGCCAGCGCCGCAACGCCCGCGAACAGCGCCACGATGACGACGAACTGTCCCGCCATTCGCAGCACTGTCATTTTGCGCCCTCCTCGGTCTCGAGGCTCTTCGTGGGCCGCTTTTCGGGACTGACCGGCAACGGCGAGCGCAGCCGCTTCGGCGGCATCGCGGCAACGCGCGCAGCAAACTCGGCGATGTCGGCTTCGGTCTTGCTAGCCGCCAGCGCGGATGCCCACAGCGTGGCGATGCGTTCCCGTGGCACCCGCGCGCGCAAGTATGGATCGCGCGCGGCGGCGAAGCGCTGCTCGGTCCATTGCACGCCGAGGCGGTTATAGCAGGCGCTTTCGGCGCAGCCGGCGACGACGACGCCGTCGGCGAGGTCGCGACTGAGGATGAAGTCGATCAGCGAGGGCGGCGCCATCGCCACGCATGGCATGACCACGGTATCGCCGAGCCGGCCCGCCGCGGCGCCGTGCTCGCAGGCCAGCACCAGCACCCGGCCGGGCCCGCTCAAATTGCTCGCGGTGTCCATCACCTTCTCGCGCAGCTCCCGCAGCGAGTATTCCGGCAGGTCGATGCCGGTCTTCAGTTCGTCGGTGCGGCGGAACGGCGTCGACGACGGACAGGAGCCGACGCAGATGCCGCAGGACACGCAGAGCGAAGGGTTGACCTCGGCCTGGGTCGGGAACGGCAGTTCGTCGGTGCGGTTCACCATCCTGATCGCCTCATAGGGGCAATCCTCGGCGCAGCGCGCGCAGCCGTTGCAGTGATCGAGGTCGATCTCCGCCGGCTTGGGACGGCGCAGCGGCGGCAGCCACGGCATCATGGCGATCATCAGCGAGAACGCACCGAGGAACGCCCAGACCGCGCCATTGCCCCACAGATCGGTCAGCGGATAGAGCGGCAGGTAGAACCAGTCGAGCCCGACGTTGTTCGGCACTTTTGCAAGATCGGCCGGTCCTTGCGACAGCGCCGGCCTCCAGATCGATACCGCCAGAAGCGCGGCGAGCGACATCAGCGCCAGCGCGCGCGGCGGATTCACCTTGGGCCGCGAGATGCGCAGGATATGCACCCACATGATGAACAGCAGGAACAGCGGAACCGCGACGTGCATGAACACCATCAGCGAGAAGAAGCGGCTGGTCAGCGTGCCCGTGGCGACGAAATTGCGCGCGATCGGCTCGCCGAAGATCGGCAGCCAGTCGAGAAGCTCCGACGATACCAGCGCCACGTACTGGGCGAGCTTGTCCCAAACCAGCCAGTAGCCGGTGATTCCCGAGGCGTAGAGCAGCCAGATGATCGGCAGGCCCGTGAACCAGGAGAACCAGCGCACGCCGCGATAATGATCGAGGGAGAACTCGCGCAGCAAATGCACCACCACCATCACCACCATCAGGTCGGAAGCGTAGCGATGAAAGCTGCGCATCACGCCGGCATGGAACCACTGCTCGCGCGAGATGTACTCGACCGACTGGTAGGCCCGGTCGATGCCGGTGTCGAAGAAGATGAAGAGATAGATGCCGCTGACGGCGACGATCCAGAAGAAGAAGAAGCCGAGCGCGCCGAGTTGCGCCAGCGGATTGAGTGAAGGGCCGAACAGCCGGTCGAACGGTCGTTCGATCAGCTCAAACCCGAATCTGAGCGTTTTGCGGATGGCGTTCACGTCAACTCCCCACCCGGGCTCAAGCCTTGCCCGTCGGGGCATGCCCCGCCCGCAGCCATTCCCGCAGGACCAGGCCGCCCATGACCAGCAGCGAGAAAGCTGCGATCACGCTGCCGAATACCAGGCCGTAATCGATGCGATAACGCCCTGCGCCCGGATCGTAGGCTGTGCAGATGAACTTGATGCGGTCGACGATGCCGGAGAAGGTGAAGGGCGTGGAGGTGCCGTAGACCACGTCCTTCATCGGCTCCATGAACATGCGCAGCGGAAAGGCCTCGCCATAGACCTGCCGGTAGACCTTGCCGTCGCGGTCGAGGATCGTGGTCTGGGTCGGATGGTCGAAGCCGCCGGCGACCGCGCGGTAGCTGAAGCCGACGTCGTTGAGCAGCGCGGCGATGGTTGCCGCATCGCCGCTGGCCACGCGCCAGTTGGGAAGCTTGATGCCCTGGTACGCTGCGAACTGCGCCATCCGCGGCACGGTGTCGTTGCGCGCGTCGAAGCCAACCGTCAATACAGCGAAGCGGTCGAGCCCGAACATGCGCCCGGCCTCAGCCACCGCGTCGATGGTGTGCTGAGTCGTCGGCGGACAGACCGAGCTGCAGGACGAATAGACGATGCTGATGACGAGCGGCTTGCCGCGATATTCGGCCAGCGAAAACGGCGTGCCGTGGCTGTCGGTCAGCTTGTGGTCGCCGACCGCCCGTCCGACTGCCTGCGTCGATTTCGCGATAGCGGCTGCCGGATCGAGTCCCGGCGCTGCCATGGCCGGCGCCGCCAGCAGGGCAAGCAGCGCCCATGCCGCGCCGAAGCGTTTCATGACAATAGTCCGGCCGCGCTCGACAGCAGCGCGCCGGCGACCAGTAGCGCAAGCTGCAGCAGCGAGGCGAAGAAATTGCCCATCGCGTTCTTCTTCGAGGGATCGCGGTGCAGCACGATGCTCTTCCAGACGAACCATAAGCCGCCGACCGCGGCGCAAATCCCGTACAGCATCCCCGCCCCGTACCAGACCGGCACCAGCGAGATCGCGGCCAGCGCCACCGCATGAACCAGCACCGCCGAAGTCCAGGCATAGGCCGGCGCCACCACCGGCAGCATCGGGATTTTCGCCCGCGCGTAGTCGTCGCCCTTGGCGGCGGCGAGGCTCCAGAAGTGAGGCGGCGTCCACAGGAACAGCACCACCGCCAGCACGGTCGGCACCACCTGCGGCGACGGATCGACGGCCGCCGCGCCCGCCAGCACCGCGAAGCTGCCGGCAAGGCCGCCCACCACGATGTTCCAGGTGCTGCGGCGCTTCAGCCAGACCGTGTAGACGATGCCGTAGGTGAAGGCGCCGAGGAACACATAACCGGCCGCGACATAACCCGTCGTCGCCACGGCGAGCGCCAGCGAGGCCGCCAGCAGCGCCAGGAAGGCGGCGAGCCACCATGTGCTTGGCTTGAGCGCGCCGCTGGCGAAGGGGCGGTTGCAGGTCCGCCGCATCAGCCTGTCGACGTCGCGCTCGTAGTAGTGATTGAAGGCGCCTGCCGCGCCGGACGCACCCAGCACGGCAAGCGTGAGGCCGGCGATCTGCCACCAGGCCAGATGCGGACCGCTGGCCGCCGCCACCCCGGCCAGCGCGCTGGCCGCAATCGCGACGCCGATCCTGAGTTTCAGGAGCGAGATCGTCATCGAGGCTACAGCGCGCATGGTTCTCTCCTCTTGGGTTTGACGGGGTCGTCGATCAGCGGAACAGCCAGAGTTCGGAGAGATACTTCCAGTTGATGAAGTAGTAGAGGACGAAGCAGACGAAGAAGATGGTCACGAGCACAATCGTGCCCGGCAGCTTCGGCGCCTTCTCGCTGCCGTAGTGCGAGGCGACAGCGCCGCCGCCCGAAAACAGCGGGAAGGTCAGCTTGTGGCCGCTGGTGATCTTCTTGCCGAACAGCGCGGTGAAGACCACGACCAGCACGAACATGATGCCGCCGATGGCCGCGAGGACCGCGAACACGCCGTTCAGGCCCATCATCAGGAACGCGCCTGCCGAGTGGGCAAAGCCGATGCTGGCGTCGCTGAAGGTCATGTCCCAGTGCCGGCGCGCCACGCCGAGCGTGCCGGCGCCCATCATGAACAGCGAGATGCCGGCCGCGCCGATGCCGAACACGTAGGGCTGCATCTTGGCGATGCTCGGCCAGACGATCTCGCGCTGGAAGATCAGGGGCAGCACGATATAGGTCGCGCCCATGAAGGCCAGCGTCGTTCCCGCCACCACGGTGCCGTGGAAGTGGCCGGGCACGTAGATGGTGTTGTGCATGAGCACGTTGAGCTGCTCGGTGCCCAGCACCACGCCGGAAATGCCGCCGATGAAGCCGAAGAACACCAGCGACAGGAACATGCCGGAAAAGGCCGGATGTCCCCACGGCGCCTTGCGCAGCCATTCGAACATGCCGCGGTTGAAGCCGTTGCGCCGCTGCGCCGCCTCGATCGCGCCGGGCACGGTGAGGCCGTGCACCATCGAGCCCATCACCGCCAGGTACATCATGTAGCTGGTGTTGACGATCTTCCAGCTCGCATCCATGCCGGGCTCGGCGAGCAGATGGTGCGCCGAGGCCAGTTGCAGGAACAGGATGTACATGAAGAAGGCGGTGCGGCTGACCTTCTCGCTCAGCGGCTTGGCGCCGACCAGCAGCGCGGCCGTCAGGTACCAGAGCGAGACGTGGGCCGAGACGTTGATCTGTTGCGAGGAGTGACCCATCGCCCACCAGACCACCTTGTACATCAGGGGATCGATGTCGGAGATCAGGCCGAGCGACCACAGCCAGGTCGGGATCAGGATGATCGCGCCGGAGGCGATGGTGAAGACCGCGATGATGGCGGCGGTGAGCGCGCCGAACGTCACCAGCGGAATCGAGCCCTCATAGGTGCCCTCCTCCTTGGCGATCACCAGCGTCGCGAAGAACAGCCCGCAGCCGATCAATGCACCGACCGCGAACAGGATGATGCCGAGATAGAAGTGAGGCTTGGCCATCATCGGCGGATAGGAGGTGAACATCACGCTCGAATCGCCCTGCAGCACCGCCACGTTGGTGGCGAGCGCGCCGACGATCATCAGGATGAAGCCGAGCCAGCCCAGTTTCGGCGCCGCCAGGCGCGAGTTCAGCAGCACGGCGGAGGCGAAGTAGAGAATGGCCATCTCGAAGAAGATGATCCAGAACAGCAGCACGTTGGCGCCGTGGCCGGTCAGCACGAGATAGAACCAGTCGGCCGGCAGCAGATGCACGGCCGGCCAGCGCGTCAGGGCCACCAGGAGGCCCATCAGGCCGCCGATCGCCAGGAAAACCACGGCCGCCACCGCGTTGGCGATGATCAGCTTCTGGGCGGCAACGTCGACCTTGAGGCCGGTGTACTGGCAGGTGCGGAACTCGGCCTTGGCGGGAACGGCGCCGATTACGGTTTCTGCGGTCATTGCTTGTCTCCCTGCGCCAGGCGCTGCTCCGCCTCTGCCTTCTTCGGCTCGGTCACGTAGATCTTGCCGGTCATGGTGTGGTGGCCGATGCCGCAGAACTCGTTGCAGACGATGCCGAACTCGCCGCTCTGAGTCGGCGTCAGCGAGATCACGTGCTCAAGCCCCGGATGGACCTGGATGTTGATGTTGGTGGGCTGCAGCGACCAGCCGTGCTGCCAGTCGATCGAAGAGAGATGGACGCGGTAGCTCTGCCCCTTCTCCAGCTCGAGGATCGGCCACCACTGCCACAGGCGTCCGAGCATGTAGACGTCGCCGCCCGGCTTCGGCCGCACGACGGGAACGCCTGCCTCTTCCCGCACCTGGTTCTTCTTGGCGAAGTCGTCCACCTTCGCCTCGTACGCCGACGGCGTAATGCGATAGGCTTCCTTGCTGAGATTCTGCTGTCCGATGAAATGCCAGGCGATCATGAACACGAACATGAACAGCCCCCACAGGAAGGCGATCACGATCCAGACCAGCTCGACCCGTTCGATAGGCTCATTCCACCAGATGCGTCTTTCGGGCGGTGTGACGGCCATTTCGATTCCCCTTCTAAAGTCAGATTGCGTTATCGGTTGCGTGTCATTTCGCGAGTGGGATCGAGGCGACTTCCATCACGCCCCAGATCAGGTAGAGGACCGTCGGCAAGGTCACGCCGAGGAACAGCAGCAGGAACGGATTGTCGAGGATCTGCTGCATAACGGGCACGCGTTCCACGGCACCTTTGGGCGGCGCATTGACGTCGGTGGTCGGCATCGGCGGTCTCCCGGCTTTTGAAAATCTGCGGTAAATCTATCCAGCCCGTCGCAGGCATCCTTGACCGCGGTTAAGGATGCCGCGCCCCGCCACAGAAATAATCGGGGCCATGGAAGATGCGATGACATTCGACCGCGCCCGTCTCCGTGCGCAGCGCGTGTGGCTTTGCCTCGGGATCGCCGCCGCTGCTGCTGCCGCGGTGGCGGCGGTGCAGGTCGTGAAGGCGCCGGCGCGGGCGTCCGATCTGCTGCTGATCTATGTCGGGGCGGAAGATTGCGCGCCGTGCCGCGCCTGGCAGAACGGAGACGGAGCCGAGTTTCGCAAGTCGCCAGAATTCGCCCGCATCGGCTATCGCGAGGTGAAATCGCCGCGTTTGCGCGACATGCTGGAGGACGAACACTGGCCGGAAGACCTCCGCGCCTGGCGCGGCCGCCTGAAACGGAGCGACGGCGTGCCGCTATGGCTGCTCGTCTCCGGCAACGACGTCATCGCGCTTCGCCACGGCGCGACCGCCTGGCAGACCAGCGTCGTGCCGATGCTGAGGTCGCACCTGCGCTAGTCCCGGCCTCTCGTATTCCGGTTCAGGCAGGCAGTCCGAGCGGCACGGCGTGCTTCGGCGACAGCTTGCCGTTGAAAGCGAAGGCGCCGCGCGGCTTGACGCGGTCGCCGGCGACGAGTTCGAGCAGCGTCGCGACATCGTCCACGGCGACGTCGGAAGCACGCACGTCGATGCCCATCGTCCTCAGCTTGGCGAACACCCGAGACAGCGACTCCGGCTTCAGTCCGAGCCGGCCGGCGATCAGCGACTTGTCGTAGGGCAGCGCAATGGTGCAAGGCCCCTTGGCGCAAGGCGTTAGTGAGATCAGGAAGTCGGCGACACGCTGCATGCCGCTCTGCGCCGTGAGCTGCTCGACGCGGCTTATCATCAGGTGCAGGTGCTGCGAGGTGGAGGCGATCATGGCGATCGCGACCTCGGGCATCTTGCGGATGCAATCGACGATATGATCGGCGGGAATCAGGATCAGGCGCGTGCGCGTCACCGCGCTCGCCATCGCCGGATAGGACCCGGAAGTGAAGGTCACCGCCTCGGCGAAGCTCTGGCCCTGGGCAAAGACATTGAGCACGGCCTCGTCGCCGGCCGGCGTAATCCGATAGAGCTTGATCCAGCCCTCGAGGATGACGAAGAACGCGGTTGCCGGCTCGCCCTGCCGGAACAACATGCTGCCCGGACGAAGGTTGATGACCCGCGCCTGCGCCATGAGCACGTTGAGCGCTTCCGGCTTCAATCCCGAGAATACGGGGACTTGGGACGCGATGAGCAGATCGGCAGGATTCGGCGCGGTCATGTTCTGGCCCTCAATAGGTTTCCTCCGGGCGTAGATTCTCGGCGCGTCGCCGCGGCGCTGTGGCATGGCGGCGAGATATTCTGGATCGACGGATTTCGCGACACGCATATTGGCTTCCGCTGGCGCGTTTCCCGGAAATGCGCTGCGCTGGCGGCCGGCATCGTTGGCGGCTTCGTGCCCACTGATTAATCGCCCATCCGCAGGCAGACACTTTGCGGAATGTCAAACTCTGGCGGTTTTCGCGCTCGCGGGAAATTCCCCAAGCCGGCCAGATCGTTGCCGTCGTCCGGCCAATCGGCTAAGTGAACGCTCCGTGCATTACGCAAGCCCGAAAGAGTGACTGATCATGGCTGAATCCGATCTCGACGCGGTTATCCGGCAGATTGCCAAGGCGCAGAACCGAAGTCTGATGGCCGCCGTGAAGAAACGACGCGACCAGATCATGACCCGCGCCGCCAAGGCGAAGGACAGCCCGTCACGGGACCAGTTGCGCACGATCGCCAGGAGCACAATGGAGCTCGGGACGGCCGCAGCAAGGCGCCTGCAGAACTCGGCCGAAATCGCCGCCGACGCCTATGCAAGGGCGATTCGCCACGCCGCCGAGGAAGCCGCCGCGAAAGCGGCGGCGGCGAGGTCTGCGAAAAAGAAGGACGGCGGCACAAGCTCCAGGAACAAGGCGTCCGGGAAGAAGGCCGGGAAAGCCGGCTAGTCCCGCTGGGCGCGGCGGCGCGGCTAGCCGCCCTCCCCGAGCCGCGCAATTTCCGCCCGCGCTTCGTCGCCTTCGGGGATCGGCCGCCCGGAATCTCGCCATTCGATCGCGGCCTTGAAGCCGTGCTTCTGGGCATAGCGGCGAAACCACAGGCCTTCGGGATTGTGCCGTGAAATGCCGTCGAAAATGGTGGCGAGCTGTTGCGTCTGCTCCAGCCCCATGTTCAGCATGACCTGGTTCACCACCATCTTGTGCATGGCGAGATGGCTCTTCGGCACGCCGGCAATGCGGTTGGCGAGCTTCATGGCGGCCGCCTCCAGCTTCGCAGCAGGCACCGACTGGGTGGCGAGGCCCCATTCCGCCGCGGTGCGGCCGTCGATCGTGTCGCCGGTGAACATCAGTTGCTTGGCGCGCACCGGACCGAGCTTGAATGTCCACATCGCCGGCGTCGGGCAGCCCCATACACGCGTCGGCATGTAGCCGATACGCGCATCGTCGGTCGTGACCATGAGATCGCAGCACAGCGCGATGTCGCTGCCGCCGGCCACCGCAGCTCCGTGGACCTTGGCGATGGTCGGCTTCGAGCAGCGCCACAGGCTCATGAAGTCCTCGGTGTTCCGCTTCATGCCGGCGTAGTCGACCATCGGGTCCCAGGGATGGCGTTCCTGGGTCCATTGGTTTTCCGCGCCGCCCTCGGCGTAGCGGACGAGATCGTAGCCGCCGCAAAATCCCTTGCCCGCGCCCTCGACCAAGATGACGTGGATATCGTCGTTGCGCTCGGCCCATTCAACGGCGGCGCGGATTTCACGCGGCGTCTCGTCGTTGATGGCGTTGAGCCGCTCCGGCCGGTTCAGCAGCAGCCGCGCCACGCGCGGCGCGGCCGAATCGGCCGATATCTTCAGGGTCGAAAAGTCCGGCATCTCGCGATCCTCCCGTTTTCCATACAGTCAACCTTGACTGTAGCTGGCGCGATGCTACAGTCAAGGCTGACTGTTGGAGGATAGCCGCCATGGCACCGAGGCGAAAGGCCGGCGCCGCAAGGGTCGACCGGGACGCAGCCGCCACGCGGCAACGGCTGCTGGATGCGGCGGTGGATTGCCTGATCGAGCTGGGCGTCGCCGGAACCACCACGCTCGCGGTGCAGCGCCGCGCCGGGGCCAGCCGGGGCGCGCTGCTGCATCATTTTCCGACGCACGCCGATCTGCTCGCCGCCAGTGTCGCCGAGCTCGTCAAGCGGAACGAACAGGCGGTCGCGGCGTCCCGCGCCCGCCTCGCGCAACCGAGCGATCCGCTGCGGGCGGCGGTGGACGCGCTCGCCTATGCGGGCCGGCAGCCCGCCTATCTCGCAGAGCTCGAGCTCTGGGCGGTCGCACGGACGGACCGGCCGTTGAAGCAGGCGTTGATTGCGGCCGAGCGCGCGGCGCGGCGCGAGATCGACCGGGTCTATGCGGAGTTGTTCGGCGAATGGAGCGGCTCGGAGGCCTATCCCGTCGTCGCCGCCCTCACGCAGCATTTCCTGCGCGGACTGACGATCTCGGAAAATCTGCGGGGCTCGGCGGCACGCCGCGCGCAGCTCATCTCGGCCTGGACGGACGCGATGCGAATGATGCTGGAAAGAAGTTCGGCGAAGGCGACGGCCCCGGCCATGCGTGGCTGATCAGGCGAGCAGATCGACCAGCAGGAGCAGGATGCAGGAAGCAAGTGCCGCAAACGGCACCCACCGCGGGCAGACGAAGACTCCCGGCGGCGGGGCTTCGTTCCTGCGCTTGATCCGGATCAGCGCGACGTTCACGACCGCAAAAATCAAAAGCGTGAGGCCCGCCGTCAGATCGGCGAGGCCCGCGAGCGGAACCGCCAGCGCAAGCACCAGAATCGCGCCGACCGCGATCGCGGTTGCCAGTAGCGGCGTGCGCGTCACCGGATTGAGCCGCGTCAGGGCCTTCGGCAGGCTGCCGCGGTCGGCGAGGCCGTAGATCACCCGCGCGATCATGATCATGTGCACGATGACGCCGTTGAGCGTCGCGACGATGGCGATCGCACTCATGGTAACCAGCGGCAAGCCGGTGAGCCGTTCGAAGACGAGCGCAAGGGGCGCTGGCGAGCGGGCGAGTTCCTGCGGCGGCACCGCGGTGACCGCGATCCAGACGACCAGTCCGTAGAGAAGCGCGGTCAGGCCCAGCGTCAGGAACAATGCGCGCGGCAGGTTGCGATTTGGCTCCTTGATCTCTTCCGCGACGTTGACGAGATGCTCGAAGCCGATGAAGGCGAAGACGGCCGTGAGCGCCGTTCCTCCGATCCCGATCCAGGCGGCCGTATCGCCGGCGGAAGGCCAGACCTCCGGAAGGCGGGTGACGACGTCGGCGCCGTGACCGAGGCCGGCCACGATGATCAGGACGAGGCCGCCGACTTCGACGAGGGTCATGACGCCGGCGAAAGTGACCGACTGAACCGTGGCGAGGCACGCCACGGCGCCCATCGCGAGCACGACGCCGGAAATGATCCACGGCGCGGAGATGGGCACGAACACCGCGACATAGCCTGCGCTGCCGACGCTGATCGTCGCGGCCGATACCATGGCGGTCGCAACGACGAGAAGCCCGATGCCGAGACTGAGCCAGTCGAGCTGGAACGCCGCATGCACATAGGCCGCCTCGCTGGCGCTGACCGGCATCCGCGTTCCCAGTTCGGCGAACGACGCCGCGCTAAGGCCCATGACGATTGCGGCCGCGATGAAGGCGAGCGGCGCGTGCATGCCGCTGCGCCCGGCGGCAAGCCCGACCAGAACGTAGATGCCGGCGCCGATGGTGACACCGAGCCCGTAGAGCACCGCATGCGTCAGCGTGAGCGAGCGAACCAGGCGCTGCGGCGCCTCCCGCGTTGCCGCAGACTGGACTGACATGCAATGCACCTCGTGAGCCGGCCCGGCTGCCGCTCGGAAGATATCCGGCAAAGTATGGCATGGTTCGGGGATGTAACGTCAAATGGCATGATTCGCGTCAGGGATCCCCACCTTAATGAACGAGTCCGGGAACGCGCCACAGGTGCGCGGGAATCCGCAAGGATCGATCGTCGCGGCAGCTACGGCATGGCTGCCCAGCCTGATGCGGCCCGTCCTCGGCTTCCGTCGGCCCTACCTGCCGCTGCTGATGGTCTATTTCGCCTACGGCGCGCTCGGCATCATCGACGTCAGCCGCGACATGTGGATCAAGGAGAGTCTGACGCTCACCCCGGCGGAGCTGGCCGGAATAGGCGTCTGGCTCAGCCTGCCCTGGACCGTGAAAATGGTGTTCGGCCAGCTCGTCGACAGCGTTCCGCTGTTCGGCTCGCAGCGGCGGTCCTATATCCTGATCGGCGCCATCTTCACCGCCTGCGGCATGCTGACGCTGGCTGGGGCGGCTGGCGGATGGATCGCGTTCAGCCGGATCGACCAGCTCTACATTCTCGGTGCCATGCTGATCGTGGTCGGCACCGTCATCCAGGACGTCGTGGCGGATGCGATGTCGACCGAGGTCGTATCCCGCGTGGACAAGGCCGGCAATGCGCGCCCGGAAAGCGACATTCGCGCCGAGCTCGGCATGGTCCAGGTGCTCGGCCGGCTCGCGCTCGGCATCGGGATCCTTTCGGTGGCCGGACTCTCCGGGTGGCTCGCGCGATTCTTCGCCCGTGAAACGGTTTTCCTGTTCGGTCTCGTCATTCCGGCGCTCTCGGCCCTCGGCGTGCTGCTGATCGAAGCCGAAAGCAGCGAGCGGCGGCCGATCGACTGGCGCATCCTCGGCGGCGGCATCGGATTTGGCCTCATCGTCCTTGCCGTTGCGCTGGGCGGCGTGCCGTTCGCGCAGGAACTGGTCTTCGTGCTGTCGATGCTGGTGATTTGCCCGATGCTGGTCTTCGTGACGCGCGAGCTCGACGCGAGAACCCGGCGCGCCATCCTGTTTGCCAGCATCATCATCTTCGCCTTCCGCGCCACGCCGTCGGTCGGCGACGGCTATTTCTGGTGGACGCTCGACGTCCTGAAGTTCGACGAGGCGTTCTACGGCAGCCTGCGCCAGACTGCCGCCATCATCGCCATCGTCGCGATGTGGACCTTCAGCAAGCAGCTGACGGAATATTCGGTGACCAAAGTGCTGTTCTGGCTTGCCGTCGCCGGCGCAATCCTGTCGCTGCCCAATATCGGCCTGTTCTTCGGACTCCACCACTGGACGGAAGCGACGTTCGGCTTCGGCGCGCGCGCGATTGCCGTGATCGACGCGGCGGCCGCCTCGCCGTTCGCGCAGCTCAGCATGATCCCGCTGCTGACGCTGATCGCGTATTATGCGCCGGAGGGCCATCGCGCGACGTGGTTCGCCCTGATGGCGTCGCTGATGAATCTGGCCCTCGTCGCAGGCCAGCTGCAGACCAAGTATCTCAACCAGATTTTCGTCGTCCAGCGCGGCGACTATTCGGAGCTCGGGCCGTTGCTGATCACGGCGGCCGTGCTCGGCTTCGTTCTCCCGGTCGGCGCGATCCTGTGCTTCGGCAGGCGCACGTGATCGACGGATAGCGCCGCGCGGGCTCGCTTGCCGTCAGGCGGGCGTCTTGCCGAAAGGCCGTTTGTCCAGATCAGGACGATCCGGCAACGCCGCGACGGCGGACGTCCTGCCGCCGCTGCGGCCGAAGCCGCGATCGACGACCAGATCGGTCAGGCCGGCCCCGAGCCACATTCCGATCAGCACGATCCAGGCCGTGAGCGCAAACACCGAGGCGCCGGTGATGCCGGCCCCGACCGCGCATCCGCCCGCCAGCATGGCGCCGAATCCCATCAGCACCGCACCGACGAGATAGCGGCGCATGCCGAGCCCGTCGGAAAATCCTTCCAGCTTCAGCTCGCCCGAAGCGGCCGCGGCGACGAATGAACCGAGGAATACGCCGGGCACGATGCCGAGGTCGAAATCGAGGCGAACGCGAGGGCTGTTCAGCACCAGCGACAGCACGTCGGCGGACGGACCGCTGAAGGTGAGGCTCTTGAGCGCGACCGGCGCGAACGAGGATTGCGCCATTTCGTAGGTGAACACCCAGCCGGCGACGACGGCCGCGCCGGTCAGGAGCGCAGACCACAACAGCCTTGGCGGAAGACGGCTGTGAAAGGCGAAGGCAACTCCGGCGAGCAGCCAGATCGCGCTGAAGGCGAGCTTCTCCGGCGTCGTACCACCCAACAGGCTCATGATGTCGCGCGACGGCCCGCCGTCCACCAGCCACAGCCCCGTCAGCCACTCCCGCGCCGGCGACAACAGGCCGCGCCAGGCCGCCTGTGCCGTGACGGCGAAGACCAGTCCCGACAGCAAGGCGCGCAAGTTGCCGTTGGCCGAAAGCACCAGCAGCCGGCTGGCGCAGCCACGCGCCAGCACCATGCCGCAACCGAACATCACGCCGCCGATCAAGGCGCCGGAAATGCTGCCTTGCTGGGCGAGCTGCCGTGCATTGGAAACATCGAGCCAGCCGAGAGCGACGAACAGCTGGGTGCCCATCAGGGCGGCGGCAAAGGTCAGCAGCCATACCGCCAGGCGTTGTCCGGATTCACCCCGGGAAAACTCGATCGCGGCGGCGCGCAGGCAGAAGCGGCTGCGTTGCGCGAAGAATCCGAACAGGCCGCCGACCGCGAGCCCGCCCAGCCACGACAGCAGGTCTTCGCCCACGAGATCGACAACAGACGTCAGCACGGCCGCACTGGCTCCATGAGAACCGCCAGTTTACTGGCCCGGCCGTCTCACCGGATGAGCCAGATCAAGGAACGGGCCTTCCCTGCCGCGAACCGGCTATCCGAAAATGTCGGTCGTGATTCCCGAATACCAGCCGATGTTCTCCTCCTGGGTCTGCTTGCGCAGATCCGCCGACTCTCCGGTCTTGGAGACGAAGGTTTCCGCCGCGCTGATCTTGCCGTCCTTCGGCTCGTAGCGACCGCCGACCTTGACCGCGTTGTCGGTCTCGATGAGGCTCCAGCAGGTGTTGTTGTAGCGCGGCGGGAAGGTACGGCTCCCCGTCAGCTCATTGCGGACGATCATCGCGGCAACCTTGGCCTGGCTGTTGGCCGAGAATGCAGACTTCGGCATGTCCCCCGGAATGCAGGCGTCGCCGACCACGAACACGTTCGGGTCTTTCGCCGATTTCATCGTCGCCGGATCGATCGGGCAGAACCCCGAAGCGTCGGCCAGATCGGCATCGCGCGCGATCTTGCCGGCCATCTGTGCGGGGATGACGTTGACCAGCGCGCAATCCTTGTAGGTCTCGAAGCCCGTCACGACGGTGCCGGCCTTCGGATCGACGGACTTCAGGCCGTCGTGAACCTTGGGCCCGAGCCACTCGACCATACCCTTGTAGAAGGTCTCCCAGCCCTCCTGGAACAGGCCCTGCTTGGAATAGGTCTCCTTGGGATCGATGATGAAGATCTTGCAGTTGGTCCGGCCCGTAGCCTTGAGCACATGCGCCATCATCGACACGCGTTCGTAAGGCCCCGGCGGGCAGCGATAGGGATTTGGCGGCGCGATCATGACGATGACGCCGCCGTTCTTGACCTCGTCGAGGCGCTTCTTAAGCAGTTGCGTCTGCGGTCCCGCCTTCCAGGCGTGCGGCATCACCTGCTCGTGCTCCTGCCCCCAGCCGGGCACGGAATCGTATTTCAGGTCGATGCCCGGAGCGACCACCAGCTTGTCGTACGACAGGATGGTGTTGTCGGTGGTGCGGACGCGCTTCTCGTTGCGGTCGATGAAGGCGGCCGTCTGCCGGATGTGGTTGACGCCGTAGTTTTTGGTCAGGGCTTCGTAGCTGTGGGTGATCTGCTCGAATGTCTTGTAGCCGCCGAGATACAGATTCGAATGGAAGCAGGTCACGAAATTGGCGGAAGGCTCGACCAGCGAGACGTCGATGGCGCCGGCGCCGTCGCGGGCGACATATTTGGCGACCGTGGCGCCGCCGGGCCCGCCCCCGATGACGATGACGCGCGGCCGGGCCTGGCCGATAACGGCGGGCGCCGTTACGGCGGATGCGACGACGGCCGCGCCGGCACCGAGCAAGCTTCTTCGAGTCAATCCAGACATGGTTACCTCCCCGCTAGTTCCGATATTCTTCCGCTTCGCGGTCACGGTGTCGAGTCCGCCGCCTGCGACGAAGCGGCCCGGCGGTCATTTCTGCGCCTGTCCGGCCGGCTTGATACTGCCGAAGTAGGCGGCAAGCGCGGCAATCTCCTCGAGCGAAAGGCTGTGCGAGATCGTCCGCATCGTCTCGTTGTCGCGTTGCCCCTCCTTGTAGGAGGTGATCACGGCGATGAACTGCTCCTCAGGCCAGGCTACGATGGAGGGCACGCCGCCGACGGTGCGGCCGGAAATCTGGTGACAGGTCGTGCACTGGGCCGAAAGATATTGGCCAAGTTCACGGTCGCCCTTGATCTCGGCGGATGCAGCGGCCTGCGCGAAACCCGGCGCCGCCAGCAACGCGACCGCCAAGGACCCGGCCCTGACACGCCGTCCATTTCCGCCAGCCATCATCAATCGACCTTCGGGCCCTTCTTCCCGTCCTCCGGCGTGACATCGAGAACCGAGGCGCGCCCGGTGATCCTGACCTCCGCCTTGCAGTTCGTCATACAGGGTTTCGGATTCCAGAACTGCTTTTCGACCTTTTCGCGGTCGTCGTCGTAGAACCCGCCGGCGTTCGGCAGCTTCACGCTCGCGAAGTTCTCCTTCGACAGCGTGAAATCCTCCTTGACGACGTCGTTCATGAACATCAGGTAGGCGACGATAGCATAGACTTCGTTTGGTTCCAGCGAGCGGGCGTTGCCGAACGGCATCGCGCGCTGAATGTAGTCGAACGCCGTCGATGCATAGGGCCAGAAGGAGCCGACGGTCTTTTCCGGGCTTTCCTTCCTGAGGCTACCGGCGCCGCCCGCCAGAACCGGCCAGCGGCCGGCGCCCTCGCCGAATTCGCCGTGACAGGACGCGCAACGTTCGAGATAGAGCGGTTCGCCCTCCTTCACGCTGCCCTTGCCCGCAGGAAGGCCCTGGCCATCGGGGCGGACATCCCGGTCCCAGGCCGCGATCTCGTCGGGATGCGCTTCGCGCCCGAGGTTCAGCTTTCCTGCCTCGGCCGGAAAGACGACCAGGCACAGTCCGGCAAGCGCCGCAGCAATCCTAGGATACTTCGACATTTTCGGTCTCGCCGTTTGCCTTGACGTGCCAGGTCTGGATGCCGTTGTTGTGATAGATCGAGTTGGTGCCACGAACCTGCCGCAGCTCCGGCTTCGTCGGCTGCACGTAACCGGTGTCGTCGATGGCTCGCGACTGCACGAGAAGCTCCTGGCCGCCCCAATCAAAATCCACATAGAAGCGCGTCAGCGACAGCGGCGTCGGCGTGCCGTCGATCCTCGCCGAGCGCCAGTTGCGGCCGCCGTCCAGCGAGACGTCGACGCGCCTGATGGCGCCGCGTCCGCTCCACGCCAGTCCGGAAAGGGTGTTCGGCCCCTTGAACCGCAACGGCGCCTGCGGGCTTGGATTGGTGACCACGGACTTGGCGTCCATGATGAAGGTGAAGCGGCGCGACCGGCCGTCGGCAAGCAGGTCGGTGTACTTCGAGGTCTCTTCACGGTGGTGCCAGGGCTGATCGCCGACCTCGATGCGACGCAGCCACTTCACCCACATATTGCCTTCCCAGCCGGGAACGACAATGCGCAGCGGATAACCCTGCTCCGGCCGCAAGGCCTCGCCGTTCATGCCCCAGACCAGCAGGCAGTCATTGAGTGCCTTTTCGATCGGGATCGAGCGCGTCATCGCGGCGGAGTCCGCGCCTTCGACGAGCAGCCACTTGCCGTTGTTCTTCAACCCGGCCTGCTCGAGAACCGTCTTCAGCGGGATGCCGGTGTAGACGACATTGTGGACCATGCCGTGCGTGAACTGGCAGCCGTTCAGCTGCGCGCCGCGCCATTCCATCCCGGAGTTCGCCGCGCATTCGAGGAAATAGGTGCGATTGACCCGGCCCGGAAAGCGCTTGAGGTCCGCCATCGTGAAGACCATCGGCTTGTCGACGAGCCCGTTGATCATGAGGCGGTGCTTGCCGGGATCGATTTCGGCGACGCCGGAATGATGGCGCTCGAAGCACACCCCGCTGGGGGTGATCGTCCCGTCGAGTTCGTGCAGCGGGGTGAAGCTGACCGACGATTCCCTCGACGCCGTCAGCCACTCCACATCGCGCCGGATGACGTGCTTCTCGAATTTCGACGGATTGCCATAGGGCCTTGCGACCACGCCGTCGCCCAGATAGCGCGCGGCATCCTGGATCTCGGTGATCAACGGATCCGGTTGCTCGGGCGATGCCGCGCGAGCCGCAGATGCTCCCAGCGCCAGACCGCCGGCCGCCATTCCCGCAGCCCTGATCAACTGACGCCGGTTCACCGAACGAAGCTGTCCTTGATCGCTCATGTGCGTCTTCTTTCCCTGCTCTCTGGCCGTCAAGTGCCGGATACCCGGACCGCCGTGTTCTCTTTCAGCTGAATGGTCTTCTGCGCGCTGACGTGACTGCGCACGACGTCCCAGATCGGCGGCCCCTGCGTGCCCTCGTTGACGCTCGCCCAGCCGGCGACGACATACGACTTCTTGGCGTCGATCGGCTGGCCGGTCTTCAGATAAGTGAGATTGGAGACTCGATCGCCGGCAGGCTTGGCAACGTCGATGGCATAGCCCATGCCGCCGATGCGGACCATGTCGCCACCGCCCTGGAAATATGGATCGGGATGGAAGATGTTGTCGGCGACGTCCTCGAGGATGAGCTTCAATTGCTCGCCGGTCATCTGCTGGCGGTAGCACGCCGGATAGGTCATTGCCGTGGCGTTGGTGATGGCCTCCCAGGTGATCGCATCGCCGGGCAGCAAGGTGCCGCCCCAGCGGAAGCCCGGCGACAGCGATATCTCGGCGTCGCGCTGCGTCAGCATGGCGTCGCAGATCAGGTCGTCGAACGTGCCGTTGAAATTGCCGCGCCGGTAAAGCAGCGAGTCGGTTCTACCGAGCACGGTGGCGAGCTCGGCGGCATAGGGCGCACGGATCTTCTCCACCATTGCCTTCATGGCGGGATCGGGCGCGATGGCGTCCGAAAACACCGGCATCAGCTTGAAGCGGATGTCCGTCACGCGCTTGTCCTTCACGGCAAGATCGAGCCGCGAAACAAATTTGCCATGCGACCCGGAGGCGACGAGAACGGTGTTGCCGACCTTGACCATTTCGGGCAGCGCATCGTGCGTATGGGCCGTCAGGATGACGTCGATGCCCTTGACGCGGGCCGCGAGCTTGCGGTCGACGTCGAATCCGTTGTGCGACAGCAGCACGACGACATCAGCGCCTTCCGAGCGGGACTGGTCGACCTGCTTCTGCATTTCGTCTTCACGGATGCCGAACTCCCATTTCGGGAACATCCATCGCGGGTTGGCAACGGCGGTTCGCGGCAGCGCCTGACCGATCACGGCGATCTTGGCGCCGCCGCGCTCGAACATCTTGCGCGCCTCGAACACGGGCTCCTGCCACTCGCTGTCGCGAACGTTCTGGGCGAGGAACGCGAACGGCGCCTTGTCGGCGATTTGCTTGACCCGCTCCGCGCCGAGGGTGAATTCCCAATGCGCCGTCATCGCGTCGGTCCTGAGCGCGGACATGACGTCGACCATGTCCTGGCCCTTGGTCTGCAGCGCACTCCACGAACCCTGCCAGGTGTCGCCGCCGTCGAGCAGCAGCACCTTGTCGGCGCCGCGCTCGGCACGAACTGCCGCGACCAGCGTCGCGACGCGGTCGAGCCCGCCCATGCGGCCGTAGGACCTTGCCAACGCCGTGAAGTCGTCGGCCGTCAGCGCGTAGGCGTCCGCCGAACCGTTGGCGATCTTGTAGTAGCTCCGGAACGCCTGATCCGTCAGATGCGGCGGTTGCGCCTTGACCTCGCCGACTCCGAGATTGATCGAGGGCTCACGGAAGTAGAGCGGAACGAGCTGGGCGTGGATGTCGGTGACATGGAGAAGCGTAACCGTTCCGAGCGGATCGAACTTCAGGATATCGGTCTGGCTCAGCTTCTGCTGCGCGGCGACCCGCCCGAGCGGCCCGAGCCCCGAAGCCGCAACGATCGCGGAGGCAGCCGCCGTCGCTTGCAGGAAATCCCTTCTGGAGATCATGCCGTCCATCCCGATGCGCTCCCTGGAGCGCGCTTGCTTGTCAAAACTGCCGGTTCTCCGGCCTGCGTTGCGGTCGAACGACTAACCGACCGTCATCTTGTTCTTCGCGACGTATTCCGAACCGTCGTCGTCTTTCCAGACGAGGGTGAACTCGCCGGACTCGGTCGCCTTGTAGAAGAACGACTGATAGGGATTGGCGGAGATGGCGGGATGCCAGGTCGCCTCGAAGATCACCTTGTCGTTGAACTTCGCGGTGAACGTATTGATGATCTTGCGCGGAATGGTTTTGCCCGAGGAATCCTTGCGCTGCCCCGACTCCATGTCGTGGGAGATCAGCGTCTTGATTTCGATGATTTCCCCGGGCTTTGCCTGAGCCGGGATGCGAACGCGCGGTTGACTCGCCATCTCTTTATCCTTGTCTGGTTCAGGTTGATTTCAGCTCCGGTCAGCCGCCGCAGCCGCCGATCGTCACCTTGACCTGGGATTTCGTCATGTAGAGGGAACCATTGGACATCTCCGCGATGCAGACGATGTCCTGCGTCTGCGCGAGCCGCATGCGCGTTGCGGCGAACGCCTTGCCGCAGGCGGGCGTGAACTTGTAGCTGACGACGCCGGGAAGCGGATTGCCTTCGGCAAAGACGTGGACGGCCTTGACGTAGTCGGCGTCCGTCATCGGGCTCTCGACCTCGACGTTGATGGGAACGACGAGGCCGTTCTCGGCGATCTCGGGAACGTCGAGCTTGATCTTGCCGCTGCCGGGTTTCTTTTCGCCGTAGAGCTTGGAAATCGCGGAAGCCACTTCGTCCGGCGTCGCATCGGCGCGACCGGGCATCAGGATCAAGGCAAGACCTGCAAGCCCGCCAAGCCTCAGCGCCTCGCGACGCGAATGTTCTGCCGTCATGACGTTCATCGCCACCTCCCTGGATTTCCTCTGGGGGCCTCTTGCCCTGCCCCGATCATTCTTCTTGACGACCGTAGCCGAGACTGATCATTATCAGGACATATCATTATATTGTTTTTTTTGAATGTAAAGCTGTTCGTCTACGGCAGTCGAAGAAAAGGTCGCACAAGACGACCCCAAAAGGTGGAGGAAAATATGATTCGAGCCGGATTCGGGCTTGCGGCCTGCACGGCGGCGCTGCTGCTCGCGGCCCTGTGGACGGCAAGCAGTCACGCCCAGGACGCGGCCGAGAAGGAAATCGAGAGATATCGGGCGATGATCTCCGACCCGATGTCGAACCCCGGCTATCTCGCCGTCGATCGCGGCGAAGCGATCTGGCGGGACAAGCGCGGCACCAAGAGCGTCTCGCTCGAGGGCTGCGATCTCGGTCTCGGCGCGGGCAAGCTCGAAGGCGCCTTCGCGAAATTGCCGCGCTACTTCAAGGACGCCGACCGCGTGATGGATCTCGAGCAGCGGCTTCTGTGGTGCATGCAGAACCTGCAGGGCCTCGACACCAAGGACGTGGTCGCCCGCCGCTTCTCCGGACCGGGAAAACAATCCGACATGGAGGATCTGGTCGCCTACATCGCCAACAAGTCCAACGGCATGAAGATCGACATTCCGCTGGGCCATCCCAAGGAACAGGAAGCCGCCGCCGTCGGCGAGGAAATGTTCTACCGCCGCGGCGGCGTGAACGATTTTTCCTGTGCGACATGCCACGCCGAGGACGGCAAGCGTATCCGCCTGCAGGGATTGCCGAACTTCTCCAAGCCGGGACAGCCGGCGCGCGAGACCATGGCGAGCTGGCCCACCTACCGCGTGTCGCAGGGCGCGCTGCGCACGATGCAGCACCGTCTGTGGGACTGCTACCGGCAGCAGCGCTGGCCGGTTCCGGAATACGGCTCTGATGGCCTCACCGCGCTGACGGTGTTCCTGCAGAAGCAGGCCGCAGGCGGCGAAATCAACGTTCCCTCGATCAAGCGCTGAGGACATGACGATGACACGCACAATCGCTCCCGCCCTGCTCGGCGCCGTCCTCTCCATTGCCGGCGTCGCCGGTGCCGCGGCCCAGACCGCGGCTAAGGTCGATCCTGCCATTGTCGACAAATATGTCGCCTCCACCTTCGGCAAGGCGCCGGCCGAGTGGCAGGAGCGCATCAAGCCGGACGAGACGCTGCAGGCCTGCAACAAGTTCCGCAACGAGGTGCCGTCGGCCGAAGCCGACAAGATCACAGCACGCGAAATGGCACGCGTCGTGTATCCGGCGGACGGCAAGCTGCTCGGCAACTGGAAGGAAGGCAAGAAGGTCGCCAATGACGGCCGCGGCGGCCAGTTCTCCGACCAACCGGGAACCGCCAGCGGCGGCAACTGCTACGCCTGTCATCAGATGGAGAAGAGCGAACTCAGCTTCGGCACCATCGGCCCCAGCCTGACGAACTATGGCAAGGACCGCAACTACGCGCCCGATGCAATCAAGCTCGCCTGGGCCAGGGTGTACGACTCACAGTCGCAGGCAGCTTGCTCGAACATGCCGCGGTTCGGGGCGAACAAGGTGCTCACCGAAGCGCAGATCAAGGACGTCATGGCCCTGCTGTTCGATCCGGAATCGCCGATCAACAAATAGGCGCAGAGTAACCTTCACGCGGTTCACCACCGGTAACAACACACAGAGGTGCAAAGGGGAACCATATGAACACGCTAAGGCAGGTAGTTGCAGCAGTCTCCATGCTCATCGCCGGTTTTGTCCTCGCGAGCGGCGCCGATGCCGCAGAAACCGCCAAGCCGCACCGGATCGCCATCCAGATCGATCAAAACGATTCGGCACTCTTCAACCTTCTTCTCAACAACGTCTCGAATGTGACAGAGCACTACAAGGGCAAGGGCGAGGAAGTGCAGATCGAGGTCGTGGCATACGGTCCAGGTCTGCATATGCTTCGAGAGGACAAATCGCCGGTGAAAGACCGGATCAAGCGCATCGTCGAGGGCAGTTTCCCGTCGAAGGTGAGTTTTACGGCATGCGGCAATACCATGCAGGTCATGGAGAAGGCCGAAAACCATCCGATATCGATCATCGCGCAGGCATCGGTCGTGCCCGCGGGGGTCGTGCGCCTGAGCGAGTTGCAGGAGCAAGGCTGGAGCTACATCCGCCCATAAGCTTCGTGGTTATCTCTTCGGGAGAAGGCAGAGCTGTGCGTTTCCTGCGCGAAATCAGGAACGGCAGGAAAGAGTGGGCAGCGCAGTCGCTTCTTCATTGACCGCCCCCGCTCGATAGCACGAGATTGGTCACCCATCGCCGCGGCTGAACAGGCGGCTGACATTGCGCGAGATCAGCGTGCGCGGCGTTTCGTCCATCAGGAACGCGATGCCGAGCCGCGCGCCCGCGATGATGCCGACGACGGAAACCGGCCAAGACAGCGCGAGCATCGAACCCGCCGTGATGCCCTGCCCGATCGTGCAGCCGCCGGCGAGGATCCCGCCGACGCCCATCAAGCCGGCGCCGACCAGATGACGCCGCATTTCGCGGTCGTCGTCGAACGCCTCCCAACGGAACTCGCGGGCGAAAAGCGCCGCGAGATGGGCGCCAAGCACGGTCCCGATCACGCTGCCGACGCCGAAATCGGCGAAGGCCTGCGCGTTCAAAAGACCCGCGAACACCGTCTTGCCGACCGTCGACACGAAGGTAAGGCTTTGCGGACGGGCGGGCCCCGAGAACTCGTCATGCAACAGTGAGGTGAGTAACCACCCCGCCGTCACCAGCAGTCCGAGTATCACACCGGCGGCGAGGAGCCGCGGCGTCCGCCGCAGCCTCGGCTCGCGCATCGCAAGCAGGCATAGCGCGATGCCGAACGCCGCGGCGATGAACGCTCGGGTATCGACGCCCGCCACGCGCGAAACCAGCGCGGCGATGTCGGTGCCGGCTTCGGGAAGGCTGACCGAAACCCGTTCGAGAAACAGGATACGAAAATCGGCGAAGATACCGCGCAGCATGGCATAGGCCGCAGCACCGAGGATGACGACCACGACCAGACCGCGCAGGTCGCCGGTCCCGAGCCGCACCAGCGAGCCCATGCCGCAGGTGCCGACCAGCGCCATGCCGAAGCCGAACGCGACGCTGCCGATCACGATCGAGAGCAGCGGCAGCGCCGCCGGCGCGTAGGTCGTCTCTGCCGGGCTGACCAGTCCGGCGAGCACGAGGGCCTGCGTGCCCGGCAGCGCAATGCCGAGCGCCAGCGCGAACACGCGCAGCCGGCGGCTGTCGCCGCCCATGAGAAAGTCCTCGATCGCACCGAAGCTGCACAGTTTCGACCGCTGAATGGCAAAGCCGAGCAGCGTGCCCACCGCAAGTCCGCTCAGTGCCTGCACCCAGGCAGACGTCAGCTGCACGGATCCCTCCATCGCGGTGCAGAAGCGGCGGCGCGCGGCACGGTGGCCGCGCTACTTTTTCTGCGGATCGGGGTCGATCGCGCAGAAGATATCGTAGATCACGGCGATGAGCCGGCGAACGTCGTCGTTGGCGAGGCTGTAGTAGATCGTCTTGCCGTCGCGGCGGGTATCCACCATGCCGTCATAGCGAAGCCTGGCGAGCTGCTGCGACACAGCCGATTGCCGTAGCGACAGGATGTTCTCGAGTTCGGTGACGCTCCGCTCGCGTTCGGCGAGCAGGCACAGCAGCAGCAGCCGGCTTTCGTGCGAAAGCGCCTTCAGGAAGTTGCTGGCCTTGCGCGCCTTGCGCATCAGCAAATCGAGTTCCGGCGAGTATTCGGCGCCCTCCCGAAGCTCGGTCTCGATATCCGATGGGAGAATGGAAGACATGACGTCTCTTCTGTTGCGGGCCGCGGGGATTCCGCGCCCGGCAACCATATATACAGGAATTCGCATATGTATGAAAGGCCCGTCCGGCGTCCGCTCACTTTTCCGGACCGCGCCGCCACAGCCTGGCGAGATCCTCCTTGGTGGTCAGGTCGCGCTCGGCGTCAAAGACGTCGTTCATCAGCGATTCCGCCGGCCGGTCCCGCCCCGACGTGTAGGTGTAGGACTTCGCGCCGTAGCGCAGGATGCCGAGCTTCGAAAGCAGGAGCAGCAGCGAATTCCACCAGGATCTCCTGTCTTCATTGCCGCGTTTCATGGAAACCTCCTTCGTCAGCGTTGATCGGAATAGCGGACGCGGCCGCCTTCGCGTTTTCTGTGCTGCGCCGCCGCGCCTCTGCCTCGATCAGGTCGACCAGTTCCGGCCGGCGGCCGGCCAGTTCGCGAAGATCGGCGATATCGAGAACCAGCAGGACGCTCGGCTCGGTGGCAACGACCGTGGCCGAGCGCGGTGCGCCGAACAGAAGCGCCATCTCGCCGAAGAAACTGCCGGGCCGCAGCACGACCGGCTCGGCAAGCTGCACGGTCGCTTCACCCGAGACGAGGAAGTACATGGTGTCGCCCGGATCGCCCTTGCGGATGATGACGGTGCCCTGACCGACGTCGCGCGATTCCAGCAGCCGCACGATATCGGCAACGGTCGCCGCACCGAGCTTCTGGAAGAAGGGAACGGTCGCAACCAGATCCCAGGTGTGGAGAAAATGTCGGCGCTGCAGTTCTTCGGCAAAGGCAGTCGCGATGATGCCGGCCCACAATGCGAACATGACGACGCCGCCGACCATGACCCAGCCGCCGAGGAAGCGGCCCCACAGCGAGACCGGCACGACGTCGCCGTAGCCGGTGGTGGTGATGGTCACGATCGCCCACCACATCGCGCGCGGTATGCTGCCGAACGCATCCGGCTGGTTGTGGCGTTCGACCACGAAGGCCAGTGTCGATGCCGCGAAGAATATCGCGACGAACAGACTGGCGATGCTGAGCAGCGCCGTGCGGCTGCGCTGCATCACGCGCCAGAACAGGGCGAGCCCGGCGGTGTGGCGGATGTAGCGCAACGACCAGACGAGGGCGAACAACAGGGCGTCACCCGGCTCCGGGGTGACGAGCCAGCCGAACGGCAGTGAGAGGATCGAGGCGACATCGATCAGGCCTTCCGCGGAAGCAAGATAGGCCAAACGCGGTTCTCGCCCGGGCATGCGCCGGAGGCTCAGGACGACGTTGACGGCGATCGCCGCCCAAACGACGATCACGACCCCGGCGAGGAAGCGGTGCGGCTGGTCGCCGATGACGGGCGATGTGTCCAGGATCATCGCAAGCAGGCCGATGGTGGTGAGGCCATTGGACAGCGCCGGCGCGATCGCCAACCAGAGACCGTTTGTCATGCGAACCCGCTCGATCGCGGCGCATCGTGCATTCGCCAACTGCCCCGCAGCCCGCACGATTGCGCGGTGCGGCGATCCGGGTCTTGACCCGCGTCAAACTGTCCCCGATACAGCGGACATATTAGCTGCATGCAACGATCGGAAAGTCCGCAATGGCGACGTTTCAGTTGAGCCTGACCTCCCCGGAGAAGCTGCTGTTCGAGGAGCAAGTCGAGCAGGTTGATCTGCCGGGCGCCGAGGGCGACCTTGGCGTGCTCGCGGGCCACGCGCCGATAATGACGCTGCTGCGCCCAGGGCTCGTGACCGCGAGCAACAGCACGGAGCGCCTGACATTCGTGGTGCTCGGTGGCATCGCGGAATTTTCCAGCGAGAAACTGACCATCCTCGCCGAGTTCGCCTCGCATGTCGCGGATTTCGACGTCGCCGAATTGCGGGCCCGGATCTCCGAGATGGAGGAAGGCCTCGCCGGGATGCCGGTCAGCGAAGAACTCGATCGCGCGGTTGCCAGGCTCGATCATTACAGGTCGGTCGAGGCCAGCCTGAACGCTGCCACGGCGTTCTAGCACGCGTATCCGATTTCCCGGCCTTCACCCGAAACGCAGCGCGACGGTCCTGATCGGGGCCGTCGCGCGCCTGACGTTCCCTACTCCGGATGATGATGTCCGGAAGGCGCCGGTTGTCGGCCACCGCCGCCCCCGCCGCCGGACATGCCGCCGGCAATGCCGAGGCCGATGCCGATGCCGATGCCGACCGCTTCCGGCGGAATGCCCTGTTCCCTCTGTGTGACCGGCTGCTTGCGTTCCTTCGGCGGCGCCTGGACGGTACGCTTCTGCGACGGCTCTTCAGCCCGCTTTTTCACCGGCTGAAGCTGCGGCGTCGGGCAAACCGGACAGAGCGAAGCGATCGTCGCCGCCGACGGTCCGAACTCGCGGTTGGCGACCCGCACCTGCAGCTTGCGTGCCGTCGCGGCGAGGTCGCTGGTCGGATAGGTTGCCAGGAAGGTCTGGTAGGCAGCAGCCGTGTTGGTGGCAACCGCGGTCGCCCACGCCTGCATGACGTAGCGGCGCTCCAGCAGCGAACGAGCCCGCACATTGTAGGGCGGCTGTGCGAACAGGGCGACGAACGCCTCATAGGCCGGCACCGAATCCTCGGCGACGACGAGTTGATAGGCAACCCGGGGATCCTTGCCTTTGAGATCCTTGCGCCAGTCCTCGACGCTGCGCTTGACCGACGGCTGTTTCGACGCGCCGGCTTTGGTCTGGTCGGCGCCGGTCTTGCCGGCCTGGTCGCCGAAGAACCGGAAATCCGTCGTCAGCGACGAACTCTCCCAGGGAATCTGGCGGCCTTCGGTGGCGTCGTTGACGGCGACGCGCACGCGCTTGAAGGCTTCCTCGATCGGGACGTTCGGCTCCCTGGCGACCGAGAGCAACGCGGTCGTATAGGGGCTGTTGTCGCCCGAGCCGTCCTCGGCCACCGCGCCCGGCGAGGTCGAATAGGAGATGAACGATCCGGCGGCGCCCGCCTTGGTATCGACGATCGCAAGTCCATGGCCGGCGCCCGAGCCGATGCCGGGGAATGGATTGTTGCGGCAGGCATCGAGCATGATGATGCGCATGCGCGTCGGCAGCGCACCGAGCGTGTTCATGACGTCGTTGAGGCGCACCGCCTGCAGCGGAATATCCGTCTCGCGCTTGGGATCGACGTCCACCGGCACCAGGTAGTTTTCGCCGTCGACCTGCAGACCGTGGCCCGCGTAGAACATCAGCGCCACCGTCTCCGGTCCGGCCGTCGCGATCTTGGCCGCGAAATCGCCCACGGCCTCGCGCAGCTGGTTCTGTGTCAGGTCGGCCGTCGCCGTGACGTCGAAACCGGCATTGCCGAGCATCTCCGTCATCTTTTTGGCGTCGTTGCTGGGGTTCGGCAGTGCCACCACGGAACGATAGGCGGATTGACCGATCACCAGCGCAAGACGCTTCTCCGCATGCGCGGCCGACGCGGCCGCAAGCAGCAGTGCCGTGGCGATCAGCGACGATTTACGTAGCGATGAAATGGAAAGCATGGCGTTCACCCGCGCTGAAGTTTTTATTGACGATCCGGTTACCACGCGCGGTTCCACGCGGATTGACCTGCCGCAATCTCTTACAAAAGGGCAATGAGTGCGATTCGTTCGCAGAAACGGAGCGACGGACTCACTTCCCCTCGAGAACATTGACCGGCTGCCAATCGGGCGGCGGAGGATTTTCCGCAAACTTGCCGGCGCGCTTGCTGAACAATGCGGAAGGCGGATCGATTTCGGCGACGCGGTCGAAGCATTGTCTGGCTTCGTCGAACCGGCGGGTGCGCCAGCAGGCCAGCCCTTCGGCGTAGGCGGCGGCAACTTTCGATTGCCCGGGCGTTTCCCGTCCAGCCTTTGCGAGCGGCTCGTAGATCTTCACCGGGTCGGCCCGGCCCTTCACCCGGATCGCATCCAGCTCGCGCCAGAAGAAGGTGTTGCCCGTCAGGGCAACCGTCATCTCCGAGGCCATGATCGACGAGTTGAAATACTTGTTGGCGCCTTCGAGCCGCGAAGCGACGTTCACGGCATCGCTCATCACCGTGTAGTTGAAGCGGCGCCGGGATCCGATATTGCCCACCAGCGCTTCACCCGAGTTGAGTCCGATCCGGTGCGCCAGCCTTTCGCCCTGGAAGCTGGCGTTGTCGCGGTTGAGTTCCTCGAGGCGATCCCGGCACTCCAGCGCCGCGTGCACCGCGCTGCGCGCATGATCGGGATCCTCCACCGGGGCGCCGAACACCGCGACGATGGAATCGCCGATATACTTGTCGACGTAGCCGCCATGACGCTCGATGATGTCGGTCATTGCCGACAGGTATTCGTTCATCAGCGCCACCAGCGCCGCCGGCGTCATCCGCTCGGAGAAGGAAGAGAAGCCGGCGATATCAGAGAAGAACACGGTGACGTTGCGCATCTCGCCGCCGAGCGCCGGCATCTTTTCGGATGCCAGCATGGCGTCGATCACCTGGGGCGCGAGATAAAGCGAAAAGCTGTTGCGCAGGAATCGCTCCTCGCGGTCGGCGATCACGAACCGGTATCCGACGGTCATGGCGAGCGCGGTCAGGCCGGCCAGCGCCGGTTCGACGACCGGCATCGCCAGCGCGTGGACGAACAGGCCGACCGCGGCGGCGATGTAACCGGCGACGACCGCGAGGAAGGCCAGCAGCGCCACGACCGGCGCGAACACGCACGCCGCCATCGCCGCCATGAAGGCCATGAGGGCCGCAATGGCGGCCCGCGGTACGAATGCCAGCTCGACGGCCGCGTCCTTTTCCATCAGGTTCCGCACGGCGGTCGCGTGCACGAAAACCCCGGCCATGGTGTTGAACGCGACATGGCGCGCTGCTGCCGCGGCAGGCAACGCGCAGCGCCGCGCCGGTGCGCCCTCGAGCCCGCTCGAAAGCCGCATCGACGTCAGCTTGCGATCCTCGAAATCGAGCGAGGTGCCGAAGATCACCACCTTGCCTGCGAACTCGCGGCGAAAGAACTCGGCGTCGCCCTTCTCGGCGCAGGAGCGCAGATCCGCGAAGGAATAAGTCGGAAAGTCCTGACCGCCGCCGCGCAGGTTCAGGGTCAACGTGTTCGGCACCGCGCTCGGGACACGATACCCGGCAAGCGTCATCGATCCCTTCGCGTCGATCGCCGGCTTGTCGCCGAGCGCGCGCGAGGCGAGCTCGACCGCCATCGACGGCACCGCCTTGCCGTCGATCTGGAACGTCAGCGGCAACCGGCGGATGACCTCGTCGGTGTCGGTGTGGACGTTGAGCGCGCGAATATTGCCCTGCTGCCGTACCGCGGCGCGTTGCCCCGGCGACGGCCGGACCGGGTCGTCCCGGCTCTGGATCTCGCCGAGCACGAGCTTGCCGGCCGAAGCCGAGGCCGCAAGCGCGCGAAGGAAATCGCGGTCGAAGCCGCGCATCCGGGCGCCGATCGGCTCCTCGCCGAACATGACCTCGGATTGCTCGATCGAGGTCGGAAAGATCAGGTCGAACCCGACCACTCGCGCACCGCCCTCGACGATCGCCGAGAGCACGCGGCCGATCTCGCGCGTCCAGGTCAGGGTCGGCGATCCCTTGAGCGGCGGCGTCCGATAGGTTTCCTCGTCGATCGCGACCACGACGACCGGGGAGGTTGCCGGGGAGCTGCGGCTGCCGAGAAGCTCCCAGCGCAAGGTGGTCAGCGCATCGAGCGAAAGGCCCTGCAACCTTCCGAACAGCGGGGACGCAAACAGGATGCCGGCAACGAGCGAAATGAGGACCGCCGCGGCAACGTCCCTTCTCGTGATGCGCAGCCGCATGGTTGTGCCCGCAGCACCCCCCTACTGCAGCCTGAGCAGCCGGCCGACGATCGGCGTCGGCCCCATCATGGCGCTGGCATCGACGGTGAACGTGAATTTCCGCGGCCCCAGCGTCGCCAAGTAGGTGGCGCCAGGAGTGAGCGCCTTTCCTGCCCTGGCAAAATCGTAGAACTTGCCCCGCGTGAGCGCGGTGCCCTTCAACGACACGCTGTGGCGCTCTGCCGGCCCGTCGATCCGCTCGATCACCAGCAGTTCGCCTCCCTTGGCTTCGACCAGAGGCGAGGCCCCGTACAGCGTCGGCAGCTTGCGTGGCGGCGCCTTGGGGTCGATGGCACGGAACGTCGTCGCCGCGCCCTGTTTCGCCTCGCGCTCGGAAAGCTGAACGACGCCCGCATCGCAAGGCACCTTGATGCGCTGCACGTCGCCGGCCTGCACTGCGCTCTGCTCCGGACCGACCACCACGACGCCGCCGGTGATGGTCTCGCGCCAGCATGATTTCATGTAGCCGAGCACGAGGGTCGCCTGCGGCCCGAGCTTGATGACCTTGCCCGGCGCGACGTAGTCCATGAACTCGACACCGTCGACCTTGCCCTGTACGTCCTCGACGATTGCGACCGGCGACTGGGCGGCTGCCGATACAGCCAGGCCAAGCACGCCGACGGCGGCACCGATCAATGTTCTCATCGGGATATTCCCCCATCCTGCGCTGGATAACGCATAACCAGTAGAACTTGCCGGCGCACGGAAGTTGATCTGAATCATGTCGAAATGCGTTTGGATGTCCCATGCTTGGCTATGTTCGAATCCGCCAAGCTCAAGCATCACGTCAGTCCGGTCGCCTTCAAACGCGAAGAAAAGAAGCTGCGCGAAGCCCTGCTCGAAGCGCAAATCGACCTGCTCGAGCAGCGAAAGTTTCCCGTCCTCATCCTGATCGCGGGGGTCGAAGGCGCCGGCAAGGGCGAAACCGTCAACCTGCTCAACGAGTGGATGGATCCGCGGCACATCCACACCCATGGCTTTCGTCTGCCATCGGACGAGGAGCGCGAGCGCCCGCCGAACTGGCGGTTCTGGCGGGCCCTGCCGCCGAAGGGCCAGATCGGCGTCTTCTTCGGCGCGTGGCACACGATGCCGATCGTGCAACGCGTGATGGGTCAGATCGACGAAGGCGAGTTCGCCGGCGCCGTCGCCGATATAAGGCGACTGGAGAAGATGCTGTGCGACGAGGGCGTCCTGCTCGTCAAATACTGGTTTCACCTCTCCAAGGGCCAGCAGAAGAAGCGGCTGCACGCGCTGGAGAAGGATCCGCGGACACGATGGCGGGTGACCGACGTCGAATGGGACTATTTCAAGCTCTACGACCGCTTTATCAAGGTTTGCGATCCCTTCCTGCGCGAGACGTCGACGGGCGAGGCGCCCTGGATCGTCGTTCCCGGCGTTGATCCGCGTTACCGGGCGCTGACGGTCGGCCGGCATCTGCTGGCCACGATGCGCCAGCGGCTCGACGCCGACCGCGATTCCTCAAAGTCTGCGAAGAAGAAGGCATTGCCGCTGCCCGCTCCGCGCGACTCCGTGAACGTGCTGAGCAAGCTCGAACTCGACCAGAAGATGACGCGGCCGAACTACCGGAAGGAGCTGGAGAAGTGGCAAGGGCGGCTCAACCACCTGGCACGCGATCCGCGCATGAAGCAGCTGTCCGTCGTCGCCGTCTTTGAGGGCAACGACAGCGCCGGCAAGGGCGGCGCCATCCGGCGCATGACCCAGGCGCTGGACGCACGCTTCTACGACACCGTTTCGGTCGCAGCGCCGACCGAGGAAGAGCGCGCGCAACCCTATCTCTGGCGATTCTGGCGCAACCTGCCGCGGCTCGGCACCCTGACGATCTTCGACCGCTCCTGGTACGGCCGCGTCCTGGTCGAGCGGATCGAAGGCTTCTGCTCCGATGCCGACTGGATGCGCGCCTATGGCGAGATCAACGACTTCGAGGACGCCATGACCCGCCACGGCACCGTGGTCGTGAAGTTCTGGCTGGCGATCAGCAAGGACGAGCAATACCGGCGCTTCAAGGAGCGCGAGAAGGTGCCGTTCAAGCGGTTCAAGATCACCAAGGAAGACTGGCGCAACCGCAAACGCTGGCACGACTACGAGGCGGCCGTCTGCGACATGGTGGATCGCACCTCGACGGCGAAGGCGCCATGGACGCTGGTGGAAGCCAACAACAAGCTGCACGCCCGCATCAAGGTGCTGCAGACCCTCTGCTCGGCGCTGGAAGAGCGGCTGGAGCAGGTTCCGAAGAAGCGCAAGGACGGCTGAGCGAGGCGGCTCCGGCCGCCGCGGGTTGCAACCGGGTCAGGCTGTATCCTTGCGTCCCCATTCCAGGAACAGCCCGATGTCGCCGGGCATGCCGTCCGGGAAGTCCACCACCCGCGCCGCCAGGCCAAAGCCCTGGGGCTGCAACTCCTTCTTCCAGCGCAGGAAGATTTCGGCCGCGAGCCCCCGCAGCGTTGCCGGCCACGCCGGATCCGGAGCGTTGATCGCCCTGCCGTGGTCGGTGCAGAGCTCGGAGGGAAAGCGCAGCAGCAGCTGTTCCTCCTCGCCCTTCTGAGCCGCCGCGCGGGCATTGCGCAACATGTGCTGCCAGGAAGCTTCCGTCAGGCGCGCCTGCAACATCTCCTGCGCCTGCTTGTGGTGGGTCTGCGCAAGTTGAATCTTCACATCGTCACGATGCGCGACTTCGTGTTGCTTGAACTGCAGTGCGAGATTGCGGAAGGCCCCGGCCGACAGATCGGCGGCGGCAGACGAGGACTGTGGCGGCGGCTTGAGCGGCTGCCTGGAAACGCCGGCCTTCGCGGCCGGCGCGGTGGCGGCCGTGACCGGCTCCAGCACGGGCTCGGCCTGCGGCGACTGCCCGCGATTGGCGAAGGCGCGCACGAGGTCGGCGCGGCTGACGATCCCGACGATGCGGCCGTCGCTCATGACCGGCACGCGCTTGATTCGCTTCGCCGACAACAGTTCCGCAATTTCGACCACGTCGGCATTCTCGTCGATGGTAATCACCGGCGACACCATCATGTCGCGCGCGGATCGATCCTGCGATTCGAGGTACTGCACGAACTCGGGGTTGAGATCTTCGCCCTCGGACAGCGCCTTGAGCCACCAGTCGCGGCGCGCTTCGCGTTCGGACTCGTCGCGCGGCATCAGATCGCCCTCGCTGATCATGCCGATCGGCGTGCCATTGGCGTCTACCACAGGCATCGCGCTGATGCCGTTCTTGACCAGCAACTCGGCGACCGCACGCCGCGATGCCTCCGGCGGCGTCGACACCACCTTCCTGTTCATGATGTCGCGCGCCTTCATGACCTCCCCCTGCACCGCTCGACCGAGCTCGTGCTTCAGTTGCCCGCTTCCTGCTTGGTCTGCAGGTTCGTCACCTGCACCCGCCGATTCTCCGGCGCAAAGGGATTGGCCTGGTTCTTCAACTGCTCCTTGCCGTAGCCGGCGGAGACAAGGTTCTCGCCCGGGATCCGGAAATTCTGCATCAGGAATGTCTTCACCGACTGCGCCCGCCGCTCCGACAGGCCCTGGTTGTAGTCCGGGCCGCCCTTGGCGTCGGTATGCCCGCTCAGCAGGAACGTGCCGCCCTGCAGCGCCGGATTGGTCAGCGCGCGGCCCAGCTTCATCAGATCGGGCACCGCCTTGTTGGCGATTTCGGCCGAATTGTAGTCGAAATAGATCTCGAGATCGATGCTCGGCCGCTCCTTTGCGATGGTCGCCACCTCGGACCGTTCGTCGATCGTCAGCGAGCGCGACTGGCCGCGCACGCTGTTGATGAAGTTCTGGCGCTGGATCTCCTGCGGCGTCCTAGTGCCGCTGAGGTTTCGCGTCAGGTTCTTCGGCGTCAATGCCCGCAGGATCTTGCTCTCGCTGACCGCTTCGGCGGCGACGGCAAACCCGCCGGCGGCAAACAGCGCCGCGGCGCAAACCGCGATAAAGCCGATCAATCGGCGAGAATTGCTGTGTCGATATGTCATGGCGCGACGAGCCCCGTTGATGTCAAAAATAGCCTATCCTCCGGCCCGCCATCCCGGTTTGACCAAAATCAACATGACAAAGCCGACCTGACGCTATGGAAAAAGAATGGGCGACGACGACAACATCGTTGAGACGATCAAGGAAGAAGTCACCGAGGCGGCCAAGGCCGTCGTCGCGGAAGTGAAGTCGATCGCCCATGAAGTCGCGGACGCCATCGCGGAGGGCAAGGCCGAGATTTGCGGCGAGGATACTCCGCCGACCCCGCCGCACGACGATGCCGAGGCAAAGCCGCCGGCAGCGAACAAAGGCGGCGACGAGCGCTAAAATGGGCTATGATCCAGCCTGAATTTCCAACCGCGCGATACAGCCGACAACCGCAGATCCATTTCGTTCGCATCTCGTGAAGTGCGATACTCTGCGTAGCTGGGATATGAACCGATGGCGTTACCGACGGCCCCGGACTCTGCGATGCTCTCGACCGCGGAATCCGAGGCAGTCGAATCGGTCGCCTTTCTGCGCCGGTTCGCCGATATCCTGTCCGGCGGCGGCAATGCGGAGAGGTTGCAACGGGCCGCCGACGCGATCGAGGATCTTGTCGAACACCTCGCGAGCGAGCAGCACCAAGCCCAGCAGGAGGCGCAACTGCGAGCGACCTATCAGGCTCTCTGCGCCGCGGCCGAGTCCGTTCAAGGCCAGCTCACCTCCGAACTGGCGGCGCTGAAGCAGAAGCTGGCCGTGCAGCAGGAGCAGCAGGATATGGCCCGGATCGAGCTCGTCGACGCCAACCGGCGGCTGTCTGGCCGGTTGACCGAGGCGGAGGCGGAGCTCGACGCCGGTCATGCCGAAATTGCGAGGCTGCAGTCACAGCTCCGGGAGATCAGGAACTCGATGGCCGCAGCGCCCGTGCAGACCCTGGAGACGGCGCGCGAACAGTTTCAGTGCCTCGCCGACGAACTCGGGCGACGGGACGACATGGTCTTGCTGACGATGAGCGAGGTTGGAAAACTGCTGATCGAACAAGCGATCTCGGAAAGGCGCGCCGCCGAACGGCATTACGCCAGTTTCGAGACCGGAGCCGGCGCGGATTCCTCCGCGGCGGCTCCCGATGGCGACGCGGCCGGCGATTGGCAAGAGCGGTGATGCTTCACGGCTAGCCGAACCGCGCTTCGTACCTGCTCATCGACAGCGCACTTGTGTCGATGTCGGGCTTGCGCCCTGACAGCAGATCGGCCAGCACGCGCCCCGAACCGCAGGCCATGGTCCAGCCCAGCGTGCCATGGCCGGTGTTGAGGTGCAGGTTGGGATAGCGCGTCGCACCGATGATCGGCGGGCCGTCCGGCGTCATCGGGCGCAGGCCGCACCAGAAATTGGCCTCCGAAAGGTCGCCGCCACGCGGAAACAGGTCGGTCAGGGAGTGATCAAGCGTCGCCCGCCGCGCCGCATCGAGACTGGCAGAATAGCCGGAGATTTCCGCAGTGCCGCCGACGCGGATACGGTCGCCCAGCCGCGTGATCGCGACCTTGTAGCTCTCGTCCATCACGGTGGAGACCGGCGCGCCG